>DAOUJY010000172.1:0-11690 GCA_034421995.1 Dehalococcoidia bacterium | reverse complement strand
ATCCGGGCCCGTGGCGCTTTCCGCAGATGTTCCAGCAGCAGGTCGGTCAGCAGGAAGTAGCTCAGGTGGTTCAGCGCGAAGGTCATCTCGATACCTTCGGCGCTGCGCCGGTCAGACAGGAAGATGGCGCCGGCATTGTTCAGCAGCACATCCAGATGAGGCAACAGTTCCATCGCCTCGGCGGCGACGCGACGCACGTCACGTTGGGACGAAAGGTCGGCCAAAAGGCACTCAACTGCCGGGTTGTTCGTATCGGCGATGATCCGCCGCACTGCGGCTTCGGTCTTGGCGGAGTTGCGGCCTATGATGACTACTCTGGCGCCGAGACGGGCCAGTTCGCGGGAGGCCGCGTAGCCGATGCCATCGCTGCCGCCGGTGATGAGACAGATTTTGCCTTGCATCAGATTATTCATAGAGACAACCTTGGTCATCATTTGTATTGTGCGCATGGCCCACAAGTCGGCAGATCCGGTTGACGCGGGACAATAGTGTTGCTTGGACCGGCCGCTAGCCTGCGTTCAGGGCGTGGGATTTGGGCATACGGTAGCCAACCCTCGGCTCGGTGAAGATGTACCGTGGGCTGTCAGCGTCGTCGCCCAACTTGCGCCTGAGCCGGCGCATATGCGTGCGGACCACCTGGGGATCGCCGGAGCTGGTCACCCGCCAAACGCGCCGCAACAACTGCTCGTGGGACATCGGCCGCCCGCCGTTCAGCGACAGGACGCGCAGCATTTCGTATTCGATGGGCGTCAGATGGACGGGCTGATCGGCGATTTCCACCCGGCGCTGGACATAGTCGATGGTGAGGTTGTCCAGTTTGAATGGCGACGCCGCATCGACGAGGTCGGCCGCGGCCGCTTTGCGCAGCGCGGCCCTGATCCGCGCCGTCAACTCCGTGGGCGAGAAAGGCTTGACCATGTAGTCGGCGGCGCCCAGGTCGAGGGCCCGCTCGATGTCCTGGTCCCGGCCGTGGGCGGAGAGGCAGATCACCGGCACGTCGGCGACGTCGATGATGTCCTGCATCAACTGGAAACCGTCGGCGCCGGGCAGCGTCAGATCCAAAAGGGCGAGTTGGGGTTTTTCCGACTCCATCTGGTGAAGCGCATCATCGGGGCCGGTGGCGAATATCGTGGTGTAACCGTCCCTGGAAAGGATGTCGCGCACGTGCCGCAGCGTCTGGGGATCATCCTCCATCACGAGGATGCGCGCCGGACCAACTTCTCCGAGGCGCGAGCCGCTGGCCGGTCGGTCGAAATGGGCGGGGTCTTGCTGGTTAGACTGGTCGGCGACGGGAATCGTGAAAGTGAAACGGACGCCCCGGTCAGGACCTTCGCTTTCCGCCCAGATCCGGCCGCCGTGGGCTTCGACGATCCCCTTGCAGATGGACAGTCCCAGGCCGTACCCGGCGATGTCCCGTTCGACCATGCCGCCATCGATACGGGAGTATTTACGGAACAGATTGGGCAGTTGGTCGGGCGGCAGCGCCCACCCTTCGGCCACCACCGAAACCGCGACGTATAAACCATCGCGCTCGGCTCTCACCATCAAGGGGGATGCTCCCGGCGCGTTTCGGGATGCGTTGGACAACAGGTTGCCGATCACCTGGATTATGCGCGCCCGGTCTGCCATCACGGCGGGCAGATTCGCCGGCAGTTCCACCTGAAGGTCGTTCCGGCCCCCTCCCCGCACGAACGAGGTTCCGGCTTGCTCCACCAGAGTCGCAACCTCCGAAGGCTCCGGGCTGACCGATAGAGTGCCGGACTCGATATGAGCCGTGTCCAGCAGGTCGCTTATCATCCGGCGCATCCGGTCGGCCTGGTCATTGATGATGGTGTGGAACTGGCGGGTCTCTGCGGGATTCAGGTCTGCCGACTCATCCAGCAGGGTCGCCGCCGAACCTTTGATGGAGGCCAGCGGGGTCCGCAGTTCATAGCTGACCAGACCCAGGAATTCCGCCCGGAGCCTTTCCAGGTCTTCCAGCGGCGTCATGTCCTGGAGGGTGACGACCACCGACTCCATCTCGTTGCCGTCCTCCGAGTAGATGGAGGTGGCGTTGACCAGCACCGTTACCGACCCGCCGCCGGGCGCCCGCAGCACGACCTCCTCGGCGCGGAGCGCGGTGAAGGTTCTCAGCCGGTGGGCCAGCGGGAACTCCTCCAGGGAGACTTCCCGTCCGTCAATCCGCCGGATGCTCAGAATGTCCATCATCTGCTCGACGGGTTGGTCGGGCGGCCGGATGCCCTCCACTATCCGCAGCGTCTCGCGGTTGTACGACACCGGCGCTCCCGATTTCGCGTCGAAGACCACAACCCCCACCGGGCACGTGCTTATCAGGGCCTCCAGGTCGGTCCTGGCGCGCTGCTCGTCCCGATACCTCCGGGCGTTGGCGATGACCAGCGCCGCCTGGGACGCGAACATCACCAGGGTGTCCTCGTCCTCCCGGGTGAACTCGCTGCCCGTTTCCCCCTTCGTCACGTATATGGCACCCAACCGCACGCCTTTATTCCGGATGGGTGCAACCAGCAGGGAAGCCACGGCCACGGGCGGACTCCACTCAGCCAGGCCCAGCGGCCTCAGATATGAGGCCAAATCGTTGATGCGGAGCGGGTCAGGCGTGTCGTTCAGGTAACGGAAGAACTCGGCGCTTCCCGGCATATCTGCCAGATGGCGATGTTCTTCCGGCGTCAGGCCGGAGGTGACGAACTCGTCCAGCCGGTCGGTGCCGTCGAGGACTGTTGTTGCGGCGTACTTCGCGCCCGTCAGGACGCGGGCGCTGTTGGTCACCTCTTCCAACACACTGTGATAGTCCAGGTCCTCGTTGATGCGCAGGCTGGCCTCGCTCAGCCTGGTGAGGCGGTCCTGCAACGCCTGCACATCCGCTGCCGTCCGGTCTTCCTTGATCGCCATGCTCACCTCCGGTCGCCGCTCGACATTCAAGACGCAACGCGCCGTTCTCCGCAAACTGTCATGTAACCGTCATAATTATAACTCAAACCGTTATGGATATGTCAGATATTTGACCATAATATTTGGTCAAACGAAAGTTCAACCATAACGACGGCGCCAATCGTGCGGAATGGCACCGGCGAAACGTCGTAGCCCGACGGTTGAGCGAGAGGAGAAAGAACGATGAAGATTGCACTGATAGCCATGAGCGGCGTGCGCGCCTACAACGAGGAGCTGACGGCCTTGGGTATGACCATGCCGGGCTTCATGGAGCGCGGGGAGGTGATCGCCTCCCTGCCCAGCCTGTCCCTGCTGACCCTGGCGGGGATGACGCCGGAAAGCTTTGAGGTCGAGTACTACCAGGTGCCGGACCTCAGGAAGCTGGAACGGCTGCCGGACTGCGACCTGGCCGCCATCTCCACCTTCACCGCCCAGGTCAAGGACGCCTACGCCCTGGCCGACCGGTACCGGGCGGCGGGCGTCAAAACGGTCATCGGCGGCCACCACGCCACCGCGCTGCCGGGAGAGGCGATCCGCCACTGCGACGCGGTGGTGGTCGGCGAGGCCGAATTGACCTGGCCCCGGGTGCTGGAGGACTTTCGGAACGGCTGCCTGGGCGGCATCTACAGCGCCGGCGGGCAGGAGTTTGATCTTGCCGACTCGCCGCTGCCCCGTTTCGACCTGCTGAACCCCGACGAATACAACCGGATCACGGTGCAGACCCAGCGCGGCTGCCCGTGGCGGTGCAACTTCTGCGCCAGCTCCATCATGATGACAAAGCGCTACAAGCTGAAGCCCGTGGCAAACGTGATCCGGGAGATCCGGGCGATCAAGGAGATCTGGCCGCGCCCCTTCATAGAATTCGCCGACGACAACTCGTTCGTCAATCGTTCCCATTCGAAGAAATTGCTGCGGGCGCTGGCCGACGAAGGCGTCAAGTGGTTCACCGAGACCGACGTGGCCGTGGCCGACGATCCCGAAATTCTTGACCTGATGCGCGAGTCGGGTTGCGCTGAAGTCCTGATCGGCTTCGAGAGCCCCACCGCCGGAAGCCTGGATGGCGTCGAGCTGAACAACAACTGGAAGCGGAAGCGTCTCGACGACTACCGGGAGGCCATCCGCCGCATCCAGTCCCATGGCATCGCGGTCAACGGCTGCTTCGTGTTGGGGATGGACGGCGATACAGTGGACTGTTTTCCGGCGGTGCGGGACTTTGTCGAGGACAGCGGCCTGTGCGAGGTCCAGATCACCGTTATGACGCCCTTCCCCGGGACTCCGTTGTACGCACGGCTTCTTGGCGAAGGCAGGTTGCTGGACGAAACCGCCTGGGAGAAATGCACGTTGTTCGACGTCAACTTCCAGCCCAGCCAAATGTCGGTTGAAGAGCTGCAACACGGCCTCATCGAACTGGGGAGTCAGCTATACACCGCGGATGCCAAAGCCGGTCGCCGGAACGCCTTTCGCGATCACGTGCGCACGGCTCGGCAGCCCCGGCGCGAGGAGAAGGCAGTATGTATGGCAACAGCGGCCTGACCGGCGCGGGAACCGGGATCATGGCGGGCACGATTGCTCTCTTATGCGTGCAAACGTCAGTAGAGATGACGCGGGACGCCCGATTCGGCGTCCGCGTCATCCGACTGGCGGCCACCAGCGTGGCTGCCCTGGGCTTGATCTGGGGCTTTCAGTTCGCAACCCTGCAAGCCCCCGTATTCGTCGGCATCTGCCTGGCGGCGGGCTGGTTGTTGATGCCGGTTTTGCTGATCTCCAGTTTGCGCTGGCCGGTGGCGCGCTACGGATTGGCGCTGCCATCGACCCTGGTCGGCAGTGGCCTCATCGCCATTTGCCTGACGGCTTTGCCAGCGGAATGGGGCGCCGCCCGGGTCGGTTGGTTGATGACCACTGCGGGGGTGCTCATGGGCGGAGGCCTGGGCCTCTGGTTCTGGTTCCGTCTGGCGCCGGTGCCCCGATTCCTGGACGATCCCTTCGGGCCGGGTCGGTGGACCCTGGTTGCGGTGCACATAGCTCTGATCGTCGTCGGCCTGGCGCTGATCGGTTCGAGCCTGTTGGCGCAAGCATAACCAAGCCGCCGAACACTGCCCAACCTTGGGGAGATGACACAATGAAACGGAAACTTTACGATCTCGTCAACGGCGCCGGGAATTTGCCGATAGGTAAACTTGCAGTGGGTTCTCTGTGGGCGCCGGCCCTCTGGTTTGCGGTGATTGCGCTGGGAGAAGGTTCCAGCCTGTGGTACTTCCGAGAACAACTGCTGTACCAGGTGGTGTCGCTGTTGACGGCTGCCGCCTTCCTAAATCTCTCGTTGTGGTTGGTGCGCCGGAAATTCCCCGGGTTTGCGCTCACGCTCTGGATACCGTCCGTGGGAATCTCGGGCCTGCTCCTGCTTTTCGTCGGTTTACTCGTGGTGAACTGCGAAAGCGGCGACATTTTCAGCTGTTCCGGTCCCGGCGGCATGACCCCGTTCACGCTGTTTGTATCCGGTGTGATGGCATCTTTCACCCTGCCGGGGTGGGCGGCGCTGGGGTTGTCGCATTTGATTACGTTGGCGAGACGAGGTCGATCACGGACGACCGACGCGCCGGAACCTTCCCGTTCGGATTGACCGGATGCGTCAAAGCTTACCGGTTCAGCAGTTGCGCCACCCGCCGGGCTTACAGGAGCCGGCCCTTCAGGGACTCGAACTCCTCGCGGGTGATGTAGCCCTGGTCCAGCAGACGGGCCAGGCGTTCCAAGTCGCCGACCACGCCGCCGGCGCCGTCCGCGCCCGGGTCCTGGGCAACGGAGCGATCTACCTGCTTCACGTCGGTCACGCCGCAGAGGCCCATGGCCACGCTGAGCTCGGCGCGCAGGATCTCCAGGCAGTGGCGGACGCCATCTTCGCCGTTGACCGACAGGCCCCAGAAGATGGGCCGGCCCACGAAGACCGCCCGGGCGCCCAGGGCCAGCGCCTTCAGCACGTCGGCGCCCTTGCGGACGCCGCCGTCGAGATAGACCTCCAGCCGGTCGCCCACGGCGTCGGCGATCTTGGGCAGCATCTCGATAGTGCCTTCGGTGCCCTGCAGCGCGTGGCCGCCGTGGTTCGAGACCACCAGGGCCTCGCAGCCGTACTCGGAGCAGAGCCGGGCGTCCTCGGCCGTTTGCACGCCTTTGATGACCAGCGGCATGGAGGTGATGGAGCGCAACCACTCCAGGTCGGACCAGTTGAGCCCATGCTCGAAGCTCTCGGCGAAGTTCTCCCGCGTGGGCAGGTTGGGCAGCTCGATGCCCGCGAAGTTCTTCAGGGTGCGTTCCTGGTCCAGGGTGTAGGCGTAACGGTGCTCCCGCTCCCGGGAGTTGGCGCCCAGGTTGTCCACCGTGAGCATCATGGCCTTGTAGCCCGCCTGTTCCGCCCGGTGCACCAGGATCTCGGTCAGTTCCCGGTTCTGGAAGAAGTAGAGCTGAAACCAAAGGGAATTGGTGGCAACCTCGGCCACTTCCTCGATGCTGTAGCTGGAGGCGGTGCTGAGGCCCAGGATGGTTCCCGCGCCGCCGGCGGCCCGGGTGGAAGCCAACTCGCCCAGGGGGTGGGCGCGCTGGTGGGTGCCGGTGGGGGCCAGCATCACCGGCATGCTGATCTCTTCGCCCAGAACCGTGGTGGTCATGTCCCTCTCGGTGACGTCCACCAGGATTCGGGGACGCAGCTTGACCTCGCTCATGGCCTGGACGTTGGCCGTGTTGGTGATCCAGTCGGGCGCGCCCAGGTCGCCGAACAGCCGGTCGAACAGGGCCTGGGGCATGGTCTGCCTGGCCCGGGCTTCGTAGTCTCCAATGGTCAGCAGGGTCGGCTGGGTAGTCTGGGTAGTCATGCGTCCTCCTTGATGGCGGTCCGCCGGGGGAACTACAGGGCGTGCAACGCCGGTATGACCTCCCGGCCCACCAGGTCGATATGCTCCAAAACTTCGGCCTGGGACATCTCGGGGTAGAACAGCCGCAGCGCTACGTCAGTGAACCCCATTTCGTGATAGGCGGCGATCTGCTCGACGCACTCCGCGGGGCTGCCCACCAGGAAGGTGTCGTCCATCAGCGTTTCCAGGTCGCCGGTCACCTTGCGGGTCAGCTCGTCGTCGGCGCCGTGGAGGCCGTGATAGGCGTACACCTCGTACTTCTTGGCGAAGTTGGCCCTTGCGCGCTCCAGCGCCTCCTCGTGGGTCGCGGCGCAGAAGAACTCGCGCACGATGACCATATCTTCGGGGAGGTCGTGGCGGTTCTCATCGAGGGTCTGATGGTACAGGGAGATCTGGTGCCGGATGGTGGCGTTCGACTGGGCGGGTCCGACGTAGAGAATGTCACCGCCCCGGCCGACCCGACGCACCGCAGGATCGCTCATCGCGGCCTGCCAGATCTTGGGGTGAGGCTGTTGGTAGGGGCGGGCGGTGGGCCGCGCCCCGGTCACATTGTAGTAGCGGCCGTGGTGGGTCGCCTCTTCGTCGCTCCACAGCCGGCGCATCAAGCCGAGAGCCTCGGTGCAGCGGGCGCCGCGCTGGGACATCCTCGTTCCGAAGGCTTCACACTCCTCCGGGCGGTAACCCAACCCGATGCCGAGGATGAAACGCCCTTCCGCGATGTGATCGAGGGTAGCCACCTGCTCGGCCACCTCCACCGGGTTCAGCAACGGCAGCAACAGGACCGAGGTGGCCAGCTTCATGTCGCCCGGCTCGGCGGCCAAGCGCGCCAGAACCGGCCACGGCTGGAAGTGCTGGAAGGGGTCGATCAGGTAGTGGTGGGCCCAGCCATAGATGTCGAACCCGGCGTCGCGGGAGGCCCGGAACTGCTCCAGGTGGTTTTGCCACTGTTGCTGATGGTCGATGGTGTCCCGCTGCACCACCTGCCCGACCTGATAACCAACGCGCATATCGTCACCCTGTCACGCCGTCGTTCCTGTGAATTGTCAGAATCAGGATTTGCCGGATTTTGGGATTAGCAGGATTGGATTGGTTATCGCTTTCACGGCGGCATCCTGAAAATCCGATAATCTGGAAATCCTGATTCTGACGAGCTCCCGAACCTGGGTATGCGTGAGGCCCTAGCTTCCGACGTGGCGGTACTTGATGAGACGCTGGCCTTCGAGGTTCTGGTTCACGTAGATGTCGCCGTGGGAATCTACCCAGACGGCGTGGCCACCGGTGCCCCAGCCTGCGTCCGAGGGGCTGCCCCAGCGGGCCAGTACGTTGCCGTCGATGTCGAGAATGGACATGAAACCGTCCAGTTCCGGCACGTACACCGCCAGGTCGTCGTCGATGTAGATGTCGCAGGGTCGCGCCAGGTCCGTCCACTGCTCCAGGAAATTGCCCTCGGAGTCGAAGATCTGCATCCGGTTGTTCTCGCGGTCGGCCACGAACACCCGTCCGTCGGTATGCACCCAGACGCCGTGGGGGACGTGGAATTCGCCGGGAGCGGTCTTCCCCGGCGCGCCCCAGGAGTCCACCAGCTCGCCGTCGGGGGTGAACCGATGCACCCGAGCGTTGCCGTAGCCGTCGGAGATGTACAGGAGACCGTCCGGAGAAATGGCGATGTCGCTGGGGCTGTTGAA
Organism: Dehalococcoidia bacterium; assembly: GCA_034421995.1. Classification (GTDB taxonomy): domain Bacteria; phylum Chloroflexota; class Dehalococcoidia; order Lucifugimonadales; family UBA3495; genus Bin87. Next base: position 3,157 of record DAOUJY010000172.1, on the reverse strand, counting down.
CGGCCCGGCCGCCCGGACCACCGGGTCGCTGTAGTTCCCCGACCAGCCGGTGTCCGAGGGCTGGTTCCACTCGCCCATGGTCATCAGCAGGTTGCCCCTGGGGTCGTACTTGAGGACGACGTGGCTGTTCTTGACCGGCAGGTAGAGGTTTTCGTCGTCGTCGATGAACATGCCGTGGGCGTCGGTGAGAACGCCCTCGCCCCAGGAGGCGAGATAGTTGCCGTCCCGGTCCAGGACGATCAGCGGGTGTTCGCCGCGGTTGAAGAGATACACCCGGTCCTCGGAGTCGGTGACGATGGCGGTCTGTCCCAGCGCCCATCCCTCGGGCAGCTTCTCCCAATTCTCGACCTGTTCGTAGGTGTACTTGCCATTGCCGACGGTAACCATATCTTCCCCCTGTGCTTGATGTGTGTTTGTCGCTAGTTAGTTTGGGGTGGCCAAACACGGGTCGCGGAAAGGTCGCTCTCGTCCAACTCGTAGATTTCAACACCGTCAGGGATAAAGTGCCCGTAGCGTCGCACATAGTGCTCTATCAATGTCTCAGGCCTCAGTTTGCCAACTTTTTCAGTCTTCGGCATGAACAGCATCTTCTTGTATGAAGCTGGGGTAGCAACAAAGTACAGCATCGCTTCATTGGCCGTGGCGAATTTCGCGCTTGGACTGTTACCCCCCTCAGTCCAGCTATAGGCCTTGCATTCAACCAACAAGTCGCCACTGCCCCAATCGAACCTGTGTGCCTTGTTCAGACGACCATTGACGGTGACCTCGACTTCGTAGTCGGGGTTAACGTCGTAACCCTCCCTGGTAAGGTATTGCCCTACTCGTTGTTCGAAGGCCCGGCCTCTCGCCGGATTTTGGCTGTTAATGGTCATATAAAGAACCTCACGGCTTCAGCCTAGTAGGTGGTCAGCGTATCGATGACCGCCTGCTCCAACTCGCCGGCGCGGGCCGAGACCTGGTCGGGGGTCAGACCGCCCAGGGGATGGGGGATGCCCAGCGGGTGGAAGTCGGGGCGGCCGAAGGTGCGGGCGTGGCGGAAGGCGGAGTTCAGGAACGGGTCGGTGCAGAGCACCACCGTGGGGATGCCGAGGTTCTCCAGCGCCATTGCGTCGTGCACACTGCACGCGGTGCAGGAGCCTCAATCGGCAATGGCTGTGACCACGAAGTCGCACCGCTGGGAGAGATCGCTAATGATCTCATCGGCGGCCGGCCGGGAATAGACGTACTTGTCCACGGCGATGATGTCGCCCAGTTCCAGGTTTTTGGCCAGCCGCTCGCCGACGTTCCGTAGCAGGAGATCGGCGTTGGACTTGCGGTTGCCCAGAAAGCCGCCGACCTTGTGGTGCATGGTGTCCAGCCGGGGGGCGGCTCGCCAGCGGGACGCCGCCTCCGGGTCGATGGGCAGGGCCAAACCCAGTTCCCGCATCCGGTCCTGGTAGTCGGTTACAGTCATGGTTACCTCTATTCTTCGCCAGGGTGATTGCAAAGTCTATGAATCTTCCTGCCCCGCTCATCCTGAGCTTGTCGAAGGATGCTGTCAACGGCGGAGCATGGTTCGACAGGCTCACCATGAGCGGAAAGTTAGCAGACTTTGCAATCGTCCTGATTATTCGCCACAATCTAATCAACGTTCGATTTTTCGGGTGACCCGGCGGGAACCCCAGCCGGGCAGGTAGGCCGAGTGGGGGCCGCCGGCGCCGCCGGCGACGAAAATGTTGATGCGGTCCGGGGCGCGGACCACCGGCACCATCTGATCGTCATCGTCGGCGTCGATGTACCGGGGCCAGAAGTGGCCGCGTCGGGAGTCGCCCTGGGGCGGGCCGCCCTGGCGGAGTTTCCGCACCGGCTTGCGGGCGTGCTCGTAGAGGAACTGGCGGATGTCCCGCTTGTTCCAGCCGTCGCGGTGGAGGAACTTGGCGTGCTCCGGGCCGATGACCACAAAGGTGTCGCCCATGACGTACATCTGGACGTTGCCCAGGGTGCACATGGTGTCGGCCAGAACGGTCAGGAAGTTCCGCGAGTGGGAGGCGTGGTACATGATGTTGTGCGGCGCCTCCGCCGGGAACACCGATACCGTGCTGTCGGTGGGGGCGAAGCCGAGCTCGACGTGCATCGGCTCCCAGGGGTTGGCGTCCTCGTCCTCGGCGACGCAGTAGGTGTAGGCGCCGGGGTGGCCGAAGGTGGCCTTGTTGGTCTCGCCGGGGATGGCGCCGCCCAGGTTGAGCAGGGCCAGCTTGACCGCCCGGCCGATGGTGGCGTTGGCCCGCCAACCGGAGCCGAAGCAGTTGTAGCCGCCGTTGATGTCCAGTTCCTTGACGATGGGGCCGTTAACGATCAGCAGCGGAGTGTGGATGCCGGTGGAGCACATCACGCCGCGCAGGTTGAACCGCTCGTCCATCATCGCTTCCAGGGCGGTGATGACCACCGGCATATGCTCCGGCACGCAGCCGGCCATGACGGCGTTGACCGCGATGCGCTCGACGGTGGCCCGTCCGCCCAGGGGCGGCAGTTCCGCGACGAGTTCGTCGTCGCCGCGGCCGGTAGTCTCCACGAACCGACGTACCAGGTCTTCGGACGGCGGCACAACCGGCAGGCCGTCGGTCCAGCCGGTCTCGAACATCAATTCGATGGCATCGGAAACGTCGGTGGAAAGCATTATCAGGCCATAAGGGGCGTTAGATTATCCGCGGTTCAGTCGAGGCGAGTGTAATTCTCGTACATAACGCTGTCAACGCGCCGGTCGGCCGTGGCAGCGTTACGTTTTAGGTGGTTAGGTTGATAATCCGCTTGATTTTCGCATCGAAACTGGCGGTTTCGTTGGGCTGTTGGTTCCGGTTTTCCTCCTTGTGTTGGTCGGTGGTTTGGTTGGTTTGCTTCGGGTTGGGGGGTTCAGGTTGTCGGCGCTACGGCCAGAGAGCGTGGGCTGCGAATTGATTTCCTAAGTTTGCGCGTGCTGACCGCCCCCCACCCTTCCCCGCCTGGATTCCGGCTTTCGCCGGAATGACGGGAGTAAGGTGCGGTTGCCCCGTCATGACAGACGGAGCGGCGACCCTCGCGCAGCGGTGGTGAAACCCGCCGTACTGGTCTATGCGGTACCGGGGAATACGATTACCGGCCTGTGAGCGATAGCCAGCGGTGCATGAGATCCGACGTGCTG
>DAOUJY010000171.1:0-9479 GCA_034421995.1 Dehalococcoidia bacterium | reverse complement strand
ACAGACGACCGACACGCTTTCACCGTGCTCACCAGCAAGGACGTGGTCAACACCGCAGAGATGGTCAGCGGCGCGTACCGCTGGCCCCAGAACCCGCGCTGGCAGTTTTTGACAGTTGCGGACCCGGAGCCGGACTGCCGCTGACGACACTGCTGCAACGCCGGCTTTTCGGGCAAAGCCCTCTGATACCCCAATATCCAATATGTCGAAACGAAAATCGTCCCGGGGGTCTCTCCCCGAACCACCGTAAAAGACGACACTATGCGCCTAAGGCGGAGACCTAAACTGTGCGAAATTGCGGCAGGGCATACTTGGCTATCCCGCCAATTTCGTACACTTTCACTCATGCGGGTAAAATGGTCTCACAATCCCTTGTTTAATGCTACGCAGCCGCCGGTTCGTCGTTTTCGCACCAACGCGCATGTGCGCCGGACCTGGCGATCTCGGAACGTTCTTCTGGCGTCAGGGCTTTGGCCCTGGCCTTCCCTCCTTTCTTGCCTCCCTCGGCTCGATTGGGTGTCGGCGTGGGCTGTTCCGTGCATTCCTCTTCAATGTCGCCCACGGCGATGCGTGCTACCATTATGCCAGCTTCAATCGGATTGGCCGGGCGCTTCTCGCCCTTCGGTCCAGTAGGCATGAAATACCCCGTTGCTATAAAGGAAATTTGGGGAGATTATCACGAAACCATCCCGTGATGTCCATGCAACGGATGTACTGAAATGCGCCGCCAATTTCAAACAGATACACTACCCGACCGGGGTAGCGTTTGACGCCCGTCGTTGGGCGGCGTAGCATGAAGCTTACCTATGATGTGAATCGTTGCACAACCCTGATGGGAGGCGCTGATGACGACGATGCCGAACAATACCGACGGATCTTTGACCGAAGACATACGCCACGCCGTGCAGGAACACTACGGCCAGCGGGCACTGCGGGTCATCGAGTTGACCGACGTTACGCCGGCCCAGGCTGCCGGATGCGGAGCGGACAACTGCGGCCACGGAACCTGCGGGGCAGATGATTGCGGGTACGATGCGGCGGCCGACCAGTGCGGCGCTGCTGAGGCAGCCTGCTGCGGCCCGGCGGACACCGAGCACGCCATGAGGCTCTACAACGATGCGCAGCTGCAGGGCCTTCCGGTCGAGGCGATGGCTGCGTCGGCCGGCTGCGGAAACCCCACCGCCCTGGCCGACCTCCGACCGGGCGAAACGGTGCTGGACCTGGGTTCCGGCGGCGGCATCGACTGCTTCATCGCCGCCGACCAGGTGGGCGAATCCGGACGGGTTTTCGGCCTCGACATGACACCGGAGATGCTGGCCCTGGCCAACGCCAATCGCGACCGCATGGGCCTCGCCAACGTCGAGTTCATCCAAGGCCACCTTGAGGACATTCCCCTGCCCGACGCCAGCGTGGACGTGGTTATCAGCAATTGCGTGATCTGCCTCTCTCCCGACAAAGACGCGGTGTTCCGGGAAGCCTTCCGCGTGTTGGCTCCCGGCGGCCGGTTGCACGTCTCCGATATGCTGGCGCTGACTGCGGATGGCCCGCGCCTGACGGACGCCGAAGCTTGGGCATCGTGCATCGGCGGCGCTGAATACCGGGAGACCTACCTGGGCCGCATGGATTCCGCAGGTTTCGTGGACATCGCCACTACCGATGAAGCTCTGCGCTTTGACGAGAATGAAGCGCCGCTGAACGTGGCCAGCGTGAAGGTGTCGGCCCGCAAACCCGCCTGACCCGGCCGCCCGGCATATCATGGAACGCTTGGGGGCAGGTCTCGAAACTGCCCCCAAGTTTCTCTCCCCATTCAGACAGATGGCCGCAGCCGGCGTGCTATAATCAGCCGCGCATTGGACTATAACCCGCCCCCAACTCGAGGCTCGACATGGCATCTTCAACCGACTCCGGCGCTCAGCGCCCCGCCATCGCCATTACCATGGGCGACCCCTGCGGCATCGGCCCGGAGGTCGTGGTGAAGGCCCTGTCCGACCCCAGGATCTATCAATATTGCCGACCAGTGGTAGTTGGCAACGTCTTTGCCATGGAGCAGGCGGTCCAACTCACTGGATCATCCCTGGGCATCAACCATACCGACGATCCCACTTCCGCCGGCGAGAACTCCTCGGTGGTGGACGTGGTGGACATCGGAAATCTCAATGCCGAAGACATCACCGTAGGGCAGTTGAGCGTGCCCTGCGGCAAGGCGTCCATGGAGTGGGTGAGCAAGGCGGGACAGCTGGCCATGGCCGGCGTTGTTGACGGTTTGGCCACCGCTCCCCTAAATAAGGAAGCGGCGGCGCTGGCCGGCTACGAGGCCATAGGGCACATGGAACTGCTGCAGGAACTCTCCGGTGCCAAGACCGTCGCCACCATGCTCATGGCCAAGAACCTGCGGGTGGTGCATCTCACCACCCACCGCTCCCTGCGGGTGGCCTGCGACTACGTGAAGAAAGACCGGATCCTCGACTACCTCCGCCTTACTGACGACAATTTCCGCAAATGGGGTTTCGCCAACCCGCGCATCGGCGTGGCCGCGCTGAACCCGCACGGCAGCGACGGCGGCCTGCTGGGCAACGAAGAGGCGGAGGAGATCGCGCCGGCGGTGCAGCAGGCCCAGAGCGAGGGCATCAACGCCATGGGCCCGGTGCCGGCGGACATCATCTTCCACCAGGCCATCCAGGACCGCTACGACGTCACCCTCTGCATGTACCACGACCAGGGACACATCCCGGTCAAAGTCTATGGGTTCGAGGAAAGCATCACCGCCAACCTGGGGCTGCCTTTCATCCGCACCTCGGTTGACCACGGCACGGCCTTTGACATCGCCGGCAAGAACCTGGCCGACCATACTTCCATGGTTGAGTCCATTCGGATGGCAGTGGCATTCGCTCGTGGCGACGGCCTAACCGATGGCTGGGGCAAGGGTTAGCGCCATGAGTACCGCGCCGGATCTGCCGCCGCCAGGCGCCCAGAGTACCGAAGACCGTCTCCGGATCAGTTTGCGTATGATCATCCAGGCTCGCGAAGAACTGAAACTGGGCAGCCGCTTGCAGGCGGGTGAAAAAGCCTGGGGCGCCGTGGTGCATCCAGTGAAAGCCATCGCCGAACAACGCGGCTGGCGGCATAAGTCCCATCAGGACGTGCACGCGGTCATGAGTCAAGTTGCGCTGGAATACGGTTTTGATAGTGACCAGGCGCAGGCCCTTTCGGAAGCGTACCGCGTGGGCCACGAGAATTTTTACGAAAATTTCCGCAGCCCGGAAGAGTTGTCCGAGATGATTGACGGAGTTGAGCGGGTGGTGGAGGCATTGATCGACCTGACAGCCATGCCGCCGCGCCTGTTCACCATCACCAGCAACGTTCAATTGCGACGGTTGTGCCGCCTCACCGGCAATGAAGACATGGAGATCGGCGCTACGTCCGATGTGGGATTTTCCCTGATGCACGGTTTGGCGGACCCGCCTGTGGTGGGGAGCGAGGAGTAGGGCTATGGCTACTGCACCGGATTTGCCGGCCCATGGCGCGCAAAGCGCCGAAGACCGTCGCCGGATTTGCCGGCGGATGATCATCCATGCCCGCGAGGAATTGGAAGCGGGCAACCGTTTGCAAGCGGGTGAAAAGGCTTGGGGCGCAGTGGTTCAGCCGCTGAAGGCCATCGCAGAACAACGGGGCTGGCCACATCAGTCGCACCGAGATGTTCGTGAGGTAGGCTTTCAGATTGCACTCGAATACGGCTTGGACCCGGCTCAGATTGATGCCATGACGGATGCATACCGGGTCGGTCACGAAAACTTTTACGAGAATCATCGTAGCATCGAGCAACTGGCCGATATGATACGCAGGGTTGAAGGCGTAGCGCCGTTCCTCAGCAATTTGACGACTACTCCACCGCGCCCATTCACCATCACCAGCAACGTTCAATTGCGACGGTTGCGCCGCCTCACCGGCAACGAAGACCTGGAGATCGGCGATACGTCCGATGTGGGATTCTCTCTGGAGCGCGGCTTTACGGATGGCGCAGGCGAGGGTTAGCGCAATGAATATCGGTTTCATCGGCGGCGGCACCATGGCCGAGGCCATCCTGGGCGGGATGCTCGACGGCGGCGTCGCCCAGGCCGGCGACGTTATGATAGGCGAGCCGGTGCCGGCGCGGCGCGACTACCTGGCGGAGCGGTACGGTGTTGCCGTTTCTCCGGCTAACGAGCCGGTAGTCAACGGGTCAGATCTGGTCGTGCTGGCGGTCAAGCCTCAGGATCTTTACAAGGTTTATGACGACATCGGCGGCCAATTCACCGACGAGAAATCGCTGCTGTCCATCGTTGCCGGAACCCCCATGAAGTCCTTGTCGGATGGCTTCAAGCATTCCGGCATCATTCGTGTCATGCCCAACACGCCGGCCCAGATCGGCGCGGGCATGACCATGTGGACCTGCGCGTCCTCGGTGAGCCAGGCGCACCGCGACACCACCGCAGCCATCCTGTCCACCATCGGCGACGAGATTTACGTTGACGATGAGAAGTACATGGACATGGCGACGGCATTGAGCGCCAGCGGACCCGCTTACGTTTTCCTCATCGTGGAGGCCCTGATTGACGCCGGCGTGTACGTGGGGTTGCCCCGGGACGTCGCGCGGCGCATGGCTCTGCAAACCGTGAAGGGCAGCGTGCAATTGGTGGCTGAGACCGGCCGGCATCCCGGCGAGTTGAAGGATATGGTAACGTCGCCGGGAGGCACCACCGCCGAGGGTTTGCAGGCCCTGGAACGGGCCGGCGTGCCGGCGGCGCTGGTGGACGCCGTGAACGCAGCCTATCTCAAATCGATCCGGCTGGGCCAGAGCTGACCCTCCACCGGACCTGCGGTAAGTACCTCGTCATGCTCCAGTTCATCACCTTCTTCATCACGCTGTGCTACCTGCTGCTGCTGGCGCGCATCATCCTGGGTTTCGTCGTCCAGTACATGACGATGCAGGGCAGCGGCGCGCCCGACGTCCTGGTGCGGCTTTACGACGTGGTGTTTTCGCTTACGGAGCCGGTGCTGGGCCCAATCCGGCGGATGCTGCCGCAGACGGGGATGATTGACTTCAGTCCCCTGGTGGTGATGGTGGTGTTGGTGGTGATCCAGTACGCGGTGCGCGCGTTGTTATCGTGACACACGGTTAGTCAGCGCAACCGATAAGGTGGACGGCATTGTCCGGTTCAGCGCCACGGCCTCGTCGCAAGTTCTGGACGGCCGGCGGGCTGCGCCCCCGGGATTTGCCCCGGCTGCGCGAAGCGATGTCCAGCGAGTTGCCGCCGCCGCAGGACGGCCCGGCCAGCCTGGTGATACTCTGCGGACTGCCCGGCACCGGCAAGTCCCACTTCGCCCGTGAACTGGTGGCACGCGCTCCCTTCGTGTGGCTTAACAGCGACCGGACGCGCAAGCTGCTGGTGACGCAGCCCATCTACAGCCGGCGGGAGCATCGTCGGGTCTTCGCCGCCATGCACGTCCTGACCCGTGGCTACCTGCGCGACGGCCATTCGGTGGTGTTTGACGCCACCAACCTCAACGAAGGCGTCCGTGCCCCCCTGTACACATCCGCCGAGATGGTGGGCGTTGACCCGTTGATCATCCGCTTCACCGCCAGCGCGGGGTTAGTGTGGAAACGGATGCAGGACCGGGCCTCCGGCGCCGCCGACCCCACCCAGAGCGACGCCGGCTGGGAAGTCTATACCCGCATGGCCATAGCCGACCAGCCCGTGCCCAAGCCCCATCTGCTGGTGCGCGGGCCGGATGATGCGGGGTGGGTGCTGGAGGAGACGCTGCGGCGGACGGGATTCCACAGGCGCAATGGGACATAATCTTTGGCGTCGGAGCCGGGTGCAGTCAGCCGGTATCCAGCGCGAAGTCCGCATCGCGAACCGTGAACTCCAGCCTGTTGTCCGTAGGGTCGTAGTCCATACGCCAGCGGCGGATGACGTCTCGGCCCAGTAGCGACGGGAGTTGCGTGCCCACGTCGCTCGGCTTGGCGATGTTCACGCTGATCCGGTAGCCGTAGCGTTGCCGTACCGTGTAGTCTCTGAACGACAGGACGGCCGGTTCCCGGAAGTAGCGTGTGCCGACAATCATACGACCATCGGCCCCGATTCCACGTCCAGAAAGTCGGTAATCACCTCCTTGCGGGAGATGCCCTGCTCATCAATGCGCTGGAGCAGTTCCTCCAGGGTATCGGCGATGATCAGCACGTCGCCCGGCGCCATGGCGGCGAACTTATCAGGATACAGCTTCCGCAGCGCCTCGCCCTGTTCAAAGAAACGCGATACCAACTCGTCCCACTTAGCTTCCGCTTCCTCAAAAGCCTTCAGGCTGCCGTACTCCGCTATGATCTGTTCAACGAAACCCTCCGGCGGCGGCCCTTTGACCGTAACCTTACGTTCCGACATTGCGCTCCTCCGATTGGCTTCACCTCGACTGGCGTCGCTGTAGCACCATTCTAACATCCGTTCTGGCCCATTACCCGGCATCCGCCCGCTCCAGGTTCAGCGCCAGCAGCCGCTCCAGATAGACGGTGCGGGCGCTGCTGAGCTGCGGGTGTGCTGTGGACGCCTGTTTGACGGATTGTTACCCATTTCGCTAACATCGCGGCCTGATGGCGCCACGATGACTAGTCAAACCGAAATGTTGCGATTGCAGCCTGGCGTATTGCGCTGGGCTCGAGAACGAGCCGAGCTGACCGAAGACGCGCTGGCAAGCAAAGTCAAACTGAATGCCGGGAGGATCTTGGAATGGGAACGCTCCGGCCAAATCAGCATGGCTTGGGCAGAAAAATTGGCCGATGCCACCCGGACGCCACTGGGCTATCTTTTCCTCACCCTCCCTCCCGATGAGCCACTTCCCATCCGGGACTTCCGCACCCGCGATAACGAATCGCCGGGGAAACCCAGCCCCGACCTGCTGGAAACGGTTTACGCGATGCAGCGTCGTCAGGACTGGATGCGGGAGGAGCTGATCGAAACCGGCGCCGCGCCTCTGGATTTCGTCGGCGCGCACCATCCCAATGGGAATTACGGAGCGGTCGCCGACGCGATGCGCGATGCGCTGGCGCTTGACGACGACTGGGCGGCATTGGCTCCCACCTGGTCCGACGCCCTCTCTCACCTGCGGGATAGCGCCGAAGGCGTCGGCATCCTGGTGGTTTTCAACGGCGTCGTGGGCAACAACACGCGCCGCAAGCTCAAACCCGACGAATTTCAAGGCTTCGCCCTGGTGGATGACTACGCCCCGCTCATCTTCGTGAACAACGCCGACTTCAAGGCAGCCCAGATGTTCACCCTGGCCCATGAGTTGGCGCACCTGTTCATCGGAGAGGGAGGGGTCTCCGCTTTTGAGGCGCTCCTGCCATCGGAACACGACGTCGAACAACTATGCGACAAGATAGCTGCGGAGTTTCTGATACCGGAAATCGAATTTCTAGAGTTCTGGTCCTACGCCGGGGAATACCGTAACCCCTACCAGCAAACGGCTCGGCATTTTAAAGTCAGCCGCATCGTAGCCGCACGGCGTGCTCTTGACCTGGGCTTGATTGACCGCGATGCCTTTTTTGACTTCTACAGTACCAACAAAACCCAGGGAAACCGTAGCCGTCAAACAACGGACGGCGGCAATTTCTGGAATACGCAGCGCTGGCGCATTGGCCGCCGCTTCGCGGAAACGGTAGTTCGCGCCGTGAGGTCTGGGCGCCTGCCTTATCGTGAAGCCTACGTTCTCACCGGATTGAGCGGCGATACTTTTCAGAATATGCCGGAAAGAATGGGCCTTCGGCTATGACGAATCGGCTTCAAATTCGGTACTTGCCGGATGCCAACGTCCTGATGGCAGCGTACCATCACTATTACTCGCCAACGCTGTGCCCCGGTTTCTGGGATTGCCTGGCCCACTACCTCGCCAATGGAAGGTTGGCGATTATCGACCGGGTGTACGATGAGATACTCTCACCGTCTGCACTCGTTGCCTGGGTAGAGCAGGCGACCAATGATTGGTTTCCCACCACCGCAACACAGCCCGTTGCCAATGCCTATCGTCAAATAATTGATTGGGTACAGGACAACCCCCAATTCAACGACGTCGCTCGTGCCGATTTTGCCAGAGGAGCGGACGGCTGGCTCGCCGCTTACGCCATGGTCCACGACGCAGTGGTCGTAACCAACGAAGTATCCGCCCCGGATGCAAGAAGAAAGGTGCCGCTACCGGACCTCTGCAAGCGGTTCGACATACGCTGCATCAACACCTTTGAAATGCTACAAGAACTCGGGACACGTTTTGACTGGCATCCGCCCTGACGATTACGGACAATCCTCAACGGAGCGGCTACCCCTACCTCGCCCGCTCCAGGTTCAGCGCCAGCAGTCGCTCCCGTATCTCCCCCTCCGCAGGTCCGCCGGCCAGCCGTAGGCGTCGGCCACCGCCGTGTCCAGGGCGCGGTGGGCGTTGTCCAGCCAAGTGGGACGCTGGTTGTACAGGTTGGTCAGCGTCCGCCGCCGCAATTCCGCCGCGCTCAATCCTTCCGGATTCAGCCAGCCCTCGCGCAGGCGGTTCAATTCGGCGGCGGCAGCGGCGATCGCATCCCGCTGGGCGTCGGTGGGACGCGGAAACGGGAAGGTTTCAAAGCAGGTGGTCGGCGTGTAAGTCCCACCACTGTCTGCTTCCCTCAACTGACTACCAACTTGACGCGCCCATAGTTCATGAATAGATGATGACAGCACTCCGAACATATAGGCACTGTCGCTGCCTATTGCGATTATCAAGTTGGAAGGCAAAACATCAGTATTGAGCCACACAAAAAAGCGATGCTTAGCAACCTTTGGTGTTGCAATGTATCGGTGCAACGGCGCCAACGCTTGTCGCATCGTGGTTGCCGGATAGCCGTGCAACCACCAATTTTCCGCCCGCCATTTCATCTTGTTCTTTATACGTGTCGGCATCACTTTTTCTTTGACATACTCGAATGGCGCTTCGTATAAAGCTGCGTCATCCATTGGCATATCAACTCCAAAGTCGATGATCCACATATTCCTCGAGCGTTGAGTAATGTCAGTGCCATTTACCCACCGCTTGATGACGTCCGAGTTGGGACGACCATGCGGATTCGGTTGAGCCAACATCTCATTTGCCACAGTTTCGGATATATCGAAATCTCCCACCTTGCCGACGCCCTGAAACGCTATGTTCCGGTTATCAACCAATCGTCGCGCCTGCGTCAAGTCGTGACCAGAGGTCAAATCAACGTTGATGTTCACAACCGTTCGACCGTCCAAGTCTCGCTCCGTTTCGCTCCCGTCGTCAAAGCAGATTATTGACGTATGCACTGTTGCGCCGGCCAACACCCAATCCTGGTCGGATATGGCCGCAAAAATGTCGCCGGTCTCTTTGATGCGCGTCAGCACCGGCCGGTTGGACTGGAACCGTATCGCCTGCGTCGCCAGCAGGCCGGCCCGCTTGGTCGC
>DAOUJY010000170.1:0-16107 GCA_034421995.1 Dehalococcoidia bacterium | reverse complement strand
TACCGGCCTGTGAGCGATAGCCAGCGGTGCATGAGATCCGACGTGCCGTCCGTGTACGGCGGACAGCGGTTGGCCGTGTTACCTGAACCCTGTGAACCCGATATTCAAATGTGGTGTTTGGCAGTCGGGCCGTGGCCTTGGGCTTGCTGCCTGGCGCGCCGCAAGCGCATCTACGACGCGTGGGGTATAGTGTAGCGAACTGATGTGCTGGTATGCAAGGGGCGGATTGTCATTGCGCGTAGCCACTTTGCGGATGAGGAACAATTTGCATGGATAAACAGGATGAACGGGATGGTATAAGATTGGGGCGCCGCTGCTGCTCGCTCCGAGCCTGAACGGCTACAGCTCTTGGTCAGTCCCACCAGTCCCATGCCAGCTGTGACCCGTAGAGGCCCCGCTCCTCGCGGCGCCGGACGGCGGCCGGCGGCGGGAGGGTGACGCTGACGTTGAGCGCAGTGCCGCCGGTGTTGGCGCGGGCCAGGCCCTGCTCTCCCGCCGGCGCACGGCGGAACACGGCGCCGTCCTCCACCGTTACCGTCACCTTCACGCTGGGGCCGCTGATACCGTCCAGCGGGTCAATGCCCCAATCAGCCTCCCACTTTTCCTGATCCAGGCCCAGTTCCTCCCACAGCGGTATCCCATCCAGGTAGCTGAACGGAAGGCTGACGAGATCGTAGTTGACCACCGCCGTCGCACTGTCCTCGCACCCGGAGGCGTCCAGCTCGATGTCATGCCCCCCGTTCCACGGCGCCGCGTGCCGGTCATCCGGCGGACCCCACCAGTCGTCGTTCCAGAACCCCTTCCAGTCGTCGTTCGAGAATGCCATGCCGGGAGGCGGGTTGGAGGGCAGCAGGATCTTGGCCTGCTGGTAGCTCAGCGATTCGGTCAGGCAGCTTGGCCCATCGGAGTGGAAATAGACTTGCAGGGGCCACTCTGGGGACCGCTTCAGCCTCACGTTGAAGCGGCCCGTACCGCCCTTGGCCACCTCCAGCTCCAGCTCCGTGGGAGACGCCACCACCGCGCCGCCGGCCTCGTTCAGCCTGGACCGGACCGGCTCGGACCACTGGCCGCGGCCATGGGCGGAGTTCCCGGCCCGCACCTGGAAGTCGTAGGTCTGGGAGGGCGCCAGGCTGCCGACCCGCACCCTGGTGGCCGTCCGGGGCGACACCTCCGCCGGATCGTGGGAGTTGGACCGCCATTGGTAGTATTCCACCGCGCCGCCGACGCTGGGCGGGTCCCACTCCAGCGTCACGTAGTCGCTGCCCACCTGGGTGACGCGCAGGTTCTCCGGCTGGCCCGGCAGGTCCGTTGGCACGGCGTCCGTGGCCGCGCAGGCTTGCGTGGAGAAGGGCCCGGTGCCCCGGGCGTAGACCGACGCGACCCGGTAGCAGTATTCCTGCCCCGGACTCAGGCCGGTGTGCTCGTACCGGCTGGGGTTGGCGTCGGCCCGGTAGCCGTGCTCCACCGTCTGCCACTCCTCGGGAGAGGCCGGGGTGTAGTCGATGCGGTAGCCGGTGACGAGGCTTGCGCCGAAGCCCGGCTTGTCCCAGGTCAGGTCGATGCGGCCGCTTCCGTGGGCTGTGGCGCTCAGGTCCAGCGGCGGGCCTACCGCCTCGGTGGCGGCGCTGGCGAAAACCCAACCGCTCTCGAAGACGGCGTTGTTGGCGGTGCCCACGGCCCGCAGCCGGTACTGCCGGAGGGACCCCGCCGCCAGCGCGTTGTTGACGTGGGGGTGGGACGTCGCCGTTGCGGGCAGCACGGTCCTGGATTGGTCGTCCGCCAACCGGGTCCAGGTGTTGCCGTCCGAGGAGAATTCAAGGTGATAGCCGGTGTGGGCTACGCCGCTCACGGTCTCGGGCACGCTCCACGACAGGTTGACCTGCGACTGGTTGATGGCCCGCGCTGCAAAGTTCCGGGGGGCGCCCGGAGCCGGGTAGTCTTCCGTGGCCAGGGCGTAGGCCCAGTCGCTCTGCACCGGCACGCTGCCCACGGTGCCCAACGTCCGCGCCCGGTACTGCCGGACGGCGTCGGCCGCCAGGCCGGGGTCGCTGTGCGGCAGGGACCAGGTCGTTCCGACCAGCGTTGGCGTCCCCGTCACCGTGGCCCAACTGGTGCCGCCGTCCGTGGAAATATCGAGCTCGTAGCCGGTGACACTCACGTGAGTCACGGCGGCGGGCGCGCGCCACGACAGGCTGGCCTGCGTTTCGCTTTGGCCAGCGGCGGCAAAGGTCTTGGGAACGCCCGGCTTGGGGTGCGCGAGGGTGGCGGTGGCCCAGTCGCTCTTCACCGTCGAACTATCGATGGTTCCCACGGTGCGCGCCCGGTACTGCCGGAGGATGACCGGCGTCAGGCTGGCCGCCGTCAGAGCGGCGTCGGTGTGGGTGTAGGACGTTGCGCTCTGTCCCAGTGTTGCCGGGGGCGCCAGCGAGGTCCAGGTGGCGCCGCCGTCTTTGGAGAACTCCAGGTCGTAGCCGGAGACGGTTACGCCGGCCACGGGGTCGGGCGCGCTCCAGGACAGCCCGGCCTGGGTGTCGCTCTGGCCGGCGGCGGTGAAGGACTTCGGCCGGCCCGGCTTCAGGTGGGGAGTTGCCTGCTGGGACCACGGCCCCGGCACGTCCAGCCGGTTCACCGCCCGTACCCGGTAGGACGCGTTGGCGGCGCCGTCCCCCATGTCCGCGAACACCGTTCCCTTCGGGTTGTCTGACAGTGTTTCCCAGGGGCTGGCCGACCGCTGCACCTGGTAGTGGGTCACCGGAAAGCCATTCACTTCCGCTACCGCTTCCCACTGCACGATGTTGGCCACCGGGGTTTCCACCACCCTCAGGTTCGTCGGCGCGTCGGGATGGCCCACCCCGGTCCCGGCCCGGGCCATGATGGTCGCCGTGTTGTTGCCCGTAATGTGGTCGTAGTATTTGACGGTGTGCCAGGTGTTGCCGCTGGTGGCAGTGCAGGCTGCCTCGGAAGCGGCGTCCACGTCATCGCCATCGCTGTCGATGCAGAGCGTGTAGTCTTGGTTGTTGGCGATGGCGGCGGTGATGTCGGGGGGCGTCGCGGCATCGGTGATGAGGGTCAGGGTCGGCCCCTCGCTCCTACCGGCAGCGAGGCGGACTCCCTTATGTTTCAAATCGCCGATGGTCCACACGCCGCTGGCCGAGTCGTAGCTGCCCTCGCTCGCGACGTACTCCGTTACGCCGGTGGGAAGGCTGGTCACCCGGACGGCAGGGGCGGCGTCCGGCCCGTTGTTGACCGCGGTGATGGTGTAAGCCTGCTGGTCGGTGGACAGTTCCGGGTTGGCTCCGGCGTCCCGCACCTCCAGCTCAGCCACTGGGCCGACGTGGAAGGTGTAGCGGCCCGTGTCAGTGTACGTGACGTCGTCTGCGGTAGCGGTGGTACCTTTTTTGTCCGTGGATCCCAACGTTATGTCTGTAACATAGGTGCCGAGGGCCCCGAACACAAACAATATATTTGTAATTGCGTCTGGGGAAGAGCCGGTGGCGGTTAGGTCTAAAGGACCACCGGACGGCATGTTGTCCACGTCCAAGATGGTGACTGGGGTGTAATCTGCGATTATGATCTTCATGCTGCCCGGCAGTGTGTCCACGCCGCTGATGGCAGAGGTGTGGGCCTTATAATTCGGAGTGACAGGCTCGCGCATTGAGGCCACCACGCCCGGTATAAGGCCTGCTGTATTATCGCCTGTCCAGGTGCTGCCGGAGCGCCATACCGGGTTCGCCACACCGCTTTGCCGCCCTCCGGGGTCTGAGATTTGGACCACCACGTTCTCCGGTCGGAATGCTCGGTAGTCAGCGCCCGCGGCTTGGGTAGCAGTTCCCCCTAGAGCTACCATCTCTAGGGTGTCGTCACTGTCGCACGGACCAGCGGTAATGCCTACGCAACGATATAAGGCGACCAAGTCGGTCTGCCCCTTGGTGAGCAATACTTTCCTGTCGGTCGGAGGCATGCCCAGGCATATCTTCGCGTAGTTGTCGTCACCAAACCCGGTCACCTCCGGGGGGACGGCAGTCAGCGTGGCGGTTAGGCACTGCTCGTTCACCATCTTATCGGAGTCCACGATTATGTTCAGCGTCAAAAGGTGATTCCTGATGAGGCGTTGTGGAAAATAACCGATATCCCACCAGCCTGTGTCTGAGTTATAGGTGGGGGTGGGAACATAGGGGTGCGTCCCGTCCGTAGTGACGGTGTGGCTCTGGTAGGTAAGCCCATCGGTAAGTTCAATATGCACCTGGAAGTCGTCTGACCCCATAGAGAGTTCTCCGCCCTGAAATTCTCCTGCTTCGGCCCTAATGCTGAAAGTCACCGGATCTCCGGGCTCCGGAAAAGGATCGTCAACCTCCGCCGAAATGAAATAGCCTCCCGGTCTTGAATACACATGATTGGATCTATCATGAGCGTTTATTCTCTGCCAGGCTTCCGCGTCGTTGTCCTTTAATGTGATATCGGGCTCTCGGTCGGCGATTTTCTCCCTGATGGTGGCGGTGAAATGCAGCATGTCCGGGGCTTCGCCCGTGCCCGGGAGGTTGTCGTTGCTTAGAAATGTAATATAAGACTTATCGCTCTCCAGAACGGGAATTCTCCAAGTTATGACATTAGCGGGTCCGTAGTGAAGGGTGCCTATGGGAGCAGTACTGTCGGTTTCGAAAGGGTATTTTTCGGGAAGTACGGTAATCACCACTTCAACGTCGTAGGCGTCCAGCTCCCCGGTGTTTTGAATATAAACATCGAGCCGCTGGCTACCCCTTAGGCCCCCGTCCAAGGGTTCCAAAGCAACGCTCAGGTCGATGGCGCCCTGTCCCTGCGCCTGAACACTGGCCGGGACCGACGCTCCGGCGGCCAGGGCCAGCAGGCCGAGGACAAGCAATATGCCAAGGAAACGCGGGAAGCCGGCCGGAACAGCCGGTTTTGCTAACGCAAAAGTCGGGGGGGGGGGGGCTGAGGACAGGCCCGCGGGACGGCGTCGGTCCCAGGTTCGCCGCCGCGCCGGTTACGCTGCCGGCGGGCGCGGGCCTGCTGCCAAAGGTCAGCCATTACCGCTCCGTTGCGGGCGGGGCGGCGTGCCCCGCTCTCGCGTATCGCTAAATGTTTCGTCTAGCGGCGGTGATGGCTGACCCGCGACCGGCGCCGGGTTCCGGACTTACCTCCATGCCGGAGCGGCGGCGTGGCGCGCTGATGACGCAGAACGCTACGCAGGTCGCAGTTCAGCGCGGCGCCGGAAGTTCCGGCAACCGCAGCCCGTGTGAAACGGGCTACCAGAATATACACCATATGCGTATCATCCGGTATGATTAATCCGGCCAATTTGCATGACTTATTATGACTTTTCCCGAATTGCGCCGAAATTGCGCCAAAATGACCCGCCGGCTCCCGATTGGGGGAGCCGGCGGAGGCGACCAACGCCGTTGAGGTGAAGCCATGGCTAACCGCCGGTTCGGCGGGCGATCATGGCGTCGGCGAGGGGGCTGGCGCCGGATTTGACCGATATGTTCACCAGGGACGGGCGCCCGGAGTTGATGGCGCGCTCCACCGCCGGGGCCACTTCCTCGGGTTGTTCCACCAGCTCGGCGTAGCCGCCGATGCCCTCGACCACCTGGTCGTAGCGGACGCCGGGGCGCAGGGCGGTTCCCACGTCGCGGCCGAAGTAGGCGAACTGGAAGGTGCGGTCGATGCCCCAGTTGCCGTCGTTGCCCATGATGCCGGTGATGGGCAGGTTGTGGCGGATGCAGGTGTCGTACTCCATGGTGTAGAAGCCGAAGGAGCCGTCACCCATGAAGGCCAGCACCTTGCTGTCGGGGTAGGCCAGTTTGGCGGCCATGGCGTAGGGTATCGCGCCGCCCAGGTGGCTCAGCGGCCCCAGGCGCATGAAGTGGCCCGGCTTGCGGGCCGGCAGGTAGCACCGGCCCCACTGCACGTAGTCGCCGCCGTCCAGCACGATGAAGGTATCCTCGTCCACCAGGTGCTCGATGCGGGTGTACACGTCCAGCGGGTGCATGGGGGCGTCGCCGGTGGCGTTGCTGCGGAGGCTGTCCAGCCAGGCCGTCCGTTCCTGCTTGAGGGCGTCTATCCAGGGGCCGACGCTGCGGTTGGGCCGGGCCGCCGCTGTCAGCTGGTCCACGATGGCGCCCAGGTCACCCAGCAGGCCCACGGCGACGCCCCGGTTGCGTCCGATCTCGGCCTCCGAGGGGTCGGCCTGGATCAGCCTGGCGTCGGCGGAGAAGACGCCGCCGTAGCGATAGCGATGGTCCAGGCGCTTGCCCAGCAGCAACACCACGTCGGCCTCGCGGAACTTGCGGGCGGTGCGGTTCAGCGCGCCGTCGGCATAACCGAAGCACAGGGGATGCAGGTCGTCGATGAGGCCGCGGGCCTGCTCGACGGTGAAGATGGGCGCGCCGGTGGCCTCGGCCAGCGCTTCCAGCTGGGCCGGCTCCACCGAATAGCGGGCCGGATTGCCAACGATGATGACGGGACGCTGGGCGTTGGCAATGAGGTTGGCGGCCTGCTCGATCAGCTTAGGGTCGCCCTGGGACCGGCCCATGTTGCGATATTCCTGGGGCAGATAGGACGGCAGGTCTTCCTCGCTGATGGTGGCTTCCTGGAGGTCGATGGGCAGGGTCAGATGCACCGGGCCCGGGCGTCCGCTCATGGCGGTGCGGAAGGCGGTGGCGACGAACTCGGGGATGCGGTGGGTGTCGTGGATCAGCCACGAACCCTTGGAAACGGGCGCGGCCATGGCCACCTGGTCGATTTCCTGGAAGGTGGCCTGGCCTTTTTCCGGCAGCTCGGCACAGCCGGCCACGAAGATGACGGGGCTTTCGGAGGTGTAGATGGCGGGCAGGCCGGAGATGGCGTTGGCGAAGCCGGGGCCGCCGGTGAACAGGGCCACCGCCGGCTGGCCGGTGATGCGGGCGTAGCCGTCGGCCATGTGCATCGCCGCGCCCTCGTGGCGGGTGTCGATGAACTCGATGCCCTCATCGGCGGCAGCGTCCACCAGGGGCAGGATGGTGTCGCCCACAATGGTAAAGACCTTCTGCACCCCCTCCTGCTTCAGGCAACGAATGAACAGGTGCCCACCATTCAACTCCGGCATAAACGCAACTCCTCGAAAAGCATGGGCCACTCAAAAGGGCCAAGCCATCTTATCATAGGCCCGTGCTACAATCCGGTAGCAGTTGTCCCTTTGCGAGGCCCACAGATGACTACTCCAAAAAATAACGAACCAACCGACCACTACGACAATGCTGCCGACAAAAAGAAACGGCCGGAGACGCTGGCCGACTTTATGGAGATGGACACCTTTATCGGCATCGTGGACGGCAAAGATGACCCTAACTACGGCAACTACCGGGTATCGGCCTCCAAGAGCGGTAAAGAATTTGCTGACATACTTGGGGAAAAGCATCAGCGCATAAGCGCGGAATTCGCCAAGTACCTGCGGGAGAAAGAGCAGCAAAAACAATGACGCTGACCGATGCTGGAGCGCTGGTCGGCCTGATTGACGGTACAGATCAGTACCACGACATATGTGCTATTGCGTTTTCGGAATTGCCGGCGGAGCCGCTGCTGACCACTTGGCCCTGCTTTGCTGAAGCCATGCACGTGCTGGGGCAAAGGGGCGGCTATCGCTTTCAAGCTGCCCTCTGGCGTATGTACTTCCGGCAGGAACTCGTCCTCCACGAGTTGACGCCGTCCGAAACTGCCCGCATGGCCGCGTTGATGGAGCGGTACCGGGACACTCCCATGGATTTGGGAGATGCGTCGCTGGTAGCGGCTGCGGAACAGCTGAGATTGCGAAGGGTGTTCACCATTGACCGGCAGTTTTACGTGTATCGGCTGGAGGATGGAAGCGCGCTGGCAGTTGTTCCGTAGGGGGAAACCACCCTCATGGGCGCCCTCTACGTAATCGGCACCCCTATCGGCAACCTGGAGGACATTACCTTCCGGGCGGCGCGGATATTGGCGTCCGTGCCGCTGGTTGCTGCCGAGGACACGCGGGTTACGCGGCGGTTACTGGCACGTCTGGAGGCCAAGCCCCGGCTGATCAGTTGCCACGAGCATAACTGGCAACGACAGTTGCCACGCTTGCTGGAAGC
Source organism: Dehalococcoidia bacterium (assembly GCA_034421995.1). Taxonomy (GTDB): domain Bacteria; phylum Chloroflexota; class Dehalococcoidia; order Lucifugimonadales; family UBA3495; genus Bin87. Next base: position 8,002 of record DAOUJY010000170.1, on the reverse strand, counting down.
CCTAACAAACGGCGACGTCGCGCTCGTGACGGATGCCGGCTCTCCGGCCATCAGCGATCCGGGGGCTGGATTGGTGGCCGCTGTTGCTGACGCTGGTTATCAGGTGGTGAGCGTTCCCGGCGTGTCGGCGGTGACGGCGGCGTTGGGCGTGGCTGGTTTTCCCGCCGACCGTTTCGTCTTTCTGGGCTTTCTGCCCCGCCGTCGGGTGGAGCGTACCAAATCGCTCACCGAAGCGGCTCGGCTGCATCAGGCGCTGGTGCTGTTCGAGGCGCCGCACCGCCTGCGTGCTACGCTGACTGATATTGCTGATGCGCTGGGAGACCCGGCGCTGGCAGTATGCCGGGAACTCACCAAGCTGCATGAAGAGGTCTGGCGGGGAACGGCATCCGATGCGCTGGATTACTTCACGGAGCCACGGGGCGAATTCACCATCGTCATCGGGCCAACCGCTGTGCCAACCGATAACGATACTGATGCGGGCGACATCGTGGAGACGGCTCGCCAAAGCCTGGCGGAACGCCGTGCGGCCGGGATGCGCGGGCGCGACGCGGTGGCGGATGTGGTAGCCGCAACCGGGTTGCCGCGTCGCGTCGTTTATGCGCTGTGGGTTGAGACGGGCGGGTCAGGCTGACTGCTCGCCGCGCAGACGGCGCAGTTCCGCTTGCAGCTCGGCTACCTGGGCTTCTGCGGCTTGTTGCGCGGCCTGCGCCCGCTCTTTGGCGGCGACTATCTCGGCACGGCTGAGCAGCCATCGGCCAGTTGCCGGGTCGTAGAACCGCAATTGGCCGGCGTCCCAATAGAGCCACAGGGCCAGCGCCGGGCTGTAGCCATGGGGCCGGCCGTCCTCGTCGGGAGCAACGTCAAACCGATGGTATTGACCGTCGGCGCCCAGGTATTCGCCGACCAGCGCCTCGCCGTAGAAGTCGCCGCCGCTGCCGTCAAATCGCCAGTATTCGCCGAAGCCGATCCGCGCGTACAGGACGCGCTTCTCGGTAACGTCCCGCAGGGCGGTGCTTTCGGAGGCGATTTCCAGCACAAAATCGGCCGGCTTGCCAATCTCCCACACGAGATAGGTGTTGCGGTAGTCCATGGATGCAAACCCCTCGGCGGTGACGCCCAGGGTCACGTGCAGGTCGGGCGATATGAACCGCCGGGGATTGCCCTCTTCATAGTAGATGAACGTGTTGCCACTCACCTCCACGTCCGGGCGGTCGCGGAAATGCTCACGGACCGTGCCGACGATTTCGGTGAAGTAGGGTTCCTGGTAACGTCCGTCCGGCAATGGCTCATCATCCGAATCGGGGTAGTGGATTTCCGCGCCGGCTCTCGGCAGCTTGGTGGTCATGGCAAGCCTCGCAGCGGTAGCAGCGGTCCTTGGGCGGGTAACGACCGGATCAGGCACAGACCACGATGGCTTCGCCCAATCCTTCAATCGAGATGCGGGCCTCTGAGGCGAAACCCAGCGGCGTGGGCGGCACCAGGCTGCCGGTGATGACGGTATCGCCGGCCTTCAGCGGATGGTTGCGGGCCGACAGCTCGTTAGCCAGCCAGACCAGCGGCTCGAAAGGATGGCCCATCACATCGCGGCCGTAGCCCTCGCCCACTTGCTCGTGGTTGATTTGCATCACGCCGTGGCAGTTGACCAGGTCCACGCTCTGCCAGTCGGTGACGGGATCGCCCAGCACCACGCCGGAGTTGAGGATGTTCACGGCGACGCTCATCAGCGTGCGCTCTTCGGTGGTGAGGTCGTCGGGGGTGCGGATGTCCACGATCTCAAAGGCCGTGGCGACTTCGGCAACTGCGTTGGCGACGGTTTCCCGGGTGTAGGGCGCGCCCGACGCCGGCAGGTCCTTGCCCAGCGTGACGCCGACCTCGAGCTCCACGCCCAAATTCACGTACTCGGTGAAATTCAGCACCACCGGCGAGCGCAGTATGGTCTTCTGGAACACGCCGCCCAGCACCGGGTGGTCCAGGCCGGCCCGTTCCTGCATGATCGGCGTGGTGTAGGCCAGCTTGTAGCCGGACAGCGGCCCCCACAGGGAGGACAGCATACAGTGGAGTTCCAACTGTATGGCGTAGGCTTCTTCCAGCGTCTTGGGGAACAGGTCGGCCGGCAGCCGCTGGAAGGGCTGCACCGTGCGGTACTGCTCGAAAATCAGCTCGGCGGCCGCGCGGGCCGGTGTGGTGGTTACCATGGTGCAGCTCCTTATAGTCGGTTGGTACGCAGATTATAGCCTGTTTCACATCGTGAGGCGGTGTTTGACGTCCCGACGTCAGTAGGGGCAGGTTTGAAACCTGCCCCTACCATGTTCCAGCGCTATTGACGAGTTTCAGCTATCGTGCTTCGCTGGCGGCCTCGAACCCGGCGTCCCGGTGGGTGCCGTCGCAGAAGGGCTTGTTGCTGGACTGTCCGCAGCGGCAGAATGTAGCCCACTGCCCCTCGGGAATGGTGTAGTTGTTGCCGCTCTGGTCAACAATCTCAATCTCGCCGGTGACCCGCAGGGGGCCATTGGCTCGCACTTCTACTTTCACGTCTGCCATTAGGGGGTTCCTCCTCGTGGTTTCACTTGATGGGTCCGCCGTCTGCCATCGTTAGCGGCTGAGGCTGGCGGCAGGGTGATTATTCAACAAATCGCAACGGGGGTCAAATGTGGGTAGGGGCGAATGATTATTCGCCCCTACGTGAAACGCCCTACAGGTTCACCACCAGGTTGTCCGGGGCGCGGCAGAGGATGCCCTCCTGCTCTTCGTCGTAGGGGTTCTCCTCGATGTGGGGGGTGTTGGCCGGCACGAAGATGAAATCGCCGGGGCCGGCTTCGATCCACTCCTCGAAGTTCTCGCCGAAATAGACGCGGACGTGTCCCCGCAGCACGTAGGCGGCGGTTTCGGCTTCCAGATGGGTGTGCGGCGGGCCTTTCTCGCGGGGCGCGGCGGTAACTTTGCCCATCCAGATCTTGGTGGTGTCGCCCTTGCCGGGCACGATGGCCGGCTGGCGCACCATGCCGGGGGTCTGGATGGTCTCCGAGGCGTCGCCCACGGTGTGGACCACGTAGGGTTTGAGACCGGTTTGCTGATCAGTGGTCGTCATTGCTATCGCTCCTTGCATTGGTTGGTGGGGTAGTGCTGTAACATTATACGCAATGGAAGTGTGCCACGCTCCACGCTGCACACTTTCGGGAAATCGTCAGAATCAGGATTTACTGGATTTGAGGATTATCAGGATTGGGGACGTTCCGCCGCTAAATGGTTTCAATCCGGTCAATCCTGAAATCTCGTAAATCCTGATTCTGACAATTTTCAAAAGCTGACAGGCGTGAACGCAAGCGCCGCGTTGCGCCATCCCACGCCCGCCGCTATCCTTGCCGCACCATGACCAGTCAACCTATCGACTTCTCCCGGCGAATCGCCCAATTTGCGGCCGGCGTTGTCCATGGCGAAATAGCCATACCGCCGGCAGTTACCGATCTCAGCATCGACATGATGCTCAACGCCGCCGCTGCCGCGCTGGCCGGCGCGGCCCATCCCGACGGCATCGCCATCGCCCGCGTGGTCCGGGAGATGGGGGGCAACGGGCGCAGCACCATCATCGGCATGGGGCAGCGCACCTCCCCGGTGTACGCCGCCCTGGTCAACGGAGCGCTGGTGCGCCTGCTGGACTATGACGACAACACGGTTGACACCGGCGGCCGGCCGACGGCGGCGGTGTTTCCGGCGGTGATGGCGCTGGGCGAGATGCACGGCTACTCCGGACAAGCGACGCTGGCCGCCTTCTCCGCCGGCTGCGAGGTCGTCGCCCGCCTGTCCGCCGCGCCGGAGACCCGCGCCTACGCCGGTTCGGTGGGAGCGGCCACGGCATCGGGTATGCTCATGGGCCGGGACGAAAGCGGATTGGCTAACGCGGTAGCGTTGGCCACCGGCGTGGGCAATACCGGCGTCGGCTACATGGCTCCCGGAGCGTCAGCATTGGCCGGAGGCTGGGCCGCCATGCACGGCGTCATGGCCGCGCTGATGGCGCGGGAGGAGGTCGCCGCCCCCCTGGGCGCAGACGTGTCAAATCCGGACGTCCTTGCCGATCTGGGACGCCATTGGCGCTTGAGCGACCCCGGCATCACAATTCGACTGTACCCCTGCCATCCGGCCAGCCACTGCGTCATTGACGCTGCCCTCGGATTGGCTCAACTGCACCGCTTTGAGCCGTCGCAGATCGCCGGCGTACACGTGGGCGTAACCGCCGATACCCTGGAACTGCTGCCCTACGTGCTGCCGGAAGACGGCTGGCAGGCTCGCGGCTGTCTGGCCTTCATTGCCGCCGCCACCCTGTGCCACGGGCCGCCGCTCATTAACTTCTTTTCCGACGTGGCGGTGCAGGATGAGGGGGTGCGAGGGATGATGGAACGAGTGTCGGTGGAGGCGACGCTGCCGGCATCGCCGTTGTCGCTCCATCCGGCGGAAGTGGCGGTGAGCCTGGCCGACGGCAGAACCCTGCGGCATCGCATCGACCACCCGCGCGGCTCGCCGGCCATGCCCCTGGACGCCGAGGAGCTGGAGGCCAAGTTTCTGTACTGCACCCGCTACATCCTGCCGTCCGACCACATCGAGGAGGCAATCGACAGTTTCCGCGGCATCGCCGAAATCGAAAACGTAACCGGAATGGCATCCGTACTTGGAGGTTGAAGACCATGAAAGGCATCCAGGCATACGAAGTTGGCGGTCCCGACGTGCTCAAATACGAGGATATGCCCGAACCCACCGCCGGGCCGGGCGAGGCCATCGTCGCCATCCGCAACATCGGCGTCAACTACACCGACGTGTCCAGCCGCAAGGGCACCAACCCGCCGGCGGCGTTTCCGTGGACACCGGGCCGGGAAGCATCCGGCGAGGTCATCGCCGTGGGCGATGGCGTAACCGAGGTATCGGTGGGCGACCGGGTGGCCTACGCCATGCACACCGGCTCCTACGCGGAGCAGCAGGCCATTCCCGCCTGGCTGCTGGTGCGCATCCCCGACGACATGGCCTTCGAGACGGGGGCGGCCACGCTGCTGCAAGCCATGACCGCCCACTTCCTGGTCAACGACATCGCGCCGTTGCAGGCCGGCCAGCGGGCGCTGGTTCACGCCGGCGCCGGCGGCATGGGCCTGCTGCTCATCCAGATGCTCAAGCGCATGGGTCTCCACGTCTATACCACCGTGTCCACCGGCGAGAAGGCGGAGATGGCCCGGGGCGCCGGCGCCGACGACGTTATCCTGTACACCCAGCAGGACTTCGAGGAAGAGGTACGCCGGATGACCGGCGGCGAGGGCGTCAAGATAATCTATGACGCCGTGGGCGCGACGACCTTTGAGAAGGGCCTGCGTGTGCTGGGTCGGCGGGGCTGCATGTGCCTCTATGGGCAGGCCGGCGGCCCGGTGGGCGCGGTGGACTCCGGTATGCTGCGCAACGGCTCGCTGTTCCTCACCCGGCCGACGCTGGGTGACTACACCGCCACGCGCGCGGAGTTGCTGCAACGGGCCGAGGAGTGTCTGAACTGGGTGCAGTCGGGCGAAATCAAGCTGAACGTCAGCCTGAACCTGCCGTTGGCAGACGCCGCCGAAGCGCACCGCCGGTTGGAGGGGCGGGAGACTACGGGGAAAATTCTGCTCACGCCGTAAATTGTCAGAATCAGGATTTTCAGGATCATAGGATTGACAGGATTGGATAGATCCTGGAAATCCCCAAATCCGGCAAATCTTGATTCTGACAAATTCCAAAGTGAGGATGTGCGTCGGAGAAACAACCCAACCAGTAGCGAACAGTCGAGGTGATAAGATTAAGTTGATAACTCAATAACCTTGGTTCACGGAACATTACCATGGCTGGCATCCGACGTATAGATGAGCATCCTCGCATCCTGCTGACCGGAGCCACCGGCTATATCGGCCGGCGGCTGTTGCGGGTCCTGGAAACCGGAGGCCACCATGTCCGCTGCCTGGCTCGCCGCCCCGAATACCTGCGGGAACGGGTTGCGGACAGTACGGAGGTAGTACAGGGCGATCTCCTGGATCGCGAGTCGCTGTTGGCCGGTCTGGCAGGAATCGACACGGCTTACTACCTGGTGCATTCCCTGGGGTCGGCCGGCGACTTTGCCGATGAGGAACGGCAGTGCGCGCAGAATTTCGCCGACGCGGCGTCTGCTACCGGAGTGGGCAGGATCATTTACCTGGGCGGCCTGGGTGTAGATGCGCCGAACCGGTCCGAACACCTGCGCAGCCGGGGGCAGGTGGGGGACGTTCTGCGCAGTTCAGGTATCCCGGTACTGGAGTTCCGCGCCTCCATCGTCATCGGTTCGGGCAGCGTGTCCTTCGAGATGGTGCGGGCATTGGTGGAGCGGCTGCCGGTGATGATCACGCCGCGCTGGGTGTCCGTGCTGGCCCAGCCCGTTGCCATCGACGACCTGCTGCAATACCTGTACGCCGGCCTGACCATCCCATTGGAAGAGAGCCGGGTGTTCGAGGTCGGCGGCGCCGATGTGGTGTCCTACGGCGGCCTGATGCGGGAGTACGCCCGGCAGCGTGGGTTGCGGCGGATGATGCTGCCGGTGCCGCTATTGACGCCCCGGCTGTCCAGCCTGTGGCTCGGTCTCGTCACGCCCCTGTATGCCCGCGTGGGCCGCAAACTCATAGACAGCCTGCGCAACGCCAGCGTCGTGACTGACCCGTCGGCGCGGGATGCTTTCGCCGTGCCGCCCATGGGCATCAACGACGCCATCGCCGCCGCTCTGCGCAACGAGGACCGGGATTTTGCGGAGAGCCGGTGGTCGGACGCGCTGTCGTCATCGGGGAAAGCGCCGAGTTGGGGCGGCGTCCGGTTCGGAACCCGACTGGTGGATACGCGGACGGCTCCGGTGTCCGCGCCGCCGGCCATCGCCTTTGAACCCATCCGACGCATCGGCGGCGACGCGGGTTGGTACTTCGCCGATTGGCTGTGGCGGGTGCGCGGCTTTATCGACCTGCTGGCCGGCGGCGTGGGAGTGCGCCGGGGCCGGCCCCATCCCGACCGGCTGGCCGTGGGCGACGCGGTGGACTGGTGGCGGGTAGAGCACTGCGAGCCGGGACGGATGGTGAGATTTCAGGCCGAGATGAGACTGCCCGGTCGGGCCTGGCTGGAGTTCGAGGTCGAACCGGGCGACGGGGGAATCGGTTCCGTCATCCGACAGACGGCGGTGTTCGAGCCGGTGGGCCTGGGCGGATTGCTCTACTGGTACGCGGTTTGGCCCGTCCACGCCGCCGTGTTTCGTGGCATGATACGGGGCATCGCCAGAGCGGCTGACGGCGAGGGTAGGCAGCGGGGGATGGCGAGAGAGACTTGACCTAACCGGAGATTGTCGTGGTTGGTGCCAACCTAGTAACCGGCCAGGATAGCGGACTTGGCTACCTCGACATATTCTCCCTGTAGCAAGGGGCGCATAAGGGTTTGGCAAATGTGATGCCTTCCTTCTCCTTGCCGCAGCCATGGCAATATTTTTGGGATTGTGAGACCATTTTACCCGCATACGTGAAAGTGTGCGAAATGGCAGGATAGCCCTGCATGCCATACCGCAATTTCGCACACTTTCGGGTCTCTGCGTTAGCAGTGTAGCGTCGTCTTTCGCGTTGATTTTGCGAGAGACCCCGGGACTATTTTCGTTTTGGCACTTTGGAAATTGGAGTGTCAAAGGAGATTTGCCCGAAAAGTCTGCTGAACTACCAACTGGAAGGAAGCAACCGCCGTCCTTGTTCGGGGTGAACCGGTCAGACGACAGCAGGCGCTCACCGAATGAAAGCGGCCGGATGGGGAGGTGGCTAGCGTCTGCGCCATTACAGTCGTCGTTGCAGTCGCGTCGTCAGCGGCAGCCGGGCTCCGGGTCGGCAACCGTCAAAAACTGCCAGCGCGGGTTCTGGGGCCAGCGGTACGCGCCGCTGACCATCTCTGCGGTGTTGACCACGTCCTTGCTGGTGAGCACGGTGAAAGCGTGTCGGTCGTCTGT
>DAOUJY010000169.1:0-4508 GCA_034421995.1 Dehalococcoidia bacterium | reverse complement strand
GCCATTGGGGGCCAGCGTCGCGCTGCGGGCGCGGTATGGGATCATGCCTTGCCACGCAATTTCAAACAGAACCGACCCGGCGGACGACGCAACTGATGGTACACACTCTCACGCAATAAATGGGTAAAGTTGAGAACCAGTTTTGTAACTTAGTGGTGTCTTTTCGGTCAATTTGCTAGAATTGCCCTGATCAGAGCCGTTTTTGACCGATTTTCGGGCCCCGATTTTCCGGCCCCAGGTGGTGAGAAATTGGAGAACGCCAGCGCGTCGTTGGGGGGAGAGGACCCGCCGGGAGACCGCCTCTCCCGGCTCAACGAGGCCAGCCTGCGCATCCACGAGAGCCTGGACGTGGACACGGCGCTGCGGGCCGTGATGGACGGGGCCCGGTCCCTGACCGGCGCCCCCTACGCGGTGATCACCACCCTGGACGAGTCGGGCCGGGTGGAGGACCACCTGGCCCGGGGCCTGGACCCCGCCGACGTGGAGCGGATGTGGCGGGCTCCCGAGGGATCCCGGTTGTTCGAGTACCTGGCCGGTCTGGACGGGCCGCTGCGGGTGGGGCCGCTGGAAGAATTCACCCGGTCCATCGGCCTGGCCGAGTTCCGCCTGCCCGTGGCGCTGACCGCCTTCATGGCGGCCCCGATCCTGCTGCGGGGGACGCCGGTGGGGCACATCCACGTGGGCAGCGACGAGGCGGGCTTTGGGTTCACCCGGGAGGACCAGGAGGTCCTGGTGCAGTTCGCCGCCCAGGCGGCCCAGGTCATCGCCAACGCGCGGCGTCACCGGGAGGAGCAGCGGGCCCGTGCCGGCCTGGAGACCCTGATCGAGACCTCGCCGGTGGGGGTGGTGGTCTTCGACGCCCGGACGGGCGCTCCCGTCTCCTTCAACCGGGAGGCCCGGCGCATCGCCGACATCCTGCGGGAGGAAGGCCAGACGCCGGAGACGCTCCTGGACGTGATCACCTGCCGCCGGGCCGACGGGCGGGAGGTCTCCCTGCGGGAGTTCCCCCTGGCCGGGCTTTTGAGCGTGGGAGAAACCCTGCGGGCCGAGGAGATCATCCTGCTGGTCCCCGACGGGCGGAGCGTGACCGCGCTGATCAACGCCACGCCCATCCTCGCCGGCGACGGGGCGGTGGAGTCAGTGGTGGTGACCATACAGGACCTGGCCCCCCTGGAGGAACAGGAGCGGGTGCGGGCCGAGTTCCTGGCCATGGTGAGCCACGAGCTGCGGATGCCCCTGACCTCGGTCCGGGGGGCGGCCGCCACCCTGCTGGAAACGGCGGCGGAGCTGGACCCGGCGGAGATGCGCCAGTTCTTCCGCATCATCGTGGAGCAGTCCGACCGCATGCGGGAGCTCATCGGCGACCTGCTGGACGTGGCCCGCATCGAGACGGGGACCCTGCCGGTGGACCCGGAGCCGGCGGATATTGCGGCCCTGGTGGACCGGGCCCGCAAGGCATTCACCGGCGCCGGCGGCCGGAACGAACTGGAGATCGACGTAGCGCCGGACCTGCCCCTGGCGCTGGCTGACCGGCGGCGCGTCGTCCAGGTTATCGGCAACCTGCTCTCCAACGCGGCGCGGCACTCCCCGGAGTCCTCGGTGATCCGGGTGAGCGCGGCGCGGGTTGAGGATCACGTGCAGGTGTCGGTGGCCGACCAGGGGCGGGGGATACCCGCCGATGACCTGCCCGGCCTGTTCCGTCGTTTCTCCGGCCACGAGGGGGATGGTTCCGGCGGCGACACCGGCCTTGGGCTGGCCATCTGCAAGGGCATCGTGGAGGCCCACGGCGGGCGCATCTGGGCCGAGAGCGACGGGCCGGGCCTGGGCGCCAGGTTCGCCTTCACGTTGCCGGCGGCGCCCGAGGCCCCGCCCGCCCGCAGCCCCCACAGCCGGCAGGGCGGCGGGCCCGCCGGGGGAACGGTGCTGGTGGTGGACGACGACCCGATGACGCTGCGCACGGTGCGGGACGCCCTGTCCGCTGCCGGGTTCCGGCCCGTGGTGACCGGCGACCCGGCGGAGGCGCCGCTGCTGATGGCCGAGGAGCGCCCCCACTTGGTGCTGCTGGACCTGGTGCTGCCGGAGGTGGACGGCGTGGAGCTGATGGGGGACCTGCTGGCGGTCTCCCGGGTGCCGGTGGTGTTCCTGTCGGTGTACGGGCGGGACGAGGTGATCGCCCGGGCCCTGGAGGAGGGGGCCACCGACTACATCGTCAAGCCCTTCTCCCCCACGGAACTGGTGGCCCGGGTGCGGGCGGCCCTGCGCCGGTTCGAGGAACCCTGGGGACCGGAGCCGGCAGGACCCTTCCTTCTGGGAGAGCTGGCCATCGACCACGGGCGGCGGCGGGTCACCCTCTCGGGCGACCCGGTGGACCTGACGGCCACCGAGTTCGACCTGCTGGCGGAACTGGCGACGCAGGCCGGACGGGTGGTGCCCCATGACCGGCTGCTGAGGAGGGTGTGGGGGCCGGGCAAGCCGGGGAACCTGCGGGTGCTGCGCACCCACCTGATGCGGTTGCGGCGCAAGCTGGGGGAGGACGGCGAGAATCCCCGGTACATATTCGCCGAGCCACGGGTGGGCTATTGGATGCCGGAGGGGGAGACCGCGGAGAGTCGGCCTCGATAATCAGCAGGGGATGGTCGGGAGTCAACGTTGCGCTCCCCGCGCCGGCCAGCGCGTCGATGTAGTCTCGTTCCCGCTGGAACAGATTCCGGGTCGGGCAGAGCCAGCGGTTTCCAGGACGAACCTCTGAAAGTGGTGATACGGCTTCTCGCAGGAAAGCGCTTGGTAGATCCGTCGAGCGCACACGGCGGGGCGATTTTGATGGCCAACGCGAGAGGTTGGCCTGGACGATGGAATCCGTCGCAAAATTGGATCCGCGGCGGGGTCAATTTGCGCGGATTCCGTCCTGTAGGACGGCGGATTCCGTCAGCAGGGGCGCAGAAAACCGCCCGACGAAAACCGGAATCGGGCCGGTGGCCGGTGGCCGTGCTCAAACTGGTTTACGTAACAACGGTTTTTATGCGAACCACAAGGAGGCAACAATGGGATTCTTTTTGGCAGCTCGTTGGCCGATACTTTCAACCGTCGTTTTCGCCGTCGTCGTCGGGTTCCTCTACCCCATAAAGATGCAGAAAACGTGCCCGTTCCCGGAATCGCTCGCATGGGGATTTGACAAATGTGTACACGTCGCGGCTTTTGCCGTTCTCGGTGCTGTCCTGTTTTTGGTATTATCGCGTCCCCAAACTCGCCCGATTTGGTGGGTTCTTTGGCAAACGGCTATCGTCGGGGTGGGGTTAGGATTTCTTACCGAGGTACTTCAGCCCATCGTAAAGCGGACGTGCGACCCTGTTGATTTGCTGGCGGACTGCATCGGTATCGTTGCAGGTTCCATGCTGGCGTGGGGGATAAGCTGTCTATACGTCCGCAAGAAGCGAATGCGAACCAAATCAGCAGGAGACACAGCATGAAATACGTCGGCCTGGTGGCCCTGTTGGTGCTGTCGTTGGGGGTCGGGGCCTAGTGTTCCGGCGCAACCTGGACTTCTGGAAGTGATTATGAAGGTACTGCGATGGCTGGATGATAATACATTGCGACGGCTCAATGGCTGGTGGCTGATGGCCGCCGCTTTCACTGCTGGGCACATGGCCGTAACCGTCCGTTTGGCAGGGCAATGGGACACCCTTATCGAGCAGTGCGTATGTGTGGTAGGGGCGCATCCGCAACTTCCGGCCTCTTACACCACCAGCGGCGCGACAAACGCCGTATTCATATTTAGCGCGACAGTGTTCGTCGTCGGATTCGTTTGGGCACTGGGAAGCCTGCTGGTCAGACTGTTCGTCCGAGTAGGGCGCAACCGGAGCGGAGGTGCAACATGAAATACATCGGCCTGGTGGTCCTGCTGGTGCTCTCGCTGGGGGTGGGGAGTCTATCTCCGGTAGGTCCGTGCGATAGGCTCAATCAACCGTCGGCCCTGGACGGGTCGGACTGGATTCTGACGGGCATGGGCGACGCCCACGATAATCTGCGGGGAGTGTCGCGGACGCCCCCCGTGACTCTGGCGTTCCGTTCTACGGGGTCATACAGTGGGGCTTCCAAGATGCAAGGTTCAACCGGATGCAGGGACTACCGCATCGGGTATGTGCTGGGCGATTCCGCCGCCGGCGGGTTTTCCATGTATACGGTTGGCAGTCTGGGGATCCCACCGGGAGGCTGTACAACCCTGGACCTGTTCGAGCGGGAGGTTGAATATCGCGTTGCCCTGCAACACGCCAAAAGCGCAACGCTGACCCACGACGGCCGGGGACTGGTTATCGAAGCCGCGGGCGGATGGGTCCTGACTTTCCAGATCAACCCAAGAGGTTAATTATGGTTACTGCACTGATCCCACTGCTGGCTGTTGCGGTCAGCACGGCTTCGGTCGGATGGTTTTTTGCCCCCTTCCTCGCCATTGTCATTTTTGGCCTCCCGGTAGCGTTGGGCTTTATCACGGCCGGCGTTTTGCGCTTGTG
>DAOUJY010000168.1:0-5951 GCA_034421995.1 Dehalococcoidia bacterium | reverse complement strand
ACAATGGCATCCGGCAGGGTAAGCACAGGTCAACCTACAGTGAGATGTGGGGTCAACCCAGCTTACCCGGCCTTTCCTACTTTTCTAGTTTTTGTACAAAGTCCAGCTTAGAGATGAGTCCGCGTGCGTCACCAGTCTGGCTATATGCTATGATATGCCGTCAAACAGGCGGCCTTTCCCCGCCATCCGTTTCCAGGAGTTCCGAATTACCATGACCACCCCGGCGGCTTCCGTCCAACTTGAAACGCGTACCACTTTGGGCAAGAAGGTCAAGGCGCTGCGCCGGGCCGGCATCGTGCCCGTTCATCTCTACGGGCGGGGTCTCGAATCCCGCGCTTTGCAGTGCGATGCCCGTACCCTTCTCCAGGCCATCAGCCGCGCCGGCGGCGAGTATGGCCAGCCCCTGCGCGTTACCATCGCCGGCGAATCCAACGAGTACACGGCGGTGCCGTCGGAAATCCAGTGGGAACCGCGCACTGGCGATGTCCTCCACGTGGATCTCCGCACTGTTGCGCCGTAACTTGTAGGGGCAGGTTTCATACCTGCCCCTGAGATGACCAAGTCCGGCCCAACCGAAACCACGCCGTCCCCAGCCCCAGGAGGCTATGATGTACTTGGTTTTCCTCAGCGAATCCGGCCTGACCGGCCTCAGCGCCGACGACCCGAGCCAGCCTCACCACGTCCACGCCGGACTGCTGGTGCAAGAGAACCAGTACATATCGATGACCGGCGAGTACGACGCCCTGGTGCGCCGGCACTTTGGAGCGCCTCCCGGCGCCGACGGCGTGCCGGCGCAGCTGCGTCCCGCCGACCTCTACCAGGGTCGCGGCGATTTCCGTTCCTGGCGCCCGGAACAACGCGGCGAACTGATCCAGGACTGCCTGAGCATCCTCATCCGCCGGGAAACGCCGCTGCTGGTGTCGTATATCAACAAGGAAGAATACCAGCAAGCCCGCGTCACCGAGGGCAATTCCCTGCACGGCGACAACGATCCCTCGCGGCTGGCTTTCAGCCGTTTGCTCCTGGCGCTGACCATGTTCCTGGACGAGAACGTGATGTCCCAGATGAACCCCGACGACATCATGCAGTCGGTATGGGACGTCAACGACTACGCCATGCTGATGGCCGGTTCCGACACACCTTCGATACCGCTGGCGTTGGCCGAATTTCTCAGCGACGAAAACGACTCCGTCAACCCGAACATCTACGACGACCTGCTGATCGCGCCGGCGGCCACCAGCGTGGGCGGCCAGCTGGCGTCGCTGTGCGCCTACATTATCCGGCGCTGGCTCCAGCAGCCCGCGGCGGCCCACGGCTACTTCGACGCCCTGCGCGACGGCCGGGTCATCCAGGTCATCTATCCTTACCAGTTTGATTAGGCGGCTCCCGGAACCGGGACACCGCCTTGCCCGACGACACAAGTGCATTTGTTGAAAGTTTCACATATAATGCGCCCCCAATCTAAACAACCCGAATCCGGACGCGAGAACCAATTCGTCGTCCGCTGACAAACGGGATCTAGCAGGAGGGAAACGTGCTGAAACCCACCATCGCGCTGACCATCGCCGCGTCGTTGCTTCTGATGGTCGGAATTGCCTGCGGCGGAGCCGCCGAGGAGCCCGCCCCGGCTGCTCCCGCCCAACAGCCCGCCGCCGCGTCGCAGCAGCAGCAACAGGCGGCCGCGCCGGCGGCAACCGAGGCCCCGGCGGCCCCGGCCCAACCGCAAAGCCAACCCGCCCAACCCGCCGCGACAGTTGCTCCCGTCATCGCCACCGCCACGCCCCGGCCCACCAACACCCCGTCCGCCGCGCAACAGTCCGAGGCGGTGGGCGGTCGGCTCCGCATCGCGGTGACCCCGCCGGTTCAGGAGTTGGTGCGCGGCTGGCTGGGCACCACCACCTCGGCCAACGCCCAGGTGCGTCCCTTCGCCGACCCACTGGTGCATACCGACCGCTTCGATGGCTCGTTGCAACCCGGGTTGGCCACCGAATGGGAGCTATCCAAGCCCGACGGAACCCAGTGGGTATTTCGCCTCCGGGAGGATGTCCCCTTCCACGGCGATTGGGGCGAGTTCACCGCCCATGACGTCCCCCATTCCGCGGCCCTGATTATCGGCGAAGAAGCCATCGCCACCGATACCGGACTGTTCCGCGGCCTGTTCGGACAGACGCCGGATGAACTCTTTGAGAATATCCGCGTCGTGGACGACTATACCGTTGAGTTCAATCTGTTGCGCCCTGAAGCGTCCATGGACTTTGTAGTGTCGGCGCAGCAGGGGAACCTTTTCATCTACAGCAAGGACCAATGGGACGCTGAGGGCGAACCGGGCTACATCGACAAGCCCGCCGGCAATGGCCCGTGGCAGTTCGAGAGCCGGCAGCTGGGCGTGGGCGGCAACGTCCTCTACTCCCGCGTCGAAGAACACTGGCGCCAGACCCCGTTCTGGTCTGAGCTGGAACAGATCAATACCCCCGAGCCGGCCACCCGTTTGGCCAACCTGCTCACCAACCAGGTGCAAATTGCCGAGGTCAACCGCGACCTTCACACCGAGGCCAAAGATGGCGGCATGATAATCGTCGAAAGCGAACTGCCCTCCATCCAGGTTGCTTTCGTCATGGGCGGCATCTATTCCCCGCTCAGCCCCTACCACGACCCATCGGACCCACATCTGGACGTACGGGTCAGGGAGGCCATCAACCGGGCCATCAACCGTGAGGAGATCAACCAGGAACTGTTCAGCGGGTTCGGATCGCCCCATCCTGTGTGGGGTTTCCACCCCAGCCTGCCCGGCTGGAACCCTCGCTGGTCCGAGGAATTTGACGAAAAATACGCCTTCGACCCCGACCGCGCCCGGGAGTTGATTACGGAATCGGGACACGAAGGATACCCGCTGAAGATGGTCATCACCCAGCTCTCCGGCGTGCCCGAAATGATCCCCATGGCCGAGGCCGCGCTGACCTATCTGGGCGACATCGGCATCGATGTTCAGGCCGAGGAGATGGAGTGGGCCCGTTTCCGCGCCGACTTCTATCGCCCCGGCAATACCCACGGCACCATCGCGCCCATTCGCGGCACCATGCGCCCGGCCGAGGTGACCCTGCGCTTCTACAACGTCAGCGGCCCCGAAGGGTTCCAGCGCATAGTTCCCGACCCCAAACTCGATGAACTGTACGCGGAAGCCATCACCGCCGTCAATCCGGAGGTCAAGGCCAACGCTTTGCAGCAAGCCGGCGACATCAAGTTCGACCTGTACGCCGAGGTGCCCATCATCTGGCTGCCCAGCCAGATCGCCATCAACCCCGGCGAGGTCGGCGAGTTCATCTGGCCCGGCAACATCAACACCGCAATCACCCACACCGAGTACATCACCACGGCGCAGTAACCGGATGATGCCCATGTAGGGGCGGGTTTCAAACCCGCCCCTACGAATGGTAGGAGAGTGCCGGGACATGCAACGCTATATCCTCATACGGATCATCCAGTCCATCCTGGCCCTGCTGGTGCTGACTGTAATCGTATTCAGCCTGGCCCGCATCGCCGGCGATCCGCTGGACGTGCTGCTGCCGCTGGAAGCCACGGTGGAGGACGCCGAGCGCGTCCGGGCGGCCTGGGGTCTGGATAAACCGATCTACATCCAATACTTCAGGTTTCTAGGAAACGCGCTGAAAGGTGATTTCGGAGAATCCATCAAGCACCGGGACCAACAGGCCATCAAACTGGTGTTCAGCCGGTTGCCCGCCACTGCCCAACTGGCCGGCCTCGCCCTGGCCGTGGCTACTCTGATCGCGGTGCCGGTGGGTGTATTGTCAGCGGTGAAGAAAGACACCATATTTGACTACGTGGGCAAGGTGCTGGCGCTGACGGGGCAATCCCTGCCCGCCTTCTGGCTGGGTCTGGTGCTGATGTGGATCTTCGCCGTCAACCTGGAACTGGTGCCCACCTCGGGCAAGGCCGGCATCGGGTCATTCATATTGCCGGCGCTGTCCATCGGCTGGTTCCAGGTGGCCGCGCTGATGCGATTGGTCCGCTCCTCCATGCTGGACGTGCTGGACACCGAGTACGTCAAACTGGCGCGCATCAAGGGAGTTTCCGAGAACAAGGTGGTGTGGAAGCACTGCCTCCGCAACGCCGCCATCGCGCCCTTCACCTATTTTGCGCTGATACTGGGCTCCCTAATGGTGGGCAGCGTCAGCATTGAGTTCGTTTTCGCCTGGCCCGGCGTGGGTCTGCTGGCGGTGGACAGCACCATTGCCCGCGACTTTCCGGTGATTCAGGCGGTGGTCATCGTGTTCTGCGCGGTGTACATCACGGCCAACCTGCTGGTGGACATCGCCTACGCCTACGTGGATCCGCGCATCCGGTACAGTTAGAGGAGAAAGCTGACATGGCCGCCGAAAACCGTACCAGCCCGGCTCCCGCTGCCGAGGAACAGGCCGCCGCCCTTGATGACGGTCGCTCGCGCCTGAGCGTCGTCCTCTCCGAGACCCGACGCCTCCCGCTGTTTCCCATACTCATTCTGCTCATAGTGCTGGTGATTCCGGCCATCTTCGCCAATCAGATCGCCCCCCACGACCCCACCCGAGGCAGTCTCGGCGATCGGCTGTCTCCGCCGGCGTGGCATCCGGACGGGAGCATGGAGCATATCCTCGGCACCGACAAGGTGGGGCGGGACATCCTGACTCGCATCATCTACGGTAGCCGCATTTCGGTCATCATCGCCATGATCGCCATTGTGGTCAGCGGCATCATCGGCACGGCGTTGGGCATCACCGCCGGCTATTGGGGAGGTTGGGTTGACGCGCTCATCATGCGATTGGTGGACATATCATTATCGATACCTATTATCTTGCTGGGACTGGTGCTGGTTGCATCGTTGGGTCCGCGCACCAGCACGGTCATTGCCGTAATCGTGGTGCTTTTATGGTCCCGTTATGCTCGGCTGGCTCGTGGCGAGACGTTGGCGGTGCGGGTGCAGGACTACATCTCCCGTGCCCAGGTCGCCGGGTCGTCCCACCGCAGGATAATGGTGCGTCACGTCCTGCCCAACGTGTTCAACAGCCTGGTGGTGCTGGCGACCCTGCAGGTGGGGTTCGTCATCATCCTGGAGAGCACCCTGAGTTTCCTGGGCGCCGGCGTGCCGCGCCCCAATCCGGCCTGGGGCCTGATGGTCGCCGACGGGCGCGAGTTGGTGGCGTCGGAAAAGGGCTGGTGGGTCTCCCTGCTGCCCGGCCTGGCCATCATGCTGGTCGTGCTCAGCATGAACCTGCTGGGCGACTGGCTGCGGGACCGGCTGGATCCGAAGCAGCGGCAAGTATAGGCCGCCCCGTAGAATATCGGCAACTCGCGGGAGCGCGGCGTGTCTCGTCGCGCTCTCTTTTTGGATTTTGGATACCCTCCCGAGCCAGGCCCGGGGTGATGACGTGATGACACTCGCCCCTTGCGCGCCCGCACATTCGTTCTCTACACTATACCCTACGCGTAAGGCAAAGGGCCCAAGGCCACGGCCCGGCTGCCAGCGCCACATTTGAATATCGGGTTCACAGGGTTCAGGTAACACGGCCAACCGCTGTCCGCCCACGGTCGTAGATGCGCCTCTGGCGTGTCGCAGATGCGCCTGTGGCGTACGGACGGCACGTCGGATCTCATGCAACGCTGGCTATCGCTCACAGGCCGGTTCATTCCCCGGTACCGCATAGACCAGTACGGCGGGTTTCACCACCGCTGCGCGAGGGTCGCCGCTCCGTCTATCATGACGGGGCAACCGCGCCTTACCCCCGTCATTCCGGCGGAAGCCGGAATCCAGGCGGGGAAGGGAGTGGGGCGGTCAGCACGCGCAAACTTAGCTAGGCTTTACGCATTTTTAGAAAAGTAAAAGGACAGGGTAAGCTGGCCTGACCCAAATTCCACTAAAGGCCCAGCCATGCTCACCCTGCCCGATGCCATTGTACCGA
>DAOUJY010000167.1:0-1997 GCA_034421995.1 Dehalococcoidia bacterium | reverse complement strand
GGATCGGTACAATGGCATCGGGCAGGGTGAGCATGGCTGGGCCTTTAGTGGAATTTGGGTCAGGCCAGCTTACCCTGTCCTTTTACTTTTCTAAAAATGCGTAAAGCCTAGTCAAGGGGCCGTGGCGCATCACCTTCGACACCAACCCCGACGACTGCAACCTGCGCTGCATCATGTGCGAGGACCACTCGCCCTACAGCAACACCCAGCGCGACCGCCGCATGGTGGGATTGCCCAAGCGCCGCATGGACATCGACCTGATCCGGCGGGTTTTGGCAGACGCGGCAAGCAACGGGTTGCAAGAGATCATCCCGTCCACCATGGGGGAACCGCTTCTCTACCGCCACATGGACGAGATCATCGACCTGTGTACCGAGCACGGGGTCAAGCTGAACCTGACCACCAACGGGACGTTTCCCGGACGCGGAGCCCATGCCTGGGCGGAGCGCATCGTGCCGGTGGGTTCCGACGTCAAGGTGTCGTGGAACGGCGCGACCAAGGAAACCCAGGAGCGGGTGATGCTGGGCTCCAACTGGGACCGGGTCCTCGAAAACGTGAGAGCCTTCATCAACGTCAGGGATGGTCACGCCGCCGGCGGCGGCAACCGCTGCCGGGTGACCTTCCAGCTCACGTTCATGGAAGTCAACTACGCCGAGCTGCCCGCCGTGGTCGAACTGGCGGCTGAGCTGGGCGTGGACCGGGTGAAAGGACATCACCTGTGGGTGCACGCCGCCGAGATGGGAAACCAGTCAATGCGGCGGGACCCCGAGGCCATATCCCGCTGGAACGACGCCGTGGCCCGCGCCCGAGCCGCTGTTGAACGTTTTCGTCTCCCTGACGGGCGCCGGGTCCTGCTGGAAAACATCTTCCTCCTGGATGAGGACGCAACCGAGGACATCGCTCCCAGCGGTGAGTGTCCCTTCCTGGGCCAGGAAGCGTGGGTTGCTGCCGACGGCAGATTCAACCCGTGCTGCGCTCCCGACGCGCTGCGCCGTACCCTGGGGGACTTCGGCAACCTCAACTCCCAGAGTCTGCGCGACATCTGGGAGAGCGCCGCTTACCGGCATCTCCGGGGCAACTACGCAACGAAGCCCCTGTGCCGCGGCTGCAATATGCGGCGACCACAATGACGACTACCCAAGTGTGGCGCGAATATACCGTCTCCCCGGACGGCACCCACCACCTGTTTCAAGGCCGGCCGGCCTACAGTCTCCGTTTCACCGAGGTCCTGAAGTTCCACCCGCCTGGATTGGCGCCTGCCATGGACGGCGGCGGCGCTTACCACATCACCGCCGACGGACTGCCAGCCTATGATTTCCGGTACGTACGCGCCTTTGGCTTCTACGAGGGCAGCGCCGCGGTTCAAGCCACTGACGGCTGGCGCCACGTCGGTCCCGACGGCGCGGCGCTCTACCCGGCACGCCACGCCTGGTGCGGCAACTTCCAGGAGGGCCGGTGTCCCGTGCGCGACGGCAACGGCCGGTACTTTCACATTCTACCCGATGGTCGCCCAGCCTACGCCGAACGATACCGGTACGCCGGAGATTTCAGGGACGGCTACGCCGTCGTTCAGGACGAAACCGGTCGCCACACCCACATCGACCCGGACGGCCAGTTGCTGCACGGGAAATGGTTTCTGGACCTGGACGTGTTCCACAAGGGCTATGCCCGCGCCGCCGACGCTGACGGCTGGCATCATGTCGATACCGCGGGTCGCCCGCTGTACAAGGCGCGTTTCGCCAACGTGGAGCCCTTCTACAACGGTCAAGCCAGGGTGACGGGCCACGACGGCTCCCTGAGCGTCATCGGAGAGAACGGCGACACTGTGGTAGTCCTCAGAGATCCGTCCAGAACGCCGCTGGAAGAGTTGTCCAGCGACATGGCGGGCGTCTGGCGCACGCAGGCCATCCGCGCCGCCGTTGAACTGGGGGTGTTCGAACTGCTGCCGGCGTCGTCTGCCGAACTCGAGGCCAGGCTGGAACTGGCTCCCTCCAACG
>DAOUJY010000166.1:0-10682 GCA_034421995.1 Dehalococcoidia bacterium | reverse complement strand
GGATCGGTACAATGGCATCGGGCAGGGTGAGCATGGCTGGGCCTTTAGTGGAATTTGGGTCAGGCCAGCTTACCCTGTCCTTTTACTTTTCTAAAAATGCGTAAAGCCTAGTCTTTGCACAGTCCGTAGGTCTCACAGATGGTGGAGTCCAGGTCGATGGTCAACGGTTCCTCGCCAGGACCGGCTCCTGTACCCCAGGCTCGGGCCAGCACTTCACGGCTCACCCGATCCAGTTGACGCGCGTGTCCCCACTGGAAACTCCTCAGGAAGGTCCCCAGGGTGGACGGCGCCTTGACCGCACAGCCCAACACCTGCTCGGTTTCGCCAGCGCGCAGCGCGTCGGCATCATCAATGCAGTCCCCACCGGCCAGCGCCGAGGCTACCAACGTCAGCAGCTTGTCTCCACCATTGGCCCGACCCGGCGCATCTCCCAGATCGACATGGCGGTCCACCAACTCGCCCAGTCCCAGATGATGGGCCAGGGTGACCGGCAGTAGCAGCCCAGCGTTGGCCACCAGGCGGCGTTCATCAAACGCGATTTCGATGCGGTCGGGCTGGTTGAGTGGTAGCATCCGCTGGGTGCTCCTCGTTTCGGGTTGGTTTTCTGTGACAAAAACCATTATCCCCGAAGCCGGGAGCACTTTCTCATCCCTTCAGCGCGCCACCATACTCATCCTTTCGGTGGATTGGGGCTTAACCCTGTTATGGTATGTCCCCCCGCAGGGTGGCGGGGGATGACGGTGGTCACACCCGCTGGCGGAGGCGGTTTGGATTTCCCGCACGTGTCGCTTTGGTTCCTGCGTGGCCGGCTGTCGGCTGGGAAGTTTCCAGAGTCCGCTGGCTGAACTGCGGCTGAAGCAAACGCGGCCACTGCTGGTTGCTCCGAGCGGGGGTGTGGGCCCTTTAACCCTGTTATGGTATGTTAGCTCCCTGTTGCGGTGCCGTGGGGAGTGGTCAGCGGAGGGGGTTGATTTGGCGTTGCGGATCTTCGCCAGGTCGCGGTCGATGGTCACGACGGACACGCCGAAGTTTACGGATGGGTGTTGACGACTGGCGTCAGGCCGGCGTTGGGGTTCCGTGCGAGGAAGAAGATGGCGGTTACGCGGGCCCAGTGATCCCGTAACGGGAGCGGGTTGAAACCCAACAAGGTCCGGGCGGCGGAGCATCACGTTCCGCCATCCTTTTTGCTGGCGTCGTCGGTGGTGTTGCCTTGGAACAGCCTCGGGCTCGTTCTACGGCCTTTCTGGCACTTGGGTTACCCTCGGGTGTTTCAGGGCGTGTCCGGCTGTCATCGGCGGCGGAATTCCCGCTCCGGCCCGTAGCGTTGGTTGTTTCGGTCTGGCGAGGGCCATTGCTGAACAGGCAGTGCTTCCTTCAGGCGGCGACGTAGCAGCCCTGCTGCAGGGCGCTGACCAGGTCGGTGGCTTCGTCGGCGATCATGGCCGTGCGCGCCGCCGCCAGCTTGTGGAAATTCTGCGGCGTCCGCAGCTCCGGGTCGTCGGGAATTTGCTGCTGACGGAGGATGCCCGGCATCTGCGCCGAAATCTTGTGCAGGTACTGGTCCGGCGAACGGTGGGCCTTGATGCTCTTCGCCGTGGTGGCGCTGACGAGTACGGTGTTGGCGAGGCAGTGGTACTGGTCGGGGTCGGGAAGCGCAGTCCAGTCGAAGAGGTGGTGCTCCACCAACTCGCTGGGGTCGATGTCGCGCAGCGGTTGGCCCGTGACCCAGTCTCGGCACGTGGGTCGCATGCGTAGTGCCTGCACCAGGATGTGGTGAGGGTTGGGAGCTCTCGTCTGGTAATCGAACCGGGTCGGTTCGGTCAGGCTGGGCCCGTGGCGCGCATCGGAGATATTCCGAAGCTCGCGCCAAGGGTCCTGGGAGTTCAGGGCGTCCAGTTCCTGGTTAACGGAACTGGCCGATGAGCCGCCGCGGTATCCGCGCGGGGTGGTGGTCAGCAGGTAGGTCATGCCTTTGGCCTCGTCCTCCGGCGTCGGGAAGTCGCCACCGTGGGTCTGCAGGCAGCGGGCCAGCACCGAGATGGGCGCCACGGTGCGGAAGGTGTTCTTGCTGCGGATGCCCAGCTGGCGCTCCATGGCGGCACCTATGACGCTGAAGTATTGGTCAGCTTCGGCGAAGGCGCGTTTGAGCTGCTCCGTCGATGGGTTGGCGCGGCTCAGGCCGTGGCGTTGCTGGCGGCCGTTGAGCAGGATGCCCACCACCCTGATGATGTTCGACTTGGTGACCACCTTCTGCAGCGGGGTGTCCTGCCACCGTTCGATCATGTCGTGAATGGTTGAGCGCGCCTCGGGCCATTTGGGGGAAACCCACATGGTCTCGATGTCGTCCAACGTGACCTTCCGGCCGTTGTTCTGCATGCGGGCGAAGAGTTCGAGGACCGCCTCGAGTTTCATCTCGGGGTCTATGGTCGAGACCATGATCTGCCGGTCGGCGATGTTCTGAATGGCGCGGATGTTGCGGAGGTATTGCCGCCATTCCTTGTTGGTCCGTCTGGGCCGCAGTTCCTTCTCCATGGCGTCCAGCTTGTTGGCGTCGTCGCTGATGACGTCACAGACCGGCATCCACTATACTGGTGGGGGCGGTTGTCCATCATCGGCGTGTGGAAACGGAAGTTGCCGTTGAGGATGTTGACGTGCAGGCCCAGGGGTGGAGTGGGCGCGTTGGGCAGCATGGTGGGCGGCATCGCGTTTTCCATGGCGGTGTAGATGCTGAGCAGGCGCTGCTGGCCGTCGACGATGAGCTTGTGGATCTGTCCCTCGGGCGTTTCCTGTTCCCAGAAGGTGAAAAGCCCGATGGGATGGCCCTTGAACAGGGAGTCCCACAGGGTGGCGATGTGGGCCTTGGTCCACGACCAGTCGCGCTGCCAGTAATCGCAGTAGGCGGTGCCCTGGCGCATTTCGTCGACGATGTTGCGGATGGTGGTCATGTGTTTTGCTCCTTACTGCGGTTGGGTTCGTGGTGGTCAGGGTCGGTCGCTCGGGCAGGATGGTGGGCGCGGTGATCTTCTTTTGATGATGTCGTTTGTCGTATGGCGTAATGGTCCGGGCGGATGATGTCCGCTGGAATTGAGCGGGTCAGCAGGGCAGCAAAAGGGCCGCCCCTCTGGGCGGCCGCGCAAGTTGTTCATCGTCAGGACCGGATTGTCCCAGTAGTGCGTTAGGTGCCACTATTGGACCTCACGCGGTCTTCCTCGGCGTTCCACAGCAGCCCCGGGATGCCCGGCAGGAACTTCGGCGGTGTCCGTACAAATACTGCCGTCTCGATGTTTTCGCCCTGCGCTGTGATCCCGCTGGGGTAAGCTGTCCTTGTCTCGCCAGTGCCGACGCCGGTCGGCTAGCGTGCCGTGCGCCAACGGCAAAGTAGTGCTCCCTCAATCGCAGGTTTAGATGATCTCGAAGGCGCGATTGTGGGCGGCGCCTGGATCAGTTTTCCATCAGCGCGGGGAATGCCGTAGATTCGGCAGGAAACGGCCCCCGGACGTATTTTCATGGTCCTGAGGAGATTGGCTCTAGTGACGGGAAAACGGCGCTACAGGGTGCCTCCTGGTAGAAAACGGCGGTCCGAAATCGCAACTGGCCGTGCCGTCTTCGGTGGCGGCTGGTGCCGCTGTTAGATGGTTCGTCCCTACGGTGATGTATCCGCGCCGTTGATCTGCGTCCGGAGCAGGTCTCCCAATCGTTGGACGATTGCGACGTCGTTCGCCATGGCTTCTCCGGTGACCATCCAGACCGTTCGCAACCCGCGGTCGCCGACCTGTTCCGCCGGGAAGGCTCCGGCCAGGCGGCATCCTTGGTCGACCAATGCCTCGACCTGTTCTTCGGTGGTCGTTCCTTCCGTGACAGACCGCCTGGCGTCTTCCAGAGTGCTTTTCCAGTCCATCAGGCGACGTCGGACGTTGCCTCTCAGGCCCTTGAGAGCCGTGGTAGTGTGCTGGATCAGGGCGTCGAGTTCCGCGACGACGTCTTCTCGGTTGATTTGGGGTTCGTCAGCGTCCATTGGATTGCGCGTGCTCCTTCTGCGGGTTTTCCCGGCGGTTGTGACGGCGCGCTGGTGGCGTCTCTTAGTCGAGCTTACGGAAGCGGGGACAGGTTCGGTACTTGCGCCATGGTCAGAACGGCTTGCTCTGGCCGCCAAACCGATTACAGCAACCGGGGAGAGGTGGCAACTGCCAGTGCGATCAGCTGTGGGCCATCGGCGCCGGCCCGGTTGACCGCGTCGGATACGGGTCGCGCCGCCAGATCGGGCCATTCTCGGGGTGCCAGCAGGTCCTGCAGCGTTTCCGGTTTGGTCTCCGTGGTCAGCCAGGCGTCGTAGTCGTCAGCGTTCAGCATGACCGGCATACGGGGATGGATGGCCCCCATCAGCGCGTTGGGCGCACAGGTGATGACGCACGTCGCCACGTCGGGTCCGGCGTCGTAGATGCCAGCCAGCGCGAATGGCGATTCGTCGGTGCGGTGAATCCATAGCGGCGTCCGTCCGCTGCCCTCGTCGCGCCACTCGTAGAAGCCGTTGACGGGAACCAGGCAGCGACGCCGGGCGAAGGCCGCGCGGAAGGCGGGACGTTCCGTCAGCGTCTCGCTTCTGGCATTGAACAGCGGCCGTGCTGAACCGCCGCCGCTCCGCCGGGTGTTGAACGTGAAGCCCCAGCGCATTACGACGGCCCGGCGCAGATCATCCTCTGCCATTACGGCCAGAAACCGGGGCCGTGGGCGCGATGTTCCAGGAGGGACGGTAGGTTTCCTCGATCAAGCCGGGGGCTAACCGGAACTGGGAGGCCAGGTCCCCCAGTTCGGCGAACAGGCTGATTCTTCCGCACATGATAATTGCCCTGACGAGTGAGCGTTTCGGATGCCGTCCCGCACTGCGGGACGTGGGCGGTGGCAACACGACCGGACATGGGCCAGATGATGACAGCAGGCTGTTGCGTATCGAACAAACGTACTAATAACATAGCCGCCATGCACCTTTGCGTCAACTCCAGACTCACCTGCTGCCTGTTGATTACCCATCTGCCGGTCAAGGCCGAACTGCAACGCCGGCTGGAGCTGGCCGGTCGGCCGTTGATCATCACCACGGTTGGCTCTGCCCGACCGCAGGTGCTGGATGCTTCTCCCGAGGCCGTTGGTGTGGCGGCCGGGCAGAGCGTCGCTGAGGCCCTGTCTCGCCGCGCTGGCGCCGTTACGCTGCCGGTGGACGCCGAGTTTCTGTCTGAGGTCAACGACGGCTTGCTGTCAGCGCTGTGGGACCTGGTTCCAGCGGTGGAAGCGGACGGCTGGGGCGTGTTCTACCTGGACCTGACGGGGACGGCTGGTATGTACGGTGGGACGGCCGGGCTGGCCCAAGCGCTGCTGTCCGCCGGCGAGGAGTGGCTGCGTCTCCGTCTGGGCGTCGGGATGGGCAAGTTTCCCGCCTACTGCGCGGCTTCACTGGCGGAGGCCCGAGGGTGGAAGCAGGTTCCTGACGCCGCCGCCCGGTGGCTTGCGTCGCTCCCGGTGTCCCGGCTGCCGCTAGAGGGCGACTCCATACGGCGTTTGCAGCGTTTCGGCATTCACACATTAGGAGACGTGGCGAAAATCTCAGCATCATCGCTGGCGGATTTCATGGGGCCGGACGGGGTCAGGGCCTGGCAACTTGCCCGGGGCATCGACCCGGAGCCTGTGCTTCCCACGCCGCTGCCGGAATGTTTGTCGGAGCGGCTGGAGTTCCCCTTCCCGGTGGACACGGTTCCAGCCATCGAAGCCGGCGTCAACTCGCTTGCGGAACGATTGTGGCACTCGGCGTCCCGGCGAGCGCGCCGCGTGGGTGAAGTGACCCTGCAAGGAGAGCTCCTCTCCGGTGGACACTGGCGGTTTGAGCGCGCTGCGACAGCCGGCCGGGTCGGCAGATGCCCTGGCCTATGCCCTGCTGGCCGGATTGGGAGCGCGCAGTACCGCCGGCGGCAGTCGCTGGCCCGAGGCCCCTCTGCTGGACCTGTCGCTGACCGTTGGCGCTCTCACCGCCGAAACCGGACGCCAGGCCACCATCTGGCAACGGGAGCGGGTGACTAACATCGGCGACGTGGCCGGCGTGGAGCGGCTGGCAGCTATGGCACCGGGGTCGGCGATACCGGAGCGACGGTGGGCGCTGGGCGCATCGCTAAGGTCTCTCAGCTTGCCGGCCAATGCCTCCGTTGAGTCCGTGGGCGGCGCTCCCCGACGGGTCAAGACAGGTGACCGCCCCTGGCGGCCGGTGGCGCAGGTGGTTGACCTTTGGGAGGTGGACACCGAGGTGGTGGACGCTGGAGCCGGTGAACCGGCGCTACTGGCGGTTGGCTCTATCCGACGGCGGGCTGCTGACGGTGTACCGCGATCTGGACACCGGCCAATGGTTCCGACAGGGTTACTGACGTGACCCGCGTTGCAGACTACGTGGAGTTGCGGGGACACAGTTTGGTACAGCTTCGGCGCCGGCGCGTCCTCCACCGCTGAGTTGGTGGACCGGGCCGCTGGGCTGGAATACCCGGCTCTGGGCCTGACCGACGCATCCAATCTTTGCGGAGCATTGGAGTTCAGCCGGCAGTGCCAGGACGCTGGTGTTCAGCCCATCCTCGGCGCGGACCTGACCGTGCGCGACCCGGAGGGCGACGGCATAGTTTCCTTCATCGCCGAAACCGGAGAGGGCTACGCCAACTTATGCCGGCTGGTGTCCCTGGCCCACGTGACCGGCGGCCGCGCCGAGCCAGTCCTGGACGCCCGCTTCCTGGAACCCCACGCCAACGGGCTGGTCGTCCTGCTGGGCGCGCTGGATGGCGTGCTGGCCCGGCTGATTCAGGATGGTGAGTGGGCACGTGCGCAGGCCCTGGCGGAGCGCTACCGCGGCAGGTTCGGACCGGGCAACGTGTTCCTTGAGTTGCAACAGCACCTGGTTCACGGCGACACCGTGCGCAACAAGCGGTTGCTTGAACTGGCGGAGCGCTGCGGCGTGGAAACCGTCGCCACCAACGAGCCGTGGTACCATTGCCGGGAACGGTCCCAGCTCCACGACGCGCTGACCGCAGTCCGTCTCAACCGTTCGCTGTCCGAAGCGCGGGAAAGCCTGAAGGTGAACCGCCAGTACTGGCTGAAGTCGCCGCCAGAGATGGCATCCCTGTTCCGTCGCTACCCCGACTCCGTCACCAGCACCCGGGGCATCTCCGAACGCTGCTCCGGATTCAGCCTGCCGGAGTACCTGGCCGGCCGCTACGCCTACCCCGATTGTCCCGTGCCGCCGGGCTACGACGCCCATTCCTGGCTGCGCCGCCTGTGCGAGGAGTCGGCGGCCCGGCGCTACGGGCGGGTTGAGCGGAAGGTTCAGGAGCGGCTTGACCGGGAATTCGACCTGATCGGCCGACACGGACTGGCCGGGTTCTTCCTGGTCTATCACCGCATCGTGGAGCTGGCCCGCGAGTGCATGCTGCAACTGGGCTACGGCCACACGGAAACGCCCCTGGAATGGCTGCCGCCGGGACGGGGCCGTGGCTCTTCGGTGTCCATGCTGGTGGGCTACCTCATCGGCCTCTCCCACGTGGACCCGGTGGAGTACGGCCTGTCCCTGGACCGCTTCCTGTCCTCCGAAACCGCCGTCGTTCCCGACATCGACCTGGACTTCCCCCGGAACATCCGGGAACGGCTCATCCTGCGGGTCATCGAGGAGTGGGGCTGGGACCACGCCGCCCTAGCCGGTATGATACCCACCTACAAGGCGCGCGGCATCGTGCGCGACCTGGGCAAGGCCCTGGGCCTTCCTACCGAGGAAGTGGTGGCTCTGGCCCGGAGCCTGGAGACCGATTCCCCTGCGGAACTGTCCGCCTCGCCCACTCTGCTGGCCCGGAGCGACCGGCCCGGCTGGCGGGACTTGCTGACGTTGTCGGAACAGCTGGCCGGCTTTCCCAAGGGGTTGGCCCAGCACCCCGGCGGGATGCTGGTGTCCTCCACGCCGCTCACCGACCTGATGTCAATCCAGCCCTCGGCCATCGAGGGCCGCTACGTGGCCCACTGGGACAAGGACAGCGTCGATGACGCCGGCGTGCTCAAGATTGACCTGTTGGCTCTCGGCGCCCTGTCCCAGATGCAGCAGGCGGTGCGGCTGGTGCGGTCCCGCACCGGTGTCGAGCCCGACCTGAGCCGCATCAACTACCGCGACGCCGGCGTCTTTGAGGATTTGGGACGGGGCGACACCGTGGGCGTCTTCCAGGTGGAGTCCGCCGCCCAGATGCAGACCATCGTGCGGATGCGGCCGGAGAACATCTACGACCTGGCATTGGAGGTGGCGGCCGTGCGTCCCGGCGTGGGCGCCAACGACGGCGTGGCCGAGTTTCTGCGCCGCCGGGAGGGCATGGCCTGGGACTACGACCATCCCCTGGAGCGAAACGCGCTGGAACGGTCCATGGGCGTCATTATGTTCCAGGACCAGGTGATGCAGCTGGGCATGGACGTGGGCGGCTTCACCGCTGCCGAGGCCGACCGGATGCGCCGGGCCTTCTGGCGCCGCGATGGGCAGCGGCTGGTGGCTCAGTACCGGGAGCGGTTCATCGCCGGCGCTGGGGAACGCGGGGTGCCGGCGGACATCGCCGAGGTCATCTTCGGCAAGTTCAACCCCCACTACATGTTTCCCGAGGGCCATGCCGTCGCCTTCGCCTTCACCGCCTACCAGATGGCCTGGCTGCGCCGCTATCACCCGCTGGAGTTCTTTGTGGCCCTGCTCAACGAGCAGCCCATGGGCTTCTGGGACCTCGACACCCTCTAGCAGGACGCCCGCCGGCTGGGCCTGCGCGTAGCCCATCCCGACGTGAACCGCTCCCAGTTGCGCTGTACCGCCGAGCGCGACGACACCCTGCGCCTGGGGCTGAGCTTCGTCAAGGGTGTGGATCACCGCCTGGGTGAGACGCTGGTGCGGGCCCGGGAGGCCGGCCCATTTGCCGACCTGCCGGACCTGTTGGCCCGGTCGGGTTTGCCCCGGGAGGCTCTGGAGAACCTGGCCCGTGCCGGCGCCATGGACGCGCTGCCCGACTGCACCGACCGTCAGAGTGTCCTGTGGCAGGTGGGCGCCGGCTACGTGTCCGGCGTGCGGCGTGGCCAGTTGGCCCTACAGCTGCCCGCCGCCACCCCGCCTACCACTCTGTCTGGGGCTTCCCGCGACCGGCGGATGCTGGATGAGTACGCCATGCTGGGCCTCTGTCCCGACGGTCACGTGATGGAACTGCTGCGGCCCCAGCTGGGACCGGAGGTGCTGACCAGTGACGGTTTGCTGGGCTGCCGTGACGGCGAGCTGGTACGCGTGGCCGGGCGGGTGGTGCGCCGGCAGCGGCCCCTGGCCGCCGCGGTGTTCCTGACCCTGGAGGACGAGTTCGGACTGATTCCCCTGGCCGTCTGGCCGGCCCAGTGGGAGCGGCTCAAGGGCGCCCTGCGCCGCTCTCTGGTGGTAGTGGAGGGCGAGGTGTCCCGCCGCGACGACACCCTCAACGTGGCGGTGCAGAAGGCGTGGCCGCTGGCGCTGGATCTCGATTACCGCCACGGCCGGCGAGATTGGCGTTGATCAGGGCTCGCTCTCCAAATGTTGTGATCGAGTCTGCCTCCGTGGATCGTGACGTCGCGCCGAATTCGGACGCTTGGAGCGGTTCACCGCATGGGCGCGTTTCCCGCCGGAGGTTCTGACGGTTGGGCGCGAAGCACCTGATATTCTCCGTGCGCTTCGGCCGCCAGTGTCGGGTCAGGCGGCCCTTCACAGGTCCGACGGCGCCGGAGGTCCCGAAAACAAGCCCGTGGCGGGCTCTCCTGGAACCACCGACGCCGCCGCTCATCAAGCCGTAGGATCCCGGCTAGTCCTCAGGTTCCTGCGAACCCGGAGGGCGTAGCAGTATCTCCAGGGCGAAGGACTTGCGCTGCTTTGGGTCGGTGGACAAGAAGGAGTTGATGGCGTCGGCGGCCCGTTCAACCCAGGCCTGGGCCTCGGCGGCGGTGAAGGTCGCCCAAGGATCCTCATCAGCCAGCAGTCGTTGCTGATGCAGCTCGAGGAAGGTGTCGGCGAAGGTTCTGATCGCCTCGGGGTAGTTGGAGTAGTCGCCCTGTAATCGCTGGTCCGAGAAGTCGCCGCCCAGGGCGTGGTAGGCGCGCAACCAGTCCGGTCGGTTGCGTTCCGGATCCGAAATACCAGCCAACAGGTCGGCGTTGCTGCGGGCCAGCGCGTGGTAGGCGGCGAGATAGGCGGATCTGACGGCGACGCGGAGGTGGATTTGGTGCGAGGGGTCGGACGGCGGAGTTGTCGCCAGGTCTTGCGCCTTGGCGATGATGTCTTGCCAGTTCATGTTGGGGCGCCTCCAAGGCAGTAGTTGTTTCCTGCCCAGATTCAGTCTCTGATGAAGTGGAGGGATCGGTCTTCGCCGAGGCGGGCCATGTGCTCTTCGGCTTCGCGCCGGGCTCCGTCGATGCCGCTGTGGACGTTGCTCAGGCCGGACGGGTAGCTTACTCGCCACCGGGGCGTGCTCAGGTCCAGGTGGACCGACAGCACTTCGTTCCCGTCTTGGTCGGTGCAACGGTAGTAACCTTTGGTGCTAGTTTGAGACGATTTTGAAAATGCCACGAGGTTCCCCTATGCTGCGAGTTGAGAACACTCCGCAGCGAGGAACCCCATGAACATCTCCGATTTT
>DAOUJY010000165.1:0-11285 GCA_034421995.1 Dehalococcoidia bacterium | reverse complement strand
CCCGAGGGAAGCTGGGCATCTTGCACTTGGGTTACGAATACTATCTCGCCACACCCGATCCGCCTGACCACCTCTTCGCCATTCAACGCCACCAAACCGGGTACGCGTGAGGGCCTCGCTGGCGTTGCCCCTGCCCCTGCCAGAGGTTACACTGGTCAACCGTTGTGCGCGGTCCGGCTGCCCTCTTTCATGGGCGCGGACGAAGAAAATGCGCGGCAACGGATTGGCGCAGTGGCTAGATTAGACGAACGAGTTGTCACAGCGCCCGCTGGGGGGCAGTCCTCCGGCGGGCGCATTTATTATGGCTGGTGGATGGTCGCCGTAACCTCGGTGATGAGCTTCTTCGCCAGCGGTATTTTCTTCCGCGGGTTCGGGGTGCTGGTGCTGCCCATCCGTGACCAGTTGGGCATAACCCAGGCGCAGACCAACCTGGTGTTTTCCATCGCCCGAGCCGAGGGTGGGCTGGAAGGGCCGGCGGCCGGCTGGCTGATCGACAAGTTCGGCAACCGCAAGGTGCTGGTGCCTTCGCTGGTCATCGCGGTGGTCGGCTACATCATCATGGCCTTCTGGATGCCGACGCTGTGGGCCTTTGCGCTGATCTACCTGGGATTGGTGTCCCTGGGCAACAGCATGGCCTTTCAGCATGCCTGCTTCGCCGGATTGAACCAGTGGTTCCAGCGGCGGCGGGCGTTGGCGATTTCCGTGCTGGCGGCGGTAGCGTCCCTGGGCGGGCTGGCGTTGATACCGACAATGAACCTGCTGATTGACAAGACCAGCCTGCGGTGGGGGCTTATCGCGTCGGGCGCGTTCTACGCGGTCATATTACTGCCGGCGTGCTACTGGTTCCGCAACCGACCGGAGGATATGGGGCTATTGCCCGACGGAGCGACGCGCCCGCCGCCGGCCCGTCCCGGTCCGCCTCCGGCGGACGGCGTCCGCCGTGAGACGCGGGACTATACCGTGCGGGAGGCCTTGCGGACGCAAGCCTACTGGCTGCTGCTGGTGGGCGCCGGCCTGCGGCAGATGGCGACGCTGGGCATCCTGGTCAGCCTGTTTCCCATCCTGGTCGATGACAAAGGGATGAGCACGCAGATGGCCGCGAACCTGGTCGGCGCGATGTCGGCCATCAACTTCGTGTCGCGCCTGGTCATGGGCTACCTGGGCGACCGTATATCGAAGAAAGCCATCATGTTCCTGAGCCTTACGGTGGAAGGACTCGGCTATCTGTTCCTTTGGCTGGGCGACTGGCAGACCGCCGTCGGCATCACGCTGGTGCTGGGCTTCATCCTGTGCGAAGGGATGATGGATGGGGCCGGCGTAATCGTGTGGGCCGCGCTGGGTGAATACTACGGACGCACCCGGTTCGCCACGCTGCGGGGGTACATCACCTTCGCCTACGCCTGGGCGCTGGTAGCGTCGCCCGTGTACGCGGGATGGGTGGGCGACCACTTCGGCGACTACGACTACGCCATCATCCCCGGCGCGATCTGCGCCTTCGCGGCAGGAGCCTGCTTCCTGTTCATCAAGCCGCCGCCGGAGCTGACGGCGACGGTCGGGACGGGCGACGACGGATAGCCTTTCGCCGCGCTGTGCTACAATCGGCTTATCCCGGCCACGACGATCCGTAATCCGTCCGACGATGAACTTCACCTGGTCGAAAGATAAAAATGACTTGCTAAAACGCCACCGGGGTATAGCATTCGAGGATGTGGCAATTAAAGTCATACAACGTGATATTGTCGGCATCGAATATGACCACAACCCTATACGCTATCCAGGACAACACTTATTGCTGGTGATGGTGCGAGGGTATCTTTATTCAATCCCATATTATCAGATTGACGTTGATACCAGGCACTTCATAACAGCTTACCCGGACGGCAGGCGAATGGCCAAGCATGGGTTGGTAAGAGGGAGGCCAGGATGATTCACATCGAATACCCGTACATTGATGACGAGGAACGGGAAATCATCGAATCGCTCAATCGCGGCGAATGGTCTCCACTGAGCGACGAAGATTACGCGCGAGAAGCGGCTGCACTAATCAACGCCGCTCGCAACTATTTCGGCCTGCCGCAAGAGGAAAATCCGCAGATCCCGCCGCAACGACGCCCCTTGTCTTTGGCTGAACTCATCGCGGAGCTGCCCGCGGACACTACAGAAGCAATGCAGCATCTTGACGATGAAGAGCGCGACATTATCGAAGCGTATTTTCGGGGCGAAGCGGTAACAGCCAGCGAAGAAAGGCTGTCTCAAATCGTGGTCCATATGCTGATGGCGGCTGACTGGGCCATGGCGATCGAAGCGGCGTCCATTCCACGCAGCTTGTCTCAACCTTCTCCGACACCCGCAAAGGGGAGCAAGAAAATGCCTACCATCCTGGAACAGTACATCGCCAACCACCCCGGCTCTGCGGAACGCTACCGGGAGGCCGTGAGCATCTTCCCCGGCGGCGTGACCCACGACAACCGCTATGCCGAACCCTTCCCCCTGTACATCACCCACGGCCAGGGGCCGCGCAAGTGGGACGTGGACGGGCACGAATACATCGACTACGTTTCCGGCCACGGCGCTTTGATCCTGGGCCACTCCCACCCGGCCATCGCCGACGCGGTGGCGGAGCAGATCCGTCGCGGCACCCACCTGGGCGCCTGCACCGACGAGGAACTGCGCTGGGCCAGGTCGATCATGGCGCTCATGCCGGCCATCGAGCGAGTGCGTTTCCACAGCAGCGGCACCGAGGCCACCCTGATGGCCATGCGCCTGGCCCGGGCCTACACCGGCCGCAACAAGGTCATCAAGCTGCAGGACCACTTCCACGGCTGGCATGACTACGCCATGGCCGGCTCCGACCGTCCGGCTCCCGGTATCCCCGCCGAGTCCTGGGGCAGCATGATTATCGTTCCCGCCGGCGACCTGGACGCGGTGCAGCAGGCCATGGAACGTGACAAGGACATCGCCGCCATCATCCTGGAACCCACCGGAGCGCACTACGGGCAACTGCCCTTTGACGTGCCGGTGTACCTGTCCGGCCTGCGCCAGCTTTGCGACCAGCACGGCGTGGCGCTGATTTTCGACGAAGTGGTGACCGGGTTCCGCGCCTCACCGGGCGGGGCCCAAGTGCTTTACGGCGTCACGCCCGACCTGACCACCATGGCCAAGATTGTGGCCGGCGCGCTGCCCGGCGGAGCGGTGGGCGGCAAGGCCGACATCGTGGATATGATCGCCCAGCGTGGCGACCCGAACTGGGATAACACCGAGCGCGTTTATCACCCGGGCACCTTCAACGCCAATCCCCTGTCCGCCGTGGCCGGCGCCACCTGCCTGGAGACGATAGCCGCCGAGCCGGTCAACGCTCACGCCGACGCCATGGCGGCCCGGCTCAAAGCCGGCCTGAATGAAGTGTTCACCCGCATGGAGGTGGGCGGCCATGCCTACGGCGTCGCCTCAATGATTCACTTCACGCTGGCCGAGGGCGATTTCGATAACGAGTTCGGGCCGGACGTCAACCAACGGATCAAGGCGGCGGCGGCCACGCCGGCGGTGACCGGCATCAAGCGCGGCCTGCAAAACCACGGCATAGACATCATGGGCCGCGACGCCTTCCTGGTGTCGGCAACGCACACTGAGGCGGACATCGACACCACGCTGGCTGCGTTTGAGACCACGCTGGCGGAGGTGCGGGATGAAGGGCTGGTGTAGAGGAGCAACAGTCATGCTCAAAATGTCAAAACTCGGCACCGCCATTGCCGTCGTGGTGGCTGTGAGTCTTTTTCTGCTATCCCTTGTCTCATTCTGGGACCCCGGACTTTCCGGGGTAACCAGGGCCGTAACGACTTCAATCTTGGTTGCCATGCTGGGCTTTGGCGGCACGCTCTGGATTGTCGCTATTATGTCGATTGAAAAATGAGACTGCTGCGAATTGCATGGCTGTCTCTGCTTTTTGCTGGTGGAGTGGCTATATATGTCGATTTGGCCCATCGTCCCTTGACTGGTATGACTGACGTTCCATTGCTGGCAACTTTGGGGGCAGCCTTAATCACCGTAGCAATAACATCAATGCTGAACTGGGCGTTTAAATCCGCGTGGGACGAACGCAGCAAATCCAATGAGAATTGAGAGGTTTGACATGGCAAGTTTTTGGGAAAAGATCACCGTCAACGGCAGCGAAATGGATATGTACGCCAGCGTGCCGTCCAGTCCGCCGGAGGCAGACGGCTTCAGCGCGCCGTACCCTGCTGTGCTGGTAGCCCAGCACGCTACCGGCGTGGACGCTTTCATCCAGGACATCTGCGACCGATTGGCCGCCGATGGCTACGCCGCCGTCGCGCCGAACCTGTACCACCGGCACAGCGAGGAAGCCATCGCCGCATCCGCCGCCGGCGGCCCTCGCCCCAGTCCCGCCGTACTACTCAGCGACCCGGACATCGCTGCCGACATCAACGCCACCGTGGACTGGCTGCTCAACCATGATGCCGTCCAGAGCGACCGTATCGGCGTTACGGGTTTCTGCATGGGCGGACGCGTGGCGTGGCTGGCTGCCACGGTCAATCCCAACTTCAAAGCGTTGGTTCCCTACTATGGCGGTAACCTGATGGTCACGTGGGGCGAGGGCAAGACGCCGCCTTACGATATGGCCGACAACATCAACTGCCCCATGCTGTTCCATTTCGGAGAGATCGACGCCAATCCCTCCCAGGACGATATGCGAAAGCTGGACGCCGAGTTGGACCGTCTGGGCAAAGCGCACCGGTTCTACACCTACCCCGGCGCCGACCACGCTTTTATGAACCCCGCCGGTGGACGCTACAACGAAGATGCCGCCGTGACATCCTGGCCCCGCACGCTGGAGTTCTTCGCCGAGCACCTCAAGGGGTAGTATGGTATAGGGGCGAATAATCATTCGCCCCTACGTGGAATGACAACCCGACCAACCGAACAGGAGGTATCGCAATGGCCAGTTTCTGGGAAAAACTCACCGTTGACGGCAGTGAAATGGATATGTACGCCAGCGTGCCCAGCAGCAGCGCCGGTTTCACCGCGCCCTATCCGGCGGTGGTGGTGGCGCAGCACGGCGGCGGAGTAGATGAGTTCATCCGCACCATCTGCGACCGGCTGGCCGCCGAGGGTTACGCCGCCGTCGCCCCCAACCTGTACCATCGCAACTCGGATGAGGTGATGAACGCCGACCCGCGCCCCCGGCCCTGGGACGTGCTCAGCGACCCCGACATCGTCGCCGACATCAACGCCACGGTGGACTGGCTGCGCAACCACGACGCCGTCAGCGACCGCATCGGGGTTACGGGTTTCTGCATGGGCGGGCGCGTGGCCTGGTTGGCTGCGGCCAGCAACCCGCACTTCTCGGCGGTGGCGCCCTACTATGGCGGCAATCTGCTGGTGACCTGGGGCGCGGGCGAAACTCCGCCCTTCGAGTTGGCCGCCAATATCAACTGCCCCATGCTGTTCCACTTCGGCGAGGTTGACGAAAACCCGTCCCAGGACGATATGCGGCGCTTCGACGAGGAGCTGAACCGGCTGGGCAAGGAGCACCAGTTCTACGTCTATCGTGACGCCGACCACGCCTTTATGGACTTCACCGGCCCCCGCTATCAGAAGGAAGCCGCCGACCGCTCCTGGCCGCGGACCCTGGAGTTCTTCGGTCAGCATCTGAAGGCATAGGGGATTCCCCGATCAAGGTGTAGGGGCGAATAATCATTCGCCCCTGCTACTGACTGTCAACTGCACACGATTGTTACCGTGCCGTACAATCAGACAAGCGAAAATCTCCGGCTGCGTCTGGCATACGAAAATTTGCCCAAAACGGAGTTGCACGGCGTATCCGCTGAGGAAAGGCACCCGGATGTTCGACAGGAGAGGAAGGCCATGGCAGAACGGGTAAAAGACCTTCAAAAAGCGTTCGAGCCGGAGCCGGTAGTGAAGTATTTTCCCGAAACTCAATCGCTGTGGATCGATAGCGGGAACCTGCTTGGAGAAGGCGAAACAATCGCGAAGGGCGTGGTCGTGTTTTACGGCAAAGAAGATAATACGGTGGCCGAGGGAGTGCGTATCGAATTGGCAGAACACGTGCTCAAGCCATTCGTGGATGCCATAATCGCCAAATATGGCGCAAGGCCCGACTGAGCGCAGGACACCATCGCCAAGCAGGACTCATGTCGGGAGTCTCGTTTTCAATCTTGCCCAAGATGCTAACCCAATTCCACCAACAAGGAGAGTTTCCCAATGCCGCGTGTAGCACTGGATTTGGAACAGAAAGAGGATCTGGCCGTCATCAAGTCCGACGGTTGGCGCATAGCGCAGGGCCTAGAGCCTGGAGAACCCAATCAAGGCTTGGTCGCCGAGATGCTGGGCAGCAACGCCCGTCTGCCCGACTACGACGACTCGGGCTGGGAAAGCGGCGCGGACTTCCAGAAGCGCTATTCCGTCGGTTTCACCTTCGCCTGGTATCGGCTGCGTTTCACCATGCCCGAGACGGTGAAGGGGCAGGACGTTTCCACCTGCCGCGTCTGGTTCGAGACCAACGTGGACAACTACGGCGAGGTGTACATCGACGGCAAGATCGACCGCAACATCGGCGCGGTTACCGGCAACAACACCCCCAAGCGCGTGCTGCTGGAAGAGCCGGGCGAGCCGGGCAAGGAGCATGTCATCGCCGTGCTGGTGGCCAACGCTCCCCTGGGCGAGCCGGTGGGCGCAATCTTCATGCGCTACGCCACCCTGGCCTTCGAGTCGCAGCCGCCGCGGTAGCCGTAAGGGTGACGTCATGACCGCCGCTACCTGCGATCCTCGCGCCCGGAGCGTGGCGAAAGCCGTGCATGAGCGGCTGTGGTGTCAGGCCACTATCCTGTTCGGCTCTCGGGCCCGGGGCGACTTCAAGGAAGGACGCTCTGATATCGACATCATGCTCATCAACCCGGGAATGCCGGATCAGCAGTACAAGGACCGTGCGGTCGAATGGGCGGAAGGAATTGCCCAAGCGATTTACGAATACCCGGTGTCCGTACAATTGGTGTGGCGCACTACGCAGGACTTCCGGCGCCGGCGCCGCTACGTCAACAGCGTGGAAACCCGCGCCGTGCAGGATGGAGTCTTTATGTCGCGGGACCCGCAACAGTATAGTCCCGCATACAATGAAGACGAAGAAACGGAGTGCGAGTACGATTGGATGAACTACGATAACCGGATGCTGCACGCCGAATCGCACCTCGACTTGTTCATCACGGCAATTGAGACTGGCAAGAACGATTTGATGATAGGACAGCAGGCCCAGGCCGCGCTGGAACACGCCATGAAAGCCTTGCTGGAAGCTCACGGCGTCAGATATCAAAGGACCCACAACATCGGGCATCTGCTGGGGCGTATCCGACAAGTTGACTCAGAACTGCGTGAACTTTCGCTCAGCATCCCGCCGGACATCTACTCCGCGTATGCCGGTGAGCAGGAATACGAGGAGGAAGTAAGGACGCAACCGCTGCTCACCGACCAACCAGACTACCGTGAGCGAACGATAGCCGACGCGCAACGCATCATCAACCGCGCCCGCGAAGTGCGACAGACCCGCGCCGATTAGCTCCGCAACCCCAATCCAAGCACATCCTGGAGGCTCCACATGGCCACCCAATCCTTCGCCGGCACCGTCAATGCGCCGGACTTTCCCGACAACGTCGAATGGATCAACACCGACCGGCCCCTGAGCATGGCCGACCTGCGCGGCAAGGTGGTGGTGCTGGACTTCTGGACCTACTGTTGAGTGAACTGCATGCACGTGTTTCCGCAGTTGCGGAAAATGGAAGAGAAGTATGCCGACGAGCTGGTGGTCATTGGCGTTCATTCCGCCAAGTTCCCCAACGAGAAGTACGCCGACAACGTGCTGCTGGCGGCCCAGCGGTATGAGCTGAAGCACCCCATCCTCAACGACGCCGAGTTTGAGGTTTGGCGGCAGTACGCCTGCCGTGCCTGGCCCACCCTGATGTTCGTTGATCCCGAAGGCAAGGTCATCGGCAAGCACGAGGGCGAGTTGCCCTACGAGGCCTTCGACGACCTGCTGGGCCGGATGATCGCCGAGTTCGACGGACAGGGCTTGATCGACCGTCGCAGCCTGGGCCTCAAGCCGGAGCCAGTGGAGAAATCGGCATTGGCCTTCCCCGGCAAGGTGCTGGCCGACGGGCCCGGCAACCGGCTGTTCATCGCCGACACCAACCACAACCGAATCGTCATCACCGATTTGGACGGACAGGCGCCGGCTGTCGTCGGCTCCGGCGCCGAGGACTTCGCCGACGGCGATTACGCCTCCGCCGCCTTCAATCATCCCCAGGGCATGGAATTGTTGGGCGACATTCTATACGTCGCGGATACCGAGAACCACGCCATCCGCCGGGTCAACCTCTCCGCCGCCACGGTGGACACCATCGCCGGCACCGGGGAGCAGGGCCACGACCGCCGGGCGCAGGGGCCGGGGCGTCAGATCGCCCTGAGCAGCCCCTGGGACCTGGCGCACCACGACGGCATCCTGTACATCGCCATGGCCGGCATCCACCAGCTGTGGCGGCTGTCGCTGGCTGACGGGACGGTCTGCCCCCATGCCGGCACCGGCGGGGAGAACATCGACAACGGCCCCTTGGCGACGGCGACGCTGGCCCAGCCCAGCGGCATTGTCGTGGGAACCGACCGCGGGGGCGACGCCACCCTGTACTTCGCGGACTCGGAGACCAGCAGCATCCGCAGCGCCGGCATCGACCCGGTGACGGGACGGGTGGCGACGCTGGTGGGCATCGACCTGTTCGCCTTCGGCGACCGGGACGGCGTGGAGCACCACGTGCGCCTGCAACACCCCATCGGTATCGAGTGGCACGAAGGGGAGTTGTTTATCGCCGATACCTACAACCACAAGATCAAGAAAGTCCTGCCGCTGACCCGCTCGGTGCAGACGATATTAGGTTCCGGCGCGGTGGGTCTGCATGACGGCGCCGGCAAACTGGCGACGTTCAGCGAACCCAGCGGGCTGAGTTTCGCCGTTTTCGACGATGGACGCACGCCGCTGCTCTACATCGCCGACACCAACAGCCACGCCATTCGCGTTGCCGACCTCCAGGCCGATGAGGTGCGGACGCTGGAGCTGAGCGGGCTATAATCTTCACGAAATCCACAGGTGACAAATATGGTAATTTCCGAGGCATCCGATCCGACCGCCGAACCCGCATTCGAGATTGCCGAACCCGACCCCGACTACGCCGTCAACTCCGCAGACAGCATCACGCTGCTGGCCAGCAAGATAATCCGCGACGTGCTGGTCACGCGCGGCGAACCCATCCGCCGCGCCCAGCTTTGGCAGGCCGTGGAGCTGGCCATGGGCGACCGGTCGCCCGACGTGGACGGCGTGCTGAAACGGGACTGGTTCAGCAACCAGGACACCGGGCCGGGCCGCTGGCGCCTGACCGACGAGGCCGACGCCGGCGATTCTCCTTTTGCCAACTCCGGGGGCCCGGTCAACCTGGTCGCGGTGGTTGAATATCTCCGCGTGTGTCGCCAGGGCGAAGCGCCCTACATCGGCGACGTGGGAGACTTCATCAAAATCTGCCGCCCCGACATTGAACTGGATGCCGGCTGGCTGGTCGGGAGTAGCCGGGCCATCGAGTGAAATGATGACCACCGGCGCAGACACCATGGCCTACCATCAGGAACGCAGCCGGCACTTTCTCAGCCTGGTTGATGACGAGTTGGCCCGGGGCGAACTGGAAGAAGCCAGCAACAAACTGTGGGGCGCGGCTGCTCACGCCATCAAAGCGGTCGCCGAACGCCGGGGGTGGCCTCACCACTCCAACGCTTTGCTGCAGCAGACGATGGAACGCTTAATCAGCGAAGAAGGATCGCCGCAACATCTGTTCGGACAGTATATGATGGCATCAGCGTACCACCAGGGATTTTACGCCTGGCCGCCGCCAGCCAACGGCATCCGCTACGGCAAGGAAGTTATCGCTGAGTTCATTGAGGCGTTGGAAGGCCTGGGCTGAGCGTGAAGGATGGATAATGACCACCGCAAGTGACACCATCGCTTACCACCGGGAGCGCAGCCGGCATTTTCTCAGCCTGGTCGATGACGAGTTGGCTCGTGGTGAACTGGAGGAAGCCAGCAACAAGGTTTGGGGAGCCGCCGCGCACGCTATCAAGGCAGTGGCTGAAAGTCGCGGGTGGGAACACTACGCCCATACCTTGCTGGAAGAGGCCGTCCATCGACTGGTTCACGAGGAAAACGCTCCCCGGGACTTGCTCATACAATATATGACGGCGTCGGCCTATCACCAGCGGTTTTACGGTAGTCCACCGGAAGCGGCGTACATTCTTGCTGGCAAGGACCTTATCGCCGAGTTCATTGCGACACTGGAAAGCCTGGGCTGAGCGGGCGGGCAATCGCCGCTCCGGCTGGCGTAGCCCCCTACAACCGGGACAGCGGGCAATGGCGCGGCAAACGCTCGGTGTGGGGCGGACGGCGCCAGTTGCGCGCCGCCTTGTACATGGCCACCCTGGCGGCCACCCGAGGCAACCCCGTCATCCGAACCGGTTATGAGCGTCTGCTGGCGGCGGGCAAGGCCCGGAAGGTGGCCGCCACCGCCTAACCTCGCGCGTACCCACTTTCCGCCATATGTCATTGCGAGAGTGCCGTCAGGCATTCGTGGCAATCTCGTTGGCAACTGTCAGAATCAGGATTACCAAGATTAGAGGATTTTCGGGATTTATGAACATCCTGAAAATCTCAAAATCCGGTGAATCCTGATTCTGACAATGACTTTGCACAAGCCCTGCTGCTTCTGACGTTCCCCCTTGACCCTTTCAGAACGCCCGCGCTATTCTGTGTCCGCAGGTGATTGTCCATCTTCGATCAGGTTCCGAGAACACACGGCCAATTTCGATCAGCATCCAAGTCGCTACCCGTACCGTATCCCGTCATCGCAATTGTTCAGAGTTGCGGGGAAAGTGTCATTGCGAGCGCAGCGTGGCAATCTCGTTGGCGCAGGAGATACCTTGCGGCAGACGTTGCTGCTACGGCGTCGAGATTGCCACGGCGCAAGCGCCTCGCAATGACAACCCCCTGAATCAGGGCAAACGCATTCTCCCCGTCATTCCGGCGAAAGAACGTCACCCCGTACTTGATACGGGGCCGGAATCCAGTGAGCATCACCGCCAGTTTCGTTGCGAAAATCAAGCATTCGGCGGTTTCTGGACTCCGGCTTTCGCCGGAGTGACGGGTGTGAAAATTAGAATGCGTTTGC
>DAOUJY010000164.1:0-37834 GCA_034421995.1 Dehalococcoidia bacterium | reverse complement strand
GGCGGCACCATGTCGATTACGGCGGTGACTTTGACGTTGCCGATGGTTGCTTGTTCTGCCATTGGGAAATTCCTCCTGAGTACGCGGCAAATGGCGCTTGCGGCCTATTCGTCCACTTCAAATGTGACCAGGGAAAAGAGGTCATACTCGGCCAGGTTTTGGCGTCCGCCCAAACCGATTAGCTCAATTACCACCCCGACGCCGGCGGGAATGCCGCCGGCGTTTTTAACCAGGTTGGCAGCGGCCAGGATGCTGCCGCCGGTGGCAAGCAGGTCGTCGATAATCAAGACACGTTGGTCCGGCTTGATGTCGCCGGCATGAATCTCAAGGGTATTTGAGCCGTACTCCAACGTGTATTCATACCCGATTGTCTCGCCGGGCAACTTGCCCGCCTTCCTCACCAGCGCCAGAGGTAATCCCATACGGTCCGCCATGGGCGCGGCGAACAGAAAACCACGGGAGTCGATTGCGGCCAGGCTGTCCACGTTGCGCTGGCGCGCCTGTTCGGTCATGCGGTCAATGGCTTCGCTGAAAGCGTCCGGCGACAGCAGCAACGACGTGATGTCCTTGAACTGCACCCCGTGGATGGGGAAGTTGGGTACGTTTCGGATATGTTCGGCGAGATCTATAGCCATGGTGACGCCGCCCGCTGGATGATTGGCGATGGCCGGCGGGCCAAGCGAGAATTAGTCTAGTATCAGGCGGTGGCACAGTCAACCGCCGCAAAGAGCGGTCTAACTCTCCGATTGCCGGCGCTCCAGTTCCGCTTCCAGCTGCCGGATGCGTTCCTCAGCGGCATCACGCTGAGCAATAGCTTCATCCCGCTGGGCGACGGCGTCGTCCCGCTGGGTTTTGGCCTCCGTCAAGTTGGGCAGATATTCGCCCGTTTTCGGATCCCAGAACCGCAGTCTCCCATCGTACCAGTGCAATTCTAGATCCAGCGCGACGCTATATCCCCGGATGATGCCGTCGTCCCCGGTGTCAACGGAAATTGGCTCATATCTGCCGTTGACCAGCCGGTCGCCGGCCAGGGCCGCGTCGTGATAGCGCCCGCCGGTATGGTCGAAACGCCAGTATTCCAGAACGCCATAACGGGCGTAGATAGCCCGCTTTTCCATATAATCGCGCCGCCCCGTGCTTTTTGACGCTACCTCCAGCACGAAGTCGGGAGGCTGCCCGATTTCGCTGATGGCGTAGCCGTTGGCCTCCGCAATTTCCTTGGGTGGGATGGCGACGCCGAGGGCGACTATGCAGTCGGGCTTGGGAGCGCGAGGGATTTCCTGAGGATAGTAGCAAAGGTAGCCCTCGCTACCGACGAATACATCGGGCTGGAGGAGAAAATGGTCATCAAGAATCAGGTAGGCGCGGCTGACGTAGGGGAATTGCTCCAACATATCGGGCGACACCGGCGGGTCGGGAAGTGGGGTGAGGCGGGGGCGCTGGCCCTCGGAAGTTGGTTGAGGTACGGGTTTGGTAGTCATGGTTAGCCTCGCGGCGGGAGGGTTCACGCGGTGGCGGCCGCGAGAATTATAGCACCGGGCTGGCGCTATCCCGCCACGACGTTTTCCAGATGGTCGATGCTGAGCACCCGGCGGCCCGGCCCCAGCCGAATGGCGACCAGGTCAATGCGCCACTCCGGTTCGGCGGTGGCAGTGGTTCGCCGCGCCAGAAAATGCCGTGCCGTCAGGGTGAGACGCCGCGCTTTGCCCGGCGTAATCGACCCTTCCGGGCTGCCGTAGGCGTCGCTACGCCTGGTGCGAACCTCCACGAACACCCACACCGCACCGTCGTGGGCCACCAGGTCAACCTCGCCCCACCGACAGCGGTAGTTGGACGCGATGATGCGGTAGCCCTTGCCCTCCAGATGCCCTCGGGCCAGCCGCTCGCCAATCCGCCCGATGTCCTGTGGCGACACGCCAAGTCTATCCGGCATCATGCAGAAAGAGCGCCTGTCGCAGAGGGCTGAATGACCGGCGAT
Organism: Dehalococcoidia bacterium; assembly: GCA_034421995.1. Classification (GTDB taxonomy): domain Bacteria; phylum Chloroflexota; class Dehalococcoidia; order Lucifugimonadales; family UBA3495; genus Bin87. Next base: position 35,856 of record DAOUJY010000164.1, on the reverse strand, counting down.
GTATGGGCGTGGGACCGAGTTCAGCGAGGCAACTGAGATGCCGGGCGGTGGCATAGCCCTTGTGCTGGGCGAAACCGTAGCCGGGATAGCTCCGGTCGGCCTGCTTCATCCTTTCGTCGCGGGCGACTTTGGCCAGAATGCTGGCGGCGGCAATGGATAGGGATTTCGCGTCACCCTTGACCACCGTTTGATGGGGCAGGGGACACTCCTTCATGGGGACCCAATCCAGCAGGAGAGCGTGGGGAGACGGTTGCAAGACTGACATCGCGTCCAGCATGGCCCGTATTACAGCGTTGCCGATGCCGATTCGATCAATTTCGCAGGGCTCTAACATTTCCACTGCCCAGGCCAGGGCGTTGGCACGTATCGCTTCGGCCGCCGCGACTCGACGCCATTCCGTCAACCGTTTGCTGTCGTCTATCGCACTGAGCCACGGTTCGTCGCCGGTCAGGTCGGGCGGCAGGATAACGGCGGCGGCGGCCACCGGGCCGGCCAGAGGGCCGCGCCCGGCCTCGTCCACTCCGGCGACAAGGCGATGTCCTCGGGCCCGAAACTCCGTTTCCAACGACAGGTCAGGCATTGACCGCTGTAGCCGGGGCCGACGCGGTGACCATGCCCGGTTCTTGACCGGCGATGGCTCCGCCGCCGAGCACGGTATCGCCCTGATAGAACACGGCGGCCTGGCCCGGGGTGATGGCCCGCTGTGGCTCTCGGAACTGGACCAAGGCGCCCCAGCCGGTGGGCGTCACGGTAGCCGGAGCCTCGGCGAACTTGTAGCGTATCTTGACCGTCATGTCCGTCGGCCCAGCGGGTCGGGTTCCCGACACCCACGATACGGGGTTCGCGTACAGGATATCCCGATACAGGCTGTCCTCAGAGCCGACCACCACGCGGCGGGTGTCCGGCTCCAGCCGAATCACAAACTTGGGCGGTCCACCGGACAGGCCCAGGCCGCGACGCTGGCCGACGGTGAAGTACTGGATGCCCTCATGCCGGCCCAGCACGTTGCCGGCGGCGTCCACGATGTCGCCCGGTCGCTCATCAGTCCGCTGGCGCAAGAATTCGCGGTAATCGCCGGAGGGGATGAAGCAGATGTCCTGGCTGTCGGGCTTGTCGGCGTTGGGGAAGCCGGCATCTGCGGCCAGGTCGCGGATCTGCGACTTGGGGTAGCGGCCCACGGGCATCAGCGTGGCGGCAAGCTGTTCCTGCCGCATCCCAAAGAGGACGTAGGACTGGTCCTTGTCGGCATCTACTCCGCGGCGCAGGGCCCAACGGTCAGTGCCATCGGGTTCGATACGAGCATAGTGGCCGGTGGCAACATGGCTGGCCTGGAGCATACGGGCGCGCTGGGCCAGGAAGCTGAACTTGATCTTGTCGTTGCAGGCGATGCAGGGGTGGGGCGTGCGCCCGCTCTCGTACTCGCTGCGGAAGTAGTCGATGACGAAACTGCGGAACTCGCGCTGCACGTTCAGCACGTAGTGGGGCACGCCGAGGATGCGGCAGACGGCGCGGGCGTCCTCAACGTCGTCCAGGGTACAGCAGCCCCGGTAGTAGTCGGGCAGGTCGGCCTGGTCAATGTCGTACAGCTTCATCGTGACGCCAATGACGTCGTAACCCTGCCGGTGCAGCAGCAGGGCCGCCACCGAAGAGTCCACGCCGCCGCTCATGGCGACGACGACGCGGTTTGATGAAGCTGGGCTGGCGATGGCGTTCATAATCGTCCGTTGCTTGCGGCGGTGGTATCCGTAGTATAGCATCGGAACAATTGACCAAACCGCAACTGAAACCAACCGCCTACGGAGGCAATCAAATGCCCGTTACTTTTGGATGCTCGCTGCCCAGCCGGGGGCCGATGGCGTCTCCCGATAACCTGCGGAACCTGGCCCAGCGGGCCGAAGACCTGTCCTTCGACCATGTGTGGGTCAGCGACCACATCATCATTCCCCACGAGGTGTCATCCTTCTATCCCTACGCCGCCGATGGCGTGGCCCCCTTCCAGCGGGACAACACCTATTTCGAGCCGCTGGCCGCGCTGAACTTTCTGGCCGGCTGCACCACGCGGGTCAAGCTGGGCACCCACGTGCTAATCCTGCCCTACCGCAACCCGGTGCTGACGGCCAAGATACTGGCGACGCTGGACGTGCTCAGCGGCGGCCGGCTCATCCTCGGCGCCGGCGTGGGCTGGATGGAGGAGGAGTTTCAGGCTCTGGGGCTGGACACCTACGCCCAGCGCGGCAAGGTCACTGACGAGTACATCCAGATTTTCAAGGAACTGTGGACGTCGGACAACCCGGAGTTTCACGGCGAGCACTACGACATCAGCGAGGCCGGCTTCCTGCCCAAGCCGGTGCAGCAACCCCATCCGCCCATCTGGATCGGCGGCCACACCAACCCGGCCATCCGCCGCGCCGCCACCCTGGGCGACGGCTGGATGCCCATCGGGCTGCGTCCGCCGGCCATCCTGGAGCCGGAGGAGTTCGCCGAGAAAATCGCCCGCCTGCGCCGCGCCAGCGCCCGGGCCGGCCGCGCCGATGACGCCGTGGACCTGGTGTTCAGCACCGACTGCGTATTCCAGGACGAACCCGACGCCAACCGCCGGATGGTCTCCGGCCGGCCGGAGCAAATCGCCGCCGACCTGCGCCAGTACCAGGACCTGGGCGTGCGGCACTTCATCTTCAGCTTCCCCGCCGACAGCGCCGACCAGCAGCAGGAGGCGATGGAGCGGTTCTCGCGGGAAGTGGCGCCGTTGATACCGCAGGACTAGGAGCCGGCGCAAGGAGTTCGACTATGACCAGGCAGTTGACGGCGATTATCGAACGGGAGGGCGACGGCTACGTCTCTCTTTGTCCCGAATTGGACATCGCAAGTCAGGGCGACACCGTGAGCGAAGCCCGCAGTAACTTGCAGGAAGCGTTGGAGATGTTTTTTCAAACGGCATCCGCCGATGAGGTTCAACGCCGCCTGCACGATGAAGTGTACGTAACCCAAGTTGAGGTTACGGTTGGCTAGGCTGCGCGTACTGTCGGGCCGGGAGGCCTGCGAAATACTTGCGCAGCATGGGTTCACAGAAGTCCGGCGGCGGGGAGGCAGCCACATCATCATGCAAATGGTTGGGGCGGGAAGCACCATTACAGTTCCAGTCCCAGACCACCGGGAATTGCGGATTGGAACATTACTGTCAATCATCCGGCAATCGGGGTTGCCCAGGACGTTGTTCGAGTGAAAGATCGCCCGCTCGACCCACTCGGCGCAACCAACTCAATCCTGCTAATCCTAAAATCCGGCAAATACTGATTCTGACAACCGCACAATTTCAAGGAGGTAAATTCCCATGACTCTACGTTCCGACCTGAAAAGCCGGCTCACCGCCGGCGAAACTATCGTCGCCCCCGGCGCTTATGACCCCATGTCCGCCCGCGTCGTTCAATCCCTGGGCTTTGACACCGTGTACGTGGGCGGCTACATGAGCGGCGCCCATTTGGCCGTCACCGAACCGCTGATGACGCTGACCGAGCAGGTTGACGTTGCCCAGCGCGTCGCCAAGTCGGTCCCCCTGCCCGTCATCTGCGACGCCGGCGCCGGCTATGGCGACCCGGTTCACACCATGCACACTGTGCGCACCTTCGAGCGGGCCGGCATCTGCGGCATCCACATCGAGGACCAGGTGTTCCCCAAGCGGGCGTCGTATCACGCCGGTTTGGAGCACGTCATCCCCATCGACGAGTTCCTGGAAAAGATGCGCTACGCTCTGGAAGCCCGTTCCGACCCCGACTTTCTCATCATCGGGCGCACCGACTCCTTCACCGCCGTAGAGGGAGACATGGACGACGCCATACGCCGGGGCAACGCCCTGCGCGACTTGGGCGTGGACGTGGTGATGCCCCGGGGCGTGCGGCAGCGCGAGGACCTGGCCACCTTCCGGGCCGGCGTGCCCGACGTGCCCCTGCTTGTCATCGCCGGCACCGACGACATCACCGTGCCGGAATATGAGGAGTTGGGCTACAAGGTCATCATCTACGCCACCACGCCGGCCATCGCCGCCGTCGAGGGCATCCAGCGGGCCTACACCAGCCTGCGCGACACCGGCCACATCGGCATCGGCGCGGCCGAGGTGGCGACGCGGCGGGCCGAGGTGGAGGCCCTGATCAGCCTGCCCGAGTACCAGGCGGTGGAGGCAGCCACCACGGAGCGGGAGTTCCAGGATCGGGTGGGGCATTAACCGCCAAAGCGCGCCCGAGTTTCGGGATTGCCGGCCCCGGCTTGGACGACCGGGGCCGGCAATTTTTGCACCGGCCTCTGACCCCTTGACCCGCCGCCCCAATTCCCGTAATATCCCGCCCCCGCCGCGCCCCTTCCATGGAGGCAGACTGATGACGCCAAACCCAAACCGCCGCACTGCCGCCCGCCGGCTGGTTCTGACGCTGGCACTGGGGATAATCTCTGCTGTCATGCTGGCGCTGGCCTGCGGGCCGTCGGCTCCGGCGGGGCAGGACGGCACGCCAACCGACTCCCTGTCGCCCGACCCGGCCACCGTGTCCTTCACGGCGGACGGCCAGTGGCATTCCTTCACCGTCAACGCCAGCGCACCCGTAACCGTGCTGGCCAACACCGACGGCGGACACCGGGTGGAAGTTACGACCTCCGACGGTGACGGCAACACCTGCCCGCCCGAGGGACTCGAAGGCGCAATTCGCCGCGATGGAGAGCGCATCTACCTGGCCGGCTGCGCGGCCGGAACGGGCAAGGTGGAAATCCGCCGCAATTCGGATAACTTGGTGCTGCGAACCTACTCCTTCACCATCGCCGCCGCGCCCACGCCTACGCCAACACCCACCCCGACGCCCACACCCACGTCCAGGCCAACATCCACGCCGCGCCCGGTAATCATTCCCGACAAGATAGACCTTGCCCCCGGAGATACGGACACTAACGGCGACGGCTTCCTGAACTACGAAGCCATCGACGTGGACACCGGCAAGGCGGTCCGCTACGAATTGAGTCCGGTTCCTGCGTTGGTTAGCGGCTTGTACCCTCAAGGTACTGACTTCAGAGTTGACCTGGACCAGTTTTTCCGCGACAACACGGTAGTGCGTATCCGCTCCACGGGAGCGCGCTTCGTCCGCGGACACGAGAACCGGGTCTATGAGGTTTCCGAGGTTGAGATTCTGGAATACATCATTGGCGATGCGTCCGGCGTGGACTTCTATCGGCCCGGCAAAATTCTGTTGCATACTCGCTCGTTCGCTGCAATCGGCGGGACTGATGACGGCGCAGCAATTGGTACCCTGGCTAACCACAGCGTCGATAAAGGGCTTGGGCTGGAGTTTGACAAGGAGTACGTGTTCGTAATCAGCCAACCGAAGAAGCGCCTTAGGCGTCTCACTGACCCTTATCCTTTCGCCAGGGTCGCCACCGTTTATCCCGCGGGCCGGAGAATGTCAGGAACGTTGTGGGAAATAAAGGGCGACGTGCTGGAAAACGTCTATATGCCCGGCCGGCCCTACGACTTCACTCCCACGGACCCCAAGCTGTTCGCGCCAGGCAGCTATGGCCGGCCGGCCGGCGTCAGCGGAGCCAGCGGAACCCCCACCACCAGCGACGCGGTTCTCTTCGACTTCAACCAAGTCCGGCGACTGACGCGGTCCGAATGAATAAATGTCCACACCATCTCGAATAGTATTTCACGGAGCCAACTGTGCGAAATCGATTGTTGACGCGGATTCTGTCCACCGGCGTTTTGCTGAGCCTGATACTGTCGTTCCTGTACATGGGAACGGCACAGGCTGACCACAAGGCTCCCCACCAGCCGCCCCACAACCAGCATCACTGGCCGTCAATCCTCATCAAATGGAACTACGGCGCGGCCAGCGATACCAAAATCGGCACCCGATTTCAACGCTCTTGCCAAAGCCGCGCCGCAAACTTGGAAATCGAAGATTCAGAATGCCGCCACTCAGTGGCAGGCTGTGACGGGCCTGGAGATTATCGGTCCTACCGCTTTGGGAACCGCTAAAGTATATAAAATGAACGTTCCCAATGGCGTGCGAATTTATCGCCAAAATCTGCCAATTGGCGTTTATGACGATATGGCCTGCGATGATGAGATGAGCAGTCCACCCTTCGTTGCAGTGGCTTGCGCCGTTGGGCGTACCATCGATGGCAAGCCGTTGATCACCGGGACAGTAGAGATATATCTTATCGAACGTCCCTACGGCCCGGGAACTTACACTGACGATGATGATCCGGATAAGGTGCTATATTGGCCCCATAGCGGCTGGCGGTTAGTCGCCGACTGCCCGGCCAATAAACCGTCCGCTGCACCCTTTGGGCGGTACAATGTTCAGGAAGTCGCCTCGCACGAGCTTGGTCATGCCTGGGGCTATTGGTCTGCCAACCACGGCAATCTTCCCCAGGGCGATTTAATGCATGCAAGTTTGATTAATACCTACGATGCAGTTCGCCAGCCCAACGGAGCGCTGCCCTGTCCCATGGCGCCCAGGACCACCCACGGCAGCGTGAAGCATCTCATTGAGACGGTTTATAACTTCCAGCCGGATTCCAGCAGCAATCGTTCCGACATTCGCCCGCCAGCTCCGACCAATGTGTCTGCCAGAGCAACGAGAAGCGACCGAATCAACGTTACTTGGCAGCGTCGACAGCAGTCGGGCCGCTGGAAGGCCAGCGCCTTTGCCGTCAGGTATCGCCGGTCGGTAACCGCCGGCAGCCGCAACCTGGTCTGGCAATCGACCCACGCCACCACCGCAACCTCCTACACCTTGACCGGACTGACGGCGGGAACCACTTACGACATACAAGTCAGGGCTTTGGGGCCGTTGGCAATCAGGGATGATATATACCAGGACAGCGCCAGCGTTACGGTCACCACCCAATTACTCCCTCCACCCCCCACGCCCACTTTCACCCCAACACCTACACCAACCCCAACACCGACGCCCACTCCAACTTCCACGCCAACACGCACACCCACACCCACACCCACGCCAACACCCACACCGACGCCCACGTCAACACCGACGCCCACGCCAACCTCCACACCCACACCGACGCCCACGCCGCGGCCAGTCAGTTACACCGCCAGCTTATCGCCAGCGCCGTCATCCCTGACCCTGGGACAGTCGAGAAGTTTCTCCGTGCAGACCAATGTGGCCAACCCGCCCGGAGTTTGGGTGGGAGTGAATTATTCCGGCGACGGTCCCGGCAATCTCGCCATTGCCGGCCGCAGCTGTCCCGGCGGCTCCAATTCGGGAATAGTCCGATCCAACGGCGGCAGCGTATCGATTCGAGCCTGCGCCGCGGGGAGCACCCAGGTACGCATCTATCGGTATCGTGCGGAGTTGCGGCGCTACACTGTCAGCGTCGCTCAGCTGCCTACCCCTACCCCCACGCCCACACCTACGCCGACCCCAACCCCAACGCCCAGGCCGCTGCAAACTCCGGCCACACCCACCGGCCTCACCGGAACGCCTGGCAACGGCGCCGTCACTTTGGACTGGAATGATGCCGCCCATGCCGCCGGCTACCAGGTTCAGCAGTGGGACGGGCGGGCCGGCCAATGGCGGACGCTGCCCTTCCGCGAAAGCCATGTCAGTTACAGTTACACGGTCAGCATCAGCGGCTCCAGCGCCGTCGTGGGCCGCCTGACCAACGGCGTTGGCTACTTTCACCGAGTGCGCGCCGTCAACGGCTCCCGGCGCTCGGCCTGGACGTCCTATGTCAACACCGTGCTGTCGTCGGGCGTCCAGGGCGCGGACCACAGCCCGACGCCGCCCCCGCCGTCCGCTGACGGCCCGTCCGGCTGATGACCATCCCATGGTCAATGATGATATAAAACATATCCTCTCGTTGTGCTAAACTGACCGGAAACGAAGCCACCCTGCAAGAGGCCACCAGTGCAGAATACCGCCATTTCTCCCGCCGCCGGCGTATCACCGGGCATCCTGGACGCCGCGACGGTTGCCCGTCGCATCGCCGATAACATCGCCACGGTCATCGTAGGCAAGGACGACGTTATCGAGCAGGCTCTGGCCGCCCTGGTAGCCGAAGGGCACATCCTCGTGGAAGATGTGCCCGGCGTGGGCAAGACCATGCTGGCCCGCTCCATCGCCGTGTCCATTGGCGGCACCTTCTCCCGTATTCAGTTCACGCCGGACCTGCTGCCCAGCGACGTCACCGGCGTATCCGTGTACAACCAGTCCACCGGAGAGTTCAGTTTCCGCTCCGGCCCGGTTGCCGCCCACCTGTTGCTGGCCGACGAAATCAACCGCGCCACGCCCAAAACTCAATCGGCGCTGCTGGAGGCCATGGAAGAACGGCAGGTCACTGTGGACGGCGTGACCCATCCCCTGCCGCCGCCCTTCCTGGTCATCGCCACCCAGAACTCCATCGAGTACGAGGGAACTTTCCCCCTGCCTGAAGCCCAGCTGGACCGTTTCCTGATGCGGGTCAGCATCGGTTACCCGCGCTTCGACGAGGAGATAACCATCATCGCCCAGCAGGAACACTCCCATCCCATCCTGGAACTGGAGCCGGTGGCGACGCCGGAGGATGTGCTGTCGCTCCAGCAGGCGGCCCAGGAGGTGTACGTGGATGGATTGGTGCGCGAGTACCTGGTCGCGCTCTCCGAGGCCACCCGCGAGCACGCCGACGCCGCCCTGGGCGCATCTCCCCGGGCGTCGCTGGGACTTTTCCGCACCGGCCGGGCGCTGGCCCTGCTCCGGGGCCGGGATTACGTGCTGCCCGACGACATCAAGGAGCTGGCCGTGGCCGTCCTGTCCCACCGCATCGTGCTAACCCCCGCTGCCCGTATGAGAGGCGTTCTGCCCGAGCGGGTAGTGGAAGAACTGCTGAACAGCGTTCCGGTGCCGGGGGCGAGGTAGGGAAGCATAGCCGGGAGGTTTTGATATGCAAACCTTTGACGTATTAGTTTGGGAAGACAACCTTTCCGACGGATCAATCTGCTACGCCGCCTGGTGCTCTTACGTCCTCGGCGTTTCGGGCCAGGGCGATACCGAAGACGAGGCGTTGGCTGATATTACCAAGGCCATGGTTGACATCATCACCGAACCTTGGGACGACGGACGAAGCTTGGAGGATGTGGATACCGCAGCCGCCGACATGGCTAACCTGCTGCAAGAACTTGTCGCCGAAGGCATTCCCCACCGAATGCATAAGGTATCTTTGCCGGTCATGGAACCGGCGGGCGACTAATGCCACGCTACGCCAACGTCCGCACCGCCGCGCTGCGTAGGTTGTTGCTGAGGATGGGATTTGTTGAAACGGCGCGCAACGACCACTGGCGCTATCGGCACATGGGACTACGTCTGCGCGTTCACGTTTCCTTCGGCAGAAACGAACTTCCGGCCACACAAATGGGTCGGATTATCACCCAACAACTGCAAATGACCGTTGACGAATTCCGCGCCGCAATGAACGGAGACATTCCCGAACGTTTTACCAACCCCAAATTCTGGTCCGACTGAATTGAATAAAGCCACAATCAAATCGCTGGTCCGCCAGCACCGGCGCAAAATCCTTTTCAGCCTGCTGATCCTGGTGGTGCTGTTTTATTCGCTGGGCACGGGCTTCCCGTTTTTCTACCGGTTGCTGTTCACCTTGATTATGCTGGTGGGCATCGGATACGCTTGGGCCTGGTTGAACCTGCGCGGGTTAGACGTGCGGCTGACCCGGCTGGGCAACCGAGGTCGGGTCGGAGAATTCCTGGAGGGCCAGATCCAGCTCATCAACCACTCCCGTTTGCCCAAATCCTGGCTGGAAGTGACGGAAGATACCGACCTCGCCGATCCCGGCGGACGCACCGTGGCCTTGGTGAAGGGGCAGGTGCGTTCCTTCCGCATCGAGACCTATCTCTCCCGTAGGGGGATCTATCGCACCGGGCGGGTTAGCGTGACAGCGCGGGACCCTTTTGGCTTGTTCCGCATCTCCCGCTCCTTTCTCAACGAACAGTCCTACACGGTGCTGCCGCAAACCGTTCCCCTGCTCGACCTGGACCGCCGGTTCGCCAACCTGCCCAGCGATTCCGCCTTTTCCCGGCGCACACCGGCTATCACCCCTGAATCGTCCACCATCCGCGATTACGCCCATGGCGACAGCCTGCGCCGTATTCACTGGCCGTACACGGCGCGCATGAACCGCCTGATGGTGAAGGAGTTCGACATCGGCGTTTCCGCCCAGGCCTGGGTGCTCCTGGACATGGAGCGCCGCTCCCACTTCGGCGAATCGCCCGACAACACCGAGGAGTTGGCCGTAACCGTCGCCGCGTCCCTGGTGCAACACTGGGATGAAACGGCTGTGCCGGTGGGCCTGGCCGCAAACTCAGGCGAGCTCTGGACGCTCAAGCCGGACCGCCGTCCGGCACAGTTGGGTATCTTGATGGAAACCCTGGCGGGGATGCGGGCCGACGGTAATTTGCCGTTGGAACGGTTCATCTACGATTTGCGTCCCCAGCTTTCCGGTTTCAACACTCTGATGGTCATTACATCATCCCGCCGCCCCGAATGGACCTCGGCGCTGGTGGGCTTGCGCCGACAGGGTATCAATGTGGCGGTTTGTTACGTTGACCCCAATTCTTTCCCGCTTGCGGACGCCGGCGCTTCGCCCGGCATCACCGGGCAAATCACTGCCGATTATTTGACCCAACACGACATACCCCTCTACATGGTTCGTCGTGGCGAGGACATCAACCTGGCCCTGTCCCGGCCGGTAGCCGCTGGGCCGTCGCGCATCAGCGGCGGCGCAACTGCCGGAGGCGAAAGCGGTCCTCCCAGCGAAACTTCCCCATCTCCGGTCGCCACCGCGTCGTGATGCTGCTTCGTAGAGACCCGCAGTCATGGCTACCATAACATCGCCCGCTCCTACTCTGACCAGGCCCTCCCCCGACGCTGGCGCCCTTTGGCGCGGACAGGTCCTGGCGGACCGCTTGTGGGCTTTGCTCCTCGTCTTGCGCCCGCCCGATGGCTGGGTGGCTGCCGGGCTTCTCACCCTCAACATGATCATCGTGGTCTGGTCGGTGGAGGTGGCCGACTGGGCTCCCACGCCGTCGTTGGTCCTGGTCATGCTGATCGCGGTCCTGACCGCGCTGCTGCTCACCCGCGTCCGGTTCTGGACCGCAGCGGTTCTACCCGTCGGTCTGCTCATCGGCGGCGGCGTAGTCATCTGGCAAATGGTCGCCGCTGCCCCGGAACAACTGCAAATCGCAAACGCGGCGGAGTTTTTTGAACGTTTAGGCCGGTGGATCTGGGCCGCGCGGACCGAAGGGATCAGCGTTGACCCATTGCCCTTTGCGACCGGACTGCTGATCGCCTCGTGGCTGTCGGGCTACCTGGCCGGATGGGTGTTTTTCCGCTACCGCAATTTCTGGGGCGTCTTCGCCCTGGGCGCCGTCGGGTTGCTTTCCAACCTCACCTTCCTGCCCGACAACGCCAGCATCTATCTCGCCATCTACTTGTTCACCGGTTTACTCCTCGTGGGCTGGGTGCAATCAATTCGTTCCCGGCAGCGCTGGGATCGGCAGGGACGGATCTACGACGGGCACCTGGGCATCCTCACCGTCAGCGACACGTCACTGGTAGCCATCGTCGCCCTGCTCATCGCCTTCTTGCTGCCAGTGGGTGGCCAATGGGGTCCCGCCAACGCTTTTTACAACTTCAGTCGCTCGCCGTTGGTGCATTGGGAGGAAGATTTCAACCGCCTGTTCGCCGGACTGCCGGCCCGTCGCCCGCTGCCCTATCGCATTTGGGGCGACACCATGGCCTTCCAGGGCACCATCAACCCTACGGATACGCCCGTGCTGCAGGTCAATTCCCCGGTGCCGCTCTACTGGAAGGCCCGTTCCTACGCCACGTACAGCCATGAGGGTTGGTTGTCGGAAGGGACCGTGCTCAAAGAACCGGGTTGGAAACCCGAGCACAGCGTTCCCAACCCATATCAGGAGCGGTTCAACGTAACCTTTGAGGTCATACCAAAATACGACAGTCGTAGTCTGTTCGCCGGCGGCCAGGTCATCGGAGCGAACCGTGATATTCGCGTCGAAACATTCGACTCGCCCCGGTACGTCATCAACCCCGATCCCGACAGTTCCATCGATAGTTTGCCTCCGGTGCTCCAGGACGCAGTGGAGGGGTTTCGTGAAACCGTTGCCGCTGACGCCTATGCCGGATCCGACGCCGTGATGGCGGTTCTGCCAACGTCTTTCGTGCTTGAATCCGTTGAGCGAGATGATTCCGGCCGTGTCCTCAGTGCCGTTATCGGAGAAATCGTTCCCGCCGAACCCGACGTGCTGGCCGTCCGCGCCGCCGGCGGCAGCGCGGAAGCCGATGTCCCCTACCAGCTGACGTCGTCCGTGTCTTCTGCCGAGCCGGACCAACTGCGGGCGGCGGGAGACGAGTACGCTCCCTGGTTGTGGGCGCGTTACACCCAACTGCCCGGGGATATGCCGTCTCGCGTCGCCGAGCTGGCCCGAGACATCACCGCCGAGGCTGAAACGCCTTACGATCAGGCCGTGGCGGTGGAGCAATATCTCAAAAACAACTTCACCTACAACCTGGACATCGACCCACCGCCCTTCGGCGCCGATGGAGTGGACTATTTCCTCTTTGACAACCGCCAGGGTTACAGCGAATACTTCGGCTCCGCCATGACCGTGCTGATGCGCAGTTTGGGCGTGCCGAGCCGGATGACCACCGGCTATACAACAGGTCAATCCCTCGACGGTTCCAACTTGTACATGGTGTCCGACCATCACAGCCACGGGTGGGCGGAAGTGTATTTCCCGGACTACGGCTGGATACCTTTCGAGCCAACCCCCGGCAAAGAAATTCCGGTAGCCATCCCGCCGGAAAAGGCCCGTCCCGGTTCAACTGCCGAGGGAAGCGCCGACGCCGGCGACCTGCCCTGTGAGATTGAAGAGGAATGCGAGGACTTTGAATCGCTGTTCGATGACGAAGAGTTGGCCGCCACCATCGGGACCACCGCTCAGTGGACCGAAACGGTCCGCGCCGCCTTGCCCTGGTTGATCGGTCTCGGGGCCGCCGCCGTGCTGCTGGTCCTGACGGCATGGCTAATTTGGCGTTGGCTGCTGGCGGCGCCGCGCAACGTAACCGGCGCTTATCGTCGGTTGCAGCGGTTGGGAGCAATGGCGTCCTTCCCGATGCGGGAGCACCAGACACCCCACCAGTGGGGAGCCCGGCTGGGAGCCGCCATGCCGGAACAGCAAGCGGCCATCCAACGCATCGTCAACGCGTACACCCGTCAAACCTACTCCGGCCGTGCCCCCGCCGACGCAGACGATTCCAGCGGCATATCCGAAGCCTGGAAAACCATACGCTTCCCGTTGGCGTTGTACGCCCTTCGCCGCCGGGAAGTCTGAACCCGGCCAAGGCAAAATCCGGATGCGCCTCGCTGAGATGTAATCTTATGAACTCAGTCAACCGGGACGAAATGACGCTGCACTACTGTTTGCAGGAAACGCCTTTTGGATGGGTCGCCTTGCTGGGTGGGCGTGACGGCTTGCGTCGCGTGAGCCTGCAACCCCAGCCGCAGGACGCCCTGGACGGGCTGGGAGAAGAGTTCGGCAACGCCGAGGAAAACACCCCTCAGTTCGCAGCAGTGCTGGCCGCCTTCAACGACTACTTCGTCGGCGACCTGACGGCTTTGGATGGCATTCCGCTGGATTTCTCCGCTGCTCCGCCTTTCTTCGGCGCGGCGTGGAACGCCTGCCGGTCTATCCCGCCGGGCGAGACTCGTTCCTACCGGTGGCTGGCAACCGCGGCCGGCAATCCGCGGGCGTCGCGAGCCGCCGGCCAGGCCATGGCGAAAAATCCCTTCCCTCTGATCGTCCCCTGCCACCGCGTGGTCGGCAGCAGCGGCGGTCTGCATGGCTACGGAGCCGGCGGCGTGGGCGTCAAGGCCAGTCTGTTGGAGATGGAGCGACGACAGGCGGCATTGCTCTGAACCTGATTCAGGGCCGGCATTGGCGATGTTATTGGGCAAGCGCTGACTAACCCAGCCCGCGGGCGCGATATTGCAGCGCTTCGGCCAGGTGCGCTGCGCCGATCCGTTCCGCCCTGGCCAGGTCGGCCACGGTGCGGGCCACCTTGACCACGCGGTGCAAGGCACGCGCCGAAAGGTCCAGCTGTTGGGAGGCCCTTTGCAGCAGCGCCGCGGCGTCGTCTTGCAAGTTACAGTAGTCCCATATCCTGGAACCGGACATCTCCGCATTAGACGTCCCCGGATCATCCCCATTCTGCGCGAACCGGGCTTCCTGAATGCCTCGGGCCGCAATCACCCGGTCCCGCACCCCTGCCGATGGCTCGGCGTCAGCTTGCCCCAACAGGCTGTCGTACTCCACCGGCGGCACCTCCACAAAGATGTCGATCCTCTCCAGCAGCGGCCCGCTGATCCGCCTCTGGTACCTTGTCACCGCCGATGGACTGCAAACGCATTCCTTACGCGGATGGGAGGAATAACCGCAGGGACACGGGTTCATCGCCCCCACCAGCATGAAACTGGCCGGGTAGGTCACCGTGCCGCTGACCCGCGTAATCGTCACCGTCTTGTCTTCCAGAGGTTGGCGCAGCGATTCCAATGCGGCGTGGCCGAACTCCGGCAACTCGTCCAGGAACAGCACGCCCCGGTGACTCAGCGTGATCTCGCCGGGACGCAGCATCCGGCCTCCGCCCACGAGACCGGCGTTGGATATGGTGTAATGCGGCGCTCGGAACGGACGCTGGGCGATGAGCGGGCTGTCGGGCGGGAGGTTGCCGCTGACGCTGTAGATCTTGGTGACGTCCAGCGCCTCATCAGCGGTCAGGTAGGGCAGGATGCCCGGCAACGCCCTCGCCAGCAGGGTCTTGCCCGAACCGGGCGGCCCGCTGAGGAGGATGTTGTGAAACCCGGCGGCGGCAACCTCCAGCGCACGTTTGGCGTGGTCCTGCCCTCTGATGTGGCATAGATCGGTACTGTCCGGCTGCCGGCGATTGCCGTTGAGATATACTCCGCTGTGGGGGAACGGCGCGATGGCGGCGTCGCCCTGTAGATGGGCCAGCAATTGCGCCAGGGTCTCCACCGGATAGACGGTCATGCCGTCCACCAGCGCCGCCTCGGCGGCATCCACTGCCGGCACGTACACGCTGCGGATGCCTTGATCTCGCGCCACCGACACCATGGGCAAGATGCCGGCGGTATGGCGCAAGCCGCCGTCCAGCGACAGCTCACCAAGAAAGATCGCCGGCTCCGGCGTGGGCGGCGCCTGTCCGGTGCTGAACAGGATGCCAACCGCGATGGGCAGGTCGTAGGCCGGTCCGGCCTTCTTCAAATCGGCCGGCGCCAGGTTGACGGTGATGCGTCGCATGGGAAACTCGCAGCCGCTGTTCCGCACCGCGGCGCGCACCCGTTCTTTGGCCTCCTGAACCGCAGTGTCGGGCAGGCCCACGATGTGAAACGCGGGCAGGCCCGGAGAAATATCCGTCTCCGCCTGAATGATCTGACCATCCAGTCCAATGACCGCGCACGTTTGAGCAGTTGCCAACATTCCGACCCCTCCACAAGTTCGTTTTGATAGCCGTTTATTTCTTCGGCGTTCCCACCCTACCATTACGAACTAGTGTTCGCAACAGCGGGCTGTCAGCAAAAAATCCTTGGCGTCAATCCCTTTGCCATTACCGGACGCCTAAACTATACTTTTCCCATGGACCTTCAGTTTGAAATCGGCGACCCCCAGCGACCCCGGGGCCACGCGCTGCTGTATTTCCGCGTTGACACCGAGCCCGGCAGCGTGTACGGCACCTACATCATCACGCTGCCCATCACCGCCGACCTGACCAAGTACGTGCCCCCCTTCCTGGCCGCTCATCTGGGCAGCGGCGGATCCGGCCCGCTGGCGAATTTCTCCGCCTTCGCCATGCCCCCGATGTCGGAGTTGGTGGAGGGCGGGTACGACCACCTGGTGCGCCTCGCCAACCGGCGTGGCGACGACTTGGTGTACGGCGGCAGTATGTTCTCCTATGACCTGGCCCGTATGATGGAATCCGTGGCCCAGGCCGTGCAGGAATACTCCGATGCCTGCACCCAGGCCGACACCGACGCCGGCGCCGCATCCGTCCCTGCCGATGACGCGGCTCTGCCGGAGGCCGTTTCGGGACTGTTGGCCGGTGGGGGCGATGCCCCGGAGGCTGATACCGGCGGGTTGGGCGTCAACGAGGTCCTCTGGAGCTTTATGAGCGAGGGCGACCGACTGGCCGAAATGGGGCGCCTGCTCGGCCGGCTGCGCTTCGCCCAGGAAGGCAACGATGCCTCCGCCATCGAGGAAATCATCGCCGAGATGACGGCCCTCGGGCGTCACCTGCCCCAGGAGTTCAGCATCGGCTCCCTGGTGAACGCCGCCGGGGATACCAGTCCCAACGGAGCGCAACTGGCCCAACTGTACCTGGACCGCTGTTACCGCCTCTCGTCCGGCGACGCCGAGCAGGTGCGCCGCATCGACGAGGCGATCAGGAACCTGGAGCGGCGGGGATAGGCGAAAACTACTCGCGCTCGGCTTCCGCTTTGGCCCGGGGGTGGCTGCGGTCGTATTCCTCGCGCACGTGGGAGTCGGTGAGGTGGGTGTACACCTGCGTCGTGGATATGCTGGAGTGACCCAGCAGCTCCTGCACGTGGCGCAGCGACGCGCCGTTCTGCAATAGGTGGGTGGCGAAACTGTGCCGCAGGGTGTGCGGGGTGATCTTGGGATCGACGCCGGCGGCTTTGGCCGCGGTCTTCAGAATGTTCCAAACCCACTGACGGGTCAACCGCTCGCCGCGTTGATTGAGATACAGCGCCGTTTCACCCCGCTTCTGACCCAGCAGTTCCACCCGCGCGCCTCCGATATACTCCCGCAGGTTGGACAGCGCATCCGGGTACAGGTAAACGATGCGTTCCTTGGACCCCTTGCCCCAGGTGCGGATGAAGCCCTCTTCAAAGTCGATGTCCTGCACGTTGAGGGCAACCAGTTCGCTGACCCGCAACCCGGTGGCGTAGAGCAGTTCCAGAATGCTGGCGTCCCGTTTCCCTTCCGGGGTGCCCGTGTCCGCCGCCGTGGTCAGCAACGTCTTCACGTCCTCCTCGGAAATGAACTTGGGCACCGACCTTCCCACCCGGGGCGAACCCAGGTTTTCCGTGGGGTCCTCGTTGATGAACCCGTTGGCGCTGAGGTAGCCGAAAAACGACCGCACCGCCGCCACCTTGCGCGCCGTGGTGGTATCCCGGTACTTGCGGTTGTCGCGCAGCTCGCTGATGTAAGCGTTGAGCAGATTGATGTCCACCAGACGCCACACCTCCTGGTCCTCGGAGTTCAGGCTGTCGGCAACGAATTCCCGGAACTGGTTGAGGTCGTTGCTGTAGGCGTCCAGCGTGTTTTGGGAAAACCCCCGCTCAACGACGAGATGCTGGAGGAACGAATTCACCGTTTGCTTCATGTTCTCCACCAGTGGGCTGCCTGGCAGCGCCCGGATGCGCCGGGGCCGCGGCGCTTTGGCCCGTTTGGGGCATCATTGTTCTACAATGATGGGATTAGGGCATATTGGAGATCAAACGAGATTCAGCGATTTCTTCACGACAGGACGCTGAAAACCCCGACCGACGCCAGCAACCGGTTACGCCAGTGCAGCAACAGGAACAACCTAAATGAATCCTCTCATCATCCTGTCCGTCCTCCCCCAAACCGGCAGCGAGCCGGCCAACCTGTCCTTTCTGGCCTACCTGGACGTGTGGCTGATCAGCGGTCTGGTCCTGCTGGCCGTGGTCGTCGTGGTTGGCAAGTGGCTATGGGGAAAACTGCGGCGCCGGCCCGATGACGCCGATGGCTATTATCACGATGAAGACTATTATTTGGACGACGACCGTTAGAGCCGGCGGTCAGTAGCTGGACGCCTCTTTACTCTGCCCCCTGTTCATTCATGTGAAATCCAAGATCAATGACACTTACCCCTTGCGTCCCTGCGGAGTGTCAATCTATCATCCCTCCGGGATCGAAATCGGAACTGTGAAACTCCCATCCGACCATGGCCAAGCTGGAAACCATAAACGTTGCGCAATCTGGCGTTTTCGCGGGGGATTGATTAGCCTTAATCCCCCAAGTTGAAGCGGCGGGGCATCGCATAGCTCAACTTGGGCGGCGCTTACAATACGCCCGTCAATCGGGGCGCAACCGTTGGAGGATACAGACCATGTCTATGCCTGACCTTGCCGACCTGTTCGCCCAAGTCGACTCGGCTCAAGACGGGACCACCTCAGATGTGAAGCCCCAGAGGCGCAGGTCGCCGACAGGACAGGCCACTACCCGATTGGTGCTCTCCGCCCATGTCGGCAACAACGCCGACGTTTTCCCTCAAATACTAAAGCTCCATGTCCCTATAAGATCGAGAATCGCCGACGTGACCTACGGAAAAGGATCATTCTGGCGGCAGGTAAGGGCAACTGACTATACCCTGCACACGTCTGACATAGCGGACGGCACCGACTGCCGTGAACTCCCATACGACGATGATGCGTTAGATTGCGTCGTGTTAGATCCCCCCTATATGGAAGGATTCTACCGGAAAAATGACTCAGAGAAAGCGGGCGGTGGCACTCACCAGGCTTTTAGAGACCATTACTCAAACGGGAACGAGGAACCTGTTTCCAACGGCGCAAAATGGCATGGCGCCGTGCTTGATATGTACAAGCAGGCTGGCGCCGAAGCTTATCGTGTATTGCGAGACAAGGGCATCCTGATCGTCAAGTGCCAGGACGAAGTAAGCGCCAACCGACAGCATCTAACGCACGTCGAGATAATCAACGAATACGCACCGATGGGGTTTTATTGCAAGGACCTGTTTGTCGTGGTCAGGCCCAACAAACCGGGTGTCAGCCGCATCAAGAAGCAGAACCACGCTAGGAAGAACCATTCCTACTTCCTGGTCTTTGAAAAATCGCTCCCGCGCTCCCGCTGAATCGGATCGTGCCTAATCTATCATCTCATCCAGCAACGCAAAGAGGTCGGCCTGAAACGGCGGCTGAGGCGGCCACGACACGTCCACCATAGTAGCCAGCAAATGCTGCCGCTGGTACTCCGTGTACCGAGAGTATCTAGACCCAGGCAGGTCCGAGTTCTTGGCAAACGAAAAGCGCCATTCATCGCCGCGAGACCACAGCTCCAAAAATCCATCTGGCCATGAACGAACTGAAAACGATAGACGTTTCTCAAACTGGTGTTTTCCAAGGGGATTGCCTGGAGCTAATCCCTGAACTGCCCGATGCCAGCGTTGATGTTGTTGTCACCAGCCCTCCTTACTGGGGCCAACGCTCTCCCGGTGGAGGTCTCGGCAACGGCACCGAGGAAGACCCCAGGGAATACCTAGCCTTTCTGGAGGCGGTGTTCGCCGCCGTGCTGCCCAAGCTGAAGCGGCAGGGCATCGTGTGGCTCAACCTGGGCGACGCTTACAATACGCCCGTCAATTGGGGCGCAAAGGATTACAAGTACAGCTCGCTGGGCGCCGACAAAAACGGCTTTGCGCCAGACAACGCGGCTTACACCAAGCCTCGTTTCAAGCGCAAGGCATTTATTGACAAAACGACCGGCTGGCTACAATACGGCAACCTGCTGATGCTGCCCCAGCGCCTGCTGATTGCGCTCACCGAATCTGGGTATCTGTATCGCGGCGAAGTAATCTGGGCTAAGAAGAACCCAATGCCGGAAGGACGCTGCCGCCGGCCGCATCGCAAGCACGAGCCTATCTATCTATTGGCCAAAGACGAGCGGCATTCTTTCCGCACGGCGCCGCCGGTGCCCAGCGTGTGGGAGTTCGCCAACGAGCAAATCCCCGGCTTGCAGCACCGTTCCCGGTTCCCAATAGAATTGCCCAAACGCTGCATCGAAGCCTACGGGCAAAGCGGCAACGGTGTAGTGGTGCTGGACCCGTTTTCCGGTTCCGGGTCCACCGGGATAGCCGCGCTGCGGCTGGGCTGCACCTACATCGGGTTTGAGATCGACCCGGAACAGGCTGCGGAATCAAAGAGAAGATTGTCGCTAGTACGCGAACAACAGAACCTGACTTCTAGTGAGGCAAACGTCGTCGCAAAGCGGAAATCAGAAATCGCGAAAAATGGTCGTCTGGATTTGTGAAGTCGCATACGAATATCCGGGCCGCCGCGTCGCTATCTCTCGGCGTCGGTATCGTATTGCGGTTGTATGAAAAGCAGGCTGAAAAATGGCCGTGCTCTTCAAAGTCCCGCCGCTTGTCACTTATCTGGCCATCATCAACGTCTCCAAATTCGCCGCGATTAACTGGTTGCGCCGCAGGAAAACTCTTGACATCCATCGTCCAAAATACGGAGACATAACCGGCGTCTATCAGTGCCTGACTCATTGGCACATCGTCAGTGCGCCTTTCTGCAATGCTCGCTTTCACGTGAACCACGCCTAACAACTGCTCTGCACCGTCAGAGTCATACGAAAGCAGCACATCGGCTTTATCAGGAACGATACGCGGGTCATCAATCCCACCCAAAAGCACGGACTTCTCGGCTTTGCTGCTAATCTTAACAGCCACACCATTGAGGGCGAGGAACCGCCGGTAATGCGTCACCAAAACACGCTCTAATGCCCATCCACTGGTTCGTTTCCAGCTTTGTTCTAGATTAAGCCGAGCGTTGGCCTCGGGATGATTGGAGCGGTCACAGTAGGCACGATTGATTAGGAACGTCCACAAATCGGACGGGTTAGCAACCGGCCAAGTTTGGACTGCTCGCAGAAACGCACTCGCTACAGCATCAGCCCGCCTATTGCCAGATGTCAAACCGTTTTTGAGTACACTCACCACCTCGTCGAACTCCGGCTGCGTTGCGCCTAATAACTGATACTCTGCGTCGTGCCGGTCATACTTGAACTGGATTAGCAGCCCACCACCGGCAACCGTGGCCCTAATCCCATCCGTTGGTTCCGGCATTTGGGCATCGTCTCCGATACCGTCGAAAAGACGACCCGGCGCTATCCCCAACGCTGACGCTAACCGCAAAATGGCGGTCAGGGGTGGGTTACGTTGTCCGCGTTCAATGCCACCAATGTACGACCGGTCCAAGCCCGTCGCTTCGGCCAGATTCTCCTGTGTCATTCCCAGCGATTCGCGCAGTCGCCGAACATTGCTGCCGAATTTTGGTTTGCCACAATCACTCATGATGGGGTACTCTGATGACGATTACAGGCAGTGCCTGGTGACTAATCGTACCATTCGGAGGGAACCCGCGTATGTACGACCTGCTCATCAAAGGCGGCACGGTCATTGACCCGACGCAGAACTTGAACGGCGCTTACGATGTCGCCATCGCAGGCGGCAAGATTGCCGCCGTCTCCGCCGACATCCCGTCCGACCAGGCCACCCGGGTGGTTGAGGTACGCGGCAAGTACGTCATCCCCGGCCTCATCGACCTGCACACCCACGTGTACGAAGGCGTCAACGGCAACGGCGTCAACGCCGACTTGGGCGGCGTCCGGGCCGGCGTCACCACCATGGTGGACGCCGGCAGCAGCGGCTGCGACACCTACGGCGGCTTCCCGGCCCACATCATCCCCAACAACGCTACCGAGGTCATCCCCTTCCTGCACATCTGCCGCACCGGGCTGGCCACCACGCCCGACATCTTCTCGCCCAGCAGCATCGACCTGGAGCGCACCATACAGGTCATTGAGGAGAGCAACGGGACCATCCGCGGCGTCAAGGCCCGCATGGTTTCACCCGCGCTGGAGATCATGGGCATGGAGATGCCCCGCCTGGCCAAGCGGGCCGCCAAAGAGGCCGGCGTCCCCCTGATGGTGCACATCGGCGACACCGAAAAGCGTTACCCCGCCGAGGTCATCCGCGACCTGCTGCCCATCATGGAGCCGGGCGACATCGTCACCCATTTCTTTACCGCCAACCCCGGCGGCGTCCTCGACAGCGATGGCAACTTGGTTCCCGAGGCGCGGGAAGCCCACGAGCGCGGCGTCTGGCTGGACACCGCCCACGGCCGCGCCAACTTCAGCTTCGACATCGGCGAGCGGGTACTGGACCAGGGCGTGGAACCCCACTGCATCAGCACCGACCTCACCGTGCCGGGACGCATCCGCACCGTCCACAGCATGACGGAAATGATGACGCGGTTCCTCGCCATGGGGTTCACCCTGGATCGGGTGGTGGAAATGTGCACCATCAACCCGGCCCGGGCCATCGGCGAAGCGGAACGGCTGGGCAGCCTGGAAACGGGCAAGCAGGCCGACGTGTCCGTGCTGGACATTGTGGATGGAGACTGGCAGGTGTTCGACGTGCTGGGCAACGGGCGCAACTCGGAACGCGCCGTCACGCCGGTGCTGTCGGTGAAACGCGGCGAGGTCTTCGAGGCCGGCTGGGGCCCGAGACCCTGGGGCTGGGAACCGGACGCGGCTTAGGCATCGTCCACTGATCGTCAGGCAACTCCCGTAGGGGCGAGTAATCATTCGCCCCTACACAGGCGAGATGGATTGGAGAGCGTAGCGGATATGGTAGAAGTAGTCCTCAGTTCCCCCCGCGGTTTCTGCGCCGGTGTAGTGCGAGCCATCGACGTGGTCGAGCAATGCTTGGAGCGGTTTGGGCCGCCGGTGTACGTAAAGCACCAGATCGTGCATAACCCCTACGTGGTCGCGGAGTTGGAGCGCAAGGGGGCCATCACCGTGGAAGAGGTGGACGAGGTCCCCGACGGCTCGCTGGTGGTGTTCTCGGCCCACGGCTCGCCGCCGGAGGACTTTGAGCGAGCTGCCGCCCGCAACCTGCGCGTCATCGACGCCGTATGCCCGCTGGTAACGCGGGTGCACAACGAGGCCAAGAAATACCACCGGGAGGGCAAGCGCGTCCTGCTGGTGGGCCACCAGGGGCATCAGGAAGTGCGCGGCACCATGGGGCAGGCCCCCATGACGCTGATCAACGACTCCGCACCGCTGTCGGAACAGGCGGTCAGCGCGGATATGAACTGGTCGGAGGACACCGAGGTGGCCGTCATCACCCAGACCACTCTTTCCGTGGGCGACACGGCCAACGCCATCAGCGCCATCCAGGAGCGGTTTCCCGCCGCCCTGGTGCGCAACGACATCTGCTACGCCACCACCAACCGGCAGGACGCCGTCACCACCATGGCCAGCCAGGTTGACCTGGTGCTGGTCATCGGGGCGCAGAACTCTTCCAACTGCAACCGCCTGCGGGAGGTCGCCGAGGCCAACGGCGTGCCCGCCTACCTGATCAACGGGCCGGACGAAATCAACCGGGAGTGGTTGAACGACTGCCGGCGGGTCGGCATAACCTCCGGAGCATCTACGCCGGAGGTGCTGGTGGAGGCGGTAATCGGCGCCCTGGAACCGGAACGTGTGACGCTGCTGGAGGGCGCGGAGGAAGACATTACCTTCACCCTGCCGCGAGAGTTACGCTAACGTCGCTATTCCCTCCCCGCCGCAGCCGGTTCAATGGCGATAAGTTCTTGCAGAAAGTCATACGGTTCCGGCAGGGCAGCCAGCGGCCAGTCTTTAATCAAGGCCACCGGATAATAGTCTCCTCGACTGTCGGGGCGCAGGTGTGAATACCGACCTCGCTGGTGGGGTGCCTTCTGAAAGTAGCGGTACACCTCGAATCGCTGGTCATCCAAGTTGAGGATGTATGCCCAATCACAATCGATGCAAGATTGAATCAGACGGCTGTCGTCGGCTATCTCGCCCCATTCAAGCACATCTCGCAAGCTGACCGCCAAAATCCAATCTCGTTGCCGCCAATCGACTTCAAACAACTGCAATGCCCTGCTTTTAGCCAGCAGTTCGTCAATGCCCCAATCGGACAACATATTGGCGATTTCAGTAATCAGGCTACATCCCATCACCGAAGGGCTGGAAACGTATTTTCGCCGAGTGAGTTTGTCTTGTGCATCAACCCGCACACCGTAAAGAGACCACCTTGCCACCGTTATTGCTCCTTCGGTCACGTTGTATGGCTTCCCACACTTTTTATACTACCACTCCGAACGCGGTGGGCGCTCCATCAGCACCGGGATGCACTCGGCGGCGGGCAAGTCCTCGAACAATACCTGCGACATCAGCCGGGTGATGGGCATATCCACGTCGAGCCTTTCCGCCATCTCCAGGGCGGCCACGGTGGTGTTGACCCCTTCGGCCACTGCGTCCATGCCGGCCAGGATCTCGGGAAGCCTGCGGCCCCGCGCCAGTTCCTCGCCCACCCGGCGATTGCGGCTCAGCGGGCTGGAGCAGGTTGCCATCACGTCCCCCAGGCCCGCCAGGCCGGCGAAGGTCATCAACTCCGCGCCGGCGGCGATGCCCAGGCGACCGATCTCGTTAAGACCACGGGTTACCAGCGCAGCCTTGGCGTTGTCGCCGGCGCCTAGTCCGTCGGCGATGCCGGCAGCGAGAGCGATGATGTTCTTCAGCGCGCCGCCCAGCTCGACCCCCACCACGTCATCGCTGGTATAGACGCGGAAGGCCGGCGACATCAAGGTATCTTGCGCCAACCGGCTGGCCGCATCATCCGACGAGGCTACTACCGTCAGAGCGGGTTTGCCGCTGATGACCTCGCCGGCCAGATTGGGTCCGGACAGCGCGGCGAATCGGCCGGGCGAATGGTGGGGCAGTTCTTCAGCCAGGACTTCGCTCATGCGCCGGCCGGCGGGCAGTTCCAGCCCTTTGGTGACGCTGAGGACGACGGCTTCGGAAGACAGGCAGCCGGCGATGCGGCGGACATTCTGCCGAAAACTGTCCGAAGGGACGGCGACTATTACCAGCCTGGCGTCGCGCAGGGCCACTGCGGGGTCATACTCGGGAGCAAGAGTAGCGGGGAAAGGAACTCCAGACAAACGGCGAGTATGCTCGCCAGCCCGTCGCAGGGCCTCCGCTTCATCCGGCGTGCGGCAGAGCAGGTGGACAGGCACGTCGGCGCGAGCGGCCAAGATAGCCAGGGTGGTGCCCCAGGTGGTGGCGCCGATGACGGCCAGGGGGGTGATTCTGTGTTGAGACTCAGTGGGCAAGGCGGGTTTCTAGCTCGGAGCGCAACGCGGCGTGCGCCAACACCGTCAGAGCGCCTCGGGCTCGGCTCATGCCGATGTAGGCATTGGGGACGTCGGTGGGGCGGTCCAGGCGGTCAAGAATCAGGATGATGACATGACTTTCCATACCCTTGAACGACTGCACCGTGCTGAACTTCAGGTGCGCCGACGCGTCTGCGCCGGAGGCGGACAGCTCTAGCCACCGGCCCCGAGAGTAGTCCAGTAGTGGGTATGAGCCGTAGGTACGGTCAGGGTCGAGGCCGGTATTGACAAGGCGACCGGTCGCCAGCACCGCCATTTCACCGATGCGTACGTCTTCGCCCAGCAACCTGTGCACCTCCTCATCCAGTATATCGGACAGTTCAGTAGCGTCCTGCCAGTAATGGTACTGCGGTACGGGGCCATGAACCTGCTTCAAGCGGGTTTCGGGTATGTCGGAACCCGCGATGCGGGCGCTATCCTGGGCAATGGGCGGCGTGTTGCGACAGTTGATTAGTAGGTT
Organism: Dehalococcoidia bacterium; assembly: GCA_034421995.1. GTDB lineage: Bacteria > Chloroflexota > Dehalococcoidia > Lucifugimonadales > UBA3495 > Bin87. Next base: position 10,256 of record DAOUJY010000164.1, on the reverse strand, counting down.
GCGCCGGGCGGGATGCTCACAGTACCGCAGCAGGTTGCCCTCCGGGTCGGCAGCCTGGCTGAGATAGATGGCCTGGTTAGTAAAGTCGCCGAACATGGCCCAACGCCCTCCGGCCAGTCCTCCCTCCAAGGCCAAGTCCATCAGGTCAAGGTAAGGGGATTGGCACAAATCCTGGGCTTCATCCACGATGAGGACATCAAGTTGCGGACCAAGAGCTTGCAAGGCGCGGCGTGCGTATTCAGGATAAACCTGCTCAAACAACTCCCGTTCGCTGGCCTCACTGCTCGCAACGATAAAATCCCGGCTGTTCGGACTGCTCAGGATAAGCGGCTGCATTACGTCGTCCCAGAAAGCTCCGGCGGTAACGCCGTTCATGTCCCTTACTTGCGCGTCTAGCCAGCGCCCCAACAGCCGGTTGTAGCAAAATAGCCCGACCCGTCCCTTGGCGGTAGCGCGTTGGGCGCACTCTATGGCCAGCATAGTTTTACCGGTGCCGGCGGCGCCCTTGAACAAGCACCGGTCATTGTCTCGAGCTAGGTCCAAGGCGGTGTATTGCTCTTCGGTAAGGCGAACTAAATGTTCATCGATGCGGTCCAGTGTAGGCCCAACGGCAGTGACCAAATCCATGGTGAAATCGGGGGCCAGATACTGCCGCAGGTGGTCGGCCAGCAGCGGGGTGAATGCCGGCGCGCCCGCCCGTCGGCCCGTCGTCGGACGCATCCGCATCGCAGCCATCTGCAAACGTCGGCCCAACGACGTATCCGAGTGCAAGTCGTCGTGATCAATGACGGTGCGCGGTGGGCGACGCACCCCGTCGGACCAGTCAGTATCGGTGAATACGACGGCGCAATCGGTAGGTATTTGTGCTTCAATAGACCTACTGCCGAACTCGCGCTCCAGTTCGCGCTTGAGCCCGTACATTGCGCTTTCCGCCTGTCGCACCGGCGGCTCCACCCGCTCACCCGACCCTAGGCTATACCACTGCTTACCGTCGATGCGAAAGCCACCGCCCTTTACCTCAACACAGAGGATACCGTAATTAGGAATCAAAATCAGAAAGTCAATCTCCCGGGGCAGATCCTCCTCTGTGGCGTGGCGCGACGAATGTATGACCACCCAACCATCGGTGGCGGGGTCATCGTGCAGTAAGTCGAAAACGATCTGCTCAGACTGGGGCGCATCCAGCGGTATGGCTTCGGGTATCATTATGGCCATGGCAAATACCCTGTTTCCTCAGGCCGACGACTGAACGCCGCCGGCCTTGAATACGCTCCGGGCGCGGGTTAGTTATCCCCTCCCTTCGTGGCGAAGTGCGGCATTACGTCCCGCGCGAACCACTCCAACTGGTCCAGGGACGCCGAGGTGGGCATCCCCATGTTGGTGACGCCGATGTTGATTTCTTCCAGGCCCGGATAGCGTTCCTGGATGGCCATCAACTGTTCTGTGATGCGGTCAGGCGGCCCCACCAGGTACTGACCCGCCTCTACCGAGTCCTCGATGGTCGGCATCTTCAGACCCTGCGGCACCGGCCGGCCAAAGGCGTTGAGCGCGTCCAGCTGCTCTTGGGTCAGACCGGCGATGAAGCCCAGGGGACCGAACATCTTAACCCGCTCCTCCATCCAGTAGCGGGCCTGGTCCATGGCATCCTTCTCCGAGTTGGCGATCTGCACGGAATAGCCCACAGCGAGGCCCTCGCCCAACTCATATTCCTTGCCGTGCTCGGCATGGATGGCCTGCCAGCGGTGGATTACCTCGTCGCTGGCGCCGCCGGTGGCCGCTCCGCCGCCGATGATGCCCTTGATCCCCCATTTCGCCATGAAGTTGATGGCCCGGTCGCTGGCGGACACCACCGGCTGCCACCACTCGACCTCGTACTTGGGCCGCGGCACCAGGGTAATCTCTTCCAGGTCGTAGCCCCGGTAAGGCACGTTGGGCGGAATGTCGTAGTGCTTGCCGTGGTGGGAGAAGCTGCGCTGGTTGAACGCCTTCCAGATGACTTCCACCTGCTCCTCAAAGAGCTCCCGGTTGGCGTTCTGGTCCATGATGGGCGCGCCAAAGACCTCCACCTCGCGGGTGTGGTAGCCGCGGCCCACGCCGAACCGCACCCGGCCATCGGTGAGCCAGTCGGCGGTGGCGTAGTCCTCGGCCAGGCGCAGGGGGTTCCACATGGGGTTGATGTTGAAGCCGCAGCCGAAGCGCAGGTTCTCGGTCAGGTGGGCCAGATGCACCCACAGCATCAGCAGGTTGGGAATGACCTCGTAGCCTTCCCGCTGGAAATGATGCTCGGCGGCCCAGAAGGTGTCGTAGCCCAGGCGGTCCATGGCAATGGCAATCTGCTCGGCCTTTTCGATGCCGCCGCCGGCCAGTTCCTCGTCGGAGAGCCAGCGGTCGTTGGCGGGGGTGCCCTGGTAGCCGGGGTTGTCCATATCGACGTTGCCGGCCCAAAGGCTGCCAAACTTGGTAATCATGTAATGGGTTCCTCCTTGTTGATGGCCGTGTCGGTCGGCCTCTGGTTCGAGGTGATGGTGCGGAATATGTTAACGGGTTTTGCGGGGGATGTCAGCAAGGACTCCCCTTATCGCAGTCCCCGGAAGAACTCGCGCATATCGGCGACCAGTTCCGCCGGCTTTTCCAGCGCCGCAAAGTGCCCGCCGCTGTCCATCTCAGTCCAGCGCTGCACGTTGTAGGTGCGCTCCGCCCAGGAGCGCGGCGGCGTGGATAGTTCTTTCGGGAACACCGCGATGGCGCAGGGGACGCCGATCTGGTCGTCCGGGCCGAAATACCACGGCGTCCGGCTGTTTTCGTAGTACAGGCGGGTGCTGGAGTTGATGGTCTGGGTGACCCAGTAAATCATCACGGTGGTCAGCAGGTCGTCCTTGGTGTACACGCTTTCCACGTCGCCGTTGCAGTCGCTCCAGGTGCGGTACTTTTCGACGATCCAGGCGCACAGGCCGACGGGCGAGTCGTTGAGGCCGTAGGCTAGGGTCTGGGGCTTGGTGCCCTGGATGTGGCCGTAACCGCCCTCGGCGGCGGCCCAGGCGACGCGCTGATTAATCATGTCGATTTCGGTGTCCGACAATGTAGCCACCCATTCGCGGCGATAGCTGCCCTGCGTGGTGGAAATCAGTTGGTCCAGCCGCTCGCGAGGGCCGAGGCCCTCCAAGTCGCCGCCCTGGTAAGGGATCGCCTGCGTGACCGAAGTGGTATGGATGCCCAATACGTGGTTGGCGTGATGGTAGCCCAGGCGCGCAGTTACCCCGGCGCCCCAGTCGCCGCCCTGGGCGGCATAACGTTGGTACCCCAACTCATCGGCCATCAGTTTGTCCCACAGCTCAGCAATCCTGCGGGTTTGGATTCCCCGCTCGCGGGTCTGGGCGCTGAAGCCGTAGCCCGGCATTGAGGGCACGACCACATCGAAAGAGTCGGCCGGGTCGCCGCCGTGGCTGGCCGGATCGGTGAGCATGGGGATGATCTTGTGCATCTCGTAAATGGACCCGGGCCAGCCGTGGGTCACGATGATGGGCATGGGGTTCGGCCCTTTCCCCTTCTCGTGGATGAAGTGGATGCCCTGGCCATCAATGGTGGTGTAGAAGTTGGCGAAGGCGTTGAGGCCGGCCTCGGCCTTGCGCCAGTCGAAACCGTCGCGCCAGTAGGCCACCAACTCCTTGATGTAGTCCAGGTTGGAACCGTAGTCCCATTCCGCGCCGGGAATCTCATCGGGCCAACGCACGTGGGCCAGCCGGTGCCTGAGGTCTTCGAGAACGTCATTCGATACTGCTATCGTGTAGGGTTGTACCGCCATAGTGGAACCTCCGTGGGGAGTTAGGTAGTCAATGGTCCGAGAACGGTCCGCAACTACGGACGTTGCGGCAGTTTAGCACAGGCGGAAACGAGCGGTCGGGCTGTAGCGTTTGTCAGCCCATTTTGCCAAATGGTAAGATTAACCTAGAGGCGGGCAAAATGGCTACTCCTGATGCGCAGCGAGATCCTGTTGAAGCCGGCGGCTTCTCGCCGGAAACCCTGTTGCCGGGAAACCCGCCGGAGCAGGTTGGTACTGAGGTATCCGATACGGTTCACCAGCGAGATCAGTTCTTCCGGCTGGACCGTGCTTTTTACGGTGCCGGAACAATCGTCGGTATCGGCTTTCTGGTGACGCTGTTCGGAGCTTACGTAGTTCCGAACACAGCAACTATTTTGTCCGGAACCATTATCGTTATCATCGGCTTAATTATCTGGATACTGGCGGGCCTGATGATGATTGCGCTGATGCTCAAATCTCTCAAAAGGACTTTCAGCGTTCGCGGAAAAACCGTTCGACGACCCCAATCAGGACAACAATGAGGCAAATCGCCAAAGCTGTGTACAGAAATACCATCATTGCTTCCGTTGACCAATGCTCGCGCAACGGCGCTAAGCCCAACGCTTGTAACACTGACAACAGCACCCATATCCCGCAGATTATCAAAGCTGCGGCAGCTGCGGGTCGCACTCGCTCCGGCAATTGACCAACCAGCCACGGGATCAACCCTATGAGTTTTGAAATGGCCTGCCACATGGCGGGCTATTCTAGCAAGAACCGCGTAAAAACCTGGTTGGCTACCAGGTACGCCTCCTCTGCCAGCCGTAGCCGTCCGTCCGTCTCCCACAACAGAAGCCCCTCTGCGGTCAAATCAGCCAATTCGCGCTCGTAGCGAGCGGCCAGGTCGATGCCAATCTGGGCCGAGGCTGCCGACAGGTCCATCCCATCCAGCAGACGCAGGCCCAGGAACATGGTCTCGGAGGCCGCGGTCGCCTCGTCGATGATCTCCAGGTCATCAACTGTTGAGACCGCTCCGATGCTATCTGCCGATACCGGTGCCCACGGACGGGCTTCCGTCGCCCATGCGCCGGCACGGCGGGTGTAATCCCGAGGCGAGTGCACGGTCCAAAAACGGCATCCGACCGCCTCGCCGTCAACGACCCGCAGCGACGAATGCGCTCCCGGGCCGACGCCCAGCCACTCCAGGTTGTGCCAGTAGGCCAGATTGTGCTCCGACTCTCGCCCGCCCCGCGACCAGTTGCTGATTTCGTAGTGACGATAGCCGGCGTCGGCCAGAGCAACGCGGGCGTGGTCGTACATATCCGCCGCAAGGTCCGGGTCAGGTTCGGGCAGCCGGCCCTGTTCCACCCAGCGGCGCAGGGGCGTACCTTCCTCTAGCGTCAACGAGTACAGGGACAGGTGTTCCGGCTCCAACTCGATGACCTGTGCTACCGTATCCCGCCACTGGACCATGTCCTGCTGCGGGAGACCGTACATCAGGTCCAGGTTCACGTTATCAAATCCGGCCTGACGACAACGCGCCAGCGCCTCCGCAGCCTCGTCGGCGTCATGCCGGCGCCCCAGCATCGCCAGCAGCCCGTTGTCCATGCTCTGCACCCCTATACTGACCCGGTTGACGCCGGCTGCTCTCAGGTCCGCGCACCGGGCGGCGGTCAGGTCATTGGGGTTGCACTCGGCGGTAATCTCAGCGTCGGCGCGAACCGGATAGTTGCCGGCGATTGCATCGAGAATGCGCCCCACGTCGCCATCGGGCAGGTAGGACGGAGTGCCGCCGCCGAGGAAAATCGTGTTGACGGCCGGCCGGCCCAGGGCGACTGACCACGCTTTCAGCTCCTGGATAACGGCGGTCAGGAAATCTCCAAACTGCGACTCGATCCCCTGGTAGGTGTTGAAGTCGCAGTAGGGGCACTTGCTGAGGCAGAAGGGGACGTGGACATAGAGGGAGATGCCGTGTGCGGGATAATACATGACTGCACCTGTGTGTAGGGGCGGGTTTCAAACCCGCCCCTACGGAGTCAGAGCTATCGCCAGCAGCGGTACGTCAACTGCGCTGATTATCGTCGGAGTCTTCGGTAGGTCTGGCCTGGCCGTCCACCACGCTGTCGGGGTCCCGGTCCTCAGGACGCGGCGGCGGCGGTTCGCCCATGTGCTCCCGGACCACAGAGCGGGGGCACAGGTTCCAGAACAGCCACACCGCCAGCCCGAGAATGATGATGTCGTCGTAGCGTCCCAGCCCGTAGGGAATCCGATCCCGCACCAGGTCAACGGGGAAGATAGCGTACGCCACCGCCAGCGGCACCAGCAGCTTGAGCAGAAAGTGGACGCGCGAGTCCCGGTGCAGCCGATACACGGCGCGCACGAACTTGATGATGCGCGGCGCCAACTGCGGGCCGAACATCATCAGGATTGGCCAGAGAAAACGAAGCATGACGATGCTACTTTACCACATCGGCGAGGAGCGTTGAACGACACCGGAGCAGCCCAATGGCTGCTCCGGCATCGAATAGGAACCGTCTGGGCGTGCTACACGTTCCGGTACACCTCGCTCCCCGATGCCTTGAATTCCTCCGACTTCTCTTGCATTCCCACCAGCAGCGCGGCGGCGGTGTCGCCAATGCCCTTGCTCTTGGCGTAATCACGCACGTCCTGGGTGATCTTCATGGAGCAGAAGTGCGGCCCGCACATGGAGCAGAAATGCGCCACCTTCTGCGCTTCCTTGGGCAGGGTTTCGTCGTGGTAGTCCCGTGCCGTCTCCGGGTCCAGGGCCAGGTTGAACTGGTCTTCCCACCGGAACTCGAAGCGAGCCTTGGATAGAGCGTTGTCCCGGATCTGCGCCGCCGGGTGTCCCTTGGCCAGGTCGGCGGCGTGGGCGGCGATCTTGTAGGTGATGATGCCTTCCTTGACGTCGTCGCGGTTGGGCAGGCCCAGGTGTTCCTTGGGGGTGACGTAGCACAGCATGGCCGTGCCGAACCAGCCGATCATGGCCGCGCCGATGCCGGAGGTGAAGTGGTCGTAGCCGGGGGCGATGTCGGTGACCAACGGGCCGAGGGTGTAGAAGGGCGCCTCGTAGCAGTCCTGCAACTGCTTGTCCATGTTCTCCTTGATCAAGTGCATGGGAACGTGGCCGGGGCCTTCGATCATCACCTGCACGTCGTGCTCCCAGGCGATCTTGGTAAGTTCGCCCAGGGTTTCCAACTCTCCGAACTGGGCCTCGTCATTGGCGTCGGCGATGGAGCCGGGACGCAGGCCGTCGCCCAGGGAGAAGGCCACATCGTACTGCTTCATGATCTCGCAGATGTCGGCGAAGTGCTCGTACAGGAAGCTCTCGCGGTGGTGGGCCAGGCACCACTTGGCCATGATGGAGCCGCCCCGGGACACGATGCCGGTGACGCGGTTGGCGGTCAGGGGCACGTATTGGAGGCGAACGCCGGCGTGGATGGTGAAGTAGTCAACGCCCTGCTCGGCCTGCTCGATGAGGGTGTCGCGGAAGATTTCCCAGGTGAGGTCTTCGGCCTTGCCGTCAACCTTTTCCAGGGCCTGGTAGATGGGCACGCTGCCGACGGGCACCGGGCTGTTGCGGATGATCCATTCACGGGTCTCGTGGATGTTGCGGCCGGTGGAGAGGTCCATGATGGTGTCGCCGCCCCAGCGGGTGGCCCAGGTCATCTTCTCGACCTCTTCCTCGATGCTAGAAGTCACCGCGGAGTTGCCGATGTTGGCGTTGATCTTGACCAGGAAGTTGCGCCCGATTATCATCGGCTCGGATTCGGGGTGGTTGATGTTGGAGGGGATGATGGCGCGCCCTGCGGCTACCTCGTCGCGAACGAACTCGGGCGTGACCAATTCCGGCAGGTTCGCGCCAAAGCTCATCGCCTTGCGCGGCCCCATCAGGTCGGAACCGAAAAACTCCTGCCGCCGCATATTCTCCCGGATGGCGATGTACTCCATCTCCGGGGTCACGATGCCCTGCCGCGCATAGTGCAGTTGCGTAACATTCTTGCCGGCTTTGGCGCGCCGGGGGTTGCGGATATGGCTGAACCGGAACCGGTCCAGGCCGGTATCGGCGAGGCGCTCACGTCCATACTCTGAGGTCAGATACGGCAACTCATCTGTGTCGCCCCGCTCTTCAATCCAGCGGCGGCGCAGGGCGGGCAATCCACGGCGAACGTCGATCTCCACGTCCGGGTCGGTGTAAGGACCCGAGGTATCGTACACGTACACTGGCGGGTTCTTCTCCACGCCCTCGGTGGAATGGGTGTCGGACAGCGAGATCTCCCGCATCGGCACGCGCACGTCCGGCCGTGTTCCCGTCTCGTACACCTTGCGCGAGCTGGGGAACGGCTGCACCGACTCCGGGCTGACGCTGGCTTGCTCGCTGAGGTAGTCCTTTTGCACGATGGTCATGTTCCGGTTTCCTCCACAATTGTGTTTCCTGTGCAGGGGCAACCCGCCTCTGGCGGATGGTTGCCCCATGTCGTTGCCGCCGATGTAGGGGCGAATAATCATTCGCCCCTACGCTAGTCATCAGTCATCGCCGGCCGCCGGTTCATCAATCAATTGGACGTCGTTGTTGAGAACGGCAAAATCGTACTCCTTCTGTGGCGCCACCACCCGCTGACCCCACACCACTACCGTGGAGATCACCGACGACACCACCAGCGCCGAGGCGAAGGCAAAGAACATCTGCCCGCCGACGGGCGCCGTGAGCGCCCAGGGCGACAGCAGATCGGGCTTGGGATAGAACAGCGCTCCGATGACGATGCCAACGCCGCCGGCCAGCAGCACTGCCCATCCCGGCATCCGGCTGGAGTACAATCCCACCAGCATGGGCACCGCAATAGCCGCTCCCAGCAGGTCGGCGATCAGGAACACGTAGAGCACGCTGTGGCCCTGCGACGCTACGATGATCGCCGGTATCGCCACCACTACCGTGACCGCCCGGGCCAGGCCCATCAGCATTCCCCGCTCCAGCCCGACCCCCGCCAGGTCGGCGGCCATGCCGCTCGCCAGGCCATTCATCAGCGTGTCCAGCGTGCTCATGGCCAGCATCAGGGCGCAGATGAGCATCAGGAAGTGCATCCATAGGGGAAACACGTCGGCGGCCAGGGTGAACAGCGCCGCCGCCACCGCCGGATACTCAAATGGGCCGACGGAACCGTTGCCCACCGCCGCAATGCCGGCCATTCCCATCAGAAACGTCAAAGGTATGGCGATACCCGCCGCGCCCCACAGGCTGCGGTTCAGCGCCCGCTGGTTCTCCACCGTGTACACCCGCTGCCACATCCCGGGATGGAAGGCGTTGGAGGCCACGATACCGATGATCAGCACGATGGCGAAGAAGTAGCTGTCGGCCCTGGAAACCGACAGCGCCCCGGCTTCGCCGGCCCCTTTCCAGGCTCCGGCATTGCCCACCAGAGCTGCGGCCACCACCAGCAGTAGAAGCAGCACCGGGATCAGCACCCAGAACTGGATCCGGTCGGTGAAGATGGAAACGCGGAGGCCCCCGTAGGCGGTGTACGCGATAACTACGATGCCCACCGCAACGGCAGTCGCCCAGGCCGGCGAACCCGTCAGTATGCTCACCGCCGCCGTGATCGCCGTCATCTCCGCCGTGATGAATATGCCAATCACGAAGATGATCACCACGAAGATGGCGACGAATGAGACCATACCGAAGCGGTGCCGCACGTACTCGGTAACGGAGTGGCCGTTGGGCATCAGCTGCCGGATGCGCGGCCCCACGAACATGAACATCACCGGAATGCCGGCCATGCCCAGGGCGTAACCCACCAGCGAAATGATGCCGAAGTTCGCCCCCGACTCGCCGGGGCTGAGCAGCACCCAAGTGCCGAACATTGAGGCGACCAGGGTCGCCACCCCGACGTTGACCGGGGCATGGTTGCGGGAGATGGTGTAGTCCTCAACGCTCTGGCGTCGGCGACGCCAGGCGTAGGTCAAGCCGAGAACCAGGAACGCGGCGCAGGCGATTACCAGTGTGACGATGCCCAGCGTGGTATCCAGCATTACGGAACCTCCCGGCCGCTCTGGGCCCTTGGACCAAAGCGACGGTTGGGCAGCAAAAAGCCGCCAGATTTTCCAACTCTGGCGGCTAACAAGTCAATTTCCGAATTCCTACGCCGGCATTACCCGGATCAGGTGCTACGGTCGGCGGCTGTTACGGCCGCCCTCTCAGCCTGGCATAACCAAGCTCCCGCCAGAATCCTATTCGTTTGTGGCGCGAGAATAGCACGCACTGGGGAGGCCGTCAAGCGACCAACCCCCTGAAGCAGGGCAAACGCATTCTCCCCGTCATTCCGGCGAAAGCCGGAATCCAGTGAGCATCACCGCCAGTTTCGTTGCGAAAATCAAGCATTCGGCGGTTTCTGGACTCCGGCTTTCGCCGGAGTGACGGGTGTGAAAATTAGAATGCGTTTGC
>DAOUJY010000163.1:0-57957 GCA_034421995.1 Dehalococcoidia bacterium | reverse complement strand
GATACCATGGCATGGTCGGCCTCCCTGGGTGGCAACGGTGCTTCGTAACCCGTTCCTTACCCGGAGAGGCCGGCCTTTTTCAACCCCTCAACTCAAAGTGGGTACGCGTGAGGGGTGCCGCTTACAGTCAGGGCTATCGCATATGAAAATCTGATGCCGCAGATCGTGATTTTCGTCAGAGTTTTGGCATTGAAAGCGTCCTGAAGTCGGATAGTGGTGAGGCCAATTTGCCCAAAATTAGCAGTGCCGGGCTGTGTTTTATAATACAATCTGCCCAACAATATTCATGTGCGATAGCCCTGCGCTTGCAGTAGCATACCCGCTATTGACCGTGTTATCGTCAGTAGCAGGATTTGCCGAATGTTTGGGATTTACCGGATGGCCGGGTAGCCGTGAGGCAAGGAGCCAACAAAGCATGAAATTCACCCCCCCCCCCCGACTTTTCGGTATGCGCTGGCTGACGCTTACGGCGATGGCCGTTCTTGCTCTCTCGGCGCTGACCGCCGGGATGCTGTTCGCGGCCAATGAGCCGTCGCCGCCTGTTGCCGAGGTTTTGGCGGAACCTTCGCAGCCGGCCCCGGAACGGGTCTTCGCGCAGCCGGAAGACCTGGAGGAGCAGTTCAACCTGCCGCCGATTACCAAAGAGCCGCCCCGGTATCCCAACCTGGACTCCAACCTGAACCGGCGGGCGGAAGAGGCGACCGCCATTGGTAGAGCGGAAGAGGCGAACGGCGGCGGGTCCGGGCCGGCCGCCGAACCCGTGCTGGTGACGTTCTACGTCGCGCCGGAGCAGGTTGACCGCGTGCGGGAGTACCTGGAGGACAACGGCGTGTACGTCCGCAACGTGGGCGCGGACTATGTTGAAGCCCACGTCCCGCCGGCCCTGCTGGGCGCCGCGTCGGAGCGGCCCGGCGTCCGGCGCGTGGATACCGTCATCCCGCCCCGGCCCGACCAGAGTCGGGGCAGCGTCATCAGCCAGGGCGCAGGGCTGCACGGGGCCGAGGCCTGGCACGACGCGGGGTATCGGGGCCAGGGCGTCAAGGTCGGCATCATTGACGGTGGCTTTGAGGGGTTCAGCCGCTTGCAGGGGAGCGAACTGCCCGGCATCGTGACCGCCCGGTGCTACTTTGAGGGTCCACGGCGGCCAACCTCCCGCCTCGCTGACTGTGAAACGGGCGGCGAGCATGGCACGGGAGTTGCCGAAGCGCTGATTGACGTGGCTCCGGAGGTTGAGCTCTACATCGCGAACCCGCATTCGCTGGGGGATTTACGGAATGCCGTTGACTGGATGGCCGGACAGGGAGTCAAGGTCATCAATCAATCGGGGGCACGCCCGCCCGACGGCCCCGGCAACGGCAGATCCCCTTTCAGCGACAGCCCGCTCCGGACTGTTGACGTCGCAGTATCCAACGGTGTTTTGTGGGTCAACTCTGGTGGCAATAATGCTCGAACGGTTTGGCATGGCGCCTTCTCGGACCGGGACGGCGACGGCACTCATGATTACCCTCAGACCAATGTGAACTATTTTGAGGTACGGGAAGATGCCAGATTGGCCGCCTTTATGCGCTGGGAGGACAGCTGGGGCAAGGCAGATTGCGACTTGGACCTGGTACTGGTTAAATACACTGACAGGTGGGGCAAAGTTTTTGCTGATGATAGAGTACAGGATGGCAGTGCGGGGAGTTATCCATTAGCTGGGATTGTTTTTTCCGAACCAGCCACCGCGTCTCAGGCCGGGACTTACGGTCTGGTGATACAAAACTATAGCTGCGCAACTCTCCCCGCGTGGATACAATTAACCGTGTGGGATGTTCTACGCTTGCAGTACCACTCTGACAGCCACCACATCGGCAACCCGGCGGAGAGCCGGAACCGGGGCATGCTGGCGGTGGGCGCAACCCACTACTGGGATACCAACGTCATCGCAGGGTACAGTTCCCGGGGGCCGACCCTGGACGGCCGCCCCAAGCCGGACATCACGGGCATCGCCTGCGGACGTTCGGCCTCCTATGCTCCCCAAACCCTTGGCGACGGGACGCGGTGCTGGTTCCCTGGAACCAGCCAGGCGGCGCCCCACGTGGCCGGCCTGGCGGCGCTGGCGCGGCAGCGCTTCCCCGACTTCGGGCCGGAGGAGACGGCCGACTACCTGAAACGGAACGCCCGCGAGCGCGGGCCTCGCGGGGCGGACAACACCTGGGGGCACGGCCTTGCGTCCCTGCCGGCGCCGGCGGCGGCGCCAACTCCGACCCCAACGCCAACGCCAACCCCGGCGGCGGCGCCAACGCCAACTCCCGCGCCAGCTCCGACGGCAGCGCCAACCCCGGCGCCAACTCCCGTATCTGGCAGTATCAGGCCCACCGGGAACATCGCCGTGCGCGCCGGCGCCAACCCCGGCGAGGTCATCATATCCTGGGATGCCGTCCCCGAGGCGACCCACTACCGCATCGGATACGTCAACATGGCAACCGACTACCCGCTGGCCAAGGCCAGCGCGACCGGCGACTGGATCAACGCCTTCATCTACGTTGACGAAGACGCCCGCAACCTGGCGGTGAACGGCGGGCGCGTGGAGTACACGGCGCGGAGACTGGAACAGGGCGTCCGCCACGCCTTCACCGTGCTGACCGGCAGCGACGTGGTCAACACGGTGGAACAACTCAGCGGCCGCTACTTTTGGCCCAGCAACCCACGCTGGCAGTTTCACACGGTTAGATAACCGCCGGGAGGCGGCGCATCGGGACTGGCAACACCCACGGCCGGTGCAAAGTCCCTCCACCCGCTCATGGCGAGCTTGTCGAACCATGACTCCAGCAGCGGCGGCATCCTTCGACAGGCTCAGGATGAGCGGAAACCAAAGAGGCCGATTACTTGGCGCCAGCCCTGTGGCAACATCGCCCGGCGGGTGAAACACCCGCCCCTCCTATGGTATTATGCGGGTACGCCGCATCCCGGCGCCGTTGTTGAGCGGGCGTAACTCAGTGGTAGAGTGTTTGCTTCCCAAGCAAAAAGTCGTGGGTTCGAATCCCATCGCCCGCTCCACCGTACGCGCCCGTCGTAGGCGGATCCCGTCCGTCAACGCCCCCTAGTCCAGTCCCACCCGCCGCAGCGTGTAGGCATCGCCGGCCATAATCTCCGCTATTCTTGGCGGCAGGCCGCGAAAATCGTCGGCAGTCGCCGAGATCAATCTTCCGGTCAGCGCCCCGCTCTCAGCTGACGCCAGCCACACCGCCAGCTCGGCGCACTCGTCGATGGACGCGCCGCCGCCGGACGTTACTCTCAGCCCCAGCTGGTGGATGAAATCGGCGCCGGCCTGGGCGGCTTGCTCGGTCATCTTGTCCCACATACTGGTATGAACCGAGCCGGGCCCCAGGGCGTTTACGGTAATCCCGGTGCCATCCAGTTCCTGGGCCAGGACTTCGGTGAGCCGCACCACCGCCGCCTTGCTGGAGCAATAGGCCGACATATTGCTCCACGCATTGGTCGCGCCGGCGCCCGACAGGTTGATGATTTTGCCTCCTGACTGGCCCAGCATCACGGGTATTACGGCCCGACACGCCAGGAAGGTGCCGGTGAGGTTAACGGTGATGGTGCTGATCCAGTCGGTGACGTCATTGACCTGCAACGGGCCGACGGGCCCCGAGATTCCCGCGTTGTTGACCAGCACGTCAATACGCCCGAACCGATCCGCAACTCGGTGGGCTAACCGTTCCGTGTCTTGCTGCTCGGTGACGTCGGTGCGGACCGCAATCGCTTCGGCGCCCATTTCTGAGACGGCTCCGACAACTTCTCGCAGCTCGGATCCACTCCGTGCGGCCAGCGCCAGCTTGGTGCCTTCGCGGGCGTAGGCCAGAGCGATGGCCCGCCCGATTCCTCGCCCCGCGCCCGTGATGACTGCTACCTGACCGTCCAACTTCATGACGAACCCTCATACTTCTTTTTGCAATGTTACCATCCCCAGCCGCCGCAGACACTCCTCATGTCTGGTCTGGTTTCAAAACGGCCTATAAATCTACCCACAACCCTGCTAGACTGAACTGACGAGACCATTCCATAGCGAAGTAGGCAGGGTGAGAATGACTACCCCTCAACAGTTGTACAACCTGCAGGAAATCGACCATCGCATAGATGGCATTGACGCTGAACGAGAACGTCTCCAGAAGCGGCTGGCCGCCGGCGTGAACCGGCCCGACCTCACCAGCGAGGCGGAGCATCACTATGCCAGGGCCGTAGCCATTGGCGCCAACGTGAAGTCCCGTCGGGATGAAATGGAACGCTTGCGGGAACGGCTCAACAGCCTGGAAGCCCGGCTCTACAGCTCCAATACCTCCCGGCGCGATCTCTCGACTATCCAGCGGGAGGTGGATTCGGCCAAGTACCAGTTGAACCAATTGGACGAACTGCTGTTGGAATTGGAAGAGGAACAACGCACCCACGAAGCCGCCGCCCTGGCCGCTCGCGACGAGATGGCGGCCGCTGAGGTGGAGTGGCAGGAACTTATCGAGGCCCTGAATGACCGGCTGGCTGAGTTGGAAGCCGACCGGGAAACCGCCGCCAGCCAGCGACAGGTTCTCGCCGCCGCGTTGCCTCCGGCCGACTTGCAGCGATACGAACGTCTGCGTCGCAACAAGTCGGGCACGGCCATCGCCATGGTGGACAATGGCCGCGTGTGCCTCGCCTGTCGTATGACCCTTACCAGCAATGTCTTGCGACAACTGCGCGACAAATCCAAGCAGGTGACTTGCAGCACCTGCGGACGCATCTTGTACCAGCCGTGACAAGCCATGTAGGGGCGGGTTTCAAACCCGCCCCTACACAAGGATGGATTACCTATGAAACCGCTGCGCGTCGCAATGCTGCACCTGGCCCCGGTGGTGGCAGATGTCGCCCACAATCGTGTCCTGGCCGAGCAGGGACTCACCCGCGCCGCCGAAATGGGGGCGCAGTGGGTCATCACGCCCGAGTTGTTTATTACCGGCTACAAGTTCGCCGAGGTCATCGGCACCGACTGGATTCGTCCCCAGCCCGATGACTGGATGCAGCGTTTCTGCCGCCAGGTGGCCGAATGCGGCGTGACGGTGTTCCTCTCTCATCCCGAACGCGACCCGGACGCCGGACTGATGTACAACACCGTTTTCGTCATCGGACCGGAAGGCAGCATCATCGGTCGGCACCGCAAGGTGAAGGCGCTGCGCGGCCCGGAAGCCTGGTCGTCCCCCGGCGCCGAGATCGCTCCCATCAACTGCGACGGCACGGAGGTTGGAGTGGTGATCTGCGCCGACGCCTACCGCAACGACGTCGCCGGCATCCTGAAAGACCGGGGCGCGGAATTGCTGGTATCCCCAGCATCCTGGGGGCCGGGCGACTGCGGGCCGCTGGGCGAGTGGGAGCAGCGCACGCTGGACACGGGTCTGCCGATCATGGTGTGCAACCGCTCCGGTTGGGAAGCCGACGACCTGGACTTCAACGAAGCCGTGAGCGTGGTCGCCCTCAACGGCAAGCGCGTGCTCGAAGCATTCTGCGGTGAGGATTCCGCTGTACTCATGTTTGATTGGGATCTGGATGCCATGGCCCCAATTTCAACGGAATACGAAACGGTCCGGTTGTAAGGCTTCCCCTCACGCAGACAATTATGTTTGGCGCCCTGGCGGTTTCGGAAGCTTTTCGGCAGGCCGGCCGAACCGGAATAAGGCGCTCGGCCCGGTTGCTGGTTCCCGCGCTGCGGCGGGCCGTCGATTCGGTACGTGACCTGGCGCCCATTGTTTTGGTCATCGCGTTTTTCCAGATAGCGGTACTGCAGCAGCCCTTTCCCAATCTGGAGAACGTAGTCATCGGACTGGTGTGCGTGTGCGTTGGGCTGGCGCTCTTTGTCCAGGGGCTGGAAATCGGGCTTTTCCCCCTGGGCGAGGCGCTGGCGCGGGGATTTGCCCGCAAGGGCAGCCTGGCGGCGCTGCTGTCCTTCGCCTTCTGCCTGGGGTTCGGCACCACCGTGGCCGAGCCGGCCCTGATTGCCGTGGCCGCCGAGGCCGGTGAGGTCGCCGCGGCGGCCGGCGCCATCGCCGACACCGACCCGGCCCGCGATGCCTACGCCTTCCGCTTGCGCATGGTGGTGGCGGTCGCGGTGGGCGCGGCAATCGTGCTGGGCGTGTTGCGCATCCTCAAAGGCTGGCCGATCCATTACCTGATTATCGGCGGTTACGTGCTGGTGACGGCGATGACCTTTCTGGCGCCGGACGAGATAATCGGCGTGGCTTACGACTCCGGCGGCGTGACCACCAGCACCATCACGGTGCCCCTGGTCACCGCCCTGGGCGTGGGGCTGGCCACGTCAATCCGGGAACGCAACCCCATGGTGGACGGCTTCGGGCTGATTGCCTTCGCGAGCCTGACGCCCATGATTTGCGTTATGGCCTACGGCATGGTGGTTTGACCATGGGACTGCTGGACACCCTGGGGCCCACGGTTTTGTCAACCGTGATCGACCTCGCGCCTATCGTGGGGACGCTGGCGCTGTTCCAGGTGGTGGTGCTGCGTCGCCAGCTGCCCAACCTGCGGCGGATGGCGGTGGGGATAGTGTGCGTCCTGTTCGGGCTGGCCCTGTTTCTGGTGGGACTGGAAAAGGCCCTGTTCCCCATCGGCGAGACCATGGCGCGTCAACTCACCGCGCCCGAGGCCACAGGGGTGGCGGACGCGGCCGGCGGAGTGGACTGGCGGGATTACCTGCTGGTGTACGCCTTCGGCGCGGCGGTGGGTTTTGCGACCACCATCGCCGAACCTTCGCTCATCGCCGTGGCCCTCAAGGCCGAGGAGGTATCGGGCGGGACGGTGCGCGCCTGGGGATTGCGGATTGTGGTGGCCTTGGGAGTAGCCATCGGGGTGTCCCTGGGCTGCTTTCGTATCGTTACCGGCACGCCCCTGCCCTGGTACATTATCGCCGCCTACGTGGTTGTCATCATTCAGACCTTCCGCTCCAGCAGGACCATCATACCTCTGGCTTACGACAGCGGAGGCGTTACCACCTCGACGGTCACGGTGCCGGTAGTGGCGGCCCTGGGCCTGGGGTTGGCCGCCAGCATACCGGGACGCAACCCGCTGATTGACGGATTCGGACTGATTGCGTTCGCCAGCGTATTTCCTATAATGACCGTGCTGGGCTACGCCATCGTAGCGTCTTGGTGGAGTCATCGGCGCAACGCCGCGGATTCGGAGGGGTGAGCCATGAGACTGAAGCTGATCGTAGCCCTGGTCGGCGACGACAACACCGACGTGGTGGTTGACGCCGCCCGGGCCGGCGGAGCGACCGGAGCTACCATAATCACCAGCGCGCGCGGTGAGGGCCTGCACCCCGAAAAGACCTTCTTCGGCTTGGGCCTGGAGTCCAAGCGCGACCTGGCCCTGTTCCTGGTGGTGGAAACCCGGGCGCGGGACATCCTGGAGCGCATCCGCGACGCCGGGCGCTTCGACACCAAGCACGGCGCCGGCATCGCCTTCCAGTTGGATATTGAGGACGCGGTGGGTCTGGTCACCCAAATGCCCGCCATTCAGGAAGAGCTGGAATACGACCTATGAGCACGCGAGGTCTGACCAAAGTCGGGGACGTGATGGCCCCTGAACTCTACAGCATCGACGGGCTGGCGACGGTGGCCGATGCCATGGCGCTTATGAAGCGGCACGATGTTGACTCCCTGGCGGTCAACCGGCGCGACGAAACGGACGAACTGGGGATGCTGATGGTCTCCGATATCGCCCGCCATGTTATTGCCCGGAACCGTTCGCCGGAACGGGTCAGCGTGTACGAAATCATGTCCAAGCCGGCAGTTACCTTGCCGCCGGATATGCTGGCCCGTTACGCGGTGCGCCTGCTGGTGCGGTTTGAGATCTCTCGCGCCATCGTCGTGGACCAGCAACGCGACCCCATCGGATTTGTTACCCTGCACGACCTGGTGCTGGGACGCCTGACGTCCTCGTAGTGGGCAGGCAGTTCCACCTCAGTAGCGTCCGGGTCCACGCAGGCGGAGCATCAGCGCGCGGAACAGCGGAACGCTCATGTTGACGGCGTCGGATTCGTCATTGTCGTCGTCGTCCACCGAAAAGTACACTAGGGTGCCTTCGCGGCGAACCTTGCCGGGCAGTTCCCGGTACTCCATGTACTCGGTCATCAACCGCTCCAGAAGGACGGCCAGCAACTCGGCGTCGGCAGACGCAATCCCCAGGCTGAACAGGGGAGACTCACGGACGCGCGGGGCCATCCAGTCGGCCATCTCCTCGATGCCGGCCTCATCAAAGGGATTCGACCACTGGACTTCATCGACCATAGTGCTGAATGGAGACGGTTTTCAATCCTGAAAACCCCGGTCGTACAGATCCTGCAGCCGGGTCAGATCTTCCGGCGGGATTGGCGGAAGGTCCACGCATCCGGCTATTTCCTCGGCTTCGGCGCGGTTTTTCACGCCGGGGACGGTGGTATGAATGTCGGGGTTCATCAGGCAGAAGATCATCGCCGCTTGTGACATGGTCTGTATCGAGCCGTGCCGGAGGAAACCGAGCTTGGCCGCGCTGGCCAGGTCGTGTTCCATCAAAGCGTCGCCGGTTCGGGGAGTCCGGTCTAACGCGTCGGTCAGCGCGCCGGCAGCGTGGGAACGTATGCCGATCACGCCCATATCGATGCTTTTGGCCAGTGGGATTATCTGGCCGTTGTCAAACATATTGAAACCGGGTGGCGGCGGTTCCTGGGCCGTTCGATTGAGGAGATTGTAGTAGGCCAGGACGGTGTCGTACTCGCCGCTTTCGATGATCCGAAGCATGGTGGGAACGTGGTGGTCCATGGCGGACAGTCCAATGAACCGCGTCATGCCGGCCTGCTGGACCTCACGGTAAGCGTCGAGCACCGGTCCCAGGGCGTCCTCCGCGGCAAGCGAGTGCGGGACTTCTCCGCGGCGTTCCGTGAAACGGTTATGCACGTGAAGCACGTCCACCACATCCCGGCGCAGCCGGCGCAGGCTGGTCTCCACCGAGCGGCGCACCGCCCCACGCACGTCACCCATCTCGTCCTCGCGGAGCCTCACTTTGGTGGCGACAACCACGGGTTCGGCGCGTCCTGCCAGGGCTTTGCCCAGAGCTTCCTCGGCCTTCCCGTCGCCATAGGCCGGAGCCACGTCAAAGAAATTGATGCCCAGTTCCAGCGCGCGATGCACGGCGGCGATGGCTTCCTCTTCGGTGGTGGGTCCCCAGACCTGTCCGATGCCGCCTCCGCCAAACCCCGCCCTGGATACGGTTAATCCGGTACGGCCTAATTGCGCGTATTCCATGGGTAACTATGTCCTGCGTAGGTCGTCTTGAGACTGGGAAAGGGCGCGTTGGTGTCGCGGCCGGCCGGGTCAAGGCCCAAACCGCTCATATCCTACGCCGGGAACGGTCTATTTTGCAATTATTACCCCAGAAAGGTAATATGATACTCTAACCTCGCCGGGTTTCCCGCGCCCCAACGCAACCGTGCCACAGCCAACGGCAGGAACGCTATGACCAACAATCGCTGGGTCCGCAATAGCCTCATCTACCTTCTCATAATCATCGGCGTCATCGTCATTTTCTACACCCTGATCCCAAGCTTCGGGAGCGGAGAGCGCCTTTCGCTGACGCAGGTGCTCAACCAGTCCCGCAGCGGCCAGATCGAGCGGATCATCGTGGATGGAGAAAAGCTGACCGTGATCCCCCGGGTCGGACGCGGCGATGAGGCGGAGAAGTACACCAGCCGCATCGGCCGGAACACCGACCTCATCCAGCTGTTGGCGGAGAACAACGTCCTCGACCAGGTGTCGGCTCCGGAGGTGGAGTACAAAGGCTCCAGCGGTTTCGGCAGCGTCTTCGGCATCCTGCTCAATTTCCTGCCCCTGATATTCTTCGGCGGTTTGATCCTGCTGATGATGCGCCAGGCGCAGGGCTCCAACAACCAGACCATGAGTTTCGGGCGCAGCCGGGCCCGCATGATGCCCTTCAATCGCCCGTCGGTGACTTTCAACGACGTGGCCGGCGTGGACGAAGCCAAGGCCGAGCTGGAGGAAGTCGTTGACTTCCTGAAATATCCGGAGCGGTTCCTGCAGCTGGGCGCGCGCATCCCCAAAGGCGTTCTGTTGGTCGGCCCTCCGGGCACCGGCAAGACGTTGCTGGCCCGCGCCGTTGCCGGCGAGGCCGGCGTTCCCTTCTTCCACATCTCCGGCAGTGAGTTTGTGGAGATGTTCGTCGGCGTGGGCGCGGCTCGCGTGCGCGACCTCTTCGAGCAGGCCAAGCGCAATGCCCCCTGCATCCTCTTCGTTGACGAAATCGACGCTGTGGGCCGGCACCGGGGCGCGGGACTGGGCGGAGGCCACGACGAGCGTGAGCAGACTCTCAACCAGATCCTCGTCGAAATGGACGGCTTCGAGACCAACACCAATATCATCGTCATCGCCGCCACCAACCGCCCCGACATCCTGGACCCGGCCCTGTTGCGCCCGGGCCGGTTCGACCGCCGCGTCACGCTGGACCTCCCCGACGTGACCGGTCGGCAGGCTATCCTGGACGTTCATATCGCCGGCAAGCCGCTTTCCCGAGAGATCAAGATCGAAGTCATTGCCCGCGAAACCCCAGGCTTCAGCGGCGCCGACCTGTCCAACTTGGTCAACGAAGCGGCTCTCCTCGCCGCGCGCAAGAATCAGTCCAGCATCTTCATGCAGGACTTCGAAGAAGCCATTGAGCGCGTCATCGCCGGGCCCGAGCGGAAAAGTCGCGTCATCAACCAGCGTGAGAAGGAGATGACCGCCTATCATGAGGCCGGTCACGCCCTGGTCGCCTGGCATCTGCCCCACGCCGACCGAGTGCATAAAATCAGCATCGTCTCCCGGGGCAATATGGGCGGGCACACCACGCTGCTGCCCGAGGAAGACCGCTACCTTTGGACCAAGAACCAGTTCCAGGATATGTTGTCGGTCATGATGGGCGGCCGGGTGGCCGAAGAGTTGATCTTCGACGAGGTCACCACCGGCGCCAGCAACGACATCGAGCGAGCGACCAAGACCGCCCTGGGCATGATCAAGCGTTACGGTATGTCCGCCAGCCTGGGTCCGCGTACCTTCGGCAAGCGCGAGGAAATGGTGTTCCTCGGACGGGAGATCAGCGAAGAACGCGACTACGGGGACAAGATCGCCGAGGAGATCGACGACGAAGTCCGCCACCTTATCAACAGCGCCTACCGCCAGGCCCAGCAGCTGCTCATCGACGACAAGCCCAAGTTGGTGCAGATCGCCGAATACCTCATTGAGCACGAAGCCATCTCCGGCGACGCGCTCACGGCGCTATTCAAGGACGATCCGCCGGGCACCGAGCCGGAACCGGCCCGGCCCACGCCGGCGCCGTCGCCTTACGCGCCTCCGGCGCCCCCGGTGGCCCAGGGCGGTCCGCTGCCCAACCCGGCTCCGTCCTTCGGCAGCGCCGTTACACCGGACCCCATACCCGAAACCTCGCCGGGTGATGACTGACGGCGTAGCGCGGTTTGACCCGAAATTGTAGGGGCGGGTTTCAAACCCGCCCCTGCGCATCGTATCCCTGGCGTGTGAGATGGACACAACCCGCCCCTACGGGTTGGCCGGATTTTCCTCGCTGTCCAGCGGCAGGCTGCGGTAGTACAACCCCCATTCCTGCATGAGGTTTTCCACGCGCGGGTCTTTCAGCGCGATCAGCTCCCGGAAAAATCCGGCCATGGCGTGAGCCGGACGCAGCTCGTCGGTGCAAACCCAGCTGCGGTCGCCGGGCACGGCGTATATCAGGCCGCTTTGGTGGGGGCAGGTTACCTGCACCCGCGCCATGCCCTCGCCGGTTTTGATCGTGACCCCGTGCGGTTGGGGCCGGTTTCCCGGCTGGTCGGATTGCAACTGTATGGGTGTGGTCATAGTTCACGCATCCCGCCGAGTTGGATCTGCCGCAAAATATGCTGAAAACGGTAGCGTCGCCATTATAAACCAGCGTGCGGGTGTTAGTGTTATACTGTCGCGGGCATTCGGCGCGCTTACGAATCTCGCGATACTTGTCACGACAATCGTAACAGCGAAAACGGCTGCCCTCAGCAACGGCTCATAATTCACGCCCGAAAAGGACCCGACCAATGTTCACACCCGGCGGGGGGCAACAGCCGCCCCGACAGCCCGAATTCGATCTGGAGCAACTGCTGGGCCGCGTGCGCGGCATGTTTGGCGGGTCCGGTGGCCGCTTCGGCGGCGGCAACCTGAGCATCCTTATCCTGGCCGTAATTGCCTTGCTCGTAATCATATGGGCAGCCACCGGGGTGTACACCATCAGCCCCGGTGAAAATGCGGCTCTGCGCCTCTTCGGCGCAGTTCAAGGCAACCCGGTCGCCGAGGAAGGACTGCACTGGTGGTGGCCTTCGCCAGTGGGCCGGAAGGACGTCGTCCTCGTCACCGAAACCCGCCGCATGGAGCTCGGTTTCCGGTCCAACGAAGCCGCCGTGAACACGCCCTTCCTTGACGAAGCCCTGATGATTTCCGGCGACCTGAACATCGTTGACGTGCAGATGGTGGTCCAGTACCGCATCAGCAACCTCAACAACTTCCTCTTCAATGTGGACGATCCGGGGGAGCAAATTCGGGCCGTCCCTGAAGGTCGTCCCGATGGGCGTACCCTCAAGGACGGCGCCGAAGCTGCCCTTCGTCTGGTGGTGGGCCAGCGTTCCATTGACGACGTGCTGGTGCGAGGCCGCGAGGGTGTGGAAACCGACACCCGGACCCGGCTCCAGTCCATCTTGGACGATTATCAAGCCGGCATCGAGGTGATCTCGGTGCAACTCCAGGACGTGAAAGCTCCCGAAGAAGTGCGCGACGCCTTCGACGACGTGCTGCGCGGTCGCCAGGAGCGGGAAACCCGCATCAACCAGGCCGAAGCCTACGCTGCGGACGTTATCCCCCGTGCTAGGGGCGACGCGGCGCGCATCGTCCAGGAAGCGGAAGCCTTCCGCCAAGCCCGCATCAAGACCGCCAGCGGTGAAGCCCTGCGCTTTGAAGCCGTCCTCAACGAGTACCAGAGTTCCCCGGAGGTAACACGCCAGCGCCTGTACCTGGAGGCCCTGGAAAACGTCCTCCCCGGAGTGTCCAAGATTATCGTCGATCCCGATACCGAACCGGTGCTCATTCTGGGACAGAACGGGAACGTCATACCTGCTCCCATCGGCCCCAATCCGTAACCCGCAGGCGTCCCTCGCTGACCGTCCCCCCGCCCGGAGAACCCCGCAATGCGCAACCTCATCATCGTCGCCATCGTCATTATTGTCGCTCTCGTGCTGCTGCGTCAGGCCCTTTACGTGGTTGACGTGACCGAACAGGTCATCATCCTCCGTTTCGGTGAGGTGGTGGATACCCACACTGAACCCGGCCTCAACGTCAAGGTTCCCTTCGTGGACACCGTGGTCCGGCTGGACAAGCGCATCCTGCGCATCGACGCGCCGCCGGTGTCAATGCCCGACCGGGAAAAAGAAAACCTGGTCATCGACATCTACGCCCGCTACCGGATTACCGACCCCGTTCAGTTCCGCAAGACCCTGCAAACGGAAAGCAACGCCCGCAGCCGCCTCGGCGACATCGTAACCTCCACCCTCCGCGACCGCGTGGCCCTGCGCGACCGCACTGACATCATCGGCGCCAATATCCTGCTTGACGAAACCGGCGCTACCCTCGTTGACCCTGAAGGATTGCCCCTGGTTGAAGGTCAGGAGACCCGCACTGAGATTCTGGACGAAGTGCTGGTTGCCGTCCGCGAAACCACCCAGCGTGACAATTTTGGCATCGAGATGATCGACGTGCGCATCAAGCGGGCCGACTTCCCCGAAGCCGTCACCCAATCCATTTTCACCAGGATGCGCGCCGAGCGTAACCGTATCGCCGCCCGTTTCCGTGCCGAGGGTGAGCAGCAGGACCGGATAATCCGTGCCGACACTGACCGCGAGCGCGACGTTATCCTGGCCGAGGCCCAAGAGCAATCAAACCAAATTCGCGGTGAAGGCGAAGCCGAAGCCATCAGCATCCTCGCCAACGCTCTCAACCGCGACCCCGAACTCTTCGCCTTCCTGCGCAGCCTGGAATCCTACCAGCGCATCATACAGCAGCAGGACACCATCATCCTCTCGTCCGATGCTCCCCTCTTCGACTATCTGGCCAGACCTACCGCGCCGGAGGAGAGCAACTAGAGCCATGACCACCATACCCAAAGAACA
The DNA here is from genome assembly GCA_034421995.1 of Dehalococcoidia bacterium. Lineage (GTDB taxonomy): Bacteria > Chloroflexota > Dehalococcoidia > Lucifugimonadales > UBA3495 > Bin87. Next base: position 43,706 of record DAOUJY010000163.1, on the reverse strand, counting down.
GGTTGTAACCGCCTTTCCCGCCGCCGGCGCTGACGACGTCGGCGCCGAGCCGCCCGGCGCCATCCGCCTGAGCCTCTCCGCCTTGGGCATTGACTTCCGGGCCGACGATTTCCCGGCCCGGTTCATCGAGTTCTGCGAACAAAACGACGACTACGAGATGGAGGTCAACGAGGCCGGGGAGCTGGTGATTCTGCCTATGGTTGGATTGAGAGGAAACCGTCACGAAACAGAGACGGCTGTTGAGTTGGGCATCTGGCGACGCGCCAATGGCGGCGTCAACCTGTCCCAGACCAGCCGGTTCCGCTTGGCCTCCGGCGCCCTCCGCGGCCCGGACGCCGCGTGGGTGACTCAGGAAAGGTACGACGCCATCACTGAGCGAGAGCGCGAAACCGTCTTCCCCGGCGCGCCCGACTTTGTGGTTGAAATCCGTTCCATCAGCGACAACCTGGCTCCTTTGCAGCGCAAGATGCGGCTCTGGATGGACGGCGGCGCGCGCCTGGGCTGGCTCATTGACCCGCGCCAGCGCCGGGTCTATATCTACCGCATCGGCCAGCCGGAACCGGAAGCGCTGGAAGACCCCGAAACTTTGGACGGCGAAGATGTCCTGCCCGGTTTTTCCTTCGCCGTCCGCCAGCACATTTTTGACTTGCAGTAGGGGCGGGTTTGAAACCCGCCCCTACCTTAGGTGAGCTGGCAGCAAACGGCTAGCGCCCGGCAATCCGCCGTCCTTCCTCCAGCCCCCCGGCCGTCCGCGTCGGCGCCGTAATCAGGATGCTGAACCCCTGTTCCAGTCGCATGGGCACTTCCGCGGCCGTGCAGCCCACCGCGCAGGGTACGCCGGCGTCCTTGCAGATCCCCAGGATCCGCAGCAGCATCTCCTGCACCTCGGGATGGTTCGCATTGCCCCGGTGTCCCAGCGCCACCGACATATCGCCCGGGCCGGCCCAGACGGCTCCGATGCCCTTGACCTGGCGCAGTATGTCCGGCAGGTTGGCGACGCCGGTGGGTTCCTCCACGATGCCCATTAGCAGCAGGTTCCCGTCCGGGTCCAGCGGCCACAGGTCGGCGGCATCGTAATATTCGGACGCGGACAGGCCCCAGTAGCGTGGCGCGATGCGTTGCCACCATCCGCGCTCGCCGTGGGGTTCAAAATCGGCCACTCCGGGAACTTGCGGATACCGCGCCGCCTGCACCGCCGACATCGCTCCTTCCACCGTGTCAAGGTGCGGGAGGATCAGGCCGTACACTCCGGTGTCCAACGCCTGCTTGATGACCCACTGGTTCTGCTCCCGGGTATTGGGCGGGATGCGCACCACGGGCGTGGGATCGGCCATCAGGTTGCCGCCGTCCGCCACGCGCTTGCGGTTGAGCAGGAACTGGAGCGACGTGCGCAGGTTGTTGAACGACAACCCCTCGTGCTCCATTTCAATCATCACCATGTCGTAGTCGGAGTCAGCGAAATACATCATTTCGTCCAGGTTGCCGTTCCAGATCAACCCGGTGCCGAACACCGGCTTTCCCTCCTCCAAGAGCTGGATCACCTTGCTGTATCGCGTGGTCGCCATGGTTTTGCCTCCTGTCCCCGGGTTCAAATGTAGGGGCGAATGATTATTCGCCCCTACGATCATGCTTTGATTGCCTCTGCAAATTCGCCGGCATCGCCGTGCGGCCCCACTATCGCCAGCCGCAACTCGGTGTCGCCAAGCAACCGTTCTGCCGCCCGCAGCACATCTGCCGGCCCTACCTGGTCAATCCTGGTGGCGGTTTCGTCGGGGGTGGTGATCTCGTCCATGAGCAACTCCTGGGACGCCAGCCAGGACGCCACCGCGCGGGAGTCCTCCATGCGCATCAGCAGCCGGCCCTTGATGTACTCACGGGCCTTGTGGACCTCTGACGCCGGAGCCGGTTGCAGCAACCCCTTGAGTTCCTCACGGGTCGCCGCGATGGCTTCCGCCGCTCGGCTCGGCTCGGTGGCGCAGGACACCACCAACGCGCCGCAGTCGCGGTAGCTGCTGAGGGCGCTGTGGCAGTCATAGGTCAAACCTCGGATTTCCCGCAAGTTCTGGAAAAGACGGCTGCTCATCCCATCGCCAAGTACGCCGTTGAGCACCGTAGCGGCGTAACGGTCCGCGTCGGCCAGTGCGAACCCGGGCAGGCCCATGCAGATGCTGGTGTCCTCAGTGCTGCGACGCTCCAGCAGGATGGACGGAGCGTCGTTGGCGGGAGCGGAAAACGGCTCCCAGGGTAACGGGTCGGCCGGCTGCCAGTCCTCGGTAGCGGTAGCGACCAAGCGCACCGCGTCGCCGTGGCTGATCGCGCCCGCAATACCGATGACGGTGTTGTTGGGACGGTACTGCCGTTCCATGTAGCGGCTCACGTCTTCGAGGCCGATGGCGGTGACGGAATCCGCCGTGCCACCCACGTCGCGGCCCATGGCCTGCGCCGGCCACAGGGCCCGGTCGATGAGCAAGTCGCACACCTGGGCCGGGTAGTCGTTGGTCATGCGCAACTCGTCCAGGATGACCTCCCGTTCCTTCTCCATTTCCGCCGGATCCATCAACGGGTGTCGGATCAGGTCGAAGATCACCGGCAGCGCCCGGTCGGCATAGACGCTGGCGACCTTGCACCAGAAGGACGTCATCTCCCGGTCCGTCGCGGCGTTCATCATGCCGCCGACCCCCTCCACCGCCTCCGAGATCGCCAGGGCGGTGGGCCAGCTCCGCGTTCCCTTGAAGGGCAGGTGCTCCAGAAAGTGGGACAGGCCGGCCAATTCGTCCGGCTCATACCGCGAGCCGGCTCCCACAGCGACAAACATGGACACGCTGCGAGTGTGCGGCATCTCCGCAGTCAGCACCCGCAGCCCGTTCTCCAACACCGTTCGTTGGTACATCAGCAAATCCCCTTACTCCCGCCCTCCGTCGTTACAATGCTCCCCCGTCATTCCAATGCTCCCCGTCATTCCGGCGAAAGCCGGAATCCAGCGGGGCTTTGTGGACTCCGGGCCCCGTATCAAGTACGGGGTGACGTTCTTTCGCCGTAGTGACGCGTTGGTGGTTAGGTGTTCAGCCAGTCCACGTCGCCTTGCAGGTCGGCCGGATGATCCTTGGACATGAACACGTTGTACCGACGGAGCGCCTCGCCGATGGTGGTGTTATCGGGGCCGTGGCCGGGGTACACGTAGGTATCCTCGGGCAGGGTAAGCAGCTTGGAGCTGATACTGCCGAGCAACTGTTCCAGAGCCTCGGGGCTACGAGAGCGGCCTGGGCCGCCGGGGAACAGGGTGTCGCCGGAGAACAGGAATCCGCCCACCACGAAGCAGGTGGAGCCGTCGGTGTGGCCCGGGGTGTGGATGCACCGGATCGTCCGGTTGCCGAACTGCACGGTGTCCCCGTCGTTGAGCTGCCGCTGGACCGGACCGGGCGGCAGGTGCGCATCCAGCTCGCCGATGGCGGCCGGCGCGCCGATGTTGCCGGTGATCTCGTTGTAGCCGGCCAGGTGGTCGCCGTGGCCGTGGGTGACCAGTATGGCCTGCACGTCAACGCCGGCGTCGCGAACCTCGTTGATCATCTTCTCCGGCTCGTCCGGGGTGTCGATGCAAACGGCCTGATTGGTCTCCGGGCAGATGACGATGTACCCGTTGTTGCTCAGACTGCCCATGTTCTCGATCTTGTGGACGGTGACGTCGCCCGCCCCCTGCGCCTGATGATGGACTGGCATGTTGCTGGCCTCCTGTTGGTTGTCGAAAGTGGCGTTTGCATTGTAACAAAACGCGGTTGCGGCCATTTGTCAGAATCAGGATTTTCAAGATTATGGGATTATCAGGATTGGGGTGAACATAATCCCGAAAATCTTAAAATCCGGTAAATCCTGATTCTGACAATCCCTCAAAACTCCCGCATCCGCGGCAGCACCTCCCGCCCGAACAGCTCGATCTCCGCCATCACGTCCCGGTGCGTCAGCCCCGGCTGCTGGAAGGCCAGGTCCACCACGCCGACGCCGCACTGCTCGTGATAGGCCCGCAGTTGCTCAACCACCGTGTCAGGGCTGCCCACGAAATTCAGTTGGCTATGTGGCCCGCCGGCTCCGCCGCTGCGGGAAGGCGGCGCCGGAGGAGCGTCCGGTCGGTTGCCGGCCCGCGCGGCCTGCACCGCCTGCGCCAGCGCGCGGCCGATGTTCAGGCCCCGTCCGCCGCCGGCCGCGTGTACCCGGTCCCGCAGGGCCGCCGCCTGCTCGTCGGTCTCCGCCAGGCAGATGCCGCCCCGATAGACGATCTGGTCCTCGTCCGGCTCCCAGCCGGCATTCTTTTGCCATTCCCGGTACTGCCTCACCACGCCGGCCATGTCGTCGGGGCGCTCGTAGGAGACTCCCAGGCCCAGCCCTTTCACCGCGGCGTACTTCACGCCGTCGTCGCTGCGGGTCGCCACCAGGATGGGCGGCAGGGGCCGCTGCACCGGCCAGGGCCAAACCGACACGGTGCGATACTGGTAGAACCTGCCCTCCCACGAGAACGGCTCGGGTTCGGTCAGGGCTTTGAGCGCCAGGTCCATGGCTTCCATCAGCCGGCCTCTCCCCTCGGAGGGGTTCAGGTCGTACACCTGGTCCTCGCTGGGGGTGCCGCGCATAAAGGCGGCCACCAGCCGGCCGCCGGTCAGGTTGTCCAGCATCCCGATCTCTTCGGCGGCGCGGATGGGGTTGTTCAGAGGCAGCAGTTGTCCCAGCAGGGCGATCCGGGCCCGCTTGCATCGCTCGGCGACGGCGGCGGCCATCACCGCCGGGTTGGGCGTAGTCCGGTTGCCGGAGTAGTGATGCTCGGAAAGACTGATCCAGTCGAAGCCCAGATCTTCGGCCAGTTCGCACTCCGCCATGCCTTCGGCGTAAGAGCGCATGGAAACCTCGGGGTCGTGGAAAGACGGAGGGACCGGCCAGCCCTCCGGGAACTGGTCCCGTTCCGCATAACCCATACACCCGAAATATGAAGCTTTCATAGGTTCCCCCTCGCCAGGCCGCCATCAGAATGGACAGCGCCAGTGGGGGGATGGTAGGTAGCCCCCGGTCGGTTGTCAATTGGTGTTATCCTTGCCGGGCAGGTTGACAAGGAGGACTCACATGGCACAGGAAACCAGGCGCCGGGTGTATTTGTTCGGAACCGGGGGCACCATATCGTTCGTGGGTGAGAATCGCACCGATTTCGCCAATTACAGTTATCAGGGCAGTCAGTTGACCATTGACGAGATGTTGGCCCGCGTGCCGGAAGCCAACGAGCTGGCCGATGTGGTCACCGAGCAGATCATCAACGTAGGCAGTACGGAGGTCTATCCCAACCACTGGCTGATGCTGGCGAACCGCATCAACGAGCGCTTCGCCACCGACGCGGAAGCCGCCGGCGCGGCGGTGACCCACGGCACCGCCACGTTGGAGGAAACGGCTTATTTCCTGAACCTGACGGTGCGGGACGCCCGGCCCGTTGTGGTGACGGGAGCGATGCGTCCGCCGTCGGCCATGGGCACCGACGCCGATAACAACCTGCTGGACGCTGTGCGGGTGGCGGCGGCAAAGCAGTCCGCCGGCCGGGGCGCGTTGGTGGTGCTCAACAACGAGATCCAATCGGCCCGTGACGTGACCAAAACCGACTCCTATCGGGTGGAGACCTTCCAATCCGGTCACATGGGTTTTCTGGGGTACGCCGACGCGGACGGCGCGGTGATTTACTACCGGAGGCCGGAGCAGCGGCACACGGCGGATTCCGAATTTGATCTCAATGGCATGGACCGCCTGCCCCAGGTTGACATCGCCTACGCCTACGCCGGCGCCGGCAGCGCCGTCATCGACGCATTGGTTGAGGCCGGCGTCGATGGCATTGTGGCCGCCGGTTTGGGCAGCGGCGGCTCCCCCTCGACGTTCATGGCCGGGTTGCAACGAGCCATCGCCGCCCAGGTGCCGGTGGTTTTGGCTACCCACGTGGGCACTGGGCGCGTGGTGCAGACCCGCCGTTTCATGGAACAGGGTTACATTGTGGCGGACAATTTGCATCCCAAGAAGGCGCGGATCCTGCTGATGCTGGCGCTGACCCGCACCAAGGACCCGGCTGAGCTGCAGCGGATGATGCTGGAATATTAGACGGCGTTTCTAAAAGCGGCGTGTAGGGGCGGGTTTCAAACCCGCCCCTACGGGATGGCAAACTACCTAAAATGGGACGCTGCCATGAGACCCCCCCTTGCCAGCATTTGCCCCGGCGACTATCATACCGCCATGGCCGAACGTGAAGTCCGTTACAAGTTGGGCGCTGTCCAAACCGTGTCCGCCGAAACCTTCGGGCGGCCGGGACGGCGCACTTTCCGGTTGGTTGCAGAGGCCGGCCGCGCCCAGTCCTACATCTGGCTGGAGAAAGAGCAGCTGTTGCAGTTGGGCTTGTATCTGCAACAGGCGGTGCGCCAGTTGGGTGAAGCCGCGGCCGGAAAGGAGAGTGCCCCCGGCGAAGCCCCGTGGATGGGCGATCCGCTGGAACAGGATTTCCACGCCAGGCAGATGCAGTTGCAATACGATCAGGATGCCAATTGCTTCGTCATCCATGCCTTTGAAGGCGACGAGGATGATCCCGACGCCGGGGCGCAAACTTCCGTCAGCTTCTGGATGACCATGGCCCAGACCTCTGACCTGGCGAACGAGGCGCTGCGCATCTGCGCCTCCGGCCGGCCTCCCTGTTTCCTGTGTGGAGCGCCCATCGACCCGGACGGGCACCGCTGCGCCCGAGCCAACGGCCACGCCGTGTTTGAGACCGGCTAGCCGGCCATGTCTCGCGCCGATTCCCGTGAACGCCGAGGGGCCTTCAGATCTTGACCTGCTCCGGTACGGAGATATCGGCAGTTGTGACCTGACGCGCCGGGGCTCCAACTACACGTACCTGGCCGAGTTGACGCTGGGTGACCGGTACGGTTTGGCAATCTACAAGCCCAGACAGGGCGAATGGCCCCTGTGGGATTTTCCGTCGGGCACGCTTTACAAGCGGGAATACGCCGCCTATTTGCTCAGCAGCATCCTCGGTTGGGACTTCATCCCGCTGACCGTCATCCGCGAGGGCCCCGGGGGCATCGGCTCCGTGCAATTGTACGTTGACCATGATCCCCGGGAAAACTACTACACCATCACGCGGGAAACTCTCGAAGAGTGCGACGCCGACCAGTTGCGGACGATGTGCTGTTTCGACCTGGTTGCCAACAACACCGACCGCAAGCCGGAGCACGTCATTCGGGCCGTGGACGGAAAATTGTGGGGCATCGACCACGGGCTGACCTTTCACTCCGATACCAAGATCCGCACCGCCATCTGGGATTTCGCCGACGAGCCGATACCGGAGCGGTTGCTTGAGCCGATGCGTCGGCTTTGCGGGCAGTTGCTGGCCCCGGCGGGCGAGGTGGCGGAACTGCTGTCCCTGTTGGACGGCGCGGAGGTGCGGGCGTTGGCGCAGCGGTTGCAGTGGGTGTTGGAAGAAGGCGCCTATCCGGGCCTGCCGGGCCGCCGGCGTCGAAGAGGCTAGAGTATGCGGACGCCGGCCATAATTTCCGGTTTCGCTGCCATTCAACCTCCAAAATCAGGGCAATCGCATCATCCTCAATCAGGGCAATCGCATCATCCCCGTCATTCCGACGAAAGCCGGAATCCAGTAACCGAAACCAGCGTGGATTTTGTGTTATAATATCGTTGGGCCAATATTCCCTACTCGGCGGCTTGGCGGTATGACCCAGATTGACGACGTAAAGAGCCGGCTGGACATCGTCGAATTGATCGCCGGTTACGTGCAGTTGCAGCGCTCGGGCGGTTCGTTCAAGGCGAACTGCCCCTTCCATCAGGAACGAACGCCGTCTTTCTTCGTGTTCCCGGATCGGCAATCGTGGCGCTGCTTTGGGGCCTGCGCCGACGGCGGCGACGCTTTCTCCTTCGTGATGAAAGCCGACCGGGTGGATTTCCGGGAAGCCCTGCATCGCCTAGGCGCCCGCGTTGGCATCAATATCGTCAACCAGCAGGAATCCGGCGGGCGTTCGCGGCAACTCTTTGAAATCAACGATGCGGCGCGACAGTTTTTCCAGGATGCCCTGACGACGCCGGAAGCCGAGTTTGTCAGGGATTACCTGCATCGCCGCGGCATTACCGACCGCTCATTGCAGGTCTTTGAGTTCGGCTACAGCCCGCCCCGCGATAACCGCCTGCTGGCCCATCTCACCGGGGCCGGGTATGAACCGGAACTGATCGCCGAAGCCGGCCTGGCCCGGGAGACTGATGACGGACGATATTACGACTACTTCCGGGGCCGCCTGATAATCCCCATCCGGGATTGGGAAGCCCGAGTCGCCGGGTTCGGCAGCCGCGCCCTGGATGATTCCGTCACGCCAAAATATCTGAACACTCCGAGAACGCCCGTGTTTGACAAATCCCGCATCCTGTTCGCCATGCACCTGGCCAAAGAGCCGGTGCGTCAGCACGGCGCGGTTATCGTCGAAGGCTACATGGACGCCGTAATGGCCCACCAGCACGGGTTTGACAACGTGGTTGCGTCCATGGGCACGGCGCTCACCGAGCGCCAGGTTGACTTAGTGCGTCGGTTGACCACCCACGTCACCATGGCTCTCGACGGCGACCCGGCGGGACGCAACGCCACCCTGCGCAGCCTGGAATCATCCTGGGGAGTTTTTGAACAGCGCAACACGAGAGCGGCGCAGCAACCCGGCGCGTCGGTTTTGCAACAGCCGGAAGCCCTGGAGTTGCGTGTGGCGGAATTGCCGACCGGACAGGACCCTGATGATTTCATCCGTCAATCGCCGGAGCAATGGCCGGCCTTTGTCGATGGCGCGGCTCCGCTGTTTGACTATTTGCTGACTTCCCTATCGGAACGGACGGATCTGGACAGCGCCGACGGCCGGGCCTGGGTGGCCCAGACCATGGTCCGCTTCGTGGCGCAGATACCGGACGCCATCCGGCGCGATATGTATCTTGATGAATTGGCGGCCCGGCTTTCCGTCAATGGCGAAACGCTCCGGGCGGCCATGCCCGCCATTGCCCGCGAGTCCGGCGCTGCCCGTCGCGGTCGGCCGGCGCCCGACCGCGACGCCGACGCTACGCCGCCGCCGTTGCGCGACGAAAGCGCCGCCGAGGAAAAACTGCTGGCGCTGCTGTTGCAGCACGGCGACGATCTGGATCCGAATGACGTGGCCATGGTGACGCCGGAGTGGTTCAGCCGTTCCGAGAACCGGGAAATCTATCGCAGCGTATTCATTGATGGAACTGCCGACCAGGCAAACGGCTCAACCGTGGCCCCGGAACTGGAGCTCCATCTCGATCTGCTCCGTACCAGCGAGCTGATGCTGTCCAGCCCGGTCAATCTGGAGCGGGCCTGGCAGCAAATCCGACTTGGGATCGAAAAAGAGTACCTGAAACAAGAAATTTCACAGTTGTCCGCAGTGCTGGACGATCTGGACGACTTGGAGTCTCCAGTCGCCGATCAGTTGCGGAACGACGCCAATCGCCTCGGCGAGATCGACCGCCTGTTGCAAACGACTTCGCCGCGCCAACCATAAATGGAGGGGTGTATGACCATCATCAACAATCGCCGCAATGCAATCGTTGACGACGAGGACGCGGACTACGAAGGGGGAGAGGCCGTCGCCATCGCCGATGACGACGCCGAGACCTACGGAAGAGTGCGCACGACCATCATCGCGACCGATGATGCGGACGAGGACGATGACACACCCGATGACGACGAAGAAGTGACCACCGTGGTCGTGGACGACCCGGACGCCGTCGATGAAGAATGGCAGATCCGCCGGGCCGCCGCCGTGCGCACGGTCCTGCCGGAACTGGACGGCCCGTCGGCACGGGACATCGAGCGCGAGGAGCGCGACTGGGCCGACGTGGACACCTCCGACAACGCCGACGCCCTGGACGACCCGGTGCGTATGTACCTGCGCGAAATCGGGCGCGTTGACCTGCTCACGTCCGCGGACGAACGCCGTTTGGCCCGGGAACTGGAGGGCCTGAACCACCTCCTCAAGCTGGAAGAGGAACTGGCTGAGTCCGCCCGGGCCGCCGCCGAAGAGCAGTCGATTGATTTCGGCATTCCCGTTGAGCGAGTGACGTTGGATACCGCCGCCTGGGAGGCGGTGATGGTGCTGCTCGCCCGCATCGCCAATGCCGCTCCTTTGGTGCGCTCGCTGGCCCGCTACCTGGAGCTGGACCAGTGCATGTCGCTGGACGTGGTGAAAACATCTCCGGCGCTGCGCGCTGCCATCGATGCCGAGGTCGCGCCGGCCATGGTGGAACAGGCGGCCGGCGATCTGGGCATCGGCGCCGACACCGCCTATCAGCGTATCGTGCAGTTGTCGCTGGACACCTGGGTGTTGCCCCCCGGCATCGTGAACGTAGTTATGGGATACGTCCCCGTGTGGGCCGAGTTGCACCCCGATGGCGTGGGCGGATGCTACGCCCCGGAGCAGGGGTTGGACGTCCCGCCCCTTTATGCGGAGGACGACAAGTGCTCACTGCTGCTCCTGTCGCAGCTGTTGCGAGACCCGAGGCTCAGCGACCTGGTGGAGTTGGAAAACTTCGACGCCGCCATCCATTTCGACCAGACCAAGCGGAATGGCGAGCGCGCCCAGACCCACCTCACCGAGGCCAACCTGCGGCTGGTGGTCAGCGTGGCGAAGAAGTACATCGGTCGCGGCATGGCCCTTCTGGACATGATCCAGGAAGGCAATATCGGCCTGATCCGCGCGGTGGAAAAGTTCGACTATCGCAAGGGCTACAAGTTCAGCACCTATGCCACCTGGTGGATCCGCCAGGCCATCACCCGCGCCATCGCCGACCAGGCGCGGACCATCCGCATCCCGGTCCACATGGTGGAGACCATCAACAAACTGATGCGCCACCACCGCCGCCTGCTCCAGGAGAAGGGCCGCGAGCCCTCCACTGAAGAACTGGCCGAAGCCATGGAGATGACGCCGGAAAAGGTGGAAGAGATCCAGAAAATCTCCCAGGAGCCGGTGTCATTGGAAACTCCCATCGGGGAAGAGGAAGACTCTTTCCTGGGAGACTTCATCGAAGACCGCACCACGCTGGCGCCGGCGGACGCCGCCTCGGCGCAATTGCTCCGCGAGCAGGTACAGGAAGTGCTGGGTACGCTGACCGAGCGCGAAAGCCGCGTGTTGAAGCTGCGCTTTGGCCTGGAGGATGGACGCACCCGCACCCTGGAAGAAGTCGGCCGGGAGTTCGGCGTAACCCGCGAACGCATCCGGCAGATTGAGGCCAAAGCCATCCGCAAGCTGCGGCACCCCACGCGATCCAAGAAATTGCGTGATTATCTGGAATAATCACGCCGTCGGAGCCTTGCCTGAGTAACCGTCAACACCGGGGCGAGATACAAACTCGCCCCAATTTGTTTTCTCGGGCACTGAGAAATAAAACGGCCAAAAGCGTAACTCGCAGCGTAGGCAATCGGTGCCGGGAAATCGCTATACTCGGCCTCGCAAATCCGGTAAGCGCCGGATAAGGGAGGTCATCTTGGTGGAAGCTATGGAGTTGCCAGTTTGCCAGCAGTGTAACAACGGCACTTTGGTGCCTTTGTCTGATTACGGAGCGCAGGGTGCGCCGGTCCACTACAAAGCCTGGACTTGCATCAATCCCGGTTGCGGCTACAACATCAAAATCCGCAACGGCGATATCTTCGTGAACGAACCAATCCGCGCCGGTCGGCACTGATCCGCCCGGAACCCGCGGAGCCGGCGCATCATCGGGATGCGCCGGTGGAACGCTGTTGTCTTTTTGGCGCGTGGGCCAACAACCGGGGCGACCACAACCCGTACCACATTTGGGATTTCAATATGCAGATTGGACTGGACTATATGCAGATGCGCAGCCGCGCTCAGTACTACGGGCTGCGCTGGGTAGGGATTTCACTCCTGATCGCCGGTGGTTTGCTGTGCGCCGCCGGAATTGCCTACTACGGTCACCTCTTCTGGCTCCGAACCGGTCTGGATGACTACGCCGCCCGCGCTCCCGGCGCTGTTTTGCTGGAAGCTTCCCCCAGGGGCGCTGAAAACGGGGTGGGCGTATCGTCCGTCGCCCTGCCGGCCGGCGCATTTGATAGCCGGGTCGAAGAATTGGGATTCGCCCCAATGCCCAGCAACGCCGCCTGGCCGGTGGGCACGCAACCCCCGGCTACTCGCCTGATAGTTCCAGGGTTGGGCATTGACGTGAAATTGGACGAATTGAGGGTTACGGGCAGCACGATAGTCAGTTATGCTTCCGGCGACAATCCGGCGGCGGGTTACGCGACGGTTTCGGCCAATCCGGGAGAGCGCGGGGCCATGTGGCTCTTCGGCCCCACTGGGAAGGGCTCCCACAGTTTCAGCAGCCTGACCCGGTCCGGAGAATTGTTGAACAGCGACAAGGAAGTGCTGATGTTCGTCAACGCCGCCGAGCAGCGCTACCTCTACGCTGCCACTCACAGCGAAGTCATCCCGGCTTCCGCTTTGCGCCTCAACAGCACGGAGCGCGCTACCGTCCACATGGTCGTGCCCGTCCCCGCGGGCTTGTACGACCATTTCCTGGTGTTGAGCGGGGAATTGATCGGCGTGAAGTAATTTTTTGGGCCGGGGAGAGCACGCCTCACCACGTAGGGGCAGGTTTGAAACCTGCCCCTACTCGTTTTCCACGCCCTTTCGGTTCTTCACGCCGGTCTCCGCGCCGTCGGTCGATAGTCGCAACTGCTGGATGCGTCGTCCGCGCACCTGCGTAACTTCGATGGTGACGCCGGCTGCGGTGACCACGTCGCCCACCGTCGCCATGCGTCCCAGCCGGGTATAGACAAACCCGCCGATGGTATTCACGTCGCCCTGGTCTAACTCTATCCCCACCGCGTCCGTTAATTCAGCCACCGGCATGGTGGCGTTCACCAGCCACGAACCATCGCCCGTGGTCGTGAGTTCAGCGGTATCTTCCGCGAACTCATCATCAATGTCGCCAACGATTTCCTCCAGCACGTCCTCCAGGGTGACTATCCCCTCGACCCCGCCGTATTCATCAACCACGATGGCCATTTGGAGATTCTTTTCGCGCATCAGGTGCAGCAGGTCGTCCACCGCCATATTCTCCGCGACGAACTCCGGCTCCCGCATGATGTTTTCGATGGATACCTCCGCCGGCCCGTTGGCAAGGGTCAGCAACACGTCGCTGATGTGGATTATGCCCACAACATCGTCAATTGTGCCGCGATAGACCGGCAGGCGGCTGTGCTTGGTGGAAACCAATACGTCCACCAATTCCGGCATGGAGGAGGACACGGCGACCGCGGCGACGTCCAGGCTGGGCACCATGATTTCCCGGACATCCAGATCGTCCATCCGGCTGATCGAACGCACCATGTGGATGTCCTGGGGGTCCAGCCTCATGATTTCGGCGGGCGTCAGCGGCGGCGGTTCCAGATTGGCCCGGTTCGGGTCCGATAGCCGCGCATCCGGTGACGCGGGTTGCCCGTTGCTTCCGTTGGTAGATGACGAGTCCCCGTTGCCGGAAGACGTTGCAGAGTCGGACAGCCAACGGCTCGGGTACGCGAAACGTCGCGCCGCGCCGGGGAATAGCGTAGCCCAGCGTTCCACCAAGAGGTGCAGCATAATCAGCGCGGCGGCAGCGACCGGGATCGCCGCCAGCAGGAGAACCGGCGCGGGCCAACCGGGCGCCAGCGTCAGCATAAGACCCAGCGCGGACACGCCCGCCGCTGCGGCGACAATCACCCGCAACACGACTATGGCCGGGGACCGGGGTTGCGCCCACAGCACCACAAAGGTCGGCGGTTGCCGACGCGACGTAACCGCGATGCTCGTCCAAGCGAAAATCAGCAGCGATGCTGCCAGGAACAATAACGGTGGTAAGCTACTATCAGTATCCAAGCCGATGGCCCTCTGCCGACGCAGTCAACCTTGCTCCTTTTCCGGTGGTGGCAGGAGTCTAGCAGGAACGCCAACCGCTCGTCTAGCCTCCGGGATGTCCCGGATCACCACCGCGCCGGCTCCGGTGGCGGCGCCGTCACCCACCGTCACGGGCGCCACCAGCATGGTATCGCTGCCGATAAAGGCCCCATCGCCGATGATGGTCCGGTGTTTGTCCACGCCGTCGTAGTTGCAGGTGATGGTTCCCGCGCCGATGTTCACGCCCACCCCGATGTCGGCGTCGCCGAGATAGGAAAAGTGTCCGGCGGCGGTATCGGCGCCGACCCGACTGTTCTTGACCTCCACGTAGTTGCCGAGATGCACGCCGGTTTCAATCAGTGAGCCGGGGCGCAGATGGCTGTAGGGGCCGATGTCAACGTCGGATTCCACCCTGGATCCCTCCAGCGTCGAGGCGACGATGCGGCAACGATCTCCGATAGCCGTGTCGCGGACGATGGCGTTGGGGCCAACCTCGCACTCCTCGCCGATGACCGTTACCCCGGACAGCATGGTGTTGGGCAGCACCACCGTATCGCAGCCGATGGTCACATCGGCGTCAATATAGGTTGTGGCCGTATCTATGATGGTGACGCCCGACTCCATCCAGTGCAGGTTAATGCGGTCCCGCAGCACGGTTTCGGCGGCAGCCAATTGCTTCCGGTCATTCACGCCCATGGCCTCGTCGGCTAAGGCGACGGGCAAGGCGGCTACGCCGTCCCCCGAACCGGCGGCGATGGCGGCCAACGCGGTCAGGTATAACTCACCCGACGCGGCCGGGCCAATGGATCCGATTGTTTCGACCAGCCAGGGGCCGTCGAAACAGTACACCCCGGCGTTGACTTCCTCCGGGCCGGGTGTGGCGTCCGGCAGGTCAGCCGCCTCGACGATGCCAGTGACCGGAGCAGCGCCTCCGGGTTCCTGGGCGCTGCCCCGCCGGATGCGGCCCAAATCGCCGGCGAAGACATCGGTGGCGGACAGAATGGTCATGCAACGCCCGGCGTTTGCGCGGTGGTCGTCCACCAGCGCCTGCACCGATTCGGGACGGACCAGTGGAGTATCGCCGGGCAATACCACCAGCAGGGACGGGAGGGCGTCCAGCGCGGCCAAACCGCAGGCCAGGGCGTCGCCGGTTCCGTTGGGCGTGGGTTGGATTGCGTACTGCACGCTTTCGCCAAGCAGTTCGCATATCGCGTCGCGGTTTTCCGGTGAGGTTACGACGACGACGCGCTCCACTCCGCAAGCCGACAACAAGTCAACCGGGTAGCGGATCAGTTCCTTTCCCGCGGCGCGATGCAGGGGTTTCGGTTTGCGCGAACGCATCCTGCTGCCCCGTCCGGCCGCCAGGACAATTCCGACGGCATCCACGCCGGTTCCCGCAGCGTTCATGTTTGCTACCACTGCACGTACATGGGCATGACCACGTGCACATAACGATCCGAATCGGCCGGTCGGAATACGCCGGGGCTTGACGAGTTGGTGACTTCGATGGCGACTTTGCCCCGGCCCAGGACGTTCACGATGTCCTGCAAATAGCGCACGTTGAACGCGATTTTCGCGTCTTCGCCATCCATTTGGTCAATGTCCAGCTCGTCCAGGCTGTCGCCCACTTCTTCGGAACGGGCCGACACCTTGAGCTGTCCGCCCTCGGCATCCTCCTGGGGCATCATTTCCAGGCGCACGATGTTGCTGCCGTCTCGTGCGAATACCGACGCCGACTGAGTGGCCCTTTTCAGGTCGTCCAACTCCATCACCGCCCGGGTTTCGTAACGTTCCGGTATCAGTTGATCGTAATTGGGGAAACTCCCTTGCAGCAATTGGGAGACCACCTCCACGTGTTCCAGCTTGAACAGGGCCTGCCCACGCTCCGGGGATAGCGTCACCTTGACCGGGCCGCTCTGCTCCGAGGCCAGGCGCTGAATTTCGCTCATGGTCCGCGCCGGTACGATCACCTTGATCTCCTGTTCCACCGGCTGCGGCAGTTCTCCTTTGTACACCGCCAGTCGGAACCCGTCGGCAGCGGCCATCACCAGGTCCGACTCCTCCAGTTTCAGCTCCACGCCGGTCAGCACCGGGCGGGACTCATCGGTGGCGGCGGAAAATGCCACCAGTCCGATAGCGGAACGCAGCACGCTGGGGTCGATGTCGGTGGCCATTCCGGCGTCAACCTGGGGCACCGGCGGAAAGTCGGCGGCGTCGGCGCCGTTGATGCGGGTCACGGCGCGGCCACAGGAGAGGTGCAGTACATTCCCGCCTCCCGTTCCGCCATCTTCCCCGGGCCCCTGCAGGTCCAGGTCGATACGGTCGCTGGGCCGGGTGTTGACCCAATCCGCCAGCAGCCGGTGGGGCACCGTGATGGCCCCTTCTTCCTCGATCATCGCGCCAATCCACGTGGTGATGGCGATTTCCAGGTTTGTCGCCGATAGCATCAGCATTCCCTGGTCAGTCCGCAGCAGAACATTCTGCGTTATTGGCAACGTGGAGCGGCTCGCCACCGCCCGTCCCACCACACCCAGTCCACGGGCCAAGTTTTCTTGGAGGCACGATAGTTTCATCTTCAGCAAACCCAATACAGGAATTGCGCCGAATTATAGCATGGCGCCTCATTGGTATAATCGTAAGCCCCAAACGGAACGCGACGCATTTGTGTGCTTAGAGGCGGTTATGACTCAACTACTTTTCCTTGCCGATGCTTACCTGTCCGAGTTCGACGCCACCGTCGGAGACGTCACTGACGACGGCGGCGTGGTATTGGACCGCACTGCCTTTTACATCGGCGGCGGCGGCCAACCCTGCGACGTGGGGACGTTGACCGATGCGTCCGGCGCAGCGTATCGGGTCACCAGGGTCGGTCGCGCCGGCGGCGTCATCGTGCATGCCATCGACGGCGACGCGCGCCCCGCAGTGGGCGCTCAACTCCACGGCGCCATCGACTGGGAGCGCCGCTACCTGCTCATGCGCACCCATACCGCCCTGCATATCCTCTGCGGCGTAGTGTGGCGCGACTATGGGGCGCTGGTAACCGGCGGCGATATGCAGCCGGGCCGGGCGCGGATGGACTTCGAGCTGGAGAATATGTCGGCCGAATTCGCCGAGGAAGTGGAAGCGCGCATCAACGCGGAGGTTACCGCCGCCCGGGACATCGGCGTCGATTCCATGAGCCGCGCCGATGCCGACGCCCACCCGGACCTGATCCGCACCAAGATCAACCTGCTGCCCGCCGCCATCACCGAGGTTCGCACCATCGACATCAGGGGCCTCGACCTGCAAGCCGACGGCGGCACCCACGTCCACAACACCCGCGAGGTTGGCCGCATCAGCGTGGTCGGACACGAGAGCAAGGGCCGCATCAACAAGCGCCTGCGCATCGCGCTGGCCGAGACGGGATAACGGTCCGCCTACCGGATTGCAGGCGTGCCGCGTTAGAATGGCGCGAACCAAAGATGAGAACCCTGAACCAGCGGAGAGATGATCGCAAATGTCCACCACCGTAGTCGGCATTGATGTCGGCGGAACCTTTACCGACATCGCCGTCCTTCGGGACGGCGTGCTCTCCGTTCACAAACTCCCTTCCACGCCGGCAAACCCGTCGGTGGGCATCACCAACGGCATTGGCGATATCGACGTTGACGTGGCAACCACCGACTTCATCCACGGCAGCACCGTCGCCACCAACGCCCTGCTGGAGGGCAAGGGCGGACGCACCGCCCTGGTCACCACCATGGGGTTCGAGGATGTCCTGGAAATCGGCCGCCAGAACCGCGCCGATCTCTATGACCTGTCTATGGAACGGCCCACGCCGCTGGCTCCGTGGCAACTGCGTTTCGGCCTCCCTGAGCGCATCGACTATACCGGCGCGATCCTGGACGACCTAACGCCGGAATCGGTGGAGGCGCTGCTGTCATTGCTGACCGACGCTCAAGTCGATGGCGTCGCCGTATCCTTCCTGTTCTCCTTCCTCAACCCGATACACGAGGAGATGCTGGCGCAACGGCTGTCCGAACTGCCCAACAACCCCTTCATCTCCATCTCATCCAAAATACTGCCCGAGTTCCGCGAGTACGAACGCACCAGCACCGTCGTCGTCAATTCCTACGTCGGCCCGGTGATGGAGCGTTACCTGACCCAACTGGAATCGGCGCTGGGGCGCGGTCTGCGCATCATGCAGTCCTCCGGCGGCAGCATCACCGCCCGCCTGGCCGCCGACCAGCCCGTGCGCACCATCCTCAGCGGCCCCGCCGGCGGCGTGGTCGGCGCCTTCTATACCGGTGTACAGGCCGGCTACCCGGACATAATCACCCTGGACATGGGCGGCACCTCCACCGACGTTTCCCTGTGCCCCGGCCGCATCAAGGAGACCACGGCGGCCAACCTGGGCGGCTATCCGGTCAGCGTTCCGATGATCGAGATCCACACCGTCGGCGCCGGCGGCGGCTCCATCGCTCGCGTGGACGCCGGCGGGGCGCTGGTGGTCGGCCCTCAGTCCGCCGGCGCCGACCCCGGCCCGGCCTGCTACGGTGAAGGAGACCGCATCACCGTCACCGACGCCAACCTGACCCTGGGCCGGCTGCGTTCCGACGGGTTCCTCGGCGGCCGCATGACGCTTGACCAACAGCGTTCTGAAAGCCTGATGACCGACCTGTCTGGCGGCGTCGGCGCCTCGGCCACCGACACTGCCCTGGGCATCATCCGCGTGGTCAACTCCAATATGGAGCGCGCCATCCGCGCCATCTCTCTGGAGCGCGGCTACGACCCCCGCGAGTTCACCCTGATCCCTTTCGGCGGCGCCGGACCGATGCACGCCTGCGAACTGGCCGCCGAGCTGGGCATCCCTCGCGTGCTGGTGCCGGGGCATCCGGGCATCCTTTCCGCCCTGGGCGTCGCCATCGCCGACGTGGTCAAGGACTACTCGCGCACCGTGATGCTGCGGGGCGACGACCTGGAGAGCGCGAGGTTGGAGGAGGAGTTCCACGGCATGGAGCAGCAGGCCCGCGCCGAGTTGGTTGACGAGGGCCTCCGCGCCGACGCCATGACGCCCCGACGTTTCCTGGACGTGCGCTACGTGGGCCAGTCCTTCGAGCTGACGGTGGACTGCCCCCCGCTGACCGAACCGGGCGATCTGACCGGGGACATATCCACCGACTTCTACGAAGCCCACCTGCAACGGTTCGGTTACGCCGATGCCGCGCTCCCCATCGAGGTGGTCAACCTGCGCTTGAAGCTGGAGCTGGCGATGGACAAGCCAGAGTTGGAACCCGCCGCCAATCAGGGAAGCGACTCTGGGCCCGCTGTGATCGGCAACGCCGAGGTGGTGTTCGCCGACGGGCCGGTTGGCACCACTCTGTACAACCGCGACCTGCTGCAAACCGGGAACCGGATCGCCGGGCCGGCACTGTTGCTTCAGCTGGATACCACTATCGTCGTCCCGCCCGGCTGGAATGGCGGAGTTGACCCTTACGGCAACCTGCTGCTGGAACCGGCTAAAGTCCCTCCAGCAAGTGGATGAAGTCAGCGATCTGGCCTTTCCCGTGGTGAATCATGTTTTCGTCGGGTGGGCTACCATAAAAGCGCGAGTGGAACCAGTTTGCCGATGTATAGTACGTGAGTAGAATTGCAGGAGCTCCCTCGTCATCGATCAGACGCATCACAACATCCTCCAAGTCGCGGTGTGCGCCGTGGGGCCATCCGCGCCTTTCGGCAACCGCCTTGATGGCGTGGGCGGCGGCGCCCCACACTTTGTTGCTCGCTTCTTCCAACTCACCCCGTTCTACCTCATCGTCCACCAATTCCAGAAAATGCCAACTGCGTTCCATGTGGTAATCAACGGTTGTGGTCATTGCGCTCATCCTCGGCTTGATAGCAGTGCCATAATGTAGCATTGCCAGCGTCGGACTGTAAAATACGTTTGTCTCCCTGTCCCGGTGCCCCCCGATTTTGATGCCATGACCTTTCCCGACATCTCCCGCCTCTCCGTGCTGGCCTGCTTCGCTCACCCTGACGACGAGGGATTCTCTTCCGGCGGCCTGCTGGCGATGCTGGCGGCCGGCGGCGCCAGGGTCACGCTGGTCTGCGCCACCAACGGAGATGTGGGCGAAATCAGCGACCCCGCGCTGGCCACGCGGGAAAACCTGTGGCAGGTCCGCAAGCAGGAACTCCGCAACGCCATGGCCATCACCGGTATCGACGACGTGCAGTTCCTGGACTACCGCGACAGCGGCATGGACGGCACTGACGACAATCAACATCCCAACGCATACTGCAACGCCAACGACGAAGTGGTTATCGGAAATTTGACCAGCATTATCGCCGAGATCAACCCGCACCTGATACTCACCCACGATCCCAGCGGCGGCTACGGCCATCCCGACCACAAGACCATGTGCAGCCACGCCACCGCGGCTGCCCAACGCGCCTCCGACCCGGACGCCGCCACGCCGCTGCTGTACTACACCTGCTTCCCTCGCAGCGTGTTCCAGCGTATGTGGCAGGAGATGACCGACCGGGGCATCACCCCACCCTTCGCCGTGGACGCCGTGGACACCCTGGGCACCCCCGACGAGGACGTAACCACCACCCTGGATGTTTCGGAGTGGGTGGAAACAAAAATCGCGTCCCTGTCCTGCCACCGCACGCAGATCCACGACGATGGGCCGTTTGAGCAGTTGCCCACCGCGGTTGTCCATCGCCTTATGGGGACTGAATACTACCAACTGGCGGCCCCGACCGGAGCCGTAGATCTGCTGGCGGCGCTTGACGACCGCGGAGATTCGCAATGACGACGCAACAGGGTTTCACGCAGGACCTGGATAAGTTTATCGAGGCGGCGCTGTACATCGGCGAGCGGTCGGAAAACGACCCTCACTTTGGGGTGAGCAAGCTGGTGAGGCTGCTTTACTACTCCGACTGCGGAGCCTACGCCTCGCGGGGCAAGCCCATTACCGGCACCACCTATCTGCATTTTCCCCACGGCCCCTACCCGGAGAACTGGTATCAGGCTCGTATGAAAATGGAACAGTCCGGCGCCATGACCGTGCTCCGCGACCAGCACGCCCAGGGCTACCATCGCTACGGCCTGCTCACCAACCGCCCGGCCAACCGGGAGGTGCTGGCCCCGGAGGACCTGGAGGAAATGGACTTCCAGATGGAGCGGTTCGCCGATTACAGCGCGGCGGCCATTGAGGACTATTCCCAATACGAAGCCGCCTGGCTGACCACCGAGGACGGGCAGCCCATGCCCTACGAAATGACCGGCTTCACCGCCCCGCCTTTGAGCCAGAACTCCATCCGCCATGGACTGAAGGTCGCCAATGACATCGTTGCCCGCACCAAGTGAGCCTTACCGCATCGTCCGCAGCGCGGCCTTTTATGCTGACTGGGACGCCGGCGTAGCTGCCGGATGGCTCAACCCAATGGTACACCCCGCCCAGGTTGAGCACTTCACCCGCTCGGTACTACCTCAATTGCCCTTTTTGGGAGAGCAGGTGCCAAGTGCGCCGGTGAACGTCAGGAAAATCCGTTTCCCACATTCCCCACGCAGCCCCGATGTCATCGAATTGATCTATGAGGTGATTGAGGATGACCGCACCATGTCTTTGGAAGGCATCCGCCTCTTGCCTTGAATCAACAGGGAGCCACCAATCATGCCCGTTGACGCCATCAGTCTGGAAGTCTTCAAAAATATGTTCATCTCCGTTTCCGAGGAGATGGGCGTGGCTTTGCAGCGCACCAGCTACTCCACCAACATGAAGGAGCGGCAGGACTTCTCCTGCGCCCTGTTCAACCCCGGCGCTGAGATGGTCGCCCAAGCCGCCCACCAGCCGGTGCACCTCGGCGCCATGCCGGCCTCGGTGCAGGCCGCGTTGCAGACCTTCCCGGAAGGGCTGCGAGAGGGCGACATTATCATCCTCAACGACCCCTACCTGGGCGGTTCTCACCTGCCCGACATTACGTTAGTCGCACCGGCCTATACACGATCTTTGACCAATACACGATCTTTGACCGATCACGACGGTGAGAGAAAACTCATCGGATACGTGAGCAACCGGGGTCACCACTCCGACGTGGGCGGCATGGCTCCCGGCTCCATGCCCCTGTCCACCGAGCTGTACCAGGAAGGCATGATCATTCCGCCCCTGAAGCTTTCCGACGGCGGACGCATTAACCACGAGGTCATCGCCCTCATCTGCCGCAACTCCCGCACCCCTGACGACCGGCAGGGTGATTTATCGGCGCAGATCGCGTCCATCCGCGTCGGCGAAAAGCGCCTCTCCGAGATTGCTGAGCGCTACAGTCTGGCCGAAACCCACGAGCACATGGCCGCGCTGCTGGACTACTCCGAGCGGCTGACCCGCCGCCGCATCACCGAAATACCCGATGGCGTGTACCGCGTCACCGACTACATGGACGACGACGGGCTGACCGAGGAGCCGGTGCCCATCACCGTGGCCGTGACTGTTGCCGGTGATCGAATGACCATCGACTTCACCGGCACCGCCGACCAGCGCCCCGGCTGCATCAATGCCCCTCGCGCCGTCACCGTATCGGCCAGCCTCTACGTCGTCCGCTGCGTGGTGGGCGACGAAGCCCCGGCCAACCAGGGTTGCCTCCGTCCGGTGGAAGTGATCACGCCCCGGGGAAGCCTGGTTGACCCGCTGCCCCAGCGTGGCGTGGCCGGCGGCAACGTGGAGACCTCCCAGCGCATCACCGACGTGCTGCTGGCCGCCATGAGCCAGGCCATGCCCGACCGCATCCCGGCGTCATCCCAGGGCACCATGAACAACATGATCATCGGCGGCCACGACATCTCCCGGGACAAGCCCTACGTCTATTACGAGACCATCGGCGGCGGCATGGGCGCCCGCCCCGACCGGGACGGCGTTTCCGGCATCCACACCCACATGACCAACACCATGAACACCCCCGTTGAGGCGCTGGAGTTCGCCTTCCCCCTGCGCCTGAAGCGATACGCTCTGCGTCGCGGCTCCGGCGGCGACGGCCTCCATCGCGGCGGCGACGGGCTGATCCGCGACGTCGAGTTTCTCAGCCCGGCCCGCGTAACGGTGCTGTCCGAGCGACGCCGCTATGCTCCTCCCGGCTACCACGGCGGACACCACGGCGAGCACGGCGAAAACATCCTGCTGAAGGGCGGCTACGAGGAAATCCACCTGGCCGGCAAGGAAACCCTGGACGTGGAGGCCGGCGATATCCTGAGCATCCGCACGCCCGGCGGCGGTGGCTGGGGCGCGCCAGATGGATAACCGTCATTCCCGCATCCGTGACCGTCATTCCGGCGAAAGCCGGAATACAGAGCCTACCACCATCGCCGAGGTGCAGCGGCAGGTCATATCCTGTCGCGCTTGCCCTCGCCTGGTTGAGTGGCGGGAGGAAACGGCCCGGGTCAAGCGGCGGATGTACCGCGACGAGGACTACTGGGGCCGTCCGCTGGCCGCTTTCGGCGATCCCGACGCCCGGCTGCTGATCGTGGGCTTGGCTCCCGCCGCCCACGGCGGCAACCGCACCGGCCGGATGTTCACCGGCGACCGCAGCGGCGACTGGCTCTTCGGCGCGCTGCACCGGGCCGGTTTCGCCAACCAGCCTGAATCAACCCGCCCCGGCGACGGCCTGGAACTGCGCGGCGCGCTCATCACCGCCGCCGCCCGCTGCGCTCCGCCGCAAAACAAGCTCACACCCGACGAGCTGTCCGCCTGCCGTCCCTACATCACCCGCGAAATCCAGCTGCTGACCGACCTGCGTGCCGTCGTAGCGTTGGGCCGCATCGCTTTCGACGCCTTCCTCCGCGCCTGGGCCGCCGCCGGACACACTCCGCCGCAACGAAAGCCGCCCTTCGGCCACGACATCGCAACACAACTTCCCGACGGTGGGCCGTTGCTCATCGCGTGTTATCATCCCAGCCAGCAGAATACGCAGACCGGGCGGCTCACCGAGGGGATGCTCGATGCCGTGTTCACCCGGGCCCGAGCGGCTGTTGAGTAGTCCAAGCGCGGCAATCGCTTACAGTCACGACGATGCGAATCCTCCATTTTTCCGACCTGCACATCGGCGTCGAAAACTACGGGCGCACCGATCCCAACACCGGGCTTTCCACCCGGCTGGGTGATTTCCTGGACGCGCTTGATGAGCTCATCGAGTATGCGCTGGACAATGGCGTGGACTTGGTGCTGCTGGCCGGAGACGCCTACAAGGGCCGCGATCCGTCGCAAACCCACCAGCGAGAGTTTGCTCGCGGCCTGCTGCGACTGTCCAACGCCGGCATCCCGACCTTCCTGCTGCCCGGTAATCACGACCTGCCCGCCGCCGCCAGCCGTGCCCACGCCGTCGAGATTTTCTCTACCCTGCAAGTCCCCAACGTGTACGTTGGCGCGCGGCCCATTTGCTATCCGGTGCCGACGCCGGCCGGCCCCATACAAGTGCTCGCCGTCCCCTGGCCATCCCGGGGCGCGATGCTGGCCCGCGACGATTCCCGCGGCCTGAGCATCGAGGAAATCCGCCAGGAACTGGAACGCCGGATGACCGAGATCATCGCCCAGCAGGCCCAGATGCTTGACCCCGACGTCCCCGCGATTCTTGCCGGTCACGTCACGGTCAACGGCGCCACCACCGGCACGGAACGCTCCATGATGCTGGGCAACGACCACGTGCTCAACGTCAGCGCGGTGCAGCACCCGCAGCTGGAGTACGTCGCCCTGGGTCATATCCACAAGCATCAAGTCTTGCGCCCGCCGGGCGAGATCGGGCCGGCGGTGGCCTACTCCGGCAGCCTCCAGCGGGTCGATTTTTCCGAGGAGGACGACGAAAAGGGCTTCTGCGTGGTGGAAATCGACCCGAAAGCCCCCCAGGGCAAGCGACTGACCGATTTCCAGTTCCAGCGCATCGCGGCGCGACCATTCGTCACCATTGACGCCACCGTGCCGGACAATGAACCCAACCCAACCGATTTCGTGGCTCGCGCCATCGCCCGTCGCCCGGTGGCCGGAGCCATCGCTCGCCTCCGTATCAAGCTCTCCGCCGAGCAATCGTCTCGCATCCGCGATACCGACCTGCGGCCGGCTTTGTCATCCGCTCACTACGTCGCCAGCATCACCCGCGACATCACCGACGAAACCCGACGCCGGCCAACCGTGGAACCGACAGACCTCCAGCCCTTGTCCGCCCTGCGTATGTACCTGGAGAGCCGGGGAGTCAGCGCCGAACGCCGGGACGTACTCTTGGAACGCGCCGAGGCGCTTTTGGCCTCGGTTGATGGCGAAACCGTATCATCATGAACCAGGTTGTTTATGACGGCACGATTGCCGATGTGCCGGGCATCTCCGCCGGCCATTGGACGGATGCTGACGCCGCCACCGGCTGCACTGTCATACTGTGCGGCGATGGCGCAGTCGGCGGCGTGGCCGTGCGCGGCGGCTCCCCAGGCACCCACGAAACCGACCTGCTGAACCCAATCCGCCGCGTTGACCGCGTCCACGCCATCGTGCTCAGCGGCGGCAGCGCCTTCGGCCTGGCCACCGCCGGCGGCGTCCAGCAGTGGCTGGAAGAGCGACGCATCGGTTTTCAGACTCTGCACGGCTACGTACCCATCGTACCGGCGGCCATTCTTTATGACCTGGGAGTGGGCAAGTCCGACGTGCGCCCCGACGCGGCGGCGGGATATGCGGCTTGCGCGGGGGCGAATAACTATTCGCCCCTGCCTGGCGGCTCGGTAGGCGCCGGGACGGGGGCTACGGTAGCCAAGGCTTTCGGCATCGCCGGAGCGGTCAAGGGCGGTATCGGTTCGGCCCGCTGCGTGCTTGCCGACGGCGTATCGGTGGGCGCGGCGGTGGCCGTCAACGCCTGGGGCGGCGTCCGCGATCACCGCGACGGCAGCCTCATCGCCGGCCCGCGCCGGCATGATGGAACCATGGCCGACCCGGTGGAAGTCATGCTGACCGGCGAAACCTCTGCGGAATCCGCCTCAGGCGGACTGCTCGTCAACACCACCATCGGCGTCGTCGCCACCGATGCTGGCCTGGACAAGATGCAAGTCAACTTCGTCGCCTCCTCCGCCCACGACGGCCTCGGGCTGACCATTCACCCTTGCCACACGCCCAACGACGGCGACACGATGTTCTGCGTGGCGACGGGACAAAACACGGCCCCGGCGGACCTGATGGCCATAGTGGCGGCAGCAACGCAAGTTACCGCGCTGGCCGTCATCGACGCCGTGCAGTCGGCCACGGGCCTGGGCGGCGTGCCGGCGGTGGGAGAGTTGCAGTAATATCTTCTGTTATTCCCGCCGTCTCACTCGTCATTCCGGCGAAAGCCGGAATCCAGGATACTTCGCTGCAACAACGCTCTGGATTCCCCGAAAGCGGGAATGACGGTATGTAGTCTTACAATGTCCGCAGAATATAACAACATAAGCATCGGTTTCGTAGGCATCGGTACGTTGGGGCGCGGGCTGGCGCTGGCGCTGGACGCTGTAGGATACAACGTAGTCGCGGTGTCCAGTCGCACCTGGACCAGCGCGGAGTGGCTAGCGGAGCGAATCGACGGGTGTGCCGCCCTCAACACTGAACAGGAAGTAGCCGACGCCTGCGATCTGGTGTTCATCACCACGCCGGACGCTGCCATCGCGGAGGTGGCCGCCGCAGTCAATTGGCGGACCGGACAGGGCGTCGTTCACTGCTGCGGCGCCGCGTCAACCGAACTGTTGACGACGGCAGCGGACGCCGGCGCCGAGGTGGGCGCGATGCACCCCTTCCAGACCTTCGCCGCCCTCAGCGAACCGGCCGAGGCCGCCCGCCGCCTCTCCGGCGTGACCTTTGCCGTTTCCGCCACGGGTTGGCTCGCGGACTACCTGCCGTCCCTCGCCGAATCTCTGGGCGGCAGCGCCGTCGCCATCCCCGATGAGCTGCGCCCGTTGTACCACGCCAGCGCCGTCCTGAGCTGCGGCTACGTCGCCACCCTCCTCGACGCTGCCGTCAACCTCTGGACGCAGATGGGCTTCAGCGCCGATGACGGCATCCGCGCGGCCATACCCCTCGCCCGCGCCACCATCGAAGCCATCGCCGCCGCTGGCCCCGCCAACGCCGTAACCGGCCCGGCAGTGCGCGGCGACGCTGCCACCATCGCTGCCCACCTCGACGCCTTGTCCCGATATGCCGAACATTTGGGCCCACTGTATCGGGAACTTACTTTGGCGTCCCTGCCGTTGGCTCGGGGGAAGGGAGTAGGGGACACAGAGTTGGAACGATTGCAGCGGGTGGCAGGGAAAATTGACGGTCAAGGAGTGACACAATGAGAATGCTCATCATCGGCGCTTTGGTCGCTGTGGCGCTTGCCGTCGCAAGTCTCACGCAAACGCAAACGGCGCCGACGCAAAGCTCCGAGGGCGACATGATTGACAGCAGCAGCACCTCGGCCAGCGCCAACGTGCAGCTGACGCTGACCATTGCCAGCCTGCCCAACAACTTGGTGGCCGGCAGCTCCATCGAACTGTACCTGGAGGACGACTTCCAGGTTCCCGACTCCATCGACCGGGACACGGTGTACTTCCGGGTCACCGGTCCCCTGACGCCCGCTACCAACAATGGCGGCCTCGTCTATGCCGTCGATCCTATTGAAATCGACGACGACGACCACTATGGCGGCGACGACGACTGGTCCATCCGGGTCTTCATCCCCGACATGAACACCGGCGACAACTTCGAGGGCTTCAACGGCCCGGCCATGGGCCAAACCCTGGTGCTGGTCTTCACCCAGGCCGCCGGCATCAAGAACCCCAGCGAACAGGGGACCCACAGCGTCGGCTACTCTGTTCTCGGCCCCAATGACCGGCCCAACAACGGCCCGCAGGTTCAGCTGGGCACCGTGCCAACCTACGCTAAAATCGCCCTGTCCGACGAGGACAACAGGCGGGGCTACGAACTGACCGTCTTCGGCTCCGGCTTCAACAACGGCACCTCCGCCGCGGTTTACGTGCTGCACAAGGCCGGGGCAGACCCTGGCGACAGGACCACCTGGCCTTCATGCGCAGAAGTCATTACCCAGGGCGCCCGCGCCGGCATCGCCACCGTGGGCAGCGACGACAGGGTGGCCGTAACCTTCGAAGTGACGGTACCGCCCTTCCGGGCCGGCAAGAACAACTACATCTGCATGGTGGACGGCGAAGGCCGTTCCTCCAGCACAGACGTGGAGCAGTTCGAGCTGCAAGACTCCCTGCGGGTGGCGCCCACCTCGGTTGCCGTTGGCGATACTGTTACCGTCTTTGCTCAGGACTTCCCCAACACCGGCGCGGCTCTGACCGAGCTGAAGATCGCCGGCCAGGTGGTGTACCCGGCCAGCGCGGCGGGAGCCAACGCGATTGATGTACAGGCCACGTCAATCGGTATCGGTATCGACCATTCTGCTACCGCCACTTTCACGATGCCTAGCGAGATCAGTGGCGTTTCATTGATAGGGATAGGCACGATACGCATCGACGCCAAGTGGGGCACGGTCAGCGAAGACACCAAGATCACCGTCACTGACACCCCGAGCAGCCCACCCGCTGTTGTCGTGACCGACAACGTGCCACCCGCCACCAACATCAGGGTATGCAGCGGCCCCAACGCCGGTGAAGTAGTGATCTCCTGGGATAGGGTATCCCACGCCACATACTACCGTATCGGCTACGTGAACATGGTCAAGGATTATCCACGGGCCAAGGCAAGCGTCACTGGCGAGTGGATCGAGGCGTTCATCTACGTTGACGTGAACGCGCGGAACCTCCCAGTGCGCGGTGACGGGCGGGTGCAGTACATCCTGCGCCGGTTAGTAACAGACGACCGCCACGCTTTCACCGTGCTCACCAGCAAGGACGTGGTCAATACCGCAGAGATGGTCAGCGGCGCGTACCGCTGGCCCCAGAACCCGCGCTGGCAGTTTTTGACGGTTGCCGACCCGGAGCCCGGCTGCCGCTGACGACACTGCTGCAACGCTAACTGCAATGGCGCAGGTCTATCCACATCCCTTTCCGGCCGCTTTCATTCGCTGAGCGCCTGCTGACGGCTGACCGGTTTGCCCCGAACAAGGACAGCGGTTGATTCCTTCCAGTTGGCAGTTCAGAAGACTTTTCGGGCAAATCTCCTCTGACACTCCAATATCCAAAATGTCGAAACGAAAATCATCCCGGAGCCTCTCCCAAAACCACCGCAAAAGACGAGATCACGCTCTTGATGCAGAGACCCGCACTGTGCGAAATTGCGATAGGGAATGCAGGACTACCTGCCAATTTCGCACACTCTCACGCATGCGGGTAAAATGGTCTCACAATCCCAAAAATTACGCCCATTGCGCCGTGCGGGGTTGCGCTAGAATCACGGCATGAATGTCCGCCCAGTCACACGCGCAAAAGGAGAGCCGCATGGTGGAACACAGCACACCGCAGGATGGCGGGCCGGTGGCCGCGTCAACCGCCGCCGACCTGCTGGAAGCCCTGCGGGAACTGGCCGAGGTATCGGATTATGCGGCAGAGGACGGGTTAGACGTCCCCTCTGAGACTGCATCCGTCAATGCCGCGCGTTTGCTGAAAGCGATGTATGACATCTCGCCGCGGCGCTACGGAGTTTATCCGGCCCCTGGCGGTTACGTTGCCATTGACGCCCGTGGCGCCAATGACCGGATAGCTGTAGTGCTGTGCGGCTCCGCCGGCGAGGCGGCGTGCTTTGTCACCATCGACGGGGAATCGCGACGGGCTCGTTACGTCACGGCCCGCGAATTGCCAGATGGATTCATCCGAGAAGCGCTGGCTGGCCTCGACGCAAAGCCGGCCAGATGACGACCGCGAACGCGGATTTGAACGGACGCCCCGGCCCTGTTGAAGACGATGAAGAACTGGGACGGAGCGTATTTTCCGGCCGGCAAAGCCGTACTGCCGCCAACAGCGGGGTTCCCTTTCACGTCTTTCTGGAACGGGCGGGCGAGCGGGAAATTTCGGTTGACCGCCTCACTTTGGCGCCGCTTGCGGAAGTCACAGCAAACGCGATTGGAGTTGCGGCGCAGCGGAACCCTCCTCGGAATTTCTATGGCTGGGCTGTGGTTGGATCGGGACAGGTCCGGCAGGCCGGCTATGAGGTGCGTGATTCGCCTTTACCTGACAATCGATACCATGCTGATATCGTCCTGCCCGACAATGCGTTCGAGAATGCTGACGTACAAAGGCAGTGCGCGATAGAGTTGGCCGGTATGTCCAGGTGGCATCCCGTTCCATCTGGCGAGGGTATCTAACGTAAGCTGCGCCGACTCGATTCTGTCGGTCAATCGATAGCGCTGCTCCACAGGTTCAGGCAGTCGCCGCCGTCCCCATGGCCTGCTACAATCCACCCACCATGCCGACCACAATCAGAAAGCTGGCCGAAATGAAGCGGGCCGGGGAGAAAATCCCCATGGTAACCGCCTACGACTATACGGCCGCCCGCATCGCCGACGCTGCCGGCATTCCCATCATCCTGGTCGGCGACAGCCTGGGCATGGTGGTGCTTGGCTACGATTCCACCATCCCGGTCACTATGGACGATATGGTGCGTCATGGTCGCATGGTGAGCCGGGGAGCCTCAGAGGCGCTGGTGGTGGTGGACCTGCCCTTCATGGCCTACCAGGTTGACCCCGCCGAGGCCCTCCGCAACGCCGGCCGGCTGATGCAGGAGGGCGGCGCCCATACGGTGAAACTGGAGGGCGGCATCGCCGTCGCCGACACCGTCCGTCGCATCGTCGATGCCGGAGTGCCCGTCATGGGCCACATCGGGCTTACCCCGCAGTCGGTGAACGCCTTGGGCGGCTACCGGGTTCAGGGGCGCACCAGGGCTACCGCCCGCCGGTTGTTGGACGACGCTTTGGCGTTGCAGGACGCCGGTGCGTATTCGGTGGTCTTGGAATGCGTCCCCAGCCAGTTGGCCCGCCTGATTACGGAGCGGCTCACCATCCCCACCATCGGCATCGGCGCCGGCCCGGACTGTGATGGCCAGGTCCAGGTGTTCCACGACATGCTCGGCCTCTTCGCCGATTTCGTCCCCAGGCACGCCCGGCAATACGCCAAACTGGCCGACGACATGGGTGCAGCCTTCCGCCGGTACGCCGACGACGTGCGCAGCGGCGCATTCCCCGCTGAGGCGGAAAGCTTCACGATGAACGAACAGGTGCTGGCCGACCTGCTGGTGGACAGGTAAGTTGGCCGCCCAAAACGACCAACAGCGGGATGTGCGCATCAGCGCATTCGACGTCCTGGTTCATCGTAGCGGCAGGTTCCTGGCAGTGTTCTACGCCTGCTGGATGGCGCTCACGGGCCTACTGAGTTACGCCCGCGTTGCGACGGCGGAAAATCCACCGTTGACGTGGCCCGAAGTTGCTATAATCGTCATTGTTGCTGCCGCCGTATGCGCGGCCATCTCGATCCCCCTGGCATTCGCCTTCTCGGAGGGAATACAAATGGTAATTGCAAAGCTGTGGACTGAACGCGCTCGGGAAGAAGGCCGTAAGGAACGAGACCTGCTCTGGGAAGCCTGGCTTGAACGCCGCGAGGCGGCGGAACGCGACGGCCGGCCGTTCACTGAACCGCCACCCTCGCGTAGCAGAACCCAAAACGAATGCGCGAGCTAAAGCCAAAAGGAAAACCCAATATGCCCAGACTCGAAGGTAAAACCGCAATCGTCACCGGCGCCAGCCGTGGTATCGGCGCCGAGATCAGCCGCCTGTTCGCCGCCGAAGGCGCCCGCGTCATCTGCGCGGCCCGTACCGTGAACGAGGGCGACCACCCATTGGAAGGTTCCCTCTCCAAGACCATTGCCGACATCAAGGAAGCCGGCGGCGAGGCCACGGCAGTCGCGGCCAACATATCCCTGCCCGAAGACTGCCAGCGGCTCGTCGAGGAAACCCGCAGCATTTATGGGCCGGTGGACGTGCTGGTGAACAACGCCGCCCTCACCTACTACCTGCCCATCAAGGACTTTCCCGTCAACCGTTGGATGCGCTCCTGGGCGGTGAACTTCCACGCTCCGTTCATCCTGAGCCAGCTCGTGCTGGGCGACATGATTGAGCGCAAGTCGGGCAGCATCGTCAACATCTCGTCGGGCGCGGCGGTCGGTCCGGGCCGTGGGCCCTACACCACTCCGGCAAATAATGGGACCTGCTACGGGGCCGAGAAGGCGGCGCTGGAGCGGTTCTCCCAGGGTCTGGCCCAGGAGGTGTACGAATACGGCGTATCCGTCTCGGCGGTGTCGCCGTCGCTGGTGGTGCCCACCCCCGGCACCGTATTCCATCACCTGGTGGAAGGCATGGACGACCCCCGAGGCGAACCGCCCGAACTGCTGGCCCAAGCCACGTTGCTCCTGGCCTCCGAGCCGGCGGACAAGGTCACCGGCCGCGTCTGTTACAGCCAGCAAATCCTTCTGGAATTCGGCTGGATTTCCGAGGGCCGCGGCTGGGGCGTGGACGATACCAGGGGGCCGGGTAGCGGGTACAGCCAAATCTGACCCACTCCGTGATAAGATAGCCGAACCCACCGAGCCGGAATAACCAATGAAACGTTTGCCGCTGATTATCATTGTAGTGGCCGCAGTCAGCGCTTTGTTAGCCTGTCAACCTGAACCTCCTCAGCCGCAGGGCATTGGCGCGCAGGCGATGGCTGCAATGGCCGGGCCAGACGGCGCGGCCATGGGAACGGTTACGCTGACGCAGGCTCCGTACGGCGTGCTGATCGCGACGGACGTCAACGGACTTGCCCCCGGCGGCCACGGCTTTCACATCCATGCCATCGGGGCCTGCGCGCCGGACTTTGCCGCCGCCGGGGACCATTTCAACCCCGAAGACACCGGTCACGGCCTCAACCATTCCGGCGGTTTTCACGCCGGCGACTTGCCCAACATCTACGCCGGCGCCGACGGTTTCGCCCGCGCCGACTATTTCACCGACGCCGTCACCCTGGACTCCGGCACCGACCATTCCATTTTTGACGCCGACGGCTCCGCCATCATCATCCACGAAAAACCCGACACCTACGGCGCGGACCCTGGCGCCGGCGGGCGTGTGGCCTGCGGCGTTATCCAGCGTAATTAACCAACGCTACCTTGCCTACATCGGTTCTGCGACGCGCACGACAGGAGAGTCACGACTATGGAGTTCCAGTTCAGTACCGAAGATGCCACCTTCCAGAGCGAGCTACAACAGTTCATCGCCGAAGAGTATGTCCCGGAATGGGAATTGGGCGAACGGGGCTCCGGCGAGGAGAACTGGGAGCGTACCCTTGACGTGCGCCGCAAGCTGGCCGACCGGGGCTGGCTCACCATGCACTGGCCCGAAGAGTACGGCGGCCAGAAAGCCTCGCCGGTGCGCACCGCCATCTTCAACGAGGCGATGACCTATCACCGCGCTCCCGGCCGCGACAACTTCGGCGTCCGCATGATGGGCGCCACCCTGATGATCCACGGCACCGACGAGCAGAAGGCCGAGCACCTGCCCCCGGTGGCCAAGGGCGAAGTCCAGTGGTGCCAGGGCTACAGTGAGCCGGAATCCGGTTCCGACCTGGCGTCCCTCAGCACCCGGGCCATCCGCGACGGCGACGAGTTCGTCGTCAACGGCAGCAAGATCTGGACCTCCATGGGACACCGGGGCGACTGGATCATGCTCCTCACCCGCACCGACACCGACGCGCCCAAGCACCGGGGCATCAGCTTCTTCCTGGTGGACATGAAGACGCCCGGCATTGAAGTGCGCCCCATCATCAACATGGGCGGACGCCACGAGTTCAACCAGATCATATTCGACAATGTCCGCGTGCCCGCCCGCAACATCGTCGGCGAGGAAAATCGCGGCTGGTACGTCGCGGTGACCCTGCTGGACTTCGAGCGTTCCGGCATCGACTACTCGGCGGCGGCCCGTCGCCACCTGGACGACACCCGCCAGTGGGCCGACGGCATCCGGCGCAACGGCCAGCCCCTCAGCCAGGAGCCATGGGTTCGCAACGTCCTGGCCGACCGCTACATCGAGTGCGAAGTCGCCCGCCTCATCGCCTACAACGTGGCCTGGATGCAGGGCGAGGGATTGGTCCCCAACAAGGAAGCCTCCATGTCCAAAGTGTTCGGCAGCGAAACCGTCCAGCGCACCACCGCATCCTGCCTGGAAGTCATGGGTATGTACGGCGGCCTCCGCGACCAGAAGTGGACCCCCATGGCAGCCGATATGCAGGAGCACTGGCTCCGCGCCTTCTCCCACACCATCGCCGCCGGCACCAGCGAAGTCCAGCGCAACATCATCGCCAGCCGAGGCTTGGGCCTGCCGCGCGGCTAGGCATGAGGCTGCCCAACGCCGAAAACGCGCAGGTTGAACGGGCAAAAGCCGTGGACTATTTGCTATCCGTCAATCACCTCGATGGCAAGGACAAAGCAAGATTTTTCATCAACCGCGGATTTAGCAGTGACCAGTGGCAATCTTTTGCTGATGCACTGCGAGCTCATGGAGCCAGCAATAACGTTGTCAGGATTGTCGATTCACCGCACGGCCCCAAGTTCATCGTCGAAGGCATCATGGAGACCCCGGACGGGCTCAACCCCCTGGTGCGGACAGTCTGGATAATCAACACCGGCGTTGACTATCCTAGACTGGTTACCGCGTATCCGATAGAGAGGTGAGTATGCTTCTGGAACATGACCGCATCGTGCTCACAGCCGACATACCGGACGAAGGACTCAAGGCCGGGGATGTGGGCACCATCGTGCACATCTATCCGCAGCACGTCGCTTACGAAGTGGAGTTTTTCTCGCTGGATGGAAATACGGTGGCAGTGGCTACTGTTGAGCGGG
Source organism: Dehalococcoidia bacterium (assembly GCA_034421995.1). GTDB lineage: Bacteria > Chloroflexota > Dehalococcoidia > Lucifugimonadales > UBA3495 > Bin87. The sequence goes on along the minus strand of DAOUJY010000163.1, from coordinate 8,905 downwards.
ATCAAGCGCGTCCGGTGACCGGCTTGGACATAACCCACGCCCGACACGCGCCGACGTCCATTTAGCTATGACGCTCCGCGATCAGGGGGATAAATATGATTAACGAACTTGATCTGGCCGCACTCACGGAAGACCTGCCGGAGCACGGACTGAAAGCCGGCGAAGTTGGCACCGTAGTACACGTTCATGAGCCGGACGTAGCATACATCGTCGAGTTTTTCTCCCCGGCCGGCAACACGGTCGCCGTTGCCACCGTAGAAAATTATCAAGTCCGGCCGGCCAGCCCTGACGAGGTTGAACCGCTGACAGTGCTGTACAACTGGGCGAAAGATGGCATTGCCGTCCTCACATTGACCAACCCCAAGCGCCGCAACGCCCTGTCATCGCGCACCCTGGCCGCGTTGGAAGAATGGCTGGATTGGATTGCGAAAGATCCCGAAGCCCGCGTCGTTGTCATCCGCTCCGAAGGCCCCGTCTTCAGCTCCGGCCACGACCTCAACGAACTGGTCAACGGCGACGAAGAAGATTACACGGCGGTATTTGACGCCTGTACCCGCGTCATGGAAGGCATCCGCCTGCTGCCCAAGCCGGTCATCGCCCAGGTGCAGGGCCTCGCCACCGCTGCCGGCTGCCAGCTCGTAGCAACGTGCGACATTGCCGTAGCCGCCGACACCGCCGCCTTCGCCACGCCGGGCGTTCAGATCGGCCTGTTCTGCACCACGCCGGGCGTCGCCGTGGCCCGCTCGGTCATGCCCAAAAAGGCCATGGAGATGCTCCTCACCGGCCGGCCCATCTCCGCTCAGGAAGCCCTGGATTTCGGCCTCATCAGCCGGATCGTCCCGGCGGACGAACTGGAAGAGCAGGTCATGGATTTGGCCAAACAGATCGCGTCGGCCAGCGCGCACACTCTGGCCCTGGGCAAGGCCGCGTTCTACCAACAGATCGAGATGGACCGCCCCTCCGCCTACCAGTTCGCCAGCAAGGTAATGGTGGACAACCTCCAAACCGACGACGCGCATGAGGGCATCACCGCCTTTTTGGAAAAGCGGTCGCCGGTATGGACAACCTGACCCTTTCTCCGTCATTCCGGCGAAAGCGGGAATGACGAAATTGGAGGCCGCCATGGCGCTGAAAGAATTCATCCAACAATCCTTTGACAACAACTGGGATTGGCTGGTCCGCTACGTGGACGGCCTGACCCAGGACGAAATCGAGTTCACCCCCAACGAGCAGTGCCATTCCATCGGCTTCATCGTCTGGCACTACGGACGCGCGCTGGATATGTGGGTCCAGTCCCTCGCCAAGCAGGAGCAGCAGCTCTACGAGCGCGAGTGGGCCGAACGCCTCGGCTTCGCCCCCGAGCCCATGAACGTCGGTTTCGGCTACACCGTCGAAGACTTGACCAACTGGAAGTGCCCCGACAAAGCCCTCCTCATGGAGTACGCTGACGCCGCCCGCAACAACCTGCTGGACTTCCTCAACCAGCACGATGACGAATCCCTGATCAACACCCGGATGACCAACCGCCGCGGCGAAAGCATGGCCGTTGCCGATATGTTCCGCCTCCTCATCTGGGAGGTCAACCAGCACGGCGGGCAAGCCGGCTACCTGCGGGGAATGCAGCGGGGGTTGAACCAGTAACCATCCGCCTTCCCGGTTGGCTGCTCGCTCTGTCAATCAAGGCAACGGCAGCCGTCCGAATCAGTCCGATTTCTCTATGGAACGGCAAAGTCCCGGAGGATCGGGAAAAATCCGACGCTTCCTGAACCGTCTGCTGGTCTGGAGTGCCAGGATAATTGAAGAAGATAACGAGGCGATTTGGAGCGTACCCAAACCTTTCAAACGAGCCTACTCGATTGCGATGGCGACGGTTTGCAGTCCGCTGCTGGTTACCATCGTCATTGAGAAAATTAACGCCACCAACCCGGCCGGATGGTGGATGAACGTCACGACGGTAACGGGTGAGTCAGCTACGGAGTTCGCGTCCATCGGGGTAGGCATTCGCCATCGCCCTGTTGCTGATCGCGCACATAGGAGCAGTTATCGTGTCTCTTTACCACATGATCGCCAACCGGTGGGTTAAGCCGGTGATTGAAGAGCATATCGAGCAAGGCCGCGAAGAAGGCCGCGCCGAAGTCATTGCCGAAGTGCGGGCTTGGCTCCAACGCAAAGCTGAGGCAGAGGCCAAAGGTATGCCCTTCGACGAGCCGCCGCCGGGCGGAGAACTGTAGCGCCCGGCGCAATCTGCGCTGAGCATTACTGGCGGGTAAAACCATGGCTCCACTTTACGATTACCAGCAAAAGTTGCTGGAGGATTCCCAAGAGGCCCTCGCCCCGGAAGGAGCGAGGATAATCACTCAGTTGCCCACTGGTGGCGGCAAAACCGTAATTGCCGGCGCGTTGCTGAAGGATTTTCTTCTTGACGGGCGCAAGGCGGTATGGCTGACGCACCGGGAAGAGTTGGCGGAGCAGAGCGCTAACCGGCTAAAAGAAGATTGGCTTATTCCTGCGATGCCGGCCACGGAAATATGGAAACGGGAAGAGCCGGCACCGGATTTTCCAAATGGCGTTGCCGTACTGAAAGCCCAAACCGTGACCAGTCGCACCAACGATTTTGAGAAAAACGACGAGCTAAACAGACTATGGAAAAACTTCGGTTCAGACGATTTGCTGGTAGTTGACGAAGTGCATCATGCCCCGGCTCGCGGTTGGAAACGCGCCATCAAGCAATGGCCCGGCCGTGTATGGGGACTGACTGCCACGCCATGGCGTTTGTCGTTGCGGGAAGGGTTTGAGGACCTGTTTGACACGCTAATCCCCGGGCCTCAAACAGCGGATTTGCAAGACCAGGGATATTTGGCACGCTCGCGGGTATTTACGCCCTCTGCGGAGAACCGGATAATCGGCAAAGAAATAAGGCAAGGCGAATATGCTCCAAATGGCATTGAACGAGCCAACGACCCGGTAATAATGACCACTCTGGCCGTTGACTTTTGGCAGAATAGTCCTGCTGCCGGCCGTCAGACCATTGCCTACGCCGTTTCCCAAGGACACGCTCGTAATCTGGTGAAAGCATTCAGAGACAAAGGTATTGCTGCGGATTTGATACTGTCCACGTCAGAAACATCGCAAAGCGAACGGGTACGAGTGAAAAAGGATTTCGAAGCAAGGCGGATCACGGTGCTGGTGAACGTGGCTGTAGCCACCGAGGGCTTCGATCTGCCTGACGCATCTTGCGTAATGATAACCCGCCCTACTAAAAGCCTGGCTCTGTACTTACAGATGGTAGGTCGGGGACTCCGTCGCAAAGACGATGGTAGCGACTGCATCATCCTGGACTTGGCTGGCAACGCCGAAGAACACGGCCTGCCCGAAAAGTGCCGCAAATGGTCCCTGGCCAAACGTGGCAACCCGGCGGCCGGTGAACCGCCAGTGAGTCACTGTCCTAGATGCTACTCTACGACACACCCCAAACACCAGAAATGCCCGGAGTGCGGCGCAGATTTGGGCAAGCAATGTCCGCTCTGCGGTACGTTCCGTCCGTGGAGTCGCTGGACTGTCCATTGCCCAATTGAGCACGAGACTGTGTGCGACCGCTGTGATCCCAATTTCCACAGCGGCGGCAGGTACGATCCCAAACAAAACAGCCTGTTTTACGCACAGCGCGCCGATGAGCGTGTCAGTCAGGGGGATCTCGAAGGAGCACTCGAGGATTGGTCTTTCGCTGTTCATGCAGCGAGAAAGGAAAGCCCTCAGGGGCAACTGGCTGGTTGGTATGTATATCGAGCGAAGATTCATGCCGAAATGGGCAATATAGATTTGGCCGAAGTGGACTTTTCAACAGCTGAAAGCATCTGCGAAGGCGGCGGCTTGCTGACCGCTGTTGCATCGTTGTTTATGTACCAAGAGCGAGCGAAAATGTACGATGAACTAGCCTGTCCCGACAAAGCGGAACTCGACCGCCAAAAAGCCAAAGAACTGAAAGATAACACCTCGGCGGACAGCAACGTAGAGTAGGGTTGATGCCGTGAGCGCATAGTCCCCTGGCACAATTGCATCCGTTCCCTCATCTCATCGGAGGCCCCCAATGCCCGCCAAGAAAATAGAGCGCATCCCGGTCCGCGTCGCTCCCCGCGAGCAGTTTATCGCGGAAAAGCGGCGCATCGTTGCGGAGTGCGAACAGCGCTACGGAATGTCCAGTGCCGAGATGGCCGACCTGGTTGACAACGACGCAATCGTGCCCACCATTGAGGTGATGACTTGGTATCAAGCCTACGACGTGCTGCAATACCTTATCGAAACGCCCCCCACGACTGGAACTCCTGGGACAACTACCGAAACGTTCACGGCAACGCAGTGCCGGTAATGCAAATGAACCAAGCGTCATCCGGGGGAATGCGAAATGAAACGCAAAGGCATAGTCAAGGGACAGACCATCGAATTCGACGAACCGCTCGGCCTGCCGGAAGGACAGCAGGTGGAGGTAGAGGTGGCGGTCAGCGCAGTCGAGCCGGTGGATCTGGAGCAATACGGTTTCAAGGTCATACCAGCCGGCGGCAACGTGGTCACTAATGAGATGGTAAATAAAATCCGGGACGATTTGGGGATTTGAGATTGAGAATCCTCCACGACACAAGCTGTCTGATCGCTTTGCTGGACAAGAACCATGTCTCTCATCAAGCGGTGGCCGCGTGGCATATCGCCAACATGGCGCAGGGATGGCTTTCCTGTCCACTAACTCAGAACGGGTGCCTGCGTATCCTATCGCAGCCGAGTTATGCCAACACGGTAAGCATCGCCGATGCGTTTGAGCTTTTGCAGGCTGCCGTAGCCACCGAATATCACCAGTTCATCCCAGACGATATTAGCCTCCTTGATGAAATACGGGTGGACGCCCGACGGATGTCCGGACATCGCCAGATAACGGACGTTTATCTGCTGGCCCTGGCCGTGGCTCACGACGCCCGCCTCGTGACTCTGGACAGACGTATTCCTCTGGACGCCGTTCTTGGAGCGAATGAAAACCATCTGGCAGTGATTTAGATTTCCTTGCCGACAACCTTATCCTGCCACTGCCTCACACCCTGGAGACTGAACCATGCCCGCCAGCACACTTCAATACCGCTACAACCCCCTCCACCAGGACATCATCTGCTCCGAAACCGCCATCAACGATTTGCCATCCGTGGTGGACAGCCTGGGCGCCGGCCGCGCCATGATCACCTGCGGCCCCACCATCCTGGCCGCCTGCGACGTGGTGCCCCGGGTCCAGGAAGCCCTCGGCAGTCGCTACGTGGGCACCTACTCCGGCGTCCAGCCTCATTCGCCGGTGGACACGGTGGAGGCCGGCGCGGCCATGGCCCAGGAGACCCAGCCCGACATCTTCATCAGCGTCGGCGGCGGCAGCACCCACGACACCACCAAAGCCATCGCCACGCTACAGGCCGAGGGTGGGGACATCCGCGACTACGCCATCATCTTCGAGCCGCCGGACAAGGTCACCATCCCGCCCACTCCTTCGCCCAAGCTGCCCATTCTCAGCGTCCCGACCACCATGGGCTGCGCCGAGTTCAGTCGCGGCGGTGGTGGCATCACCGATCACCAGCAGGGGCGCAAGCTGAGCATCGCCGGCGACGGCGTGACCCATCGCACGGTCATCATCGACGGTCAGGCATTGGCCACCACGCCGCTGCGCATCCTCGTGTCCACCGCCATCGGCCAACTTCGCATCGCCATCGAAACGGTCTATTCCACCGGACACAACCCTATCGGCGACGGCATGGCCCTCCACGCCATCCGCCTGCTCTTTGAAAACCTGCCCCGCTGCCAGGACGGCGACATCGACACCCTGCTCGCCACCAAGACCGCCTGCGCCATGGCGTCCCTGGCCTCTTTCGGTGGCCTGGGCCTGAACACCGCCACCTGCCACCACGTCGGCGGCCTTTACGATGTCCCCCACGGAGAGGCCAATGCCATCCTGCTCCCCCACTCCATGCGCTACAACCTGGACGCTTGCGCCGACCGCCAACGCCTCATCGCCGAGGCCATCGGCGTCGCCAGCAGCGTCATGACCGACGAGGAGGCCGGCCTCGCCGCCGCCGACGCGGTGGACGCGCTATGCCGCCAGCTGGAACTGCCGCGCACCTTGCGAGAGGTGGGAGTCCCCGAGGACGGCCTGGAATACATCGCCACCGCCACCCTGCAAGACCGCAGCCTCAGCACCAACCCCAAGACCATCACCGACGCCGGCCCGATCATGGAGGTGCTGCGGGCGGCTTACTGACGGCAAACCCTTACGACAGTGCGTCACCGGAGTGTAAATTGGCAACCGTCAACCCCATCCTAAACGAAGCGGACTACGATGTGGCGCTGGAACGGGTCACTGTGCTCATGGATGACCTGTCAGGACCAGACGGTCAGATCGACAACCCAGACCATCCCAGCCGAATTGAGTTGGACACCCTCGTTGACTCCATTGAAGCTTACGAAGCCGTTCACCACCCCATAGAATCCAACTCCGTAGCTGCTACTGAGCGCTAGGAAAATCCGCCCTGCAAATTTGGCGTTCACAGATTTTCAATCTCCACCGGCTCCACCGCATCGGCCAATTCAAACCCGAACACCCGCGAGTAGAAGTACAGCTCCGCCTCCAGCGCCCGCTTGATGTTCTCGGCGCGGCGGAAACCGTGCTGCTCTCCCTCGAAGGGCAGGTACGCGCACGGCAGGCCCTTGGCCCGCACTGCCTCGAACATCATCTCCGCCTGGTTCGGCGGCACGATACGATCCTCCAAACCCTGCAACAGGATGATGGGGCACGACAGCCCCTCGGTGTGGTTGATGGGCGAACGCAGCCGGTAGGTGTCGGCCCCCTCAGGATACGGAGCGACCAGCCGGTCGAGATACCGCGACTCAAACTTGTGCGTATCGGCGGCCAGCGCGGTCAGGTCGGATACTCCGTAGTAGCTCGCGCCGGCGGCGAACACGTTGCGGAAGGTCAGCGCGGCCAGTGTTGTATAACCTCCGGCGCTGCCGCCCCGGATCGCGAGTCGCGAGCCGTCGGCCAACCCCCGGTGTACCAGGTGCAGCGCGGCGTTGGCGCAGTCGTCCACGTCAACGATGCCCCAGTTGCCGTTAAGTAATTGCCGGTACGCCCGCCCGTAGCCCACGCTGCCGCCGTAGTTGACATCCACCACGGCAACCCCCCGGCTGGTCCAGTATTGTACCGACAGATCCAGCGCGCCCGAGGCAGCCCCCGTCGGCCCGCCGTGGCTCAGCGTCAGCAGCGGCGGCAACTCCCCGGCCGGCGCCTGGTAGGCGGGATTGCGCGGCGCATAGTACAGGGCATAGGCTGGCCGGCCGTCGGTGGACGGAAACTCAATGGTCTGCGCCGGCGATATGTACTCCGCCGGCGCGTCCACAGTGGCCGACTGCCGCAGCGTCTCCCAACTCCCGTCGCGCAGGTTCACCCGCATCAGCGAAACCGGCCTCCCGGCATCCCCCGCAATCACCACGGCCGTATCGCCCGACACCGCCAGATCGCCGCGACCCATTTCGCCGGCCGGCACATTCAACAGGGTGAGCGTCCCACTATCGAGGTTGAGCAAATTCAGCGACCAGGCCCCACATCGGTTCACGGCGCACACAATCTCGCCGTTCCCAGCGAACCCGTAAGTCCGCGATGCAAACACCCACTGCGGCCGGCCGTATTCGGCGTCGTCGGGATGAAGCGCCTGCTGCTCGCCAGCAACGACGCGATAAAGGTTCCACCAACCCGATTCCTCGGAGACGTAATGCAGCGTTCCATCCGGCGACCATTCCGGTTGAAATACAGACAGGCTCTCTCCGCCGGCAACCAGCGTGGCCTCCCGCAGCGATCCGTCGTCGAGCGCCGGGGCCGTCCACAGGTGGTTCCCGTCCCAGGGCATGTTGGGATGGTTCCACGACAGCCACGCCAGCGTGCTCCCATCGGGACTCAACCGGGGCGACGACACGAAATCCCACCCGTCGAACAGCACCGTCTGCTCGCCGACACCGTCGGCAGGCACAGCGGCGATGGCGTTGATGATGTTGTCCGGGTCGGAATGATCCTCCCGCACGCAGATCAGGCGGTTGCGCTCGCGATCCAGCACGGCGTCGGCGTAGCGCAGCGGTGCATCGGGCGTGATCGCCTGCGGTTCACCCCCGACCTCCATGCGGTAGATGCGCTGATCGTCGAAGTTGGAGAACCACACCGTGCCGCCGTCGGCAATCCACGCGCCGCCGCCGTACTCGTGGACCCGGGTCCGCGCGTTGAACGGCGGCGGGTTGACATCGGCCACAGTCCCATCCGAGGCCCGACGGACAATAACGTAACGTCCGCCCTCCGAGGGCCGGGACTCGGTCCATAAGATAGCGTCCCCGTCCATGGCAACGCTGCTGATGCCGATCGATTCCGCCACAATGGCGTCGGCAGTGATGGGCGAGCGCCACGAACCATAGGGCGCGATAATAGGATTGGAAGTAGTCAAGGCGAAATCTCCGGGGGCGAAAAGGTCAATCCGACGTATCATACCTTCGCGGTCTCCCCATTTGTAGGGGCGACCGGCCGGTCGCCCCTACTGTAACGGCGCCCACCCAAATAAACCACCTAAAACGGAACGCTGCCACATGACACCCGCCCCTTGCATACCCGCACATCCGTTCTCTACACTATACCCCACGCGTAAGGCAGCAAGCCCAAGGCCACGGCCCATCTGCCAAACACCACATCTGAATATCGGGTTCACAGGGTTCAGGTAACACGGCCAACCGCTGTCCGCCGTACACGGACGGCACGTCGGATCTCATGCACCGCTGGCTATCGCTCTCAGAGGGTGTCTAAAAATTGGAAAGGTGGGCCAACCTACGTAGCAGGATGCCGGTCATG
>DAOUJY010000162.1:0-19275 GCA_034421995.1 Dehalococcoidia bacterium | reverse complement strand
TGAAGCAGACGCAGTGTAGCAACGAGCGAGCCAGTCGCTCCCACGCCAAGCGCCGGTCCGCTTTGCGCGCATCTCGGACTGTCCCGCCTTGAACTGTCGTTGTAATACTAGGGGCCACGGTCCATGACGTTCAGTCGTGGCTTGCCCGACAACGAAATTTATCGGCGCCTACATGGTTGTTGCGCAAAGTCCTTGACGATGCCGCCACCGAGATCCTGGCAAATGGACAAAGGCGAGCCAGGAGCAACCAACGCAAACTGGACAAGGAGACAGGCTACGATGTACCAGATTGATTCCGCGGGCGAACTCCGCCGCCACGATTTGAGTAACCCGTTCGGCGAGGCCGACGCAAAGGATTTCGACGAGTTGGTTCAGTCGATGCTGACCCGAGGGTATGACCCCGAACACCCCATCGTCATTTACGAGGGAGCCATTCTTGACGGCTGGCACAGGTACTTGGCCGCCAAGAAGGCAAACGTATCGGCGCTTTGCAAAGATTTCATGGGAACACGGGAAGATGCGCAAGCTTTCGTGTGGGCCGAAAACATGGCTCGTCGTCAAATGGACAAGCGGCAGAAGATGGCAGCACTTGTCTTGGTGAACGCTTGGCGTGGGCCTGACGAGCAAATGAGCGATGCCGAGATCGCAGTTCGCGCAGGCTTGTCCGGCAGTGGGCGACTTGCGGCTCAACTCCGGGCAGTCAACGGCGTGGACCCCAGTTCGGTCCATGATGTCGCCGTAGGGAAGCAAAAGGCCTCCCCGATAATACGCAGGGTCTTGCACGAAGAACCGGCCGGAGATGACAATTCCACCTCGCCTGACGCCAAGCGTCCCTCCGTTGTCTTTGAACTCAAGCAGAAGCGACTGATTGATCGGTCTCATAAGGCTCGGTTGAGCGTAGGGATGGCAAAGCAATCATTTTTCAACAAGGCCATCGAACTGGCCTGTGAATGGGCTGAAGCACACTCAATGCCTACCTCTAGTTAGTAGAGGTGGGCGTTGAAGAACTCGGAACGTCTAAAGCTCGCCCTAGAAAGCGGGCGGGAAACCCCGGTTGGGGAGGAGAATACGAATGGCTGCTTACGTCATAGCAACGCTCGAAGTTACCGACCCGGAGAAATTTGAAGTCTATCGCGGACAGGTTCCCGCCACCATCGAGAAGCACGGCGGCCGCTACCTGGTGCGCGGCGGCGACGTGACCGTGGTGGAGGGCGACCAGCCGGCCCGCCGCACCGTGGTCCTGGAGTTCGACAGCCTGGAAAAGGCCAACGGCTGGTACTACTCCGACGACTACGCCGGCCCCAAGGAACTGCGCATCGCGTCCACCATTTCCAACGTGATGATTGTGGAAGGCGTTTAATCGCCGCCGGCTGACCGTCACCTGACCGGGGCGCTTGGATGGGCAGCATTGGCAGATACCCAGGATTGAAATCTCCAATCCTGTAATCCCTCCAAATCCGGGAAATCCTGCTTCTGACTGACAATCCCCCATTGACCCCATCGACGCAGAACATATATCCTATTCCTGCCAAGGCAAAACAGCTGTTTCTTTCCAATCTCCCCAAAGGCAGGATTTCACTCCGACGGCCAACCCCGTCAGTATCCAAAACCGCAACCGGTCGCAGTCGGCAAGGCTCTGTTAGACCAGACCACCTCACCAGGATTGACCGCTGGACCACCGGGATTGCCCGAGCCCGCGCGCAGGTGCGCCTTTGGCGCACTGAGTACGCGAAAAAGATAGGGGTCAAATGTTGCGTACCCAACCGGCCGTGTGCTGACAACGAAGTGAAATCCTGCCTTTCACGCCAAAATCATCAACCACACCCAAGCAAAGGAGAAAACGCCACCAGAACCATAGCCCACCTGCCCCCTCCCCTTGCCATTCCCGCCCTATGGTGGCAACCTTGCCGCCAGCGCAACCGGCGCGTCTCAATAGGCGCCGTTACGGAGGGAATGACCATGACCACCACCAACCGACAAGTGCCCAGCAAAGAGGAAGTCCTCGGCTACCTGAAGGACGACGTCAACTGGGGCCGCTGGGGTCCCGACGACCAGAAGGGCGCGGTCAACCTGGTTGACGACGCCAAGCGTCTGCGCGCGGCCGGCCTAATTAAGACCGGCCGCGCCGTGTCGCTGAGCCGGGAGTTTCCCGTCACGCCGGCGCCCAACAACCCCACACCGGCCATCCACTATATGCGGAAAGGACCCCGCGAGCCGGGCGGCGGTATGTCCACCGACTACTACGGCATCTCCTATCACGGCACCGCCACCACCCACCTGGACGCCCTCTGCCACGTCTGGGACCACAACGGGATGTGGAACGGCAAGGACCCCAACGAGATGATCCAGTTCGACGGCGCCAAGTACGGCTCCGTGGAACACTGGAAAGAGGGCATCATCACCCGGGGCGTCCTGCTGGACGTGCCGAGACATCGCGGCACGGACTACGTGACCCAGGAAACCCCCATCCACGGCTGGGAGTTGCAGGACATCTGCGACGCCCAGGGCGTGCAGATGGAGCCGGGCGACGCCCTGGTGGTGTACGGCGGCCGCGAGAAGTGGAACGCCGACGGCAACGCCATCTGGGGCAGCGACGCGACCCAGCGTCCCGGCCTGCACGCCTCCTGCCTCAAGTTCATCCGCCAGAGCGACTGCTGTGTGCTGGTGTGGGACATGATGGACCACACCCCCAACGGCTACGACCTGCCCTGGTCGGTCCACGGCAGCATCTTCGCCTACGGCATCGGCCTGCTGGACAACGCCCTGCTCCAGCCCCTGGCCGAAGCCTGCGCCGAAGAAGGGCGGTGGGAGTTCATGCTGACCATCAACCCCCTGCGCGTGGTGGGCGGCACCGGCTCGCCGGTGAACCCGGTGGCGATACTGTAATCCACGTTATACCGGCGGCGACCACAATGCCTACTATGCTGGAACAGATACAAGCATTGGTCGCCGCCGGGCGCTTTCGCCCTAGCGACCACGGCGCGGCGCGGATGTCGTTACGTGGCATATCCCAGGCGGATTTGGCATACGGTATTGCTGATGCTATCTTGGTGGAGGAATATCCAGCAAACGATAACGACGATATTGGCCCGGCAACGTTGCTATTGCAGTATGACGCAGCCAACCGGCCATTGCACGTAGTGTGGGGCATTAAATCTGCGGATACAGACATGGCGTGGGTCGTAACTACCTACCGCCCGGACACGGATGCCCGGTGGGAAGCGGACTTTGTAACAAGGCGGCAGAGATGAAAATTCACGAGCACGAGAAAGAAATCATCAGCCGTATGATTTACCACCGGGGCTATGCGGTGCGTATGGAACAAGTGCTTACCGACCCTGACCATCCGCAAGGCATTCTGGTTCCCGTTTTTGACCTGGACCGGATTGAGGATATTCGAAGCGCCATCGCTCGCGGCTATCTGGACTTCGCGGCCTCTTATGGCGACCTATTCCGATTGACCCCGTTGGACATCAGCCCTGACGTCAACGCGGTTCCGGCGCCCCGGTATTCGCGCACCCGCACCCTTTGGGTGGAGCAAAACGGCTATGCGGTCAAAATGCAGATTGAGTTTTCCCAGCCCGGTTCGCTCTGGGGCGCCGGCATCCCTCTTCCCGACTCGGAGCGTTCCCAAGCCGCTTACCAGGCCCTGAAACGGGGCGATCTGGAAACCGCCGCACAGTACGGCAAGGTCTATCGGTTGGAACCGGTGGATGTGGAACCAGCGGCAAAACCCTGGCGTCCCTCAGAGAAAGAAGCCGAGCGGAAGGCGAAACAGGCAGGCGAGACGCAATCCGCGTGAATCCAGTGGCGAGCCGGTAAGGACGGGAACGGCGCTCACCCCAACCCCTCTCCCTGTGGGGGAAGGGCTTTTTCGTTCCAAAACTCCAGGTACTCGATTGCGAACCTTATTCGTTCAGAGTCGTCCGCGAATGCCCCAATTCCGTTATTGCACTTGCCACAAAGCAAGCCGCGAATCATCCCGGTCCGATGATGGTGGTCAACGTGCAGGGCATCCGGGTAACGTTGCTTTCGGTTCCTTTTGCTTTCTTCTGGGCGGAGACAAATCCAGCAGACGCCGTTTCCCTTCGCCAATAGCCATTCGTATTGATCGATGGAAATGTCATAAGTCTGCTTCAGGTTAGTGTTTTTTCTTCTCCGGAATTTCTTGTCACGGCTTTGGGCTTCCCAATTAGGGATCTCGAGCCTTGCGAAAAGTTGGTCGTCCGGTAATGTCGGAATATCTCCGGGTTCTAGACCTGGTTGATCCAGATACTCCGCTGCCGAGAGCATAACCTGCTCATTCTCCTCAAGCTGCCCGAGTCCGGCATTGCAGCCGGGGCACAGGAGTTGCCGAACTTGACCTGTGTCATGGTCGTGATCAACGTACAACGCTCCCGCTTGCTCACAGATAGCGCATCGTCCATCCTGTTCCAGTTCCATCTGTTCATGTTCGGTTTTCGTTATCCCATACGCACGAACGAGCTTGTAGTTGTCGGCCCATGCACGAAATTCAGGGTTGTTGTGGTAGCGGTCCAATTGCTTGGCGTTCTGCGCTTCACGCCATTCGGGATCGTCAGCGCGACGCTGCCGGTTGCGTCGGTTAGTCTTTTCTCGAACTTCGGGGGAACGCTGTCGACTCAGCAAGGTTTCCCTGTGAACTGGGTCGTCGTGGTAACGCGCTCGCAGCCTGGCGTTCTCCGCGTCGCGCCATCCATGGTCGTTGGCGCGACGCTCTTTCTCCCTTTGGTTGGCTCTTTGTCTGACTTCTGGTTTTCGCTGGTGATCGATTATCTTCTGTCGGTACTCAGGCTCGTTGCGATAGCGTTCCCGGTTGTTAGAAAGCGTTTTCTCACGATATTCGGAGTCATTGGCCCAATGATCCCGTCTTTTGGCATTCTGCGCGTCGCGCCATGCAGGATCATTAGCGCGACGTTCCTTGCTTCGCTGGTTAACCTTTCCCCGAGCTTCAGGAGTCCGCTGCCGGGCTAGTAGCCGTTCGCGATACTCCGGGTCGTTGTCGTAACGTTCCTTGTTGCGTTGGTTTATCCTTCGCCGAGCTTCGGGAGTCTTTGATCTGGACTTGGCTCTCTCCCTGAACTCCAAGTCGGCGGCGTACTTCTTGTTTTGTTGAGCCCTAGTACACTCTTTGCAGGCTGAAATCGGACGGCCGTCACGAAAATAAAAGTTGTCTTTGTCCGCAGGTTTGTTTTCGCCGCACTTGGTGCAATTCTTGAATGTCATCGTTCCCCCAAAAGGCGCCTGTCGCCTCCATCGGCGCATTGCCGATGGAGGCACGCATTTCTTGAAGGGGATGTCTATTCCAGGCGCGGAGCGGCGCCGGATAATGCGGCGGGGGTGAATCGAACCCGTCGGCTGCGGGTGTTGGTAAGTAAAACGCCGGCTGACTTCGACAAATCGGCGGGATTCTGGACGGCTGCGATAACCGACAGCATGGATAGACGCGATTGAAAACGCAGTACCCACGCTGGCAGCTCCGTATGGGAAATAGCGGCTTTTGCCCAGGACAGGCACCATTGCCCTAACGCCGTGATAATGCCCAAAGAGATTGCCAATATCCCCAGCCCGAACAGGGATTTGGAGGCCGGCGACGTTACATCGAAAACGGCGTCCAGCGGTGGCGAACCGGGTAAGAGCGATGCCAACGCAACCAGTCCACAAGCGATAAGGAGAAATCCCCCAATCCATAACGTGGCCTGGATGACGAGCTGACGGGCCGCGAACCCTGCAAGTCGGCAGATGTGGGAGACTGCATCCATAGGGCCATGCTACCACAATGCAGCATCATGCAGGCACAGCTTTACTCCCGCTTGTCCGACACGATGCGCCCATCCTTGATGACCAGCTGCAACTGCCGCAGGTTGTTGATGTCGTCCAGCGGGTTGGCGGCTACCACTATGAGGTCGGCGATTTTGCCCGCCTCCACCGTGCCCAGCTGATTGCCCACGCCGCATAGCTCGGCGGCGTTTCGGGTGGCGGCCTGGAGCGTCTGCCAGGTGGTCGCGCCGTCGCGGACCCACAGGCCCATTTCCAGCAGGGCGGCTTCCCGCAGCGGGCGGATGTCGGAACCCAGGGCCATCTTCACCCCGGCGTCCAGGGCACGCTTGAACCAGCGGGCGTGTTCGTCAGAAGCGGCATCGGCGCGGCATTGGAGCTCGGCGGCGATGTTTCGCTGGGCCAGCCACCGCCTTTCGTAGTCGTTCTGCGCCTGTCCCTCGGTGAGGTGAGAGATGGCCAGCGTGGGCACGTACCACGTCGGCGATTCGGCCAGCGTGGCGATGCACTGCTCGTCCATGATGTAGCCGTGTTCCACGGTGTGCGCCCCCAGCCGCAGCGCCGATTTCACCGCGTCCGGGTTGGCGGCGTGGGCCATTACCGGAAACTCGCGCTGGCGGCAGATGGCAAAGGCGGCGGCCAGCTCGTCCTCCAGCAGGAAGGAATGCCAGTGCCGGTCCCAGTCCGGCCCCATGATGCCGCCGGTGAGGTTCAGCTTGATGTGGTCAACGCCGTTCTTCATCTGCTCGCGGATGGCCTGGACGAAACCGTAGGGGCCGTCGCATTCCCGCGCCTGGCCGGAGGTCAGAAAATGCCCGCCGGTGGTGGTGAGAAAGTAGCCGGACGCGAAAACGCGCGGGCCGACCACCCCGCCGGCGGCAAAGGCCCGTTTCCACGCCACGTCCATGAAGTGGGCCGCGCCGCCGCAGCGCACGCCGGTTACGCCGGCCTCAGTCAACGCCAGGGACAGCTGCCGCCCGAAGTTGGCCGTTTCCTGGGCCGGTGTGGTGCCGGCAGGCACGGGATAGTCGGGGTGAATATGCACGTCCCACAGGCCGGGCAGCAGGTACGCGCCGGCCAGGTCGATGACGCGCATACCGGCCGTTTCGCCGACCCGACCGGCGCCGGCCTCGATGATGCGGCCATCCTCGATGACCACGGTGGCCTCAGGCGTCACGCCGGGATTGACGCAGTCGATCAGGTTGGCGTTGGTCAGGGCTAACGGCATTACAGCTGGCTCCGAACGAAACTGAGCGTCTCCATGGGACACGCTGGCAGGACATTATAGCCAGCGGGAGCCATTGGCCCAAAGGGGCGTCGCCGCGCCAATCTCGCGTTCCGCCGTCCCGCCGCACACGCGCACCACCGGGAGTTGAGAGTGTACAATCCCTCTTGCGTTTGCGGACACCGCCGGCGCGGAATGTGACATACATGGCAAGAATCGGCGTCCGCTCGACATCCCCAATGCTGGAAGTTCTGGGGAACCCACGTTTTCGGGCGATCTGGTACGTCGTCAACGTCGCTGAACTGACGCGCTGGATGGAGTTGCTGGTCACTAGTGTGCTGGTCTATTCGCTGACCGACTCCGCCCTGATGCTGGGGCTGGTGCTGGGCTTCGAGAATCTGCCCCGGCCCATTTTCTCGCCCTTCACCGGCATCATCGCCGACCGCTTTGACCGCAAGAAGATCTGGGTCAGCTCCATGGCCATCAAGGCCGGGGCCGGCATCGCGCTGTTCGTCCTGCTGCTGACCGGGCAGATTGCGCCGTGGCACGTCTTCGCCGCCATGCTGCTCCAGGGCATCAGCAGAGCCCTGGAAGACCCGGCCCGGCGCACCGCGATTTTTGACATCGTGGGCGAGCGCCGCGTGGTCAACGCGCTGTCCATCGACTCCCTCAGCGGCACCGTCGGCCGCATGGTGGGGCCCTTCGTCGGCGGTTTCTTCATCGAGCATCTGGCATACTTCTGGCCCCACTACGCCGGATACACCTGGGCCTATGTGGTGGTGGTCGCGATGCACATGACGGCCATGGCGCTGACCATCCGCGTGCGCATCCCCCGGGTGGAGCGGGAATGGCGGGTGGAACCCATCTGGAACAGCCTGGGCGACGTGGTCCGCGCCGCGTTCAACCACAAGCAACTGATCGGGATGCTCTTCATCACCATAATGATCAACGGCCTGGCCTTCCCGGCCCGTCAGTTCGTGCCGGCCATCGGCCGGGACTACCTGAACGTCGGAGAAACGCTGGTGGGCGTGTTGGCGGCGGCGGAATCCGTGGGCCAACTGGTGACGGCGGTTATCCTGGCGTCGGTGGGAACGTTTCGTTATCACGGGCGCATTTTCGCCGCCGGCGCGTTCACCGTGATGATACTGTCCACGGTCTTCGTCTGGTCGCCCTGGTACGCGGTTACCTTTGTCATACTGGTCCTGAGCGGCATCGGCCTTTCCTGCTTCGGTACGATGCAGGGAGCCATCACCATGCGGTCGTCGCCGCCGGAGATGCGGGGGCGCATGGTGGGCTTGCAGAGCCTGTGCATCGGCATCGGGACACCGCCGGGCGTGCTGTTCATGGGGTGGCTGGGCGACGTCATCGGCATCCAGCTGTCCGTTACGCTGAACGCCCTGGTCTGCATCGCCATCTCCCTGCCGGCCCTGTTCCTGACCCCGCTGATAACCCGGCCGTCGGATCCCCCGCCGCAGACCGTGGCGAGGCCGCAAACCGAGGCGTCGTAAGGCTTCCGCTTATAAGCCCTCTGGTAGGGTCACGTCCGTCACTTGGTTCTCGGGCGTCCCCAGCGGTTGGTGCCCTCTGACCCATGTGGCCTGCGCAAGCAGAGCCCGAATTTTGGGGCGAGTCAGTGTGCGTGCTCCTGTGATGTTGCAATGGCCCGGTCCGCCCTCCCTTGGGGCTCGTTCCACCTCCAGGCCAGCGTCCCGTATTGCGGAGACCGGCAGCGTGTACATATACTCCTCACCACCTTCGGCGGCCACTTCCCTGGGGTCTGCCTCTCCGACAACACGACATGAAGCTGCACCCGGGTACTCTCCCACTGACAAGTTGCTACTGGCAGGTCTCAATCGTCCGGTACGGCGGTCCCGTTGTACCTGGTCTGCCGCGACCCGTCTGATTACGTGCTGGTCGTCTCGCACCAGCGGTAGCGTCATCCGGCTGCCGCCTCCATGACGGTGTGGACACGAGCTTCGAACTTGCAATCGTTATCTTTGAGGGGCAAGTCCTCCTCAATTTCACATCCTTTCCGTTCATCAACGAATGCCCACCGGGGCTCTTGTCCCGGTGAAAACTCGGCCTCCAGGTAAACGTCTCCATACTCCCAGCTTGCCTGTACGCCGCCGTCCCAGTTGGGGATAATGTCCGGTGGTGGCGCCGTTGAAGGCAGGGTTCGGAGGAGGAGTACGACCAGCCGGGCCACGCTGTCCGTGTCCAATGGTTGCGGGTTCTCGCTGCTCCAGTCCGGTCGGTCCCACGGCAGGCTCTCGAGCCTTTCGAGCACTGTTCCGAACCATTCAGCCACGGCTATCGGCTGCTCTTCGCGTCCTTCCGCCGTCAACGCTTGCGGTTCCGTGCGGCTTGCGATGTCGGGCCAGTGGGTTCCGAAGATCATCCTTTCCATCAGTCGCGCCCACCACGGCAGGGACGTGCCCGCAGTGATCGGCGCCGTGTTGCTGACCATGGTTCCTCCCGCTGCTGGCCCTGATGTCAACAAGACAAACGTGGCATCTCCCCGCCTTGTTTCCATCGCGCTGTCTCTGCCCGGAAGTTATCACTGCCGGTTGGGGGTGTCAATTTTGGTGAGATTTGTCCAAAGATGTTTTGCTTCGCATTTTGAACACGCCCGGTTATCCCAAACGGAATCGCAATATGACGGCTCTCGCGCGACTTCTGAGGTTTTCCGATAATCCTGGGACACACGCCTCCGCCCCCTGTGCTAAAATCCTGTTGTTGCCCACGGGGTTTTTCCATATGCCTCCCAAAGCCGCTGCCAAGACACGCCGTCCCCGCCGCTCCAGGAAGAAGCCGAGCGTCGCCATATCGGACGCCATCCGGCTGCTCACCGAGGAGTACGGGCCGTTTGAGAACGAGCCGCGCCTGGATCCGGCCCATGAGCTGACCTTCACTATCCTGTCCCAGCATACCTCCGACCGCAACTCGGAGCGGGCGTTCCGCAGCCTGATGAACACCTTTGGAACGCTGGAAGCCGTGGCCGACGCTGACGTTGACGCCATCGAAGCCGCCATTGCCGGCGGCGGTCTGGCCAAGGTCAAAGCGCCCCGCATCAAGACCGTGCTCAACAAGATTATGGAGTTGAACGGCGGCTCGCTGGACCTGCATTTCCTGGCCGAAATGCCCATGAACGAGGCGCGGGCCTGGCTCCGCCAACTGCCCGGCATCGGCCCCAAGTCCGCCGGCATCATACTGAGCTTTTCCCTGGGTATGCCGGCCATGGCCGTGGATACGCACATCTACCGGGTCAGCAAACGCCTGGGCATCATCGGCCCCAAGGTCAGCGCGGAGAAGGCCCACGAGGTGCTGGAGGCGGCCATGCCTCCCGAGGACGTCTATCCCTTCCACGCCGCCTTCATCACCCACGGCCGGCAGGTGTGCAAGGCCCAGCGGCCCATCTGCGGCGCGTGCGTGGTGAATTACGGCTGTCCTTCCCGCGACGAAGCCGCCATGCAGGAAGCGGCGGCAGCGTCCGGCCAAGAATCCGGCGCAACCGGCAACGACCCCGCCGATACCGACCGACCCGACGGCCAGGCTCCCGGACGCAGGCGACGACGTGGCGAAGCCGCCACTCCCGTCCCCCACACCCAAGTCGTCAAGGAGCTGCAACCGTGAAAGTCGGAATCATCAACGTTACCGGATACGCCGGGTGCGAACTGGTCCGCATCCTGCGCCACCATCCCGAAGTGGAAATAGCCTCCGTCACCGGGCGGAGCGCCGCCGGCCAGCCGCTGGGCCAGGTCTTCCCCCACCTGGACAACATGGAGCTGGACATCACCGCCGACCTGTGCGACGGACTGGATCTGGTGTTTTCGGCCCTGCCTCACAAGGCCAGCGCCGAAGCCTGCATACCCCTGCTGGAGCAGGGCGTCAAGGTGGTGGACATTTCGGCGGACTTCCGCCTCAAGCAGGCCGACGTGTACAGCCAGTGGTACGGCGTGGAACATCCCGACCCCACCTACCTGGAAGAGGCGGTGTACGGCCTCACCGAGCTGAACCGGGAAGCCGTCGCCGACGCTCGCCTGGTCGCCAACCCGGGCTGTTATCCCAGCAGCGCCATTCTCGCATTGGCCCCGGCCATCAAGCATGGCCTCATTGGCAGCGACATCATTGTGGACAGCAAATCCGGCGTTTCCGGCGCCGGCCGCTCGCTGAGCATGACCACCCATTTCTCCGAGGTCAACGAGAACGTCATGGCCTACTCGGTCAACGGCCACCGCCATCTGCCCGAGATCAGCCAGGAACTGGATAATTACGGCGATGCGCCGGTCAACCTGACCTTCCTGACCCATCTCATCCCCATGACCCGGGGCATCCTCAGCTCGTGCTACGCGCCGCTGCGGGAAGATGTCGCCTCCGGATCTTTGACAGATCACCCGGAAGCCAACGAGCGCATCCGCCGGATGTACCAGGAGTTCTACGCCGACGATGCCTTCGTTCAGGTCACCAATGCGCCGCCGCAGACCAAGCAAACCCTGGGCAACAACCAGTGCCTGCTCTACCCGGTGGTGGACCCGCGCACCAACCGGCTCATCGTCATCAGCTGCCTGGACAACCTGGTGAAGGGCGCGGCCGGCCAGGCCGTGCAGAACATGAACCTGATGTGCGGCTTCCCGGAGGAGATGTCGCTGGAGGCGTTGGCGGTTTATCCGTAACAACGGCGGCTGTGATATACTATTCAGGCGACGTTATCGCGCCGCCCAATGCCCCGGTCGTCTAGCCTGGTCAAGGACGCCACCCTTTCAAGGTGGAGATCATGGGATCGAAGCCCATCCGGGGTACCAACAAATAAAACGGCCCTCCGCGTTCTCGCGGGGGGCTTTTCGTTTTTCTGGCCGCAAACGTAGGGGCGAATAATTATTCGCCCCTACAATGGCATGGGTGAGGACACTTATCCGCCGGCGAAGAAGTCGAAGATGTTGCCCAGGGTGGATGTGCTGCCCTTGTAGATCTCGGTGTAGCCGCACTGCTTGCACGATACGGTGGTGAACTTCTTGTTCTGAACGTCAAAGAATTTGGCGAAGTTGCCGCCGGTGGCGCGAAACTCATCCGTCTCAAATTCCGTGTGCTGGCACTTGGCGCACACGTAGGTAATTCCGGTGGTGGCCATAGTCATGCTCCTTTTCGTCTGCCTCAGCCCGCTTATCCAGCAGGCAGGTGTATATTTTACGTACTCACGAAGCGAATCAGTCCTGTTTGCCCGTTGACGGTAAATTCGTATTGGCAAAGCACGTCCCGGCCGATGATGGCTACCCACGGATGGTCATTCTCCATAAGGGGTAAGCTCGGCAAGGGGGAGTCGATGGTTAATCCCAGCACCGGAATATACAAATCCGTCAAGAACCGTGGGTACGTGCCACCACCTGTAGCGCCAACCACATGGTGAGGTTCTTTGTCTTCCTCCAACTGCAAATCTTGGGCGGTCGTAATGTCGATAACCGAGAAAGACGCTCCGGTATCCAGAAGCGCGGGACCTAGCGCACCGGCAATTTCCACGAGGATATACGGACCGATGCTCAAAATCTCGGCAGGCGAGACGCTGTATTCATCTATCCTGGTCAATTTTCCTACCCACCATAGGACACGATGATGGGAGGTTCCACCCCAACCCGCTTAACGAGGTAGTTGAGCGGGATCAGTCCTTTTTCTTTGGCCGCTGCTCTGGCGTCTTGGAAAGTCCCATAATCGCCGACAAGCCGCCCGTCGTCGATGACCACCCATCGCCCAAAGTAGTTGGCCTCAAGTTCCTGACGCATTTCTTCATAAGCCATCATCTGGTCGATCAGAGGATGTTCCAGTTTTCCCAAGTGCGCCATGGCTTTCCCTCCTTCCCGACTATCTCCACCATTTGAGTATAGCGAATTCGGACGGGCGACGCTCACCGCCGCACAGCCCACTGCCTGCCATTGCTCAAATTTGCGAGACGGTTGAACAATCCCGTTCCGGGCGGCTATGCTATGCCGACGCTGCCGGCCCCTATTGGTCGGCGGAGCATACTCCCACCTTTCAGGAGCGAAGCAAAATGGCCGGCACCAAGACCGCACTATCCGTTGACGTCAACGCCGAGCACATCGGCCTCATCAACTCGTCCAAGGAAAAGTACAACATCGCCGACGAGGGCAAGGTGGTCCGTATCATCATGGACTACCTCATCGTCAACCCCGGCCTGCACGACACCGTATTCAAGGACGTGCGCTGCCTGCGCTGCGAGTAGCGACGGGTGACGTCTATCAACGTAGGGGCGGGTTTGAAACCCGCCCCTACCCACTGTCGTGCTTCACCGCCTCCAGGGCCAGGTAGTATCCGTACACGCCGAAGCCATAGACGCAGCCCTTGCTAACGGGCAGCACCGCCGAGACGGTGCCCCGGGCCGTGGGGTTGCTGGCGTGTACTTCGATCACCGGCATGGGCACCTGGGCGATGGCGCCCCGCAGCGGGCCGTTGACGGTGGTAAATCCCGCCGGGTTGATCAGGCAGGCGTCGTAGCCCTCTTCCCAGGCGTCGTACAGGGCGTTGGTCACCTCGCCCTCCACGTTGGAGTGGACGATCTTTACGTCGATACCCAGGCTTTCGCCGTAACCGCGGATCTGCTCGTTGATCTGATCCAGGGTGTTGGGGCCGAAGATTTCGACCTGCACCTTGCCGCGCATATTCATTCCGGCGCCCTGGATTACCAGCACCTTGGTCATGGTCATTCTCCTTGAGGTTCGTGCGGCGCGCCGTTGGTCCGGTTGCCGTCCAGGATATTGGTGAGGACGCGGCGCATACCCTCGGGTTCGGGTCCGTCCTCCTCGTCGGCCGGAGGCGGGGGCGCCGTCGCCGGCGTTGGGGTTTCGGTTACGTAGCCGGCCAGCAGCACGTCCAACTGAAGCATCAGCAGCTTGTTCCACGCCATGGATGTTCGCAGCGCCTGCGCCGGGTCGGCCATGTCCGCCGCCAGCGTGGCCGCGATGGCCGTCTGCGCGAAAGACATGGTGCCGATCATGAACCGGGCCGGCACTGATCCCAAATAGCCCCGTTCCAGCGAGGGGTTGCTGTGGACCACGCCCATGGCCAGCAGGAAGACGGGGAACTGCTCGTCCAGCCGGAAGTCAATGCTGTTCCGCAGCCAGCGGGCCAGGCTGTGCTTGCGCCGGTCGAGACGGGTTTGGTCGATCTCGCCCTCAGGCGTCAGGAAGAACCGCGCCGTCGGCGGGAACTCAAGAAAGTGGTCGTACACGGCGGTGGTGAGCTCTTCGGCGTGGGCCAGCAGGATCGGGCCGCTGGAGCGTACCAATGCCAGGTCATCCTCCGTAAAACCTACGAAGTCGGCCATCTGCTGCATACGGGCCGGCCAATCGAATATCATCAGGGATGCCCTCGCAAATTCAGAGTGGGTGGCGGGCTTGACTATACCGCCCATCCGGTTGGGCGGCAAGCCGGCCGGCAGGACAGCGACGCCTCCGACACTGACAACTATCGGAGGCAATGGGAAACCAGAAGTTGGGACCAAACGTAACCGGAAATACCGGGATTGCCGATGTGAGATCACATACAATGGGGCGGCTTCACACGAAACCGTTGCCGGGTTTTAACCAATTGATCGGCCTCGGCAACTTGAGGCCCAATCACCCAGACGAGGCGCCACATGAGCCCCACCTTTCGACGCTGCGCGTCCGGTCCCGCCATCATCATCGTACTGGCCGCCTTGTGTTGGCTGGCCCTGGGCTGCGGGTTGATTGGCGGAGATCAGAGGGAAACCGAGCCAACACCGGAACCGGACCTTCAGGCAACCATCAGCGCCGCGCTGCAGCGCGCATCGGCCACCCAACAGGCTACGGAGTCGGCCGCCGCCGCTACGCCTGATCCTGCGCCCGCTGTTGAACCTACTCCCGAGCCCACCCCGATGTCGGCTCCCACCGTAGTCTCGGCGGCGGGGAATCCGTCGGATTTGGATGCGGTTCTGTCCAACATCGGTCCCGACACCCGCTGGGGAGAGGTGTTCGATGCCTTCACGGGAAGGGAGCGGGCCTGCATCAGGGCCGAACTGGGAGAGGAAATGCTCGCCGAGATGATGGACAGCCCCATCTTCTACGAAGGCGACGCGCGGCAAAGCGAGGCCGCGGTGTTCGGATGCCTGAGCCAGGAAACCGCCGCTGCCCTGTTTCCCACGCTTCTCTTTACCCAAATGGGCCTTGAAGTCGAGTTGAACGAGGAGAGTTCCGCCTGCATTGAGGGGTTGCTTGCCGATGCCGATATCCCAACCCTGGTCGCCAGCTCCGGGCCCGACGCGACGCCGCAGCAGGCCGAGGCGGCCCTGGGATTTTTCCTCGGCATGACCAGCTGCATATCGGAAATGATGGGATCCGCAGCCGGCAGCCCATCGGGGCCAACGTCGGCCCAGGATGAAACCAGACTGTGGGCCTTCGCTGCCTCCGGTTGGGTGACCTCAGCGCCGGCGGTGATCGACGGTGTGGTGTACGTGGGGTCCAGCGACAATAGTCTGTACGCTCTGGATGCCGCCACGGGTAGCGAACTGTGGAGTTTTGCCACCGAAGGCCCGGTCTTTGCCGTGCCCGCGGTGAATAATGGTGTGGTGTACGTGGCGTCCGACGACAATCATCTGTACGCCCTGGACGCCGCCGGCAGAGCGCTGCTGTGGCGTCATGACGCGGGCTATCCGGCGCAGTCCTCGCCCACCGCCGCCAACGGTGTGGTATTTTCCAGCACCCTTTCCGACGGAGAACCCAGGTTGGTGGCTCTGGACGCCTCTTCCGGCAACCGGCTCTGGACCGCCCAACAGCCCCACCCTGCCGACCCGGAATTTTCCGTCGCTTCGATTGGCAGTCAAGTTTACGCGGCCGGCGCGGAGTACGGCCAGTTCCATGCCTTTAACGCCGCCACCGGGGAGACAGCGTGGACCGCGTCAGTGGGCAGCTACGTGGAATCCGCGCCCACCGTGCGGGACGGAGTGGTTTATCTCACGGTGGTGAACGAAGCCTACGCCCTGGACGAAATGACCGGGGCCGTGATCTGGAGGTACGTAACCGAACGGTTCCCGGCTCGGGACTTCCCTGCCCTGGTGGTTGACGGGGTTTATTACCTCTCGCCCGACAATATTCTCCACGCTCTTGATGCCGATACCGGAGAACCGCTCTGGAGCCACCAGGCCGCCGGCCCAATCAGCTCGGCTCCCACGGTGACCGATGGCATGATATTTGCCGCCACTGAAAACGGCCAGATCTTCGCCCTGGACGCGTCAACCGGCGTGGAAATCTGGACGCTTCCAACCGGAGGGATGGGACTTCAGGCGCTGACGGTGGCGGATGGGGTCCTCTACGTCGAGTCCGACCTGGGCTTGTTGCTTGCCATCAGCGCCCGGGACGGCACACAGATCAGGGAGTTTGAAAAGGGATACATACTGGGCGTCCAGACCTACGCGGTTCACGACGGCGTGGTGTACTTCCCCGCTTTGGCGAATGAGGTACACGCTCACTCCGCGCCCCGGCCCAAATAGCGCAGTACGACAAGCTCGCTATAAAAGCGCCCGCTACGGTTCGTGCCGGCGCAGCCGCGCTCTGAGGCTGGCAAGTTCGGCTTCGGCCGCGTCGGCCCGGGCTTCGGCGTTGTCGGCGCGGGCTTCGGCGGCTTCCCGGGCCAGACGCTCCTGGTGGATGCGCCGCAGGGGTTCCCCCGTCGCCGCGTCAACAAACTCCACCTGCTCCTCGCCCCAATGGATGTCCAGACCCAGCACGACGCTCCGCCCCCACACCACGCCCTCCGCCGTGCGCCCCATCGCCACCCGGCGATAAGATCCATCCACCAACTCCTCCCCCACCAGCGGCTCGCCGTACAACTCCCCGCCTCTCGGGTCGTACCGCCAGTATTCCCGCACGCCGATGCGGGCGTACAGGTCCCGCTTCCAGCCCAAGTCGTTGGCCCAGGTCGATGGCGAAGCTATCTCCAATACAAAGTCCGGCGGCTTGCCCACTTCCCACAGGAGATATGACTCCACTTCCCGTATCGCCGCCGGGTCAACCCCGAAGACCACGTACCAGTCGGGCGCGACGCAGGCCCGGCGGTTCCCTTCTTCGTAATAGATGAAGGTATTGGAACTCATCAACACGTCGGCGCGTTCCCGGAGATGGTCCCGGGCCAGATACAGGCTGTCGGTGATATAGGGTTCCTGGATCATGGCGTCGGGCAGCGGTTCCTCATTGGGCGGGTAGAGGGCGATCAGCTCGGCGGCCGTCCGCTTGGGGTGTGGCTTGGTGGTCATAGGTCAAGAAATCCGGGGTCAAGAAATCCGGGGTCAAGAAATCCGGGCGTCGCCTCGCCGCGCGCTGGGGGCCGAACTCGGTTGCGCCAATAGTAACACACAGCTTTATGGAGGCCCGGCGAGGCCACGTATGTATCGGGACACTTCGGCGCTCTAGCCGCCGTCGCCGCCCATGCGCTCCGCTCGCAGGAAACGCTCCAGCTCCCGTACCAGATCTTCGGGGTCGGGCATCTCGGCGGCGTCGATGGCCGCGTCGTAGCGTTCTTCCAGCGTGGCGATGTATTTGCCCAATTGCTCATCCTCGGCAATCACCTTTTCCACTTCCTTGTCGAAGGCGTCGGCCATCACCGTGAGCTGGGCCAGGTCAACGGGGAGTTGCAGCATATCCTTCAGGTTGCGGGCCAGTCCCAGGCCGACCCGGAAGTTGGGCGTCGCCCGCAGGTAGTGGGAAACGTGTCCCCACAGGGAGGTGTAGCCGATGCTCCGGGCGGCCAGGGACTCGGAGACGGGCACGGTGATGCCGGACGGCCCCTGGTAATTGGAAGTGCGCACGTTGTTGCCGTCGAAAGCCGCCTGTATCTGCCGGTTGGAGGAGGAGCCGCTGTACTTGACCGGCCGGGTGTGCGGCACCGCATCCAGCAGCGCGCCGATATGCACCGCCGACTTCACGCCGCAGCGCTTGGCCAGATCGCCTACCAACGACGAGAAGGTGCGCCAGCGCAGGTGTGGCTCGGTGCCCAGGTAGAACACGGCCGGCGGCGCCGTATCGCTTCCCGGCCAATGGTAGAACTCGTTGGCCGGCCATTGCAGATGCCGGGCCCCGTCCTTGCTGCGGGTGGAACGGGGCCGCTCCTGGGCGAAGTTGAAAAACTCTTCCGGGTCGATCTCGGCGAATTTCACCGCTCCCAGGGCGTTCATCATGTAATTCAGCGTGGCGGTGGCGGCGTCCCCCGCATCGGGCCAGCCGCGAAAGGCGACCACCATGAGCTCCGCCGGCTGCTCCGGGAACTGGCTGACCAGGACGTAATCGTCGAAAGAGGGCATCAAATCATCTCCCATCCGGCCCGATAAGGGGTGCGCGCGAGCGCGAATCTCATCCGCCTCTACTCGTCGTCCGGGTGGGTGGTGATGAACCGCCCGGCGCGGGCCGGGTCGATGTGCGGCGCGCGGACTTCCACGCCGGACTGCTCTTCCTGCAACAGCACGGTGATGCTGCTGTCGGCGTCGCCCCAGCCCCGGTTCATGGCCTGCATGGCGATCTGCTCCGCCAGCGTGGACATGGGCATGGGCACGTCATATTCACGGGCCAGTTCGGTGGCAAGGGAAATGTCCTTGAAGGCCAAGTTGAGCGCAAAACTGGCCGGCTCAAACTCGCCACGGAACATCGTTCGCACCAGACCTTCGTGCAGCACCCGCATCCGGCCCAGCGAGCCGCGACGGATGCACTCCCACAACGCCTCCGGCTCCACGCCGGCCTTGACCCCCAGGGTCAGGCCCTCGGCGATGGCCTGCCGCACGCTGTGCCCAATCATGTTGTGCACCAGTTTCGCCACGCTGCCCGCGCCAATCTCCCCGGCGTAGAACACCTTGTCGCCAAAGGAGTCCAGCACCGGCTTCACCCGCTCGAATACCTCCCGGTCGCCACCCACCATCACCGCCAGGTTGCCCGACGCCGCGCCCGTCTTGCCGCCGCTCACCGGCGCGTCCAGCACATGGCAACCCTTGGCCCGGAACTTCGGCTCGATCTCCCGGATCAGCGTGGGCCGGCTGGAGGACAGGTCGATGTACACGCTGCCGGGACGGATGCCCTCCAGCACGCCCTCGGCGCCCGTGGATACCGCCTCCACCTCGTAGGGTCCGGGCAACGAGGTGAAGGTGATGTCGCTGGCGGCGGCCACTTCCGAAGGGGTGTTGGCGAGACGCGCGCCGCCTTCCAAAAGGGGCAGGGCCGCCTCCTCGCGCAGGTCATAGACGATCA
>DAOUJY010000161.1:0-3564 GCA_034421995.1 Dehalococcoidia bacterium | reverse complement strand
GACACCACGCTGGACTTCTCCCAGGACTTCGGCTACGCCGGCGCCGTGGAGATGTGCAACGGCATGGGCGCCTGCCGCAAGCTGGACGGCACCATGTGCCCGTCCTTCATGGCCACCCGCGACGAGGAGCATTCCACCCGGGGCCGGGCCAACCTGCTCCGCGCCGCCCTCTCCGGCCGGATGCCCGACGGCGCCGAGAACTCAATCACCGACCATCGCCTGCACGAGGCGCTGGACCTCTGCCTAGAGTGCAAGGCCTGCAAGGCGGAATGCGAGTCGGGCGTGGACATGGCCAAGCTCAAGTACGAGTTCCTGGACCACTACCACAAGGAGCACGGCGTGCCCCTGCGCTCGCGCTTCTTCGCCAACATCAACGGTCTGAACAAGCTGGGCAGCCGCTACGCGCCGGTCACCAACTGGCTGGCCGGATCCGCGCTGGGCCGCTCGCTGACGTCGAGGTTCCTGGGCATCGCGCCGCAGCGTAATCAGCCCGCCTTTGCGTCAATGTCCCTGCCCGACTGGTTCGCACGGCGGGGCAGGAACGGGCATGGCGAGGCGAAGTACGGGACGGTGGCGCTCTACAACGACACCTTCATGAACTACAACTACCCCGAGATCGGCATCGCGGCCGTGGAGGTGCTGGAGGCCGCCGGCTACGGTGTGGAACTGGTCAACGGCGGTTGCTGCGGCCGGCCCATGATTTCGAAAGGTCTGCTGGACCAGGCCCGCGACCAGGCCCGCGCCAACATCGACGCCCTGCACGCCTACGCCAGCCGGGGCATCCCCATCGTGGGCTGTGAGCCCAGTTGCCTGCTCACCCTGCGTGACGAGTATCCCGAGTTCGTGGCCGACGACCGCGCCCGGGCCGTCGCGGAAAGCTCATTCCTCATCGACGAGTTCCTCGCCAGCGCTAAATCCGAAGGCCGGCTGGATCTGCAATTCTCCGACCTGGAGAAGCAGGTGCTGTTCCACGGCCACTGCCACCAGAAGGCCATGGTCGGCACCGCCAGCTCAATGGCGGTTTTGGGAATGCCGCCCGGCTTCCAGGCAGAATTGATCAACGCCGGCTGCTGCGGCATGGCCGGTTCCTTCGGGTTCGAAAAAGAACACTACGACATATCCATGCAGATCGGCGGGCTGTCCCTGTTCCCGGCCATCAACGCCAAACCGGATGCCGAGGTCGCGGTGATGGGCGTGTCCTGCCGGCAGCAGGTGGAGCACGGCACGCAGCGGCGGGCGCGGCACCTGGTTGAAGTGCTGCGCGATGCGGTTGTGGCCGAATTCCATTAGCGAATCAGGGCCGGAGCGTTGGGGCACAACACGCCACGAGGTTGATTCTGCCCAAGTAGCGACTGCAAACGGACGCAATCCGTGGCAGAAGTCTGGGCTGACTGACGTAGCCGGTGTATCGCGGCTGGATTGTCAGCGTCGTCAATCCGTTGCGGTTGCGTCCCGATCTGCGCGGCCGGCGGAACAAGGGCGACTCTGCCCGCCGGCGGCGAGCCGGCGCCGAGGACGAGGATTTCGTCCAGATATGCGGCGGTGGTTCTTATGTTCGGTGCGGACGTCGTGTCGGCCGTAGTGTCCAGGAGGTTGTTGATCCCGAAGCCAACGGTGATGTCCCGGTTAGTGAGTATGTTGACGATTGCGGTGGGAGAACGGTCGTTGTCTTGATTTTTGTCATACGCCGCATTTGACAGGATGAATATCTCGTTTTCTCCTTCGGCGTAGCGCAGTGTCTTCCAGGTAAACTCGACAACTATTGCTTCGCCCGGCTCAAGGCTCAGGTTTTTACTGTACATCACCTTGCGCTCCGTCTCGTTGTAAAGGTGGATAGTGGCCCGACCTCCATGGGGACCCTGATTGCGGACGAAGGCGGCAACCTCCACCCAATCGCCTTTGACCACGGGATGGGCAACAGACGGAGGATAAATGTCCACCACGGCGAAGTCAGCGGCGGGCGGGAGCAGTTCAATGGTAAAGCGCCGACCGGACGATGCCCCAGCGCCGACCTCAACTCGGAAATGGTGCCGACCCGGCGCATAACGGCTGGTGCGCCAGGTGAAGGTGGCAGTCCCAGTGGTTCCAGGAGCCACCCGGGGCCGGCGTGTCTCCGGCTGCTTGTCGGCCGACGGAAAGTGCAGGGTTACGGGGATGCGGGCAACAGCAGGTCCGTCGTTGCTTACTTCAATTGTTATCGTCACCGGGTCACCCACCACCGGTGATTTGGGACGCGCCTCTATCGTCACGATGCGGGAGACGATTGCCTGGGGAGGAACCGGCGGTTTCGGAGTGGGAGCAGCAGCGGCGCCGGCGCCCGCTCCTGCGCCACCGCCACCGCCAGCACTGGCGCCGGCCCGCGCTCCTGTCGCCGGGGCCGTGAGCAGAAAATGCAACTGTGCAGAGGTATTGCCCGTGGCGACGTTGCTTTCGGACAGAAGTGTGGCCACCAATGTGTGCGGCCCGACGTCGTAATTGGCTGTTTTCCAGGTGAAGGTTACGCGCGCGGTCTCGCCAGGCGCGATGCGCAGCGACTTGCGTTCCGGTTTTTTGTCGTCGGAAGGGAAGGTGAGTTCCACCGGGATGCGGGTGGCGACAGGGCCGTCGTTCCGCACCGCAACCCAAATCTCCACCCACTCGCCTCTGGTAGCGCTTTCGGCGGGGTCCGCGCCGATGTTAACGATGGACATGTTGATTGGAGCCGGGCGCAGTTCAATGGCAAACCGTTGGTCGGACGGTGAAGCCGGGGGAACTTCAACCCGAAAATCGTGCGTGCCGGGAAGGTAGTTGCCGGTGCGCCAGGTGAATGTGGCCGTTGCGGTCGCGCCTGAAGCGGCCCGGGGATTGCGGGTTTCCGGTTGCTTGTCGGCAGAGGGAAAGTGCAGTGTCACCGGGATGTTGGCGGCGATGGGGCTATCGTTGCGGACCGAGACCGTGATGGCAACGACTTCTCCCACCACCGGAGCTTCGGGGACCGTCGAGATCTCCAGGATGGTCGCGGTAATTGTAGGAGGATTGAGGACGAATTGCAGTTCGGCCGAGGTATGGCCACGGGTGAGGTTGTTTTCCAGGAGGATCTCTGCGACCAGAACATGAAGGCCAGGTTTATAGTTACTGGTTTTCCACGTAAATGAGGCTACGCCAGTTTCGCCGGGAGGGATGCGCAACGATTTTTGCTCCGGCCCCTTGTCCTCCGACGGGAAGGTGAGTTGGATCGGAACGTTGACCGGTGTGGAGCCGTGGTTGCGCGCCGTAACATGGATCTCCACCCGCTCGCCTACGGTGGCGCTGCCGGCGGGTTCTGCGCCGATGCCAACGATGGAGACGTTGATCGGAACGGGGAGCAGTTCGACGGTGAACCGTTGTTCGGATGGTGAAGACGAGGGGACTTCAACTCGGAAATCGTGAGTGCCGGGAAGGTAGTCGCCGGTTCGCCAGGTAAAATTGGCCGTTGCGGTCGCGCCGGGAGCGGCTCGAGGACGGCGGGTTTCCGGTTGCTTGTCGGCAGACGGGAAGTGCAGTGTCACCGGGATGTTGGCGGCGATGGGGCTATCGTTGCGCACC
>DAOUJY010000160.1:0-5258 GCA_034421995.1 Dehalococcoidia bacterium | reverse complement strand
GATAAAATCGGAGATGTTCATGGGGTTCCTCGCTGCGGAGTGTTCTCAACTCGCAGCATAGGGGAACCTCGTGGCATTTTCAAAATCGTCTCAAACTAGCACCAAAGGTTATTGAACCGCTGAAGCCTGACCCCTCTGACACGGATTGGGTTTTAAAGGTAAGAAATAACTCTGATATATGGGTTCATGACGTGAAGGTGAGAGTTGAATCCGGTCCGCAATTGACGCGCGTATATGCGATACCCCCTACCCCCTACATTCCCGTCATTAGTTCCGTCAATCGTGTGTTTACTATTTCGTCAATACCCCCCAACAAGGTCAGGACTTACGAAATCAGCGGGGAAACGTCCGGAAATAGTGGATTTTTTCTGCTTCGCGTCTCAATCATTTCGTCTTCGCCCCAGGAAACGCCGAGGTTTGAATACAACAATCGTGCCGAAACCTGGACATATCTATGGAGGATAGGTCACCTTGCCCACACTAATAATTCTTCTATGGGTGTGAGGGTCAGTGTGGATGACCTACGTCCGGCGCCGAACGGTCAAACCGTCTTCAGACTCGCTGCGATAAATCGCGCGGGCTATAGCAGTGAGACTTATGGCCAAAACCCTAAAGAGGATGTGCAGCTGAAGATCACCCTCACGCCGGGGCTGTCCTTCGCATCGTCGAGTATGCCCGATACTACTATTTCGGGGAATACCGCAACCTGGCGCGTCGGCGAACTGCCCGCGACGGGCGACGCTACCAGAACCAAAACCCTGAACGTGCCCGTGAACTTGAGCGGGAGCGCGCCCCTGGAGACAAGGTGCCTGACCGCTGAGGTGGATAGGGTCACGCCGCCCGACCGTGACAGATGGAGATACGACGACGCCGCGACGGTGTGCTTGGGAGACCATCCGCCGGAGCTGATTGGCGGCGGCGATATCGACCTGTTCACCTTCTTCCCCTGCATCGGTGTTACCGCATACCCCTGCAACGCGAACGATACGCTGGAGCTTGTTACCGAATTGAAACTCTCCTCTTCGCACCCGGTTACGAAGCAGAGGCGGGATGACGTGGCTACTCGTTCCGGGCGGTATGCTTCTCCAGGCAGCATGCTTCTCCCGCCCGAACTGGTGACCATCCACGTTGACGATCGCCGGGGGCGTGACATGGATGACGACGAGAACGTAATCTGGTCCACTGAGAACCTGATGAATTTGAGGGACAGCCAGGCGCGGCTCGCCTCCAGTTGGATAGTCCAGGAAGCCGTGACGGTAACCGCGCCGGGTGGCGGAGACGCGCCGGGCCGCTGGGAGATGCTGGGCGACTTCGGCGGCCACGATTTGACGTCCCTTCTGGTCGCCCCGGACAGCTCGAAAGTCACGAGCGATGCGTGGACCTTGTCAGATTTAGGAAACAATCCCAGTGATTGGCTTGCGGACGCTGTTTTCCATTTCGGGGCGCTGGGCACCTACAAAGTGCTGTTAGAAATAACCGGCACCCTTTCCGGCACCACCTACACCGACAGCGCCACCTACACCTTCCACGTCGGCCCGGCGGCGGAACTGGAGGTGCGGCAGGGCGATAGACCGCAGGGCCGGCAGAAAGGCTACGTCATCGAGGCGGTGAACAACGGGCCGAGCGCCGCTGCCGGCGTCCTGGTGACGCTGACCGGCGTGCCGGAAGGGGCCCGGGCCGATGCCAGCCGGGGCCGCTACGAAAAGGGATCCTGCGACGCAAACGGCCTCTGCCAGGGCTTTTGGACCATCGGCGAGATGAATGCCTTGGAACGTGCGCGCGAGCTTGGCGGGAGCGAAAAGGAAACCCTGACCATCTTCGGCGATGGGGATCCAATCACAGCAGCAATCAAGACCACCCAAGACTATTCGGTGGTCGTCGACGGGACCCGTCACTCCACCGAATACTACGACCATATCGGAGACAATAACGAAGCGCAGATTACGTCGCAGTCGAGCACCGGCAGAGGGGATCCCAACGCGCCCCAAGAGCTGAAGGTGCAGGAATTCGGCGACCTGGCGCTGCTGCGATGGGAGGCGCCTACAGGTAAGTTGGTGAACGGCTGGCCAGTGACCCACTACCAGGTGGAACGGAACGGGGTACTTCTGCCCGACGAGGTAGCAGGGACGATCCACGCCGACGTGCGAGGCGGCGCCGTCAACCAATCCTACCGGGTCCGGGCGGTGAACTACCTCGGGGGCCATTCCCCGTGGTCGAATCCGACTATGACCGGCCCCGACGCGCCCGGGGATTTCACCGCGGAGCAGCTCCAGGGCGGAGAGGTGCGGCTTACCTGGACCAAGCCCGACGGCAACGGGGCGGCCGTCACCGACTATACCATCCAGGTGTCCGTCAACGGCGGGCAGTCATGGAGCGACACCGGGGCGCAATTGGGCCCCGACGACACCAGCTGGGTGCACGGCAACCTGTCCGTCGGCCCGGTCCGTCTCTACCGCATCCAGGCCAGGACGGCCAACGGCCCAGGCGCGTGGGCGCAGGCAACGTCGGCGAGCATAGCCGCGCCCACCCTGACGGCCGACTACGACGATGCGTCGGAGATAACGCTGTCGTGGACCATGCCCGGCGGCAACGCCGTCCCCGTGCTGGCCTACGAGCTGGAACACTCCACGGACGGCGCAAACTGGAGCCGCCTGGCGACGGTGCGGGCGGCGGACGGGATGTCCTACACCCACCGGGGCCTGTCCCCCGGCGCCTT
This sequence comes from Dehalococcoidia bacterium, assembly GCA_034421995.1. GTDB lineage: Bacteria > Chloroflexota > Dehalococcoidia > Lucifugimonadales > UBA3495 > Bin87. The sequence continues at coordinate 2,542 of DAOUJY010000160.1, read as the reverse complement.
CCGGCACTACCGGGCGCGGGCGGTCACCGCCCTGGGGCACGGGCCGTGGTCGGATACGGCGACGGCTACCACGGCGGCCGGGGCGCCCCGGCTCACGGCGGCGGCCAACGGCCCCAACGAGATCGCGCTGTCCTGGAGCAAGCCCGGCGGCGACGCCGAGATCTTCGAGTACCAGCTGGAGCGCAACACGGAAGGCAGCGACTGGTCCCACCTGGCGACGGTCTATCCCGAAGACGGGAGGTCCTACGCGGACGTCGGCCTCTCGGCCGGCGCGACCTGGAGTTACCGGGTGCGGGCCATCAGCCTCTCCGGCGGTCATACGCTGGAGGGGGACTGGTCGGCGGAAGTCAGCGCCACCACGGATTCCGGCGGGCCGGCCAACGCGCCCACGGGGCTGACGGCCACGGCCGACGGGGAGAACCGCATTGACCTGTCGTGGGCGGCGCCGGCGGCCGGCGGGGGCAGCGTCACCGGCTACCGCATCGAGCATTCCGCCGACGGCATGAAGTGGCAGCGGCTGCGAGACCGCCACGCCGGCACGAGCTACCGCCACGCCGGCCTGATGTCCGGCATGACCTACCACTACCGGGTGGCGGCCCTCAGCGGCAGCCGGGGCGGCCCCTACTCGACCTCGGCGTCGGCCACCACGGCCGGGGAGCCGACCACGGTTCCGGGGACGCCCACGGACCTGCGGGTCACCGGCGTGGAGCGGAACCGGGTGAGCCTGGCCTGGGGTCCGCCGGCGGAGGACGGCGGGACGCGGGTGACCGGGTACGAGTACCGCTACTGGGGTCCCTGCGCCGCCGACCCGGACGACCTGTGCCAGAGCGAGAGCCGGCGCGTCAGTGGGACCGCGGCCACGGTCAGCGGGCTGAACGTGGCGGGAACCTACGACTTCCGGGTGCGGGCGGTGAACGCCGTGGGCGCCGGGGAATGGGCCGACCCGGTCCAGGCGGTCATCGCGCCGCCGCCGGCCCGGGGCGAGGTCGTGGTGTCGCCGGCCAGCCTGACGCTGACCGAGGGCGGCTCGGCCACCTACCGGGTGCGGCTGAGCAGCAACCCGACCCAGCCGGTGCAGGTGAGCCTGTTCGCCGAGGATCCGGACGAAGTGCTGAACGGCAGCGAGCTGGCGGGTCAGCAGCGGATGATCCTGCTGCCCAGCAACTACGCGCCGCCCGAGGGGGCGATGTGGGAGGGCTGGGCCTACCGCTGGAACGTGGGGGTTCCCATCACGGTGGTCGCCAGCGACGACGAGGTCGCGGGCGGCGGCGGCACGGCGGTGATCCACCACGACGTGTGGACGGCGCCGGCCGACCTGCTGGGCAACCCGCCGGGCTGGGCCGAGGATCCGGTGTACCACGGCATGACCGGCCCGGCGGTGAAGGTCACGGTGCGGGACAACGACTAGCCGGGGCGATTGCCCGCCGGATGACTGAAAGGCCGCCCCGGATTCGGGGCGGCCCTTCCCGTCCGGGGAGACCCGCCGCGCCGGCGGGCCGGCGTTCTGCAAGTCCTTACCCCTGGCAGAAACGGCCTGTTTGGGGTCAATTCCAACGAATTGGCCCGAAAGTGATCGCTGCGTTATAAACTTCTTCGCTGCTTTACCCGCACGTGATTACGTAAATCCGTATAATGTCCGGGCTGGATTTTCAAGTCCGGGCCGCCGTACTCCGCCGGCGCAACTGGCGGTACGACCACGTTGCCAGGACGGGCAACCGCCTGGCGCACCCGTTGATGGCAAAACATCTCCAGGATCGAGAAGGAAATTGATAATGAGACACCCGCCAGCCATGTCCAACCGCAATGCCGGCAGGATTCGCCGTTACCTGCCTTTTTCAGCCTCTGAAAACTACGGGAGGCTTGGCATGGCCGCTCTACGCGCGTTCGCCTTCGTTGCCGTTCTGCTGGGGCTGGCGGCGCTGCTGCTATCCGCTCCGCTGCCGGCCGCGGCCCAGGAGCAGAAACTCTCCAACCCCACCGGGCTGAAGTTGACGCCGGGGCACCAGTCATTGACTTTGACCTGGGACGCCCGGCCGGAGCTCAATCACTTCATAAGGTGGAGCGTGCCGGGCTCCGGCGTGTGGGGACATATCTCGGGAGGGGGCGGGCTGCCCGTCGTCGCGGGCCAGTCGTCCTACACCATAACCGGGCTGGAGAGCGGCCAAAGGTATGCCGTTCATCTCAGCGCCTCGCGCGACGGCGGTTCGAACGGTCCCGATGACAGCGACTGGGTCAAGGTGTTCGGTACGCCGGCAGACCACAGGACCTTCTCCATCGCCGACGCTTCCGCGAAGGAGAGCAATAGCGCCGTGCTGACCGTCTCCCTGGGGCATGAGGCGCCGGCGGGCGGGCTGACGTTCACCGTCACCCCGGCCTACGCCACCGGCGCGGGCAAAGCCGTGGCCGCCGACGTGGGCGATGTCCCCGCTACCGTCCGCGTCGCCCCCGGCGAGCTGACCGCCACGTTGTCCATCCCCCTCCGCTTCGACGGGGAGGACGAAGGGAACGAGACCTTCACCGTCGCCATCGCCACCAGCGCCGC
>DAOUJY010000159.1:0-4801 GCA_034421995.1 Dehalococcoidia bacterium | reverse complement strand
GGCGGCCCTGATGATGTGGTGGCGGCAGTAGTCCTGGCCGCCGATGCGGTAGAGGGTCTTGACGTAGACGGTGTGGGGCGCGCGCACGGGCGGCTCCAGCTCGGAGCCGCAGGCAACACATTGGGGCATGGTTCTCACCTCCGGTTGATTGGTCGTGTTGACCGGACTGTAGTGAAAACCACCGCTGCCCCTTCGCGTTTTGCCCGAGATGGCGCCCGGCCTTGTAATCCTATCGACCGTTATGCGATGGAAACCATTGCATCAAATACCAATCCAATCCATTGCAGCGTGTTCCTTTAAATAGATATGGATACCTATCCATTGATCACGCCGGTCACCGGTGCGGCGACGGACGCGCTCACGCGGCAGGATCCGGCGCTCTCCCCGAGTGCGGGAAGACAAACCCTCCGGAGTCAACGGTTTTCCGGCCCGCGTTGGTCAGGCAAACGACAGCGGAAAGTGCCCTTTGCGCCCCGCTTGCGAACGTGCATTCTTTGCGCGATAATTACAGTTATCGCGCATCTTTCACCCGCCCCAATCGCCCCGAAATCCCGCATCCGGAGACCCGCCCATGACCACCGCCCCCGGCGCCCACGTCGTCCCCCAGGAAACCGCCCGGCTCCCCGAGCTGGCCGCCGCCGACCGGGGCGTCGCCGACTCCCTGGAAGCCGTCCTCTCCCACAACACCCGCCGGTCCTACGATACCCAGTGGCGCATCTTCGACGGCTGGTGCGCCCAGGTGGGCCTCCGGTCACTGCCGGCGGAGCCCCGCACCGTGGCCCGCTACCTGGCCGCCCGGGCCGGCGCCGGCGCCTCCATCGCCACCCTCCGCCTGGCCGCCTCAGCCATCTCCAAGGCCCACGAATGGGCGAAGCAGGAATCGCCCTGCCGGGATCCGGGCGTGCGCGCCTCTTTAAAGGGATGGAGCCGGCGCCTCGCCAAGCCCCAGCGCCAGTCCGGGGCCCTCACCGCCGACGTCCTGGCCGTCATCCGCCTCACCGCCGTCCAGCCTCGCCGGCGCGGCCGCGGGTTGGAGACGCCGGAGCAGGCTCGCGAGCGGGGGAAGTTCGACGTGGCGTTGGTGGCCATCCTCTCCGACGCTGGGTTGCGGAGGTCTGAGGCTTCGTCTCTCACTTGGGGTGACGTCCAGCGCTGGGACGACGGCAGCGGCCGCATCGCCGTCATCCGCTCCAAGACCGATGCCGAGGCGGTGGGCGCGGTGGTGGCCGTCACCCCCGCCGCCATGCAGGCCCTGGACGCCATCCGGCCGGTGGGGGTTGGCGGCGGAGAGAAGGTCTTCGGGCTTTCGGAGTCCCAGATCGCCCGGCGGGTCAAAGCCATCGCGAAGGCGGCGGGATTGGCCGACTGGGAATTCTTCAGCGGCCACAGCGGGCGAGTGGGCATGGCCCGCCGCATGGCCCAGAACGGCGCTCCCACCCATGAGATCGAGCGCCAGGGCCGCTGGAAGCAGGGCGGCGGCATGGTCGGCCGGTACACCCGCGGGGAGTCCGCCGGATCGGCGCTGCGGTATTTATGACACTTTCCTATGTGGTTCCTCATTTCGGAACAGGCTTGTGGTCAGTTCGCGCCGAACTCGGCGAAGATAGTAAAGTGCGGCAAACGCACCGTGGGATCGTGCCTTTCGTGGCGGGACTACCCCGCAAGAATCAATCAACTATCTGTTCAAGTTGAAAATCTCGCGTTGTTGTTTCCAGGTCAAGTCTTCCTCACGGTCAACGTAGATGGGTACCCAACCAAACGCGAACACCTGTTGCAGGACCGCGTTGCGCTCCTGGCGCGAGGTCTATTTTGCCACCCTTGAACCCGGTGCTCGGCAGTCCATCGGACTTTCGCACTACCAGCGCGGTGATCGGAGGCAACTGCAACGCCAGACAGGCGTCTTGGATGTAGTGAAGAGGCAGCGCAGTTCCGTGAGCAGACAAACCAACGTGGTTGCCCAATCCACTATATGTCGCGACGCGTTTTTGATGAGCACACCCTTTGAGGTACTCGAACCACTGGTGCTTTGGGGTGCATACACGGCCGCATCTGGAACCTCCTGACCGGAGTCATTGCTTGCCATCGGTTAGGACTGTTGCGTTTCAGTCTCCAACAACTCGCTTTTCTCCTGCAGAAAATCCGCGAATAGTTTTGGATTATCACCCGTCAGTCCACGAATATGCATGACAGCGCGCTCCGTGGCGGTTCCCCACACCCTCAACTCCCACGAATGGTATGTGACGATCAACTCTCCATCCTCAGGAGCCGTGCGAGAACGCACTGAAGTGATCGTATCTCTGCCCTCCACAAATGGGTTCTGGTCGAATCCAACTACAAGCACGCGCCTGTCATAATGCCCTGGCGGTAATCCCTCCGGATGTTCCATCGTTGACCACTGGAAGAATGGTTTCTCAGGTAATGAATCCCGAACGAAAAGCAGGCGCCGGCTTGTAGCAACTAAGATTCCTGTGCTCCCATCATATGAACCAACGCTTGCAACTTCGGGCAGTTCGTCGTCATACAGGATGGATGGAAGGTCGCTGATACTCTCCCGTTCCAGCTGCGATTCATCAATGCCCAAATCGACCAGAGTGTCATCAATATCCCCCGCTTTTTGCGTATAGAAGTTCATGCTGGTCGCCACCCCAAAGGCCACAGGTTCCAGGTTGACTTCGAGCATATCGAGGGCACTGCCCAGGTTGACCAGCGTTATGACTTCGCTGTCGCTTCGGGACTGGCGCGTCTCGCCACCATAGACGACCGTTTTCGAGGTGATTTCCGGCACCACGTCAGCCACCCGATGGAGGGAGCGGAAGTAATCCGAACCGATAGTGGCGCCCGACTTCACCTCAAAGGCCGCGAAACCGGAGCCGTCTGGATAGAGCAGGTCGCATTCCAGGCCTCTCGAATCTCTGAAGAAGAAGAGGTTGGCCCGATTTCCCCGGTTGAACCGATGCTTGAGTGCCTCTGCAACCACTGCATTTTCGAACAGGGCCCCGCGCAGCGGATGGGTTGCCACCTGCCCGGCGTTTTCGATACCGATCAGGTACGCTGCCAATCCAACATCGCAGAAGTAGAACTTGGGCAATTTAACCAACCGCTTGCTGATATTGGCAAAGTAAGGAGGCAACTGAAAGATGATGTAGCTGGCTTCCAGTACGGTCAGCCACTCACGCGCCGTGGTGTGGGACACGCCGGCATCGGCCCCCAGAGAGCTGAGATTGACCAACTGTCCGACCCTCCCCGCGCATAGCCGCACGAAACGCCGAAAATTCGACAGGTTGCGGATCTCTCCCAGACGGCGCACATCGCGTTCCACGTACGTCTCGAAGTAATCGCCTAACGCCTGCGTCGGGTCGAGGCTCTGATCAATGATGCGTGGATAGAAGCCGGAGTACAGAATATCGTCCACCGAATCTCCAACGCCGGCCCGTTGCCGTTCTTCCAGGGAAAAGGGCAACAAGCGCAACAACGCCGTTCTGCCGGCCAGAGATTGGTTGATTGCATCCGAGAGCCGGAACTGCTCGCTGCCGGTCAGCACGAATAAACTGTTCCCACCCTTCTCGTCAGCGATCACCTGCAAGTATGAAATGAGGGCGGGTACATGCTGAACCTCATCGATGATGGCACCGTCGTCAAACTGGGCCAGGAATCCCCGAGGGTCGGACTCGGCGAAATCGCGTTGGTCCGGCGCCTCCAGATTTGCGTAGTCCAAGTCGGGGAACGCCGCCCGGCAGAGGGTGGTTTTCCCGGACTGGCGCGGCCCCGTCACCGTGACGAAGGGGTACTGACGGAATAGGGCGGTCAACCGTGGCGTAATCTCTCGCTCTATCATGAGACCATTGTAACAGCAGTGGTGCACATATTGAAAGTATTAGTTGCAATATGTGCACCATAGAACCAGCAAATGTTGGCGGCCAGGTTTGACGTAGCGTTGGTGGCGGCGCTCTCCGACGCCGGCCTGCGCCGGTCCGAGGCTTCGTCTCTCACCTGGGGCGACGTGCAGCGCTGGGACGACGGCTCCGGTCGCATCACCGTCATCCGCTCCAAGACCGACGCGGAGGCGGTCGGCGCGGTGGTGGCCGTCACCCCCGCTGCCATGGGAGCGCTGGACGCCATCCGGCCGGCGAGCACTTCAGGTGAGGGGAAGGTGTTCGGGTTGTCGGAATCCCAAATCGCCCGGCGGGTGAAGGCCATCGCCAGGGCCGCCGGCTTGAGCGACTGGGAGTTCTTCAGCGGCCACAGCGGGCGGGTGGGCATGGTAAGGCGGATGGCCCAGAACGGCGCGCCCACCCGCGAGATCGAGCGCCAGGGCCGCTGGAAGCAGGGCGGCGGCATGGTCGGCCGCTACACTCGCGGCGAATCCGCAGGCTCGGCGCTGAGGTACTTATAACGAGTATGGGCCTCCTCTCTGGCGGACAAGGCGGGGCGGCGATGGTCATCTCAATAGCTCGCGGTGGTGTTGGGGCGCACGGCGCCGGTTACGGTTCTATCGTGGCGGAACCGTCGGGATTGATATAGACGTTGACGATTGGGTAGACGTGCTCGTTGAAGATTGCGTTGATGCGCTCGAGACCCTCGGAGTACGGGCCGCCGGCGCGGTCAACCCAGCGGGGGATAACGGTTTCGACGGCGGTCAGGCGCATCTCGTCCCGTATCCAGTAAGAAAGCTCCGCGGATTTCAGACCTTCGGCAACTGCGATGATATGCCAGGTCATCTCGGCTCGGACCTGACCCTTTCGGTAACTGGCGAAAATGCCTTCAGAATGATCTGTCGGCCCGGCGTCGAGGTGGCCCAGAC
>DAOUJY010000158.1:0-26825 GCA_034421995.1 Dehalococcoidia bacterium | reverse complement strand
TTATCACTGTCAGCCGGCGACCCTGATGTACGAGAACTTCCCGTCACCCTGTACCACCGAATGGTGGATTCCCTCGCTTACGCGGCTTGAATTGCGTAAAGCCTAGCTTAGGAAATCAATTCGCAGCCCACGCTCTCTGGCCGTAGCGCCGACAACCTGAACCCCCGAACCCGAAGCAATCCAACCAAACCACCAACCGACCGACCGGAGGAGGAAAACCCGAACCAATTAACGTCGTAGCCGGGTACGACCAAGGGGACCACATTCAAGAAATGGTCGCTCCGCGAGGCGGTCCGCTCCTGTATAATCGCTGCTAAAACTGGAGGGAAAACGTTCTGTTATGAAGGTTAAAGCTGCCGTTTTGTGGGAAGTTGGTCAACCCTTGGACATCCGCGAGGTTGACCTGGATGAGCCGAAGGCCGGCGAGGTGCTGGTGAAGGTGGGTTCCGCCGGCATCTGCCGCAGCGACCGCCACTTCATGCACGGCGACGCTCCCATCGCCATTCCCGTGGTGCTGGGACACGAGGGCGCCGGCACCGTTGTCCAGACCGGCCCCGGCGTCACGCTGGCCAGCGAGGGCGACCAGGTCATCCTGTCTTTCGTCCCGGCCTGCGGACGCTGCCGCTCCTGCCTGGAAGGCCACAGCAACCTCTGCGACCTGCACGGGGCCACCGGCGCCAATATGCTGGACGGCACCACCCGACTCCACGCCGACGGCAGGGACATCCACCACATGGGCAAGGTGGCCTGTTTCGCCGAGTACGCCGTTCTGCCCGAAACCGGCGTCGTTCCCGTCGCCAACCCGCTGCCCATGGACAAGGCCGCAATGATCGGCTGCTCCGTGACCACCGGCGTCGGCGCGGCCCTGTACAGCGCGGAAATCAAGGCCGGCAGCTCCGTCGCCGTTATCGGCTGCGGTGGGGTGGGCCTCAACGTCATCATGGGCGCGGCCCTGGCCAACGCCAGCCAGGTCATCGCCGTGGACATCCGCGAGGCACAGTTGGAGTTCGCCATGCGCTTCGGCGCGACCCACACCGTCAACGCCGCCGACCAGGACCCGGTGCGCCAGGTAAGGGACCTCACCGGCGGACGCGGCGCGGACTACACCTTCGAAGTCTTCGGCAGCGGGGACACTACCAAGGCCGCCTATGAGATGGCCGCCAAACGCGGCATCGTGACCGTCGTCGGCATCGCCCCCTGGGGCCAGGAAGCCGGCATCAACGCCGTTGACCTGGTGCGCAACGAAAAGACCCTGCGCGGCTCCTACTACGGCTCCGCCCGCTCCCGCACCGATATGCCGGTGATGGTGGACCTGTACCAGTCGGGCAAACTCAACCTGGACGACCTGGTGGTCCGCCACTACACCCTGGACCAGATCAACGAAGCCTACGACGACCTGGACCGGGGCGAAATCGGCCGCGGCGCGATAATGTTCGACTAGCCGGCTGTGTAGGGGCGAATAATCATTCGCCCCTGCGAAACCGGTATGTGGGTTCGCGAAATGACCACTGGAACCTCCTCCATGTCCATGCAGGATCACGTGCAAAAGGCGTGGGGTTTGATGGCCGATTCCGACCGGAAGTTTGCCGAGCGCAAACACCTCACGGCTTCCGAAGCTCTTTGGAATGCAACTGCCCAGGCGATTATGGCCGTGGCCGCCCACCGAGGCTGGTCCTGTGACGGCAGCCGCCTCTCTCTGAGAGAGACGGTAGAGCGGTTGGCCCAGGAAGAGGAAGATGACCTCATCTCCCTGAAGTACATTTACGCCGAAAACTTTCGAGACAACGCGGAATCGGACTTCATGGAGCTTCGCGCGCTGGCCTACGACGGCGCCAAGGCCCGGGACTATATCCGCTGCCTTCTGGCGATGGTATGCTGACGGAGGATCACGCTAGGACAGCTTTGATATTCCTGTCCGAGTCTGACCGGGAATTTGCCGCTGGCGAGCGCCTACAAGCGTCAGAAAAATTGTGGGGTGCCTCCACTCACGCCCTGATGGCGGTTGCCATGCGCCAGAGCCGTCGCTTGGGAAGCCACAGTTCATTCAAGGACACCGCGGAGCGTCTTTCAGACGAGCATAACGACCCGTCCATCGAGTATGGATTTGCCCACGCCGAACGGTTTCACCGCAACTTTTATCATAACGATATGACGGACTATGAGCTGGATGTTCTGCGTCCCAAGGTTCACAATTTTGTCAATCGGGTAGTGGCTCTGCTTGGTTGAAGAGAGGTAGTTATGCCCCGCTTGTCAGTCCTATCCGAAGTCCAGCGCCAGATGCTGCAATTCTTCCCGTGCTTGGAAGCCGACGGCGTCCCCTGGACACCCTTGGGCAAACCGCTGGCCGAGTGCACCGCCGCCATCGTCACCACCGCCGGTCTCCACCTGCGCGACGACCAGCCCTTCAACCGCGACCACCCCGGCGGCGAGTCCACCTATCGCGTCATCCCCAGCGATTCCGATCCCGCCGACATCGTGCAGAGCCATTTCAGCATCGGCTTCGACCGCACCGCCATCTACCGGGACATCAACGTTGCCTTCCCCATGGACCGCATACGAGAACTGGCCAAGCGGGGCGTTATCGGCAACGCGGCCCCCAACCACTACTCCTTCATGGGCGCCCTCCGCGACTGCACGGTAATCGCCGAGCAGACCGGCCCGGAGGTGGCGCAACGGCTCAAGGCGGAGGGAGTTGACCTCGTCCTGCTGACTCCCACTTGACCCCTCTGCACGCACGCCGTGAGCGTCCTGGCCCGGGTTTTCGAGGCCGCCGGCCTGACCACCGTCGCCGTTGCATTGGTGCGCGAACACGCGGAGCGGGTGCGCCCGCCGCGCGCCCTGTGGGTGCCCTTCTACTTCGGTTACGCCATGGGCAAACCCGACGACCCTGATTTCCAGCACCAGGTGCTGGCCGCCGCGCTGGCGACGCTGGATGCCAACGCCGGCCCGGTTTTGGCCGACTATCCCGAGGAAGCCGGCCCCATCGGTCTGCCCCAGGCCTCGGAGGTGCCTGCCTCAACCAACGGCGAGGCCAAACCCCTGGACGCGGCTGACGAGATCACTGCCCTGCGCGGCTACTACGAGCGGTGGCAGGAACAGCGGGGCCGCACCGCCGTGGGCGTCACCGGCATACCCCAGCGGCGGTTCCGCGGCATCATCCGCTTCCTGGAAGCCTACGCTGAAAGCGACGACGCCGACATAGACGAGCGCCCTGGCGACGTTTCAGTGCCCCAGTTCGTCCGCTACTGCGCCGACGACCTCAAGGCGTTCTGCTACGAGGCCCGCATGGCCCAGCGTCCCGACGACGGCGAGGAGGACATCCACCGCTGGTTCTGGGGCGAAACCGCCGTGGGCGCGCTGATCGACAGCATCACCCAGCGTTTGAATGCTACCGGGGACGCCAAATTGCAGGCGACGGCCTACGGCCTCTCCCGCTAGTGTCTCGGAGCAGGTCTCCAGGGCCAGAGGGGCAGCAGAGGGAGAATCATGGCCAGTATAGAATTCTTGCGGCCGCGCCTGCACGGTGCGAGGTTCGACGGTGCCGAAATACCACTGGAAGTCCTAGAGGACTTGGCCAGCCTACAGAAGGTTATCCTTGAGGTCGCCAAGTGGCGGTTGAGACAAGACCACCCGGAGTCTCGGCTGGCAATTCCTAGAGGCTTCGCGAATAGCTTCGAACTTAAACTCACGGGCATCGCCGAAGGCAGCGCGGAGTCCACCATCGTTCTAACCGACACACAGCCATCTTTGAACGGAATTCCTCCACGGCACCAACTTATCTTGGAACGGGCACGGGACATCATGATCGACACGCTTGACGCTATCTCACGAGATTCCCTTGATGAAGTTTATGTCCCTCCTACGTGTCTGCGGCACTTTGACCAAATTGCCAAGAATTTGTTGGATGACGAATCAATTGATTTCGTCACGCCATCTGGCAAGTTATCGGAACGATACAACGTGAACACGCGGGCTAGGCTCATCGAAATATCCCGCATCCGAGAAACCACCGAGCCAATTACTTTGCGTGGACCCGTTCCTGAAGCCGACCAACTCCGAATGACTTTCGAATTACACCCACCACAAATGCGCAGGTTGGTAATCCCGATGCCGATCCGGTATCGCGAAGTCATCATGGAGACATTCAACGGATACGTCAACGGGGCACAAATTATGGTGGAGGGAATCGGCAGGTACGACCGGGACGACCGTTTAGTCGGGCTTCAGTCCGTGCATACTATCGACCCCATCAATCCTTTGGATGTTCCAAATCGCTTGGACGAATTCCACAATCTAAAAGACGGCTGGTTGGAAGGTGACGGGTATGCACCATCCCCGTCGGGATTGAATTGGTTAGCCGAAACATTCGCAAACCGTTACTCCAGAGACCTTCCTTTACCCTACACGTATCCAACTTTTGAAGGTGGAATACAGATGGAATGGTCGCTGGGCAGTAACTCAGTCACATTAGAAATAGATCTGAACACCCACCTTGCAGAGTGGTTTTGGTTCGACAGACATTCTGACAATGAATATGAACAAGCCCTAGATCTGAACGACGTGAGGTCATGGGATTGGTTTTCTGACGAGATCCGACGCATGTCAACGAGCGCGGCATGAACCCAGAGACCTTGCTGTACAGGATGGTTCATCCCTCGTGGATCCAGGAGGGATCTTTTACCTCTCAAGTGTTTCGCCCAACGCCCAAAGACAACGGGCGCTTGTCGGTCTATGACGGTAGTCAGATCACACCAGAAGCTGCGTTGCACCACTTTACCAACCGTGCACTAGGTAGCCAAGAGGCCGCTGGTGTAGTAGCAGTAACGGTCGATGAATGTCAGACCGCAGGGATTGCGGTTATTTTCGATGGGAAGCCGTACCCGGAACACGCCTATTTGGATTTTGCAGGCCTCACTAGGAGCGCCATTAGACGCAAAGCGGATCGTCTAAAAGAATTGGCCGCTGAACGTGGTTGGCTTTTGCGCTCATGAGGTGCGCGCCTCTGGTTCTGGGGCGAGATCGCCGTCGGCTCCCTCATCGGCAGCATCACCCAGCTCCTCAACGCCACCGGTGACACCAAACTACAGGCCACCGCCTACGGCTTGTCGAGGTAATATCGGAAGAAACCGCCCCGCCTACATCCAAGGTGTCATTGCGAGCGCAGCGTGGCAATCCCGTCGCGGCGGCAATGTCCGCCGAACCAACGGCCTGCCCCCGGCGCACAGTATCAGATGTCCGGCCCGTCCACACCGCCGTCGGGTGTATCTTCGGCTGTCGCCGTCCGCGAACGCGATATCGCCGGCCGTCGCGCCGTGGCGGGCCGGGGCGGCAGCGGCGTCCCGTCTTGCGGGTTCCAGCCGTCCGGGAAGTGCAGCGTCCGCACCGGGTAGTTGATCGTGATCCCTTCCTCGGTCAGCCGCGCGTGCAGCTGCTTTATCAGCTCGGTACGCACCTCGAAACTCGCCAAGCGGTCTTTGGCCTGTACGAACAGCCAGAAGTCAATGTTGCTTTCTCCGAAGGTATCGTAGCCGAAATAGGCTCCATATTCTCGCACCGCGCCGGGATGTTCGGCCAGCACCTGCTCCATCACCTGTTGGCTGACCATTTCCACCCGTTGCAGGTCGCTCTCGTAGGCCACGCCGCAGGTGAGAAACACGTTGACGTGCTCGTCGGGCTTGCTGTAGTTGGTGATGATGGTCTCGGCGAAGCGGGAGTTGGGCACCACGACCAGGTTGTTGCCCCAGGTGCGCAGGCGCGTGCTGCGCCAGTTCACGTCCACCACGTAGCCGCTGACGCCCCCTTCCATGTCGATGTAGTCGCCCGGGCTGACCACCCCCTCGGTGATGACGTAGGTTCCGGCGAACAGGTTGCTCAGCGTCGGCTGTATCGCCAGCGCCACCGCCAGGCCGCCGATGCCCAGGCCGGCGATCAGCGGAGTGATGTTCACCCCCAGCACGTCCAGCGATACCATGATAGCCATCACCGCCACCACGATGAGCAGGGCGCGGCGGGCCAGGGGGAGCGCCCAGCTGCCGGTGTTGGCGGCCGGTGTGCTGCCCAGGTAATCCTGGAGCCAGGCGAGCGCGCTACGACCGACCGCGTTTATGAGCACCGCGCCGATGACAATGGCGGCCACCGCTGCCCCTTTGTTGACCGCTGCGTCCACTTCGGATGGCAGCGTAAGCGGCACTTCTATGGCAAGGTACGCTCCCAGCAGGACGATGTAAGCGATCACCGGGCCACGCGCCGCCGTGACCAGATGATCGTCCAGCTCACCGGGAAACAGGCGCGCCCCGCGCAGGATCAGGCGGAATAACAGCCGGCTGAACAGAAAGGCGAACAGGATCGCGGCAGCGACGATGGCCAGACTGACCAGCAGGTCAATCCAGGTAATATCGGCGGCCAAAGCCGCGTCGTTCAGCGCGCGGAGCCAGTTGGTCAGGGTTTGTCCCATTTGAAGCTTCGCAGTATCAACGTGCCCGGTGCAGATTCTGGACGGCTTCCGCTATGTGCGGCAATATTTCCCCGGCGGCGCCGGTGATGACGGTGTGAGCGTATGGCGTAAGCTGGGTGGGCTCCGGGTTGACTTCAATGATCTGCGCTCCCCGTTCCCGGGCGAGGATGGGCAGTTGGGCCGCCGGATTCACCGCCCCGGACGTGCCCACCAGCAGCATGGCGTCGCATCGCTGCGTCTCGGCGAAGCAGGCTTCCAGCGTGGCGGCGGGTATGGGTTCGCCGAACATTACGGTGTCCAGCTTGATTACGCCGCCACACTCCCGGCAGACGGGCGGCACGTCGGTGATGGCGTACTCGACGCGGGGCCGCCGCCAGCCGCATCCGATGCAGCGCAGGTAGTTTCGGTTGCCGTGGATTTCCAGCAAGTTGACGCTGCCGGCCCGGCGGTGCAGATCGTCCACGTTCTGCGTAATCACGGCTTTGAGGACGCCGATGCGCTCCAGTTCCGCTGTGGCGACGTGGCCGGGATTGGGCAAAGCGTTGTCCACGGCGTCCTTGAGATCAGAGGTGGGATTGCCCGGCGTGACCTCGTCACTCAGACGGCGTTCCCACCAGTCCTGGGGATCACGGGCGAACACCCGGTAGGACAGGTTGCTGGGTTGACCGTACTTGGTCCACAAGCCATCGGGACCGCGAAAGGATGGAATGCCGCTTTCCACCGAAAGGCCGGCGCCGGTCAGGGCGATGGCGTAGTCGGCGGCAACCAGGATCCGGGCGGCGTTCTCAATAGGATCCATGTCTTTCAATTCGGCCCCGTTTCGGGAGATACCGCTCCGTCGGCCACGCGAAAGTAGGAGGCCGTATCGCCCAGGATAGCGCGCAACGGTTCGGCGTCGGTGGTGGTCAGCAGAGTCTGGCGATATTGAGAAACCTTTTGCAAGACCCTGACGCGGCGGCGGTCGTCCATTTCGGAGAACACGTCATCCAGCAGAATGATGGGGTCGTCGGCGCGAGCCTGCGCCAGGTAGTCGGCCTCCGCCAGGCGCAGCGAAAGGGCGATGGTGCGGGCCTCGCCGCGAGAGGCGAATGAGTTGGCGTCCCGCCCGTTCATGAATATGGCGAAATTGTCGCGGTGCGGCCCGACGGCGGTGGCAGCGGTGGCCTGCTCGCGGGCAGCGTGTCGTTGCATTTGCTCGCGAAAAACCGCCGCCGTGTCGCCTGCCGTCTCCTGCGGCGCGACGCTGGGGCGATATTCCAGGGTGAGGGTTTGGTCGGGTTCAGCCATGTTCCGGTGATGGCAGCGAGCCGAGTCGGACAACCGCTTGATGGCATCATCTCGGCCTATCGTTACTTCCGTCCCGGTTTGAATCAGTTGTTCGTCCCAGTAATCAAACTCCTCAGGGGCGATGGACGCTTCCCGACGCCGGCGCAGCAGGCCGTTGCGGTGCCGCAGAGCGGCCTGATACCGCTGGAGGGCGTCCAGGTAAGGCCGGTGGGCCTGGCAGATCAGAATGTCAAGGAACCGCCGGCGATTTGAAGGGGAGCCGAGAACCAGTTCCAGGTCATCCACCGAGAACAGAGTAGCGCCGATGCGGCCCACCAGGCGGGAGGCGGTGCTGCGTTGGCGATTGACTCGTATCTCCTTGGTGACTGGCGGCAAGGCGCTCGTGTTTGACGCTGCGCCGGCCTCGCGTTCGGAGTCTCCGGTCCCTCGCGCCGACGGCAAGTAACCGACCACCGCGGTCATCTGTTGCCCATCCCGGCAGGTGACTCCGGTAATGTAGGCGGCGTCGCCCGTCCGTGCGGCGTCGAAGTTGAGCACCTGCCGTTCCCGTTCCGTGCGGAAGGAGCGCCCCACCGCCAGCGTGTACGCGGCCTCCAGCAAGGCCGTCTTGCCCTGCGCATTTGACCCGTAGAACACGGACACGCCCCTGGACAGAGCAACATCCGCCTGGCGGAAATTGCGGTAGTTGGTGAGGCTGAGCCTGGATAGGTAGGCCAACGGTGGGAATATTTAACGCGAACCGGCGGCAACGTCGAGGAATTTCATAGCAGAGGCGCTGGCTTCGGAAGCGTCCGCATAAACGTACTCGCCCCCGGTGGCCTCAGCCAGCAGCTGCAAAACGGTGTGGTTGGTTGGGTCGCCCAGCCCGATAGTATGCACTTTCAGGTTATGCACGTCGCTCTGGAGCAGCACCGCCAACAGTTCATCCTGAGTAAGCTCGCTTGTAGTATCAATGCACGCTTTGCCCGGTTCCTCCAGCCCCGCCGGGCAGGGCTGCACCGCGTCGGGGTCGAAGGGCTGGTAGCCGGTGATAATATCAACGCAGAAGTTGCTGGCGCCGCCCAGCTCGGCGGGGCAGGTCTTCACCTCATCAGGATGGACCGGATGGTAAGCAGTGACCGCCTCGCCGGTAGTGGCAACCCGCACCGGGTCGCACACTTCCCCGGGGCGCACCGCCATATCCGGCGGACAAGGCACCAGCTCCGCCGGGTCGATGGTGATGGTTTCAAACACCGGACTGCACACTTCCCCGGGCACGCTATCAATTCCTGCCCCGCAGATCTCCGCTTTGGCCGGGTCAACTATGATGAACCCCCCGTCGCTGCCGTCAGTCAACAGCACTATCACGTTATCCCGCTTGTCGTCGCCGTGGCTCAGGAGTGCGCTGTGGGCCACGTGAACCGCGTCGTAGATATAGGCCGGTCGGTCTATTGTCTTCAGGGTATCCACCGCATTGAGCCATTTCCTGGAGTTTTCCAGCGACTCCAGCGGCGCCAATTCCGGGAAAGGATCGGGAACGTCGGTGAACAGAGCCAGGGACGCCAGACTGTCATCAGGCGGACGGGCGGCGTCATCATCAGTGACGTAAGGCAACGCCACATTCAACAACGCTTGCTTAACCACGGGCAGGCTGCCGCTGA
This sequence comes from Dehalococcoidia bacterium, assembly GCA_034421995.1. Classification (GTDB taxonomy): domain Bacteria; phylum Chloroflexota; class Dehalococcoidia; order Lucifugimonadales; family UBA3495; genus Bin87. Next base: position 17,444 of record DAOUJY010000158.1, on the reverse strand, counting down.
TGGTTTTGCTGTTGTCCACCAGGAAAATGGTATTCGTGTTGTTATGAAAGAGAGAAGGCACAGCGTCGGCCAATGGGACGGCATCGGAAGCGCCGGCGGGAGATGCGATGCCGGAATCGTCCTCGCCGGTCACCAGCAGGAAGATGCCGTAAGCGATCCCCGCCAGAATCGCCAACGCCAGCAGACCCAGCAGGATGAGCAGCAGCGTCCGCCAGTTGAAACGGGGTTGCGGCTCTCCGTAGCTAATGTAGTACGTTGTCACTGCAAGCACCTCGCGGTTGTCGCGGTCTGTCAGTTGCGCAGGGCGCAACCTTCGCAGTAACCGTAGAAATCAACTCGCTGGGAGGAGATGTGGAAATCGGTGTTCTGGCCGATGGCCTGCTGCAGTTCGGCCACACTTTCCTGTCCCACGTCGGCGTCAACCACCGCGCCGCAACCCAGGCAAACCAGATTGGCGTGAGGGGAAAGGTTGGCGTCGTAGCGGGACTGTTTCTGGAACGGCAGTTCTCGGACGATGCCGGCCTGTTCCAGCACGCCGAGGGTGGAATATACCGTGGCCAGGGTGACGTAGGGGAAGAAATCGCGTACCCGCTCAAAAATCTCCCGCACGGTGGGGTGGTCAGCGGAATTGACCACCACCTCGGCGATGGCAAGGCGCTGAGGAGTGAGCCGAATGCCCAGCGGCTTCAATCGAGCAACAAGATGTTCCTGGGTGGTCATGACGGGTATCTCTCAAGCCATTATCCAGACGACAGTATAACATCACGGACAAAGCGGTGTCAGAGGCTGGTCCGAGGAGTTTTCCGCACTGGGTCGGCTTGCTGAGGTGGTGGGGTGGGGTTATACTGCGGCATCATGGCCATTAATCCTGATGATTTCCCCCCGGGTTCGTATCACGAGTTGCCGTTGTTCCCCCTGAACAACGTGGTCCTGTTTCCCGGTATGCCGTTGCCGCTCCATATTTTTGAGGAGCGGTACAAGGCTATGATCGGCTCCTGCGTTGAACAGGACGAGCCCTTCGGCGTGCTGCTCATCAGGGAGGGCAACGAGGTCGGCGACCCGGCGGAACCCCATTCCATCGGCACCACCGCCCGCGTCGCGCAGGTGCAGCGCCTCCAGGAAGGGCGCCTCAACATACTGACCCGGGGCGAGAACCGTTTCGAGCTGCTGGAAACGGTGCAGACCGTTCCCCATCTGGTGGGCCTGGTCCGATATATTGAAGACGCCGAAGGCGACGTATCGTCAACCACCGTGGCCGGCGTACGCGAACAGTATATCCAGCTCCAGCGAAAACTGACCGCCATGGCCGGCGGTTGGGACCGTGAGGTTTCGGTGCCCGATGAAGCAATCGCGTTGGCCCGCATCGCCTGCGTGACCCTCGCGGTGAGCCTGCCCCTCCCTCCCGACGTGCGTCAATCGCTGCTGGAGACTCCGACCGCTGGCGGCCAGTTGGAGAAGCTGCTGACCCTGATGAGGCAAGCCAACCGCATCGTCGCCGAGCAGGTGGAGCAAAACACCCCGTTCAAGGGGCCGCGGCTGAATTAGCCCGGAGGCGGCGTTTACTCCGGTGATTGCCGGCGGTTCAACTCTGCTCGCAGCCGGCGCACTTCCTCCTCGGCCTGCTCAGCACGGGCTTCAGCCTGCCCAGCGCGGGCTTCGGCAACAGCCAGCGCTTCCAACGCTTCAATCAGGTCGGGCAGATATTCCTGCTTAACCGGATCCCAGAACCGCAGCAGACGGCCTTCCGAATGCAGCTCCAGTCCCAGGCTCGGGCTGTAGCCCCGCATCAGGCCGTCGGTGCCTTCCGCAACGGGGAGTGGCCGGTACACGCCGTTTTCCAGAACGTCGCCGGCCAGGGGCGCGTCGTGCCACTGGCCGCCGCTGGGATCGAACCGCCAGTATTCCCGCACGTCCAGTTGCGCGTATATGTTCCGTTTGGAAGTGTAGTCGTGCCGGCCGGTGCTCGGCGACGCCACCTCCAGCACAAAGTCGGGCGGCTGCCCCACTTCGTTGATGACGTATCCGTTGGCCTCTTCAATAAGTTGAGCGGGAAAGGGCAGATCCAGGGCTACCACGCAGTCGGGGCGGGGGGAGCTACGGGCATCGCGAGCTTCAAAACAAAGATAGCCTTCTCCGGATACTAGCGCATGAGGCTGGCGCCGGTAATGGCTGCGCAGCACCTGGTCGATGCGAGCGATATGGGGTCGTTGTTGCATGCCGTCAGGAAGTGGGGGCGGATCAGGCAGTTCGGTAAGCTGGGGATGCGCCGGAGCGGGTTGCGGTTTAGTCGTCACGGTGAACCTCCCTGGCTGGCGGTGTATATGCGCCGGGCCCCAGCCTCGGGAATCATCCCCGAGAATAGTTCGGGATGGATCATCTCGCCCAGTATCTCCAGGCCGGTGACCAGTCGCGGCCCCGACCGGCTGGTGTAGTTGCTGGCGTCGATGACGAACACGCGGTCGTTCTGCACCGCCGGCAGCGACTGCCAGCCTTCTTTTGCCGTCAGCAGCGGGATGTCCTCCATCCCCCTGGGGACCTCAAATCCGCAGGGCATCACCACGATAACCTCCGGCTGGCTCGCCACGACCTCGTCCCACTCCAACGGGAACGATCCCATCTCTTTGTCGCCGAAGCAGTTGGACCCGCCGGCCAGCTCCACCATTTCCGGAACCCAGTGACCGCCGCACATCAGGGGGTCGGTCCATTCCAGGTGCAGCACCCGGGGCCGGGTGTCAGCCAACTCCGCCCGTTGGGTCACGGCGTCGATGCGTTCCTGCATGCGGGCCGTTACCTGATCGGCAATCGTTTCGGCTCCGGTGGCGCGCCCCACCCGGCGCACATCCTCCAGCACATCTCCCAGGTACTGCGGGTCCAGGGAGAGCACTTCCGGCTGCTTGGTCATATTGGCGGTGGACTCGGCAACCTGCCGAGAGGAAACCGCTCAAACCTCGCAGATGGCCTGGGTCAGCAGTAAGTCCGGGTTGGCCGCGTCCAGTATGTCCTGGTCAATGTGATAAATGCCCAGACCTTCCGCCAACCGCTCGGATATGACCCGGCTGATCTCGCCGCTGCTGGGCTGGGTACCTTCAAAAACGCTGCGAACCACCCACGGCTTGTCGCGGGCCTGGGCCGGGTAATCGCATTCGTGGGTTACGCCGTGGAGCTGGTCCTCCAGCCCCAGCGCGTACACGATCTCGGTGGCGGAGGGTAGAAAAGAGCAAATGCGCATCGTGTGACCTGCCTGATGAGAACTGGAGGCATTGTAGCACCGTGCCTGCTAGTCCGCTTCCCTTTGGACGGTGCGACGGGCGTCGTCTGTTGATCCGTTCGTCGGAGGATTGAACCGCTCAATGCGTTCCTCAAGGAAGCGCCACAGGTCCTCGGTAGAGTCGTCGTCGGCTGACGAAGTCGCCGCAGCGCGGGCGGGCGGGCTTGGCTGCTGCGTCGGTTCCGCGCGGTGTCGCTCTGCCGGGGTTTCGGCGTCAATGACTTCCGCCGCAGCCGGGGCGGCGCCTTCGGAGCGAGCTGATGCCGGCGGCGCGATGAAGGTGTTGCGGAATATGGGTTCCAGAACCCGATGTACATGATATCCGGCGAACACCAACGCTCCGGCCGACGCCACCAGCAGGAAGATGGAAAGCGGAGCGGAAAGGCTTCCCAATTCAAACAACCGGATCATCAGCGGCACCAGCATCAGCACGCCCAACAGCAGGAGGGCGGTGGCCATGCCGTCCTGTATCAGGGTGCGCAGGGTGTAGCGGGCGGGGTCTCCGGCGGTCTCTCGCACGTGGGCCCGGACCGTGAGGTTGGCCAGCGCCCTGAGTTCTCGCCAGATGGCCACGGCGGCGGGTATGTTTATGCCCACGGTGGCGCCGGCCAGGATGAGGGCCAGCAACGCGTTGGAGGAAGAATCCTTGTCGGTAAGCAGGTCGGGCAGCGTGTACACGGCGGCGGTTCCAATGGCCGTCAGCACGGCGATGATGCACACGTTGATCAGGATGCGGCGCACCAGGTTCTTCAGCACCTGCCCGGTGTAGCCGGGCAATGAGAACGCCGACCAGAAAGACTGCACCCCAAGGTGTATGACCAGGTTGATGGCAAGTACCGGAGGAGGGGCACGTCGTTCGATCCAGTCGTACATTGGGGTGGCGACCCGTGAGGTCAGCGGGGCCAGGACCGATGTGATGGCTGTGGAGATGGCGAGAACGGGCCCGATGATGGGGCCGGCCACCGCATCGGCGGCGCTGACCCTGCCGATTGCCAGCGAGAATTCTCCCATCTGCGGCATGGTCATGCCCACCTGCACCGCCGTCCGGGAACGCCGGCCGGCGAGTATCGATCCAACGGTGTTCGCCATGACCTTGCCGCCCATGAATACTCCCACCACCATCAGGGCCGGCAGAATGAAGTCGTCCAGGGTGCGATAGTCTATGAGCATTCCAATGGACAGGAAGAATAGCGAGCCGAACATATCCCGCACCGGACTGACCAGTCGGGTGACCCGGCCCGCCGCGTCCGTGTCGCCGATTACCACGCCGATCAGGAACGCGCCGGCGGCGGCGGACAACCCCAGGAACTCGGCTCCCAACGCCAGTCCGAAGCAGCAGCCCAATGACGCCACCAGCAGGGTTTCATCCGACTGCATCCGAGACAGAATGCGCATCAACCGGGGAGCCAGCACAGCTCCGAAGGCCAGCGCCGCAACGCAGAAGATAGCTAACTTGGCCACCAGCCAGCCCACGTCTCCCAAACTGGCCGAGCCGGTGGTGGCAACGCCGGCCAGGACGGTGAGCAGGATCACCGCCGCGAAATCCTCGACCAACAGGATGCCAACGATGGTCTGGCCCCAACCGGAACGCAGGTTGCCGCCGTCACGCAATCCCTTCAGCAGGATGGCCGAACTGCTGATGGCCATGGCGCCGCCAAGATACAGGCTGCTGGCGCCCGTTATTCCCAGCCAATGGCTGGCGATCAGCATACCAAGGAAGGTCATGGCGGAGATTTCGATCACGCCGATCACCAGCACGCGCAAGCCGATTTCCTGGATGCGTCGCCACCCCAGCTCCAGGCCGATGCCGAACAGCAGCAAAACCAATCCGAGCTCGGCCAGCAACTCGATGGTGTCCAGATTGCTGATGATGGGATGAGGCAGCGTGTACGGGCCGATGATCAGGCCGGCGATCAGGTAGCCCAGCACCGGCGGCTGCCACACCAGCCGGGCCAGGGCCAGCCCGCCGGCGGCAATCGCCATGGCGATGGCAAAGTCCTTAAGCAGGCCGCCGCTTCCGTCGGAAAGGCCGGCGGCGAATATGGCCAACGGGAACTCTATGATAGGTCTCCTGGCCGGTATCCCCGACGCGGTTTATCCAAAGCCATGCCCCGGGCGCCCAGGCGCATTCGCGGCGGACGACCGGGGCCGTTGCAATGCCGGGGAACGGCGGGCTACGTCAACAAGCCGGGGACTAACCGCCGTGCTTCTGGTGAGATTCGGCGACGAATTCGGCGGTTACCGATGTGCTGGGGGTCGCCACGGCGACCGAACCGTACAGCGGTCAACGCTTTTTCCAGGTGTCCACTAAATGGTTGCCCTGGTCGTCATCTACTCCCCAGATCTTGAAGTGAATCCGCACGTCCGCGTAAAGGGAAATATCGCCCGGCACGGCGTCAGGGTCCCGGTAAGCTTCGGCGGAGACTTCCATGAAGTCCACCGGAGCGTCATCAGTGACGGCGATGCGCTCCACCATGTTGACGGCGCAGGCCGTAATGCCCGAGAGGAAGAGTTCTCCGGCGCCCACCGCGTCACCGCCGCCGTCATCGGCGACCCAATGGTGGGTGCGGGCGTTGCAGATTGCCCTGCCGTGGGTTCCGGAACTGTACGTCTGCACGCGGTAGGCCAAATCCAATGTAGCCATGTTGCCCCCTCTTGTCCGTGGTGTGTCGTCTTGGTCGTTGCGCTGCGTTACAGTCTGATGTTGATATGTCCAAATCATAAACCATATGAGACACTGCCGCCAACTGTCGTATCATAATATAGGAAGGCATGGCGCGATGGTCAGATCCGATAATCAAACCCACGCTGAAGAAGACGACCGCCTGGGAGTCGTGGTAGTGGCGGCCGGCCGCAGCGCCCGCATGGGTGGAACTGACAAGACCTTCACCGAAGTTCAGGGCGCTCCCCTGATTGTCCATACGCTGCGCCGGCTGGCGGCGTCGGAAGCCGTGGCGGCTATTGTCCTGGTGGTTGCCGCCGAAGCGGTGTCCGAGGCGGAGACGCTGGTGCGCCGGTTCGGTGTCGGCAAGATCACGTCCATTTGCGCCGGCGGCGCTCGACGGCAGGACTCGGTTTACGCCGGCCTGCTGGCGCTGGGTCAACGCCGCTGGGTGGCCATCCACGACGGCGCCCGTCCCTGCGTCGCCGCCGACGTGTTGACCCGGGGCCTGGACGCAGTGCGTCGATGCAACGCGGCGATTGCAGCCGTTCCGGTCAAAGACACCATCAAGGTGGTGGGCGATGAGGGCCTGATTACCCATACGCCGGAGCGCGCCGCTTTGTGGGCCGCCCAAACGCCACAGGTGTTTGAGTACCGGCTGCTGCTGGAAGCGCACCGAAACGCGCCGGGCGATTTCACGGATGACGCCGCGATGGTGGAAGCCATCGGCCATCCGGTGCGCGTATTCTGGGGGAACTACGACAACCTGAAGGTAACGACTCCTGAGGACCTCGCCATCGTGGACCGGATTATCTCGGAGCAGGCCGGCTGAAATTACGATAACCGGCAATTGACGTGGGTTGCAACTGCCCCGTTGAGTGAAGATATACTTGTAGGCGAAGGGGATATGCATGGCTGCCAGCAGCGTCAATAGGGCGCGCTATAGAGAATACGCTCAGTACCTGCGCGTGGCCGCCGACCAACTGGACATGGCGGTGGCCCCCGCCCGCTTGGAATATCTGCGGTCCAAGGTGAACTCGGAACGCCATATGTTCCTCGCTTGGGTGGCGGTGTGGATGCTCATCGCGCTGGCGTCCCTGTTGCCGCTGCTGATGGTGCTGGTATTCCATTACGATTGGCCGGTTCCGGAGTCGGTAGCGGTCCAGGCCGAGGCTTTGTACTCCCAACTGGATGCAATGAAAAGCGCCACCGCGAATATGGTGGTCATATTGTTGGGCGCCATGTTTTGCGCCGCTGTCGCCATCGCCTATGCGCCAATCATAGCGCACCGCGGCGCCCTGAATGATCTTGAATACGCCCACCGGGTGCTGAGAGACATAGAGAGAAGGTAAGAACGGGGCTCTTGCCCCGGCGACCGGGAGACGCGGTGCAGTATCGGGTGGGAACCGGAGCGGATGCGCACGCCCTCGTTGAAGGCCGCGCCCTGATCCTTGGCGGGGTGAGCGTTGCGCATACCACCGGGCTGGCCGGCCACAGCGACGGCGACGTGCTGAGCCACGCCATCATCGACGCTTTGCTGGGCGCGGCCGGCGCCGGCGACATCGGGATGCACTTTCCCCCGGGAGAGCCGACGTTGGCGGGCATCAGCAGCCTGGCGCTGCTGGAGCGCACCGCCGGGGTCATCGCCGCCGACGGTTGGTGCATCGTCAACGTTGATGCTACAATGCTGGCGCAGCGGCCCCGGCTGGCGCCCCACGTGGAGTCGATGCGGCGCAACATCGCAGCCGCCCTTTCCGTTGAGGATCAACAGATCAGCGTGAAAGCCACCACCACCGACTACCTGGGGTTCACCGGTCGGGAGGAAGGTATCGCGGCCACCGCCGTTGCCCTGCTGTGCCGGCCGTGAAACCAGGTTACAGCTCGGATGTAAAACTATACTAAACGGCAAGTACGTCACTCCCGCGAAAGAACGTCACCCCGTACTTGATACGGGGCCGGAGTCCAGGAAACGCCACTGGATTCCGGCTTTCGCCGGAATGACGGTACGGTGTTCGGGTTCTATGAAACTCTACAATACTTTAAGCGGAACGGTCGAGGAATTCGTTCCCGCCGACGGCAACCAGGTCAAGATGTACGTGTGCGGCGTGACGCCGTATTCCTCCACCCACGTCGGGCACGCGTTGAGCTACGTTGTATTCGACACCCTGCGGCGTTACCTGGAGCACAAGGGCTACGAGGTGCGCCACGTCCAGAACTTCACCGACGTTGACGACAAGATAATCCAGCGGGCCCAGGAGGCCGGCGTTTCCGAGGACGAACTGGTTGAGGAGTTCATCGGCGACTACTTCCACACCATGGACGCCCTCAACATCCAGCGGGCGTCTGAATATCCCCGCGCCACGCGGGAGATACCCCGCATCATCGACGCCATCGCCGGCCTGATTGACCGGGGCCACGCCTATCCCGCCGCCGGCGACGTCTATTTCCGCGTCACCAGCAAGGATGACTACGGCAAGCTGAGCCATCGCTCTCTGGACAGCATGATCGCCGGCGCCCGCATCCAGGTGGACGAGAACAAGGAACACCCCATGGACTTCGTCCTGTGGAAAGGCGCCAAGCCCGGCGAACCGTCCTGGGAAAGCCCCTGGGGGCCGGGCCGACCCGGCTGGCACATCGAATGCACCGCAATGTCGCTGGAATACCTGGGTGATCAGGTGGACATTCACGGCGGCGGGCAGGACCTAGTGTTCCCCCACCACGAAAACGAGATCGCCCAGAGCGAGTGCTACACCGGCGCAAAACCCTTTGCCCGATACTGGATGCACAACGGTCTGTTGCAGTTGGGCTCCGACAAGATGAGCAAGTCCCTGGGCAACCTGGTATCGGTTGTGGAGGCGCTGGAACGCTACAGCCCCGACGCAATGCGGCTGTACTTCCTGAGCAGCCACTACCGCAGCCCCCTGGCCTACAGCGACGAAGGCGCGGCGGCGGTGGAACGCAGCCTGGACCGGGTCCGCCACGCGCTGACGCCGGGCAACGGCTCCGGCCCGCAGGTCGATGCCTCGCCCCATCGTGCCCGTTTCGTCGCGGCAATGGACGACGATCTGAACACTCCCCAGGCGATAGCGGCTCTGTTCGACCTGGCCCGGGACATCAACCGGGGCCGCGACGACGGCCAAAGCATCGACGACGGCCAGGCTGCGCTGCGGGAGTTGGGCGCCGTCCTCGGCCTGACCTTCGCCGACCGGGCCGGCAATGATGCCGACCTTACGGCAGCGCCGTTCATCGACCTGCTGGTGTCGGTGCGCTCCGAGCTGCGGGCGGCGCGTCAGTTTGCCTTGGCCGACCAAATCCGCGACGGCCTGGCCGAGCAGGGCGTCACGCTGGAAGATGGGCCGCAAGGGACCCAGTGGCAGCGACAGAACGTGGGCTGATGGTGCATCCGTGTCAGAAGCCCCGCGTTCAACCCTGGCGGTGGATTGGCCCGATGTCATCGTCAGGCTTTCCCAAATCGTCGGCCCAGAGCGCGTTCTGACCGACGCGGCGGCCCTTGACCGTTATTCCGCCGACGCGCTGACGCCCTACCGGGCCTACTACGCCGACGCCGTCTTCGACCGGCTGGCCGACGTGATAGTGCAGCCGGCTGACACTGACCAGGTCTCCCGCATCGTTGCGTTGGCCCAACAGCGTGGCATCCCCGTAATACCCTACGGCGGCGGCACCGGCGTCATGGGCGGCATCCTGCCCGTGGCGGGCGGGATCATTTTGGACCTGGGACGGCTCAATCGTCTGCGGCACGTGGATACCGTCTCGCAGACCGCCGAGGTTGAGGCGGGGATGATCCTGCAGGACCTGTACGATGCCCTGGAACTTTACGGCCTGATGCCGGGCCATGACCCCTACAGCGTTCCCATCGCCAGCGTGGCCGGCACAATCTCCACCAACGGGGTCGGCTACCGGGCCGCCGCCTACGGCCCCATGGGCGATCAGGTGGTGGCGTTGGAAGTGGTGCTTCCCGACGGGCGGATCATCGAAACCCGGGGAGTTCCCAAGCAGTCCAGCGGCCCCAATCTGAACCACCTGTTCATCGGCGCTGAGGGCACCTTCGGAATCATCACCAAGGCGACCGTCAGGGTGTTTCGCCAGCCGGAAGCCGCCTCCTTCGCGACCATGGAGTTCGCCGAGTTCGAGGACGGCTTCGCCGCCGTGTCGGAGATGGCGGCATTGGGCATTCGTCCCACGCTGCTGGACCTGACTGAGGATAGCGAGGGCGTCCTGCTGCACCTGCTGTTTGAGGGATACCGGGAGGGGGTGGACGCTGCCCTGGAGCGCACGCTGGCCGTATGCGACGATGCCGGCGGGTGGAGCGTGGGGCCGGAGCCGACGCTGGCGTACTGGCGGCACCGGCACGACTCGGCGTTGAACTACCGCAAAACGGCCCTGGGGAGGCCCCGCGCCGAGAAATGGCAGCGGCAGTGGGGCCGCACCTTCGATTACCTGCACATGAGCCTGCCCGCCGACCGGGTGCTGGAGTACCGACGCCGCGCCGATCAGTTGCTGGAAGCCCGGAAAATCAGGGTAGTGGAATACTGCCTGTGGAGCCGCCCGGAATTCTTCTCCATGATGGTGGTTCCCGACGGTGACCGGCGGGTGGAGGGACGGGACGGCTACGACGCCGACGTGCGCGCCAACCTGGCGGCCGGCGTGGATGAGGTGCTGACCCTGGCTCAGGACATGGGCGGCATCATGGAATACTGCCACGGCGTGGGCATCAAGCTGCACCACCTGCTCGCCCGCGAGTTGGGGGTCAACCGCGATGCCCTGCTGAGCATCAAGCGGGCGCTGGATCCGGCGGGCATCATGAATCCGGGCAAGCTGGCCTTGTAGCGCGGCCACAACCGGAACGTTTCCCGGCGCAATGGGCGGGTCTGCAACCCACCCATTGATATTGTCAAACCAGATATAAATTATACTGTAATATCTATTGACGGAATATCAGGCGGGCGGTATCATATTTGCAGATGAAAGCAGGAAAACAATATCAACCTGCTGGAGGAACAAAATGGTTACCGCACTGAAACACGAAAACGAGGCCAACACCGCGGTTGCCGAAAACGCCGCTGCCCCTGCCGCCACCATTGCGCCGGCCGCTGCCGTTGACGTTTCTCGCATCCCGGAAACTCCCGCCGATCTGCTCAAGGAGTGGGACGTTTCCCGCAAGCCGCTGCTGCACACGGTCATCGCCGCCACTCTCGTCCGCGCCTGGAACCTCCTGGCCGGCCCGGGCATGACCCACCGCGACCGGCTGAACCGGGAAATCGCCGAGGCCAAGGGCTTCGCTGACGGTTACACCAAGTTGGCCTAGCCAACGCCCGTCAACGACGGCCGGCGCTCCCCTCCCCGCGCTGGCCGTCCGTTTTGCCAGGGCCGTCGCAGCAATGCGGCGGCCCTTTTGTCATTATTATTATTGGGCCGCCAGCGCCGGTATGATCCGCTCGCCGAAAGCCCTCACCTCGGCCTCCGGCGGCGCGAAGGTCAGGCAGGGCATCAGGTACAGCTGTTTGACGCCGTGCTGTGCCATTTCCCGGATGCGTTCGGTGCAGTGTTCCGGGGTGCCGATGAGACCCAGGGCGTCGCAAAGCTGCGTGTTCACCTCGTCGCTGACGAATTGCGTAAGTTCGATGGCCTCGTCCCAGTTCGGCGCATGGCCAAGGTCGGGATAGACATCCCGCACCGCTTGGGGAACCTCGTAGTCTGGTATGTCCAGGCCGGAATAGGGCAGCCAGTTGGGGCCGCCCCACAGCAGGCCCCAATGCACCGCCACCGGCCGGGCCAACCGACGCGCTTCTTCATTGGAGTCGGCGACGCAGGTGCGGACGGCGAACACGACGTCCAGGTCATCCAGCGTGCGCCCGCTGCGTTTGGCGCCGGCCTCCAGGCGCTCCAGCGCCTTGCCAACGATGCCGGGCGTGTACCCGACCAGAACCAACGCGCCATCGGCCACCTCGCCAGCCAGCTCCAGGGAGCGCGGTCCGGAGGCAGCCATCAGCACCGGCACGCCGTGCCCGCCGTCGCTCCCCGCAAAGTCCAGGCGGTTGGACATTCCGTTGTAGTCCACCGTTTCACCGGCCAGCAATGCCTTGACTTCCATGATGCAGCGGCGCATCTGGCGCAGGGTAGCCGGCCGGCGTCCGATGGTGCTGGCCGAGGTGAATCCGGTGCCAATAATGAACTTGGTCCGCCCCGGCGCGATCTCCGCGACGGTCTGGGCGGCTCCCGCCAGCACCGACGGGATACGCCCGAAGGGGTTGGTCACCGCCGGGAACAGCCGCAGCGTGCTGGTGGCGCTGGCCGCCAGTCCCATGGTGACGAAGGTGTCGCGGCAGATCATCTGGCTGTCGAGGATGCCGGCCCCGTCGAAACCAAGTTCCTCGATTTGCCGTAGCATTTTCAACAGCTCGGGCATTCGCGAAGTCCCCGGAACGCGCATGGATATCTTGATCTGGTCGGACATTGTTTTGCCTCCGCTGATGATCGTCGTTATTGTCGGCCAAGAGTGAATTCAGGTGGCCAGTATAGCAACGCCGGCAATCAGCGCCTTGCCACTTCCTGCCATCGCCACGTAAACTGCCGCCACCACTAATATGGAGGGGTCGCCATGGTAGCCGTCAAATACACGCTGGACGATTTCGTTCACGAGATGAACGATCTGCTGGTGAGCCAGCCCAATCAGGAAAAGATCTTCGACAAGGGCTCCGACGCTCTGTCTCGCCTGATCGCCAATCCCGACGCCATCCCGGAGCGGTTCCGGCAACCTGTCGGCGTCGGTGGACGGGCCAATCATGGATCCTGGCTGCTGCGCCACAGCCCCGACAGCGGCCTGCTGGTAACCGCCGTGGTCTGGGGCCCGGGCGACCACGCCGCGCCCCATGACCATCGCACCTGGGGCATGATCGGCGTCATGGACAACGCCCTCACTGAAACCCGCTTCCGCCGGGTGGATGACCGCGAACGCGACGATTGGGCGCAACTGGAACGGGACCGTTCCGCCGTGGTCAAACCCGGAGAAATCACTCTGCTGATACCGGAAGTGGACGAAATCCACCAGATGGACAACTTTACCGACCGTCCCACCGTGGAGATTCACGTGTACGGCCAGGACCTGCGCGGCCTTGAGCGAGTGCGCTACAATCTGGAGACTGGCGCTATACGCCAGATGATGACCGAAAAGTATGATAACTGCTAACCAACCAACCGTCCGGGGCGGAGAATGTTAGCCCCGACGCCGTCGGGTACGGAGGTGTTCCCATGGCCGAGTCAATCACGCCTGCCCAACTGGACGAGCTATTCAACGGAACTACCCAGTTCGCCCTGGTGGATGTGCGCGAACCCGGGGAGTACAACGCCAGCCACATTCCGGGCAGTAGCCTCATCCCCCGACGGATGCTGGAATTCAACCTGCCCGTAGCAGTTCCCCATCCCCGCACACTACTGGTGCTCTGCGACGATGATGGCCGCCGGGTGGCCCGTGCCGTGGAGACCGCCGAGGCGATGGGGTTCTCCAACGTGGGCTGGCTGGAGGGGGGCGTCAACCGCTGGATGAGCCTGGATTATCCCACCGAATGGGGTGTCAACGTTCCCAGCAAGGATTTCGGCGAGAAGGTGGAAGTGGTCCACCATGTGCCGGAAATCGACGCCATCGAGTTAAAAACCCGCATGGACCGGGGCGACAAGATGGTTATTCTCGATACCCGGACGCCGGAGGAATACCGCCGTTTCTGCATCCCCGGCGGACGCAGCCTCCCGGGCGGGGAACTGGCCCTGCGCATCATCGACGTCACCGCGGATCTGGACCCGGATACGACGGTCGTAGTCAATTGCGCCGGGCGCACTCGCAGCATTATCGGAACCCGGGTGCTGCAACGGATGGGGCTGGACCGCGATGTGGTGGGCCTGAAAAATGGCACTTCCGGCTGGGTACTGGCCGGCTACGAGCTGGAGTCCGGCGCTGGTCGGGACCGGTTGCCCCAAGTAAGCGAAGCAGGCCGCGCCGCCGCCGAAGCCTACGCCGACCGTTGCGCCGCCGAGGATGGCGTCCGTTTTCTGGATATCCAAGGGCTGGACCAACTGGCCGACCGCAGCATCAGCGAAAGCGTCTATTTCATCGACGTTCGAACCTCCGAGGAGTACGATCTCGGGAGGATTCCAGGCTTCCGCTGGTTCCCCGGAGGCCAATGCGTGCAGCGCAGCGACGACGTGGCGGTGGTGAAGAACGCGCCCGTTGTATTCTGTTGCGACGGCAAAGCCCGGGCGACGCTTACTGCGTCCTGGTATCGGCAGCTAGGCTATGAGGAAGTGTACGCGCTGGACGGCGGCACCGCCGCCTGGGTTGCCGCCGGGCGGCCTCTGGAATCAGGCTTCAGCCTGAGCGCCCTCAGCGACGGCTCCATCAGTGGCGACACCGAGTCGGAGCTTCTCGTGGATGCCCGCGAGTCCGTGCCGACCGTACACGCTCTTGAACTGCGCGACGACCCGCCGGATGTGGTCATCTTCGTGGATACCAGCCAGGACTTCGCCCGCGGCCACGTTCCGGGCAGCCGCTGGGTCCCCCGGGGATGGCTGGAATGGCAAGTGGGGGAGCACGTCCCGGCGACGGATGCCGGAGTGGTGGTGACCTGCGTGGACGGCCGGCAATCCCTGCTGGCGGCGGCAACGCTACGTCAGATGGGATATGCCAACGTCGCGGCATTGGCGGGAGGGATGACGGCGTGGCGGGCGTCCCGTTTGCCGGTGGAAGAGGGTCTTTCCGGGGTGATGCGCACCCCCGCCGACGTGGTGTTCAGCGGCCCGGACCGCACCTACGCTGATATGCAACACTACCTGCGCTGGGAAACGGCGCTGGGCGAAAAATACGCGCCGGGCGCAGGATAGCCCTTCGCCTCGAAGAAGGTGGCGTTATGACGACACAGGCCCCAAAATCACCTGCTGCCCCGGCGACGGATGATGCAGATGGCTTTCCGCCCTTCCCGCTGGTTGGTCAGTTGCGGCTGAACCTGGCCGCGCTGGGCGTTGACCACCTGGCGCCGGACTTCACCGAGCGGTTTTTTCAGTTCGCCAACGACAATTACTGGTACAAGTTGGAATATTCAGCCCAGGGAGAACTGATTGTTATGCCTCCTACCGGAGCCGAAGGAAGCCACGGCGAGCAGGGCATCAGCTATGCGTTGTACGGCTGGGGCCTGGAAAACCCGGGACGCACCTTTCCCCAAACTGCGATGTTCCGTCTGCCCAGCGGCGCCCAATACATGCCCGATGCGTCCTGGATCAACCAGGAGCGGTACGCCAGCATGACGTCGGCGGAGCGGCAGGGAACGATTAATGGAGCGCCGGATTTCGTGATTGAGCTGCATTCCCAGTCGGACACCTTGCGGGCCGGCCTGGCGAAGATGCAGGATTGGATGGACGCCGGGGCACTGCTGGGCTGGTACATCGACCCTTACCGGCGGCGCGTCTATGTGTACCGGGTTGGGCGGGAGGTTGAAATACTGGACGACCCGGAAACGCTTGCCGGCGAGGACGTGCTGCCCGGTTTTGTGTTTGAAGTCAGACGGCTGGTTTTTGACCGTTACGAGACGCACGACGCCTAGCCGCCGGCATCCCGGGGCGTCTCCACCAGGTCGCTTTCCTCCGGGTTCGGCTCGATACGCAGGGTTTGGACGATGCGGTTGTAGGCGGTTTCGCCGGTGTGGGCTTCGCCGATGTGGCGGGTGGCGGCGTCCTCGGCCCGGCGGCGGTCGTCAAAGATGTCGTACCAGCCGCATTCGGCGCAGTCAACGCGCCACTCGGTGCGCCCGGTGGGGACCTGCTCGGCAATCTCGACTATGATGTGCAGGGTGGTCATCGGCGTCTCCTGAAATGGTCGGCTGGGCCTGGGCGCCATTGATTGTTGCCCCGTTACGCGGCGGTGTCAAACGGGCGCCGGAGCGGGTCTTGCCGCCGTGCCGCCGGCGTGGGAAACTGGCACAGCGTCGGCGCCAGGCCGGCCCGCACTCTTCATTGACGATATTCGCGGAGGCGCTAACCCAATGACCACTCAGCAGAACCCGTCAGACACCCAGGCCCCGAACTCTTTACCAAGCGACGCCGCGCGACCCGACTTCCTGCAAATGGACGGCGCCGACGCGTCGGATGCCGAGGAGAACTCCGACAATTGGTACGGCTGGCCGCACAAAAAGGTCGAGCCGGTTACGCTGCAACGCCCGGACGGAAAAACGGAGCGGGTTCGCACTCCCGTGATGGAGCTGGAGGGCCTGATTACGCCCACCGAACTGCATTACGTGGTGCAGCACTTCGGCGTGCCGGAGACGATGGCGGCAAAGGACTGGTCCCTTTCGGTTGATGGCGAGGTCAAGAAGCCGCTGCGCCTGACCTATGACGACGTGCGCCGGTTTCCGTCCCGCTCGGTGCGCACCGTGATGGAATGCTCCGGCAGCGACGCCACCTATTTTGAGTATTTCAGGGACGAGGGGCCAAAGCCGTCGCGTACCCAGGAGCGCATGATTCTCTCCGGCAGCGAGTGGACGGGCGTGCCGCTGGCGGCCATCCTCAACGAAGCCGGCCTCACCGGTCGGGCCACCCACATCCGCGCCGAGGGCTGGGACGAAGGCGTGCCGGCCACCGCCGAGGAAGGCACCGAGCCGTTCTTCTACGATAAGGGCCTGCCTTTGCAGAAAGCGCTGCATCCCGACACCATCCTGGCCTACGCTCAGAACGGGCAGGTGCTGGAGCACCTGCACGGCGCGCCCATCCGCCTTCTCGTGCCCGGCTGGTCTGGCAACTGGTCGGTGAAGTGGCTGCGCCGCCTGGAAGTCCTGGATCACGAGCCCGACTGCTGGTACCACTACAACTTCTACTATTACGGCGACTCTCCCGACGATCCCAACAAGGAATTGATCACTACCATCGGCGTCAAGTCGCTGGTGTCCCAGCCCAACGACGATACTTCCAACCTGCCCGCGGGCCAGCACGTCGTGCGTGGATACGCCTGGAGCGGCGGCGGCGCCATCACCCAGGTCGACGTCAGCGTCGACGGCGGCAAGTCCTGGCAGCCCGCCCGCCTGGAGGAACCGGCAGAGCGGTGGATGTGGAGGCGCTGGTCCTGGGTCTGGGACGCTGCGCCCGGTCAGTACACCGTGATGTCCCGTGCCACCGACAGCGTCGGCAACGTCCAGTCCCACGAACCGCGCTACAACAACATGCGCAAGAACTTCAGCGCCATCGTCGGCTACGACATAACGGTGGAGTAATCGCCATGACAACCGCTGCAAAAACTCCCGACGTCGTTGTTCCGGTGGATAGCGACGAGGTTCTCGCGATGCCCCTGATGGGTCAGCTCCGGTTGAACTTGTCAGCGTTGGGCATCGACGCCACTGCGTCCGATTTCGCCGAGCGGTTCTTTCAAATGGAGAAAGACAACGAACTCTACAGGCTTGAATTCTCGGCGAAAGGGGAACTGATCGTAATGTCGTCCGGCCACGAAAGCAACGACGGTGA
>DAOUJY010000157.1:0-31459 GCA_034421995.1 Dehalococcoidia bacterium | reverse complement strand
CGTTGCGGCATTTACGGCTGCTCGCGGAGAACCATTGTTACGCCGACGAGATTGCCACGAATGCCTGACGGCATTCTCGCAATGACAGATGGCGGAAAGTGGGTACGCGTGAGCCACGGTTACACCTTGACAAATCGCTTCTTGGTGGACAATGTCACAAAGGTCTGGGTCTTTTGTACCCCGTCGATAACGCCGATGCGGGTGCGCAGAAAATCTCCCAGGCTTTCGGCGGATTCCAAAGCAGTCCAAACGAAGACGTCGTAGGGGCCGGTAGCCACCACCACATAGTGGGCTTCTTCCAGGTCGGCGATGGACTCGGCGACGGCATCGGACTTGCCGGGGCCGGTCTCCAGCCCAATGAGCGCAGTGGTCCCGTAACCCATCTTCTCCAGGTTTGGAACAGCCACCACATGGACGATGTCATCTTTGATGAGCCGGCGCAGGCGGCGGCGGACGGTACCCTCGCTGACTCCCACGGCGCGGGCGATTTTTGCGTTGGATGCGCGTCCGTCCGACTGCAAAATGCCGATTATCTTCAGGTCAAGTTCGTCCATTGATCGGTTGACTCCACGCGAGCTCTGCCGGCGTAGGCTGTCGCACAGCAGCGCAAATATTCAGGGCACGATGATATTCGTTATCGCGTCGGTTGTCAACTATCAAACAGGCTTGAATAAACATTATTCGTTTCTTTTGCGACGAATTCTTTTCTAATTCGCCGGTGTAGGCGCATCATATACGTAATCAAGGCGGGCCTTCACACCCGCCGACCGCGCTCCGTTCAAGCCACGCTGAGCACCCCGACCCCACCTACGATCATAGCGATTGATACTCCTTTTATGGTCAGCGCCCGCGGAGTGAGCGATTCGTCCAGCAGTTGCCACCGCATCCGGGACAGGAGGGTGGATGCGATGAAGACGAACAACGGACGCGTCGCCAACACTGCGGCCACCAGGGAAGCCGGACCGAGGCTGTACGCATAAACGCCCAAGAGAATGGATACCGCCGGCATCAGCGATTCACCAAAAACGAGCAGCGCCAGCACCCTTGGTTGACGCACCGCAGCCAGCAAACGAGGGCCGCCGGTGCTCCCGACCACGGCAAAAACCACACCGACGGTGGCCTGCTGAATTGCGAATACGGTCAATACGGGCAGGCCGGCGTTGAGCGCCGCCTTGGCCGCGACAAAGCTGCCGGCGGCGCACATTGCGCTGACGAACAGCAGCGCCGGGCCGTATCCCGTCGCCCGGTCGCGCAAACCAAGCGCCGCCGGGCTGGGCACGCTCACCCCGGCGCCAATGCGTCCGTAGGGTTGCTCCTGGAACAGGCGCACGGAAATCAAGATAGCCCCGGCCACGACCAGACCGATGCCGCCCCACTGCGGCAACGTTATGCGCTCGCCCAGGAACAGCATCGCCAGCAGCGCCACGTAAATGGGATTGGTCTGGGAGATGGCTACGGCCCGCGACGCCTCCATCAATCGCAGACCACGGAACAGCAACACTACCGAACTGCCCATCAGCAGCCCGGCGCCCACCGGGGCCACGGCGACCTGCCATGCTGTCCCCCCGGGTATGCCCACCACCGCCAGCAGCGAGCAGCCGTAAAGAATGCCCGTTGCGCCGCACCAAAGGCACAGCGGCGGGACGCCGTTCAGATGAAAAGACAGCAGGCGCTTGTCGCAGACGCTGACAAAGCAGAAGGCCAGAGCGCTGCCCAGGGCAAATAGGGGCCACATCTATTTTCGCAATCAAACCCGGCAGTGGCCGTCGCAACGGCCCAGCCAATTGCTGATACGCATCCGATTGCGGGCGAAGTTGCGGTAGAAAGCGTCAAAGGCGGGGCGAGCCGGCCACCAGGAAGTCCAGCCAATCAGCCAACCGATGCCGGCCAGCCGATAGCCCTCGCGCAGACTGTCCATTCCGACGGTGATGCTGCCGTCGGGTCGGATGCCGTACAGGGCGGACTGCACCTGCTCGTGGGTGAAGCCCAGGGCGGCAGCATCGAAATCGGGGTCGGATATGTCCACCGGTTCAATGGCGTCGGGCCGGCGGCGGTACAGGTTCATCACTTCGCGGCTGCACATTGGACAGGCGCCGTCGTACAGCATCCGGTAGCGGTCGCTCATTGCCTGACCTCCACTCGCGGACAGATCCGAACCGGCAACGTCAGTCGTCTGCCGGCGTGAGCACAGCCGCGTCGGCCGCCTGCTGGGCGGCCTGGGCGGCGGCCAGCGCAGCCACATCGGTGCCCACGTCCTGCACGCCGTACTTCTTCTCCAGCTCGTAGATCGCGTCCAGCCCCAACACCGAAGCCACGTCCCAACGGGTGCCGTAGCGGTCGGGGTTGACCTTTCCGTCGCTCATGAGCTCTTCATAGGCGGCGCGGACCTGCTTGTAAATCAGCCAGATGGTGCTGCCGCAGATCATGATCTTGTATCCCAGATCGTTCATCGTCTGGGTCGTTGCCAGGTCGCCGTTGTACATCCGCGGCACATCCGCCAGGTCTATGGCGTAGCGCTGGATGTCGTCCTGGGACTTGATCCCATCGACGAACACCAGGTCCGCCCCGGCATCAACGTAAGCCCGGCAACGCTGCACGGTGTCTTCCCACCCGGTGACGGCGTAGGCGTCGCACCGGGCGATGATCACGAAATCGGGGTCGGTCCGAGCGTCCAGGGCCGCGTGGATTTTCTGCACGTGCTCCTCCACGGGAACCACCTGCTTGCCGGCGAAGAAGCCGCATTTCTTGGGGAATACCTGGTCCTCCAGGTGAATGGCCGCGACGCCGGCCGCCTCATATTCGCGCACGGTACGGTGTACGTTGAGCGGGTTGCCGTACCCGGTGTCCGCGTCGCAAATGACGGGGATGTTCACGGCGTCGGCGATGTATTTGGCATTGGCCACCATCTCAGTCATGGTGAGCAGTCCAACGTCGGGAAAGCCGCGCTCGGCGGCGGTGCCGGCGCCGGTCATATAAACGGCCTGGTGTCCGACGTCTTCAGCGATCCGAGCATGGAGAGCGTTGAGGACGAAGGGGGCGACGACCATCCGGTCGGAAGCGAGCATTTGGCGCAATTGAGTAGTGGCTTTCATAGTTTCTAAACCTCCAAGAGCATTGGGGCAAAGGGCAATTCTTTACCGGGATGAACAGGATATAGGGGATATACAGGATAATCCTGTTTGGCCGACATTTTTATATTTTGACGCAGCTATTCCGCATTTCAGTTTACGGTCAGACGCCGGTATTCCACTTTTGGATTGCCAAAGTTGATGAGTAGCCCAACCGGTATCCCGGTGGCTTTCAGGTAGTTGATCAACTGCGCTCGGTGCTGCTGCGAGAGTTGGGAGACAGTTTTCAGTTCCACTATTACGCGCTCTCCGACCAATAAATCAGCATAAAACGAGCCTACTAGCTTACCTCGAAAACGCACGTCGATAGGCGCTTGGGCCTGTACCGGCACCCTGGCTTCCGTGAGCGCCACAACCATGGCTTTTTCATAAACGGATTCCAAGAATCCGGCGCCAAGTTCGTTCTGTACTTCAAAGGCACACCCGAGAATCTTCTCCGTAAGATCTGAGTGAAGCATCTTGAAAACCCTATCCTGTCTATCCCGTGTATCCCCCGTATCCCGGTAAATTATTTCTCGGAGGTTAGGCACGCTGCCAAGCTAGAAGATGCGGTCGGTTTCTTCTACCAGCGGAGGCAACAGCGCCTCCATCCAGGGAACCATGTCGCGAAGCACTTCAACCGGGATTTCGTGTCCCATGCTGTACTCGTTGTACGATAGGTTGTAGTTTTCGGCGTCAAGAAACTCCCGGGTGCGGCGGGCGCTGTCCATGGAGACCATCTGGTCGTACAGCCCGTGAGCGACGAACACCGGCTGATTTCTGTGGTCCGGCAGCCGCGGACGCAGCACCTCCGGATCGGGCAGCGACGCGCTCAGCGCGACTAACGCCGCAAACTGGTCGGGACGCCCCAACCCCATGCGATAGGTCATGCCGCCACCCTGGGAGAAACCCAGGAGAATGGCCCGGCCGCCGTCAGCTCGAAACTCACTCAATGCCTCGGTGAAGAAGTCCTCAAGCAGGGCCTCCGCCTGCGCAAAGTGTTCTTCCGTGGCCTGTCCGCGCGGCGGATGCCAGCCATAGCCGATCATTCCGGGCGCAAGCTCAAAGGGTATCGGCGCATTGGGACATACGTACACGTAACCCTTCCGGTTTATGGACGGCGCAAGGCTCGCCAGATCCTGCATATTGGCGCCGAAACCATGCAGCATCACCACCAGGGGATAGTCGGCGTCGGCGTCGTAATCGTCGGGGAAAATGGCCAGATAATGGAGGCCATCGTTAGCGACCCTGCGTTGTTCAGCGTGCATCGGGCGTGCTCCTGCCGATAGGTTGGAGAATAGGATTGCTCCAATCCTAACACATCCTCGCGGGCTGACCGCAGTCCCGGTTGAGGCGAGCCTCCCACCGGTCACGCCGGCGCTCCTTACCGCCGTCAACACCCAGGTTGGCCGAAATTACCACAGCAGCTCCGCCGGGAGGCCACTTTCAGCCAGAAGTTCGATGCCACCTGCCTCAACACCCGGCGCCAGGGATGGCCCGTAGCCCGCAGGTTGGCGATGGTGGCCGGCAAATTTGGCCGTTCATCTTCGGAATGGCTGTGTGGCTGCTGCCGGCCTGGATCCGGGTCTGTCATGAACGGCGCCTTTTCGGGAGTCAGGCTCGTGTCGGAGCGGCATTGGCGTCGGTTCCGCCGAAAATGCCGAATGGGTTCAACGAGCGCGGCGCGTCGTAGGCGTCCATGCTCTCGGTGCGTTTCAGCCAGGTGACCACGGCGTAGGTGATCGGCGTGGCAACGATTTCGTACACCGATTTGGCTATCCAGGCGCAAACTGCCGCGTTGAACACCGGTGCCCACGAGCCGTCATCGCCAATCCAGAGGCCGGAAAAACCGAAGGCGATGGTGAAAAATAGAATCGAGTCGATGCCCTGCCCCACCACCGTAGATGAAATCGTCCGCAACCACAGGAACCGTCCCTGGGTTCGGTTCTTCAGGACAACCATTACCACCGCGTTGGTGAACTCGCCAACAATGTAGGCGATGAATGAACCCAGCAGGATCCACCCGGTGGAGCCCAAAATGGCCTCGAACGCGTGCTCGCTGGGCAGATTGGCCACCACGTTTCCGGCGTCGTCGGTAATCGTAACCGGATCATGTGACCAGAAGACCGCGCCGGGGATAAGGTCCCCCACCCAGAACAGGAACACCATCAGCAGGTTGCACACGAAGCCAAGCCAAATCACCCCGCGCGCAACCCGGAAACCATAGACCTCGGTGAGGATGTCGCTGATGATGTAACCGATGGGAAAGCAGACGATGGCCGCCGAAACGACGAACAGATCGCTGCCGATGAAGTTGAACGGCAATTGAAACAGCGATACCGGTTTGATGGCGATAATGTTGCTGACCAACAATACCGTCACCGCCAGGGCGGCGATGATCACCAATTTCCCGGAGAACTGCATCGTTTCCTCGCTTGTCCTTATCTAGCGGCCTGGGCTGGCGCGTAGCCTACAACAATGGCAGATAACGCGCAATTTCGTAGTCGGTGACAGTGGACCGATACTGCTCCCATTCTTGTCTCTTGTTTCGGATCAGGGTCTCGTACACGAAATTTCCCAGGGTTTTACGCAGCAACTCGCTGTCTTCGGCCAACCCTATCGCTTCGCCCATGCTGGTAGGCAGACGGCTTATCCCGCGCGCGGCGCGCTCGTCGGCAGACATGCTCATCACGTCACCCGTAATTGGAGACGGCAGGGGATACTCATCTTCGATCCCCTTTAAACCGGCAGCAAGAAGCACGCTGAATGCGAGGTACGGGTTGCACGCCGGGTCGGGGGCACGGTACTCAACGCGGAGCGAGGTGTCATAACCCGTCTTGTAGGAGGGCACCCGAATCAAATCCAGCCGGTTGGACACCGTCCAGGAAACATGTACTGGGGCCTCGTATCCCGGGACCAACCGTTTGTATGAATTGACCCATTGGTTGGTCACCAGGGTGATCTCCGGCGCGTGGCGCAGAAGTCCGGCGATAAACCGTTTCCCAATAACCGACAGGTGCAGATCGTCATCCGGGTCGTAAAAAGCGTTGCTGTTTCCCCGGAACAGTGACTGGTGCGTGTGCATCCCGCTGCCGTTGGAGGTGGTAAAGGGTTTGGGCATGAAGGACGCATATACGCCCTGCTGTTGCGCCAGTTCCTTGATGACCAACCGTGCCGTCATCACGTTGTCGGCCATGGTCAATGCGTCGGTGTATTGCAGGTCGATTTCGTGCTGGCTGGGCGCGCCCTCGTGGTGGGAATATTTGACCGGAATACCCATCTCGGCCAGGTTCAGTACCGTATCGCGGCGCAGGTCCGAGGCCGGATTGCTGGAGAGCTGGTCATAGTAACCGTAGGTGTCCAGTGGCTCCGGGACCTCGGCGTCCTTGAGGTAGAAATATTCCAGCTCCGGCCCGACGTAGTAGATGTAGCCCAGGCTGGCCAGCCGCTCCAGGTTGCGCTTCAGGACGTGGCGCGGGTCCCCGATGAAAGGCTCGCCCCGGGGAGTGCGCACGTCGCAGAAGATGCGGGCCACGGCGTTGCGCCGTGGACGCCAGGGCAATAGCGTGAACGTGGTGGGATCCGGGAACGCCCGCATATCGCTTTCCGCGTCCGTCGTGTACCCCTCGATGGCTGCGCCATCGAACCCCACGCCCAACTCCAGGGCGTCCTCCAGATCGTCCACCGTGATGGCGAATCCCTTGAGGTTGCCGAGAATGTCGGTGAACCACAGGCGGATGAATTTAACATCGAAGTCGCGGGCGCTGCGGAGCACGTACTCGCGCTCGGCGGCATGGTGGTCAGTCAGCACGGGTGGTCTCCTGTCGGATGGCGTCGGCAGCGCCCACGGGTTTCCTTTTCGTCATTTTACCAGCAGGGGCGGGTTGTCCCCGCCCCCTGTTTGAGTTCGCCGCAGCCGGGGAACGCAGGCTAGGCGTCGAAGTACTTGAAGAATTCGATGGGATGAGGGCGCAAGCGCAGGTCGTCCACATCGTTCTTCTTGTAGTCCAGCCAGGTCTCAATGAGGTCGTCGGTGAAGACGCCGCCGCGCATCAGGAACTCGTTGTCCCGCTCCAGGGCGGCCAGGGCTTCGTCCAGCGAGCCGGGAACCTGACGGATCATCGCCAGGTCGGCGGCGGACATTTCGTAGAGGTTCTGGTCCACCGGGTCGGGCGGCTCGATCTCGTTGATGACGCCGTCGAGGCCGGCCATCAACATGGCGGCAAAGGCAATGTAGGGGTTGCAGGACGGGTCGGGAGCGCGGAACTCCAATCGCCGGGCGGAAGGGCTGGCTGAGTAGGTGGGGATCCGGATGCAGGCCGAACGGTTGCGCACCGAATAGACCAGGTTGACCGGAGCCTCAAAGCCCGGCACCAGCCGCTTGTAGCTGTTGGTGGTGGGCGCGGCGAAGGCCAGCAGAGCCGGAGCGTGCTGGAGCAGACCGCCGATGTAGTGCCGGCAGGTGGCCGACAGCATGGCGTACCCGTTGGCGTCGTAGAACAGGTTGCTCCCGTCCTTCCACAGGCTCTGGTGGGTGTGCATGCCGGTGCCGTTGTCGCCGAACAGCGGCTTGGGCATGAAGGTGGCGACCTTGCCGTGAGACTTGGCAACGTTCTTGACCACGTACTTCAGGATGGCCACAGTGTCGGCCATGGTGGTCAGCGTGTTGTAACGCACGTCGATTTCGGCCTGTCCGGCGGTGGCCACCTCGTGGTGGTGCTTTTCGACGATGATGTCGAAGTGCTCAATCTTCTGCACCATCTCGGAGCGAATGTCCTGGAAGGTGTCGAATGGAGGCGCCGGGAAGTAACCTTCCTTGTTGCGCGGACGGTAGGCCAGGTTCCGGCCGCCATCGACCGTGGCCGTGCTGCCCGTGTTCCAGAAGCCTTCGTCAGAGTCGATTACATAGTAACCGGAGTTGATGGTCTGGTCGAACCGGGCGGAGTCGAACACGAAGAACTCAGGTTCCGGGCCCCAGTAGCTGGTGTCCGCAATCCCGCTTTCCCGCAGGTACGCCTCGGCTTTTTGAGCCACGTGGCGGGGATCGCGAGTGTAGGATTCCCGGGTCACCGGGTCCAGGATGTCGCAGATCATGTGCAGGGTGGGGATTTCAAAGAACGGGTCAAGCTTGGCGGTGCTGGCGTCGGGTATGAGCAGCATATCGCTCTCATCGATGGACTTGAAACCGCGAATGCTGGAGCCGTCGAACCCATAGCCTTCCGCCATGTTGCCTTCGGTCAGTTCACTGAGGGGAATGGAGACGTGCTGGAACGTACCTGGCAGGTCGGTGAAACGCAGGTCGATAATGCCGATGTTGTTGGCTTTGCAAAAGTCAATGACTTCCGTCGGGGTCATTTCAGGTCCCTCCTTTGGGAGAGTTTGGTGTGCGTGTTAACCAGCCGTCGTTCCGGCCTCTCCATCGTCGTTCCGGCGAAAGCCGGAATCCGGCGGCAATTGATTCAGACAATCAGTTCATCCCCTCTCCGTGCTGTGTCAGGTCAACGCCGACCTCTTCCTCATCATCGGAAACCCGCAGGCCGATGGTGTACTTCAAGGCCAGCAGGATGACCGCGGACACAACAAAAGACCAGGCGAACGCGGCGCCAATACCGATGATCTGGTAGAGAATCTGCTCGATACGTGACACGTCGGCAAGGAGATAATCTGCGCCAAAGCCGATGCCGACGAAAATGCCGGTAGCCAGCGCTCCCCACATTCCACCAATTCCGTGGATGCCGAACACGTCCAGCGAGTCGTCAATGCGGAACTTGTGGATCAATTCCACGGCGATGAAGCAGGCCCCTCCCGCTCCGGCGCCAATGATGATGGCCGGCATCACGCCCACAAATCCCGCCGCCGGGGTTATCGCCACCAGCCCGGCTACCGCGCCCGCCGCGGCTCCGCTGGCCGACGGTCGCCGCGTGACGAACCACGAGATGATGGACCATGAAGACATGGCGGTCGCGGCCGCCACGTTGGTTACCACGAAGGCGTTGGCCGCGGCCTCGGTTGACAGGTTGAAGCTGCTCCCGGCGTTGAAGCCAAACCATCCGAACCAGAGGATGCCGGCGCCCAGCAGGACCAGCGGCACGTTGTCTGGCGCCAGGTTCACCGTACCGAAGCCGCGCCGCCGCCCCACTATCAACGCAGCAGCCAACGCCGCCGTACCGGAAGCGATATGCACCACGGTTCCGCCGGCAAAGTCCAGCGCGAATCCGCCTTCGCTCATGCCCAGCACGCTGCCCAGGTTGCCCAGCCAACCGCCGCCCCAAACCCAGTGGCAGAGCGGGGCGTACACGATGGTCACCCACAGAGCCGCGAAAATGATGTAGGAAACAAACTTGAACCGCTCGGCGAATCCCCCCGCGATGAGGGCGACGGTGATAATCGCGAACATTCCCTGGAACACCATGAAGGCCTGCTCTTGCAGCCCGACGCCGACCATGCCGAACTTGGTAAGGTCGCCAACGAAGCCCCCGCCCACGCTGTTGCCGAACGCCAGGCTGTAGCCCCACAACACCCACAGCACGCTGACCACTCCAATCGCCGTGATGGAGTGCATCATCGTTCCGATCACGTTCTTGTGGCGTACCAATCCGCCGTAGAACAGCGCCAGGCCGGGCACCATAAGGAAGACCAGCGCAGCCGAAATCAGGAACGAGAGCACCTCCAGTTCTGTGAACTCCATAGGTTATCTCCCCACTGTTTTGGTGTTGACGTCGCAGCCGGTCTCCGCTTCACCGCTGCGGTCCGCTGGAACAGCGGATGGCCATGCCGTACGCGATGCACTCACGTCCGGTTACCGGCGAAAATTACCGGGCAATTCTAATTTTTCGTTGTTACGGACTAATGACGGATTTGTTACAAATTTGTTACACGCCGTTAACCTGCGCCCCACGTCCATACGACGCCGGGCAAAGCGTTCAATCTGCTACAATGCCCCCAAGTCGTCGAAACCGCCCTCGACAGGAGTCGCCACTATGGACCTCGGCCTTTTCTACCAAATCCAGGTGCCCAAGCCCTGGGACGACCTGAGCGAAACCCGCAAGTTCCAGGAAATGATGGAGCAGGTCTCGTTTGCCGAAGAGATCGGCATGACGTCCGTGTGGTTCGTGGAGCACCATTTCCGCTCGGAATGGTCCCATTCCAGCGCTCCGGACATCACGCTGGCTGCTTTGAGTCAGCGGACCACCAACATGCGCCTGGGAATCGCCGTGGTGCTGGCTCCGCTCCATCACCCGCTCAACATCGCGTCCCGGATGGCCACCCTGGACGTGATTTCCGGCGGCCGCGTGAACCTGGGCATTGGCCGCTCTGGATACCCCTACCAGATGTTGCCCTACGGCTCCGACCTGGCCGACGTTTCGGAAATGGTGGAAGAGTATCTGCAAATCATCCCCGGGGCGTGGACGGAAGAGATGTTTTCCTACGAGGGGAAGCACTACAACATTCCGCCCCGGGAAGTCATCCCGAAACCCGTGCAGAAACCCCACCCACCGATCTGGCAGGCGGTTAGCCAGGAGTTCACGGCCGAGAAAGTCGGACGGCAGGGCTTGGGTTGCCTGGCGCAAACCAGCGTTGGACTGGACCGGGCCGAGGGCCTTATCCAAATCTACCGGGACGCCATCAAAAACCCCGAACCCGCGACGAAATTGGTGTATCCACGGGTGGCCGGCAACACCGTGGGTCTCTGCATGGAGAACCGGCAGAAGGCGTTTGAACGGGCCGAGACCATCATCGACTGGTATCGGGAGCAGCAGCGTATCCGCGATTCATACGTCTGGCAGGGTTACGATCCCGCCAAGGTGCCGGAAGACTACCAGTGGCACTACCAGCGAGCCGTGCAGGCCGACACGGCCCGGGCCGACGAGGTTACGTCACGGTCGCTCATCGACGACGGCGGCCGCTTCTGCATCGGAAATCCCGACGACTGCATCAAGTACATTGAGGACTACGAGCGCATGGGTGTGGACGAGATCATGCCCCTGTTCCAGGTCGGACCCGTCACCCACGAAGAGGTGATGGAGTCCCTACGCCTCTTCGGAAAGTACATCATCCCGCACTTCAAGGAGAAGGCAAAGAAAGAAGCCCTCGCCGCTGACAACTGACGAGGGCTAAAGCCTTCAAAACCCGGCGCGTACCGGCGGCGTCTTACTGCAAAAGCGCGGCGAGATCCGGGTGCAGGGCGCCCTCCTGTTTGTTGATCCCGGCGTAGCGCAGCCGCGTCAGGTATTGCCGGACGTAGCCGGAGCGCAGACGTTCCACTTCCGCCATTCCGCTCGCCATCCCGGCGATGGAGCCGCCGGCGATGATGGCCATGGCTTCCCAAAGGACCGGATCTCTCAGCTCCCCGGCCATATCCTTTTCGATGGAGCCGAGAATGCGCCGCAGCGAGACGCCAAAGTCCACGCCCTTGACCGCAACGGTTGACTTGAGCATCGCCATTCCGTAGGCCATGTGGCGTGCTTTGTCCTGCAAGCACAGCGCGAACAGTTTGCGATCAACCGGATTGGTGGCGAAGTGCGTTCCAAATCGGTACAGCAGCAGCGATAGCGTGCCGCGCGCGATGTACAACGAGACGGAAACTTCGGGCCAGCCGGCGCGGGTTTCCACCATGCGGCGGTTCATGAACCCGGCGGATTCCAGACCCAAAGCGCCGCCGTTGCAAAGGGCGCGATGGCGCATGGCCTCAAAATGGCGAGCTGAATCGAATTCCTGCGTCGCCAGGAACATCTTGGGTTCGATGTAGGCGTAGTTCATCCGGTGCAGCCACAGACCGATGGTGTCGATCTCAGCGGTAGCGTGGTGGCCCAGTTCGGTGCATAGTTGACACCAGGCCAGTTCCAGAGCCTCAGGTTGGTCCGGCAGATCGTCCCAGGCAATGTCCTGCATGGCGTTCCACCGCCGCTGGATCGCCTCTTCATAGAGCGTTGCGGCATTGTCGGCCCACAACTCGTCCTTGCGGTTGACGGAGTAGTTGTCCAAGCGCGGAATGCCTGGCGTAGCGAAGGAACCCCGCGGCATCCTGGTCATTTCTCGGCTTTCCTCCGGGATCTCACCGTAGAGGCCCGTCATGATGGACTCTATCGTCAGGCCGTGAGGGGTCAATTGCGCTCGCGTGCCCCACTGACGAGTATCGTTCATCCAGGGAAAACGTTCCGAAGGCGATTGAGGCGCCTCGGGTTCCGCCGGAGCTTGATCCGGTTGCTCCGTTGGGGCAGTCTCGGCCTCGGCTCCGTCTGCTATGTCCTGCTGGACACGCCCGGCCGCAGAGGAATGGTAGTGACCGGTGGGATCGCTGTCATCAACGGGCGGGGGCTGGTTCGCGCCGTCGGAGTGCAGCCCATCGTTCTGCGTAGTCATAATGTTTCACCATAAGCGCGGGGAATGGTTGACAGTACTATACCACCGCACGGTCGGAAGAATCGTCCTCCTCGCGGCGCTGCCGGATGAGCCGGCCATAGCACCACTGCGTCCAGTCTTCTTGCTTGCCGCCGGTCTTTTCCCACTGTCGTGCCAGCGTAGTCCGGTATCTGGCTTCGAGATTGAGCCAGAGTTGAGCTGATATGCCCAAAGCAGTTTCCAAGCCGACGGCGATGTCTGGGGTGATGGCGCGGTCTCCAGTGATAATTTCGTTCACAGCTTCTACTGGCAAGGCCAACGCCGCCGCCAATTCCGACAGCGGCATACCGAGAAACTCAATGTTTTCGGCGATGGATTCACCCGGTGGTATCGCCAGATTGGAATAAAG
This sequence comes from Dehalococcoidia bacterium, assembly GCA_034421995.1. Lineage (GTDB taxonomy): Bacteria > Chloroflexota > Dehalococcoidia > Lucifugimonadales > UBA3495 > Bin87. Next base: position 18,601 of record DAOUJY010000157.1, on the reverse strand, counting down.
AGGCTCGTTGCTAGTCGTCATAGTGGTTGCTGACCTCCTCAACTATGATGATTTGCGGAGTGTCTCCTCTCGTTACGATAAGACGCCATCGTCCGGTCAGATACATTGACAGTTCACCGGAGCGAGAGCCACGCAGGGGATGGAGGCGCAAGGCGGGTATCCTGTACAACTGGGCAATATTTTGAGCGCCGCGGATTTCGTGGATGCGTTGAACGTAACGTCTGCCAACGTCATGCCCCCAATCCGTGATAGCGCGCGTAATGTCTTCATAGTTCCGCTGCAACTGCCGGGTGCGGAAGACAACCTCCATCATGCACCTGAAATTGAAGCATACCGGAGTGGTCGAAGAATTACCGATTATCGCCCGATCCGACGAGCGACGGCCCGCCGACCTGAGGACGACGGGCCGCCTGCTGTCCCAAAACCGTTCGACAGCTCCATTATGCTGCGGCTTTGTAAGCCTCCAATAGGGCAGGATTGACGCGGCCGTTTTCGATGCGGTCGTCGAACCCGCAGGACTTGAGCCGCTGGAAGTATTCTTTGACCTGCCGCTGGCGGATAGCGGCCAATATCTTCTGGCCTTCCTCTGCTTTATCAGCTCCGCCGCCCAAAAGGATGGCCAGCGATTCGGCGGTGAGGTTCGCGCTGCGGGCGGCCGGGTTCTCGCCGCCGTTGCCGGTAGCCTGCCGGTCCTCAGCTTCGTCCAGGTAATAGTGCATCTCTTCCCGGCGCTCGGGGGTGCATTCGTTCATGTATCGGGCGTGCAGCACGCCAAAGGCCACGTGGCGGGCTTCGTCTTGAGCGGCGCGCCGGTAGATGGCCTTCTCGGCGTCGTTGTAGGCCATCAGCTCGCCCAGGCGGAACAGGGTCAAGACGTTCCCCTCGCCCACGATGTGCAATCGGCTGGAGAGTTCGGTGAACTCGCGGGCATTGTCGGTACTGCCGCCCGTGACGTCGCTGACGGAATCGATCATCCGCATCAGGCCGCCGCCATTGGCGAGGGCTCGCTTGCGGAAGACTTCCATGTGGCGCGATTCGTCCATGACCTGCGTCAACAGGAACATCCGAACTTCGTGATAGTCGGGCGACATCTGCGAGATGAAGCGTCCAGGCACATCGGCAGCGACGAATTCAACCTGAGCGAAGAAAGTAGCCAATTGACATTGCGCCGCCTCAATGTCGTCGGGCAAAGGCCGCAGCGTTTCCCACGGAATATCCGTGGCCGATGACCACTGGCGGGATACGGCTTCCTGGTAAAGCTTGGTCAGGTTGAAGCCCCAGACTTCCTTCTTGTCCCGAAATGTATATGCGGAGAACTGCGGAACACCCTCCCGGGGCACCGCTCCGCGCATACGCTGCGTTTGGTTGGGAGATTCGTCCAGCAAATCAGGGGTATTTTCAGCCAGGGTCGGATCCCGCTCCAATTCCTCCGCCGAGCCGGGAACCTGGTCCTTGATCTGTTGAAGCCAGGACAGGCTGAAACCATTCTGTAGCGCCTGCTCCATTTCCACGGTGCTGCGATCTTGCAATGTAGCCATGAACAATCCCTTCTTCGCCAGGATGACGGATTTATGCTTGCAATGTACCCGATAGGTCGTTTTATCGTCAAGGGTATCGACTGCCAGCCGATCACACCAACTCCGTCATTCCGGCGGAAACCCGAATCCAGTAAACGAAACCAGTCGGCACTTTCAAGATTTTTTCAATTTATAGCTCCTGGACTCCGGCTCTCCCAAGTTACCAGTGTCTAGACTATGACGCGGTTGCCATGCCGTTGTGGCAGGGTCCCGCATCGGGTGGTTTCTGCGGGTCGGGACGAATAATCATTCGTCACTATCCCCGCCCCTGTCGCGCGATCCCGCCAATCCGTGAAATCCCCAAAATCCTGCTTCCGCCGAACTGACACCATCCACCTTGACCGTCTGTTATCAGAACATATATACTGAATACAGCCAAGGCAAAACAGCTGTTTCTTTCCAATACCCCAAAAGGCAGGATTTCACTTCGACGGCCAACCCCCGTCAGTTTCCAAATCGCAACCGGTCGCAATCGGCAAGGCTCAGTTAGACCCGACCACCTCAATCGGATTGCCGGCTCGACCACCGGGACTGTCCGTGCACGCGCGCAGGTGCGCCTCTGGCGCGCTGAGTACACGAAAAAGTAGGGAAAAATAGTTGCGTACCCCAACCGGCCGTGCGCTGACAACAAAGTGCTGCTGCAAAGTCCGCCTTTGGCGGGCCAAGTCCGCCTCCGGCGGAAAATCCTGCCTTCCCACTCCACTAACCCCGCTCATGGTGAGCCTGTCGAACCATCATACTGAGCCTGTCGAAGGACACAAACCAAAGGACACATCGCCACCGAAACCGTACCCCAACACCAGGAACCAACCCTCAAACCAACCGCTCTGTCCTCGCGAATGGCGTGGTCGGACCTATGATGAATCTGGTGATCTTTATGCCTGAGCGACACTCGCCCAGCATCGAGAGCGTCATGCCAAGCTAACGGCGTTGGTGCCCGCGATGACAGGTCCGCGCTCGTGTCGGAACAGCGTCTAGCGGTTCCGCAGCGCCGGCGCTCCGATGCGCCGCTCGGTGCCGTTGGCAATCCGCCGGATGTTGTCCCGGTGTTGCCAGATAATGACCGCGCCCCCGATGAAGGCGTACAGCGTGTACAGTTCGCTGTATCCGGCCAGGAGCATAAGCGCCAGGCTCACTGCGGCCACGGTCAGCGTGCCGGCGATGCTCCCCAGGGAAAGGTATCGACTCGAGAACGTGATAACCAGAAAGAGCGCCGCTCCTATCGCCGCCACCCATGGAGCCATCACCGACAAGCCCCCCAACCCGGGCAGGATGCCGCGACCACCGCGGAATCTCAGGAAAACCGGCCAGTTGTGTCCGCACAGAGCGCACAAAGCGGCGACTACCTCCGGTTCTCCCAGCCCGATTGCCCAGCGCGCCAGCAGCGCCGCCAGGACCCCCTTTCCGGCGTCCAGGACGAATACCAGGGCCGCAGCTTTGCCGCCGGCAGTGCGGAGGATGTTGGACATTCCGGTGCGACCACTGCCGAAGTCCCGAATATCCTCGCCCATGGTCAGGTTGACGAATATGTACCCCCACGAAATCGAACCAATCAGGTAAGCCGCAACGCATACCATTGCATACCGTGCGGCCAGGGCGAGTTGCGAAGCGGTCTCCAACAACGCGATGCCGACGGCCGCCAGAAACAGCGCCGTGAGTAACATGGCCCAGGTTGCCAGTGTCGGGCGCCGCATATCTACTGTAGCGGGAACGGTCAGCGCCTGCCGCTGCGAATCCCCGACCTCGATTTCAATTCCGTCCGCTCGGGCCGGAAAATCAGCCGCAGGTGGGTGCGGTCAAACCCGAAGCGGTTGCGGATCTGGTTCTCCAGATAGCGTTGGTAGGAGAAATGCAGCAGCTTGGGATCGTTGACCGAGAAAACGAACGTGGGCGGATTGACCCCCACTTGACGCACCCGCCGGATCCGCAATCGGTTCCTGATATTGCCCCGTTGCGAAGGTGGGGAGTGGGTCGATACGGCGTCAGCCAGGAGATATTGAAGGTCACGGAACGGCACCCGCTTTTGGCGCTCCTGCCAAAGCGACAGCGCCGTATCCAGCAGGTCGTCAATCCCGTGTCCGGTCAAAGCCGACGTGAAGCATACCGGCACGTAGGGCATGAAATGCAACCGTTCCTGAACCCGGTGCAGGCTGCGCTCCATGCGAAAACGGTTCTGGTTGACCAGATCCCACTTGTTGACCACGACGATGAGGCCCCGGTTGGTGTCCCAGGCCAGTCCCGCGATATGCGCGTCCTGGGCCGTGGCCAACTCGGTGGCGTCGGTTATCAGCAGCGTAATGTCGCTGCGGTGCACGGCGTTGACGGCGCGCAGGACGCTGTATCGCTCAATGCCACGTTCCACTTGCCCCGGCCGGCGAATGCCGGCGGTGTCCACCAACGTGACGGTATGGTCGCGGTACGACACCGAAGTATCCAGCGCGTCCCGCGTGGTGCCGGCCACCGGACTGACGATGCTCCGCTCTTCTCCGATGATGCGGTTGGTCAGCAGGGATTTGCCCACGTTGGTCCGGCCCACGATAGCCAAACGGAGTTCGGTGGGCGTCTCATACGGCGTCTCATCGGGGGCGCCGTCTTGTGCGTCATCCTCCCACCAATCATCTTCGCCGCCGGCCGCAGCGTCTTCGTCCTCCCACAGGTCGGCCAATTCCGGTTGCGGGAGCAAATCGACAATTCGTTCCAGCAAGTCGTAGATGCCGTAGTTGTGATAGGCTGAAATGAAGGCCGTCTCATTCAACCCCAGCCCGTAAAACTCCACGGCCGCCATTTCGCGGTTGTCATTGTCCACTTTGTTGACCGCGAGCAGGACGGGCTTGTCGGTGCGCCGGAGCCTTTGGGCCACGGCCTCGTCGGTGGCGGTAACGCCCTGGATTGCGTCGGTCAGGAAGACTATGACGTCGGCGGCGCCCATGGCCATGTCGGCCTGCTGCTGGACACGCTGGGGGATATGGCCCTCAGGGTCATCTTCGAGACCGCCGGTGTCCACCATTAAGAAAGGCCGGCCCTTCCATGTGGCGCGCGCAATGAGACGGTCCCGCGTGGTGCCGGCCACCTCGGACACGATGGCATGGCGACGAGACAGTATCCGGTTGAATAGGGACGACTTGCCCACGTTGGGCCGACCGATGATGGCAACCATCGGATCCGTAGTCGGCACTGGAGTACGCGGTTCCGTCTCGGCGGCAACCTCCGTATCCGCGAGGACTTGAGCCATGCTTTGATCAGAAGAGGTCATAAACGTTCCGCTTGTCGTCAGGTGTTAGTTCGTTTCGTCGTTTCCTGGTCCATGTTTCAGCGAGAAACCGACCGAAGACGCGTCGCCAAGTTGCAAACCGTCATCGCCGGTAAGCGACCGCAAACGCCGCAACTGGGTATTGCTGGCAATCGTGAACGGGCGCGGTGTGGCGTCCAGCAGCGAGAGCAGTACCGGCACTCATCTTCAACCTTGTCCAGCATCTCGGCTAATTCTTCGGGGTGGCGGTGGTTCTCGTAAAAGTTCTCGTGGCCGACACGGTATGCTGCTGAAAGGGCTTCTTGCAGGTCAACGTTCGGGCTTTCGGCCAGTATCTGAAGCCCGACGTTGTGGATGTCCTGGTGACTCTGATGATGCCAGCCGCGTTGCTCTGCGATGGCTTTCAGCGGTTGCACCACCGCGCCCCAAGCCTTTTCACCGGCTTGCATGCGGTTTCCGTTTTTCAGTTCTTCACGGGCATGGATCATAAATCGTCGGCTTATCCGGCGACGGTCGTCCAGGCTTTGTTCGCCGGGTTCGGGCAAATCGGGAGAGGTAAGCATATCAGCCTCTTGTCTTGACTCGTTACGACAGCAGGAACTCCAACACGGCTTTCTGGGCATGCAGCCGGTTGTGTGCCTGTTGGTAGGCCACCGATTGCGGGTGCTCGAGCATTCCCGGCGGCACTTCCTCGCCATAATGGGCCGGCATATCGTGCATGAAGCATGCTCCTGGAGCCGCCCGTTTCATCAGCGCATCATCCACCGTATAGCCCTGGAAGGCGCGGAGGCGCTCCTCGGTCTCCGCTTCGTCGCCCATGCTGGTCCACACATCGGTGTACACCACGTTGGCGTCGGTCACGGCGTCGGAGGGACGCACTAACGGATGCACCGTGGGACGCGACCCGCCGTCGGCTCGGCTGCCGCGCTCGCTGGCGTCGGCGAATACGGACTCTTCCAATTGGTAGCCGTGGGGCGCGGCAATAGAGAAATTCATGCCTACCGCCGGAGACCCCAGGCACAGGCTCCGTGCCACGTTGTTGCCGTCGCCGATGTACGCGAGGTTCAACCCGTCGGTCCGGCCGTGTGTCTCGGCGATGGTCAACAGGTCAGCCATGGTTTGGCAGGGATGTTCAACATCGGATAGCGCATTTACAACCGGAACATTCCCGTACCGTGCCAAGCCCACCAGGGATTCGTGAGAGTTGACGCGGGCCACGATGCAGTCCACGTAACCGCTCAGGACGCGAGCAACGTCTGAAACAGGTTCACGTTGTCCCAACCCCACCTCCTCCTGTCCCATGTAAAGGCTGAATCCGCCGAGCTCAGCAATTCCGATCTGGAAACTGACTCGGGTGCGCAGCGATGGCTTTTCGAACAGCAGGGCGACTCGCTTGCCGGCCAGGGGTTGCTCTCTGCCCGGTGGAGCGGCCTTCAATTCCTGCGCCCGACCGAGGAGCCGGCGTGTTTCGTCGGGTGAAATGTCCGTTATGGAAAGGAAGTCCCTTTTTTCTTTTTCAGGCATGGTCGGTGTCCTGATGGTATGGGTCGTTCGACGACAAATCTGCGACCGGCATTATGATAGCATACAGGCCGGCAATGAACCGGGAGAGGAACCGAATACAGGAGCAGATATGAGCGAACAAAATAGCAGTGTTGATAAGGAGCTTGTCCCGGGCCTGACGGGGCGGTGCGAGGTATTGGTAGGCGAACATAACGTCGCCCCTCACGTCGCCAAGCTCAGCACCCCGTCCATGATCAGCGCCATGGAACAAGCGTCGCAACGAGCGGTCCTTGACCACTTGCCGGCGGAACAGTCAACGGTGGGGTTCGAGGTGAACATACGGCACGTCGCCGGGGCCGACATTGGCGCGACTGTTGTCGCCGTAGCCGAGTTGGAGCGCATTGACGGGCGTTGGCTCTATTTCAAGGTCGAGGCTTTTGACGGCGACCGCACCATCGGCGTGGGAACCCACCGCCGCGCCATCATCACGCTGCCGCCGGAGGCTACCAACCGGGGCGGTGGCAATCCGCCACTGGCGGACCACACCCACGAACTATGAGCGCACTTGCAAAACCGTAGGGGCGGGTTTCAAACCCGCCCCTACCCTTTGGTGTGCGTACCTTTGCCCTACAGGTTGAACTGCGGGTCGAGGTAATCGTCGTCCTTCTGGTACACCTGAAGGCGCGAACGCAGGGTGTCGCAGACCAGCAGCCGGTTGTTGGCGCGGTCGAACTTTACGCCCATGGGCATCCGGAAGGTCCTCTGCTGCTGCTCCAGGTCGGGGACTCGGCGGCGAGCCTTCACCATGTCCGGGTTGGCGTTGAGCGACAAGTCGCCCCATTCCGAAACCTCGGTGGCGTCGCCTTCCAGGTAGGCCAGCGGGCGAGCGTCGGCGTCATAGATCACGACGCGCTCGTTCAGCCAGTCCGCCACGTACACATCGCCCTCGTTGTCGATGTCCACGCCCAAGGGGTGGTTCAGCTCACCGGAGCGGGTGCCGCGGCTCCCGAAGGTGCGCAGGTGGGTGCCGCCGGGGGTGTACTTCTGCACTCGGTGGTTGCCCCAGTCGGCGATATACAGGTCGCCGGCGTTGTCGATGCTGATGCCTGAGGGCATTTCCAGGTCTTCGGGGCCGTCGCCCTTGGTGCCGAAGCCGCCCAGGTATTCGCCGTCCTTGGTGAACTTCTGGACGCGGCTGCTCCTGGCTGAAACTACCCAGAGGTTGTCGTCGGCGTCGAAGGCCAATCCGGCAGCGCCGCTGAGCTGGCCTTCACCGTCGCCAGCCTCGCCCCAATGCGTCTGCAGTTCCCCGTCGGCGTCGAACACGGCGATCATGTTCTTCCACTCGTCGGAAGCATATACGTTCCCGGCGGAATCAACGGCAATCCCGGTGATCCACTCGAACAGTCCACGCGAACTTGCCTGGTAGGCGATGCCTTCCCGGCCGAATTCGCCCAGGAACTCCTCGCCGCCCTTGCCGTCGGTGTTGCCGATGGTGCACTTGGTGATGCGGGCGCTGGGGTTCTGCTCGCCGCCCCGGTTGGCGACGTACATGGTCCCGTCATTCAGGGTCGCCACGCCAACAGGCTGGCTGAAACCCATGCCCACCTGACCCTGGCGGCCAACGTTCTTGACGTACAGCCATGCCCGACCGCTTGCTACGGTATTCTGGGCCATAGTTATTCCTCCACTTGCTCTACGTTAGTCGGGGTGGCGGCGTTTCGATTTGGCGCCGCCACCGCTTTTGCTGGGCCTGTGGGCTTACTTCTTGATGATGTCCAGCTTGGGGAAGGTCCCGTTGACGATGGGATTGGCGTCCATGCCGAGCCAGTCCTCAACGATGCTGGAGTAGGCGCCGCGGAAGTCGTAGTTGGGAACCAGGTCGCCCTGTTCCAGGTCCTCGTTCTTCCGGGACGGATACTCTCCGTAGAAGCCGCCCTGGACCGAGTCACCGATGGCGAAGGCCACGCCGGCTGCGCCGTGGTCGGTGCCGGAGCCGTTGTCACGGACGCGGCGGCCGAACTCGGAGAACAGGTACATGACGATGTTCTCGCCGGTGTTGTGCTCCTTCATGTCCTCGAAGAAGGCGCTGATGCCCTCGGAGACTTCCTTCCACAGCACCGGGTGGGCCGCGGCCTCACCAGCGTGGGTGTCGAAGCTGCCGTGCTGGGTGTAGAATATCTTCGTGCCCAGATCGGCCATGTACACCTGGGCGATGTCGCGGAGGTGCATGGCGATGGGGCTGTTGGGATATTCCACGTTGCTGGAGTACCGCTCCGGCGCGACCTTCACGATGTCGGCGCCGATCATGGCGTCGGTGCCGGTGGAGCGCAGGTAGTCGTTGACGTAGCTGCCGCCCACGGTGGGGGAGTACATCTTGGAGAACAGGTCCAAAGCCTTGGAGCGCTGGTCGGCGTCGGCAATACCGGTGAGCAGACCATAGGTGCTCAGGTCGGCGATGGCGGCTACCGGGACGCCGGGGACAGCCAGCGCGCGGGGCAGGCCGTGGCCGAAGTTAATGGCGGTCAGTACGTTCTCTTTGTCGGGGTCCATCTCGCGAGCGACGCGGCCGGCCCAGCCTTCCGTTCCGACCTTGTCCGGCTCGCAGGTGTGCCAGATGTCCATGCTGCGGAAGTGCGAGCGAGGGCTGTCAGCGTAGCCGATGCCGTGGATGACGGCGACCTTGCCCTGGTCAAACAGCTCTTTCATCGGACCCATGGTGGGGGCGAAACCGAGCTCGTCGTTGACGGGGATGATGCTCTCGCGCTCGTAGCGGACCGCGGGGCGGTTGTCATAGTACAACGAGTCGTTGTAGGGGATCACCGTGTTGAAGTAGTCGTTGCCGCCGGTGAGCTGCAGGACCACAATCACCGGATCTTTCTTGGTGGAGGTCATTGCGTATCTCCTTGTCGTAATGTGCGTGGCTTGGTTCGTTTGGAGGGGGATTGGAGCAGGCCGCAATCGCGCGGCCCGCTCCGCTGTCTCCAAGTTTAGCCGAACTGGTACTCGGTGGTGGCGCTGATGAGAGCCATGGTCTCGCCGATGCGGGTGGCGGTAGCAACGCGGTCGTTCCAGTCCACGTTGCCGCCGGCGCGGACGTGCTCGGCCAGCTGGCCGCGCGTCTCTTCGCTCAGCTCAATGAAACCCATGTACTCGGTGCAGGCATCCAGCATGTGATCGGGGGTTTCGACGCCCTCGGAGTGCATGCGGTCGATGATGTCACGCATACCCGGAAGCTCGGGGTCGGAAACCCGGTCGGCCACGAAGTTGATGCGGGCCAGCAGGGCGCCGGAGTTGATCCACTCGAGACCGGTGTGCCAGCCTTCCACCGACGGCGGGTCCAGGATGGACTGGCCCATGTAGGTGGGCTCCTTGCCGATGTTCAGGACGCCGGGATCGGGGTTCTCGAACAGTCCCACCATGCGGAGAGTGCCCGCGACGACTTCGGCCGGGCTCTTGATCTTCTGGTAGCGGGCGTCCTTGAACCACTGGGAGTTGAACATATGGCGGAGGACGGTCCTCATGTCGAAGTTGGAGTCCTCGAACACCTGGCACATCTCTTCCAGGGCGTCCTCGTCGCGGGCCGGCTCGATGGTCCAGGCGGGAACCTGCGGCTCGTCGGCGACGAAGAAATTGTAGAGGTGGCGGCAGATGAAGCGGGAGGTGGCGGGCTCTTCAAGGATGATGTCGATGATGTCCTCACCGTCGAAGTTGCCGGTGCGACCCAGGAAAGTCTTCTCGCCGAAGTCGTGGTCGGCTTCGTTGTAGGTGAACTTCCAGGGATAGCGGCCGTAGGGAGCCCGGGGCAGCTTGGCCTGGATGGTCCAGCCGGTGAAGGCCCGCGAGCACTCGCGAACGTCAACCTCGGTGTAGTTGGAAACGCCCATGGAGAAGAGTTCCAGGAGCTCGCGGCCCCAGTTCTCGTTCACGGCGTCCCGGTGGTTTTCGTTGTTGTCCAGCCAGAAGATCATGGCCGGGTTCTTGGACAGCTCAATGAGAATGTCCCGATAGTTGCCCATGCCGTGTTCCCGGAGCATATCAATCTGCTCAAGCAACTGGTCGCAGTTGTCGACCTTGGAGTTGCCGGTGGCGAAGACATGGTGCCAGAAGAGGGTCATCTTCTCTTCCAGGGGCCGGTCGCTGGAAACCATGTTGTACATCCAGTTGGCCTGACCGGAATAGGGCACTCCGCCGGGGAGCAGGAAGCTGGGGTGATAGCGCAGCAGCAGCGCCATCTTGCCGCCTTCGTTCTCCGCGGGCGGGTTGAGCAGCTCTTCCACAGTGGCTTCGTAACCCTGAGCAACGCAGCGCTCCAACTCTGCGCGGTTGGCGCCAAAGCCGGCGCGCCGCATCAGGTGGGCCATCAATGCCAGGTCATCCTTGTATGACATCCTGTGCCTCCTTACTGCAATTTGATGCCGTTGTTAATTGCCGATCCATGCCGGACCGACCGCACGACGATTTGCCGGTAGTTTAAATTAGTCGTAACCCCGTGTCAACCAAAACAGGGTTACGGCTCAAACTTGATAACCATTATAAAGTGGTAATCCAATGGCAACAGGAGCGGTTTCGACCCCGGTCGCCGTTCCGCCTGTTTCGCCGTGCGTGAGTATATTCGCGTGGGCTTTATCCTGCCAACCTCGCGCCGTATAATCGGAACGGAACGCAGACCCCAACAATAAGGAGCAACGCCCAATGGAACCCCTGATCCGCAACATCAAAGACTTTCCGGCCGGCTCCCCGGCAAGGCTCATCAGCGCCGACGACAACCCAGCCCTGGTGACGCTGGCGTACTCCGTCATCGAGCCGGGCGGAACCAGCGCCCACCATATCCACGAGTGGGAGCACGAGGTCTATATCATCGAGGGTAGCGGCACTCTGGTGGCCGACGGCAAGGAATACCCGGTCAAGGCCGGCGACGCCATGTTCATTCCACCCATGGTAGATCACGTTACGCGCAATGACGGCGACGCGGACATCCGTCGTATTGAGATAAATCCCCTGTCGGCTGCCAGCGGCAACGCCCGGCCCGGCGGTTCCGAGCCCGGGGCCGGCACGCCGCCGGTAATCCGCAACCACGCCGATCTGAACGCTGAAACCGGGCACACCATGCTGGGTGGGCGCGAGGGATGTCCCAATTACCTGATGCTCTACAACGGCGCGATGCAGCCCGGCGCGGTAAGCCACCCCGAAACCGGGGGCCACAACCACGCCTGGGACCACACGGTATTCATCCTGGAAGGTTCCGGCACCCTGGTGGTGTCCGGCAAGGAATATACTGTAACGGCGGGCGACGCAGTCCTCGTGCCGCCCGCTGAACATCACCAGTGGAAGAACGAAACCGATGCGCCCATGCTCCGCGTGACTTTCAACGACATCGTATCCGAAGGGTACGGCTAATCAGTAGGGGCGAATAATTATTCGCCCCTACCCCCAAGTTCTGCCAAGCATGACAAACCCAACTAACATTGCATCCGTCCGTGCCCGCGAAGTGCTTGACTCCCGGGGCAACCCCACCGTGGAGGTTGACATATCGTTGAACGGCGGCGCGTTCGGCCGGGCAATCGTCCCGTCGGGCGCCTCTACGGGCCGGCATGAGGCGGTCGAACTGAGGGACGGTGACCCGGCGCGATACGAGGGTCTGGGGGTTCTGCGGGCAGTGGATGCCGTCAACAATGTCATCGGGCCGTCCCTCGCCGGCCAAGTTGATGCTTCCGACCAGCCTGTCCTGGACAACTTGCTCCGCGAACTCGACGGGACCGCCAACAAAGCCAACTTGGGCGCCAACGCCATCCTGGGAGTGTCCCTCGCCGCCGCCCACGCGGCGGCCGCAGCCGCGGGCCAGCCGCTGTACCGATATTTGGGAGGGCCGGACGCCACCACGTTGCCCATGCCCATGGTCAATATCATCAGCGGCGGCAGACACGCTGCCGGCGGATTGGATATGCAGGACTTCCTCGCCATTCCCATCGGCGCGGAGACCTACCGCGAGGCGCTGCGGATGGTGGTGGCGGTGTACCGCGCCGTGGGCCGGGTTCTGTCCCAGACCGGAACCTATGCCTTTGGCGTCGCCGATGAGGGCGGCTACGGGCCGCCGTTGCCCTGCCACGAGGATGCCCTGGGCCTGCTCTACGACGCCACGCGGTTGGCTGGTTACCGCTGCGCCGGAGATGGGGACATCGCCATCGGCCTGGACGTCGCCGCCACCGAATTTGCAGTAGATGATAGCGTCTATCTTCTTCGGGCGGAGGGTCGGTCATTCACCTCTATCGAGTTAGCCGATTTGCTGGGCCATTGGCAACTGACCTACCCGATAATATCCATTGAGGACGGGATGTCCGAAGACGATTGGGAAGGCTGGCAGTACCTTACGGGCAAAATGGGCCGTGCAACACAGCTGATCGGCGATGACTTATTCACTACGAACCCGGCGCGGTTGGCTCAGGGCGCCGATCTGGGAATAGCCAACGCAGTGCTGGTCAAACCCAACCAGATTGGCACCCTCACCGAAACGCTGGAAACCGTGCGGCTTGCCCGGGAACGCGAATATCTGCCGGTAATTTCGGCCCGCTCCGGGGAAACGGAAGACACCACCATCGTAGATTTGGCGGTAGCGACTGGAGCCGGCCAAATCAAAATCGGCTCCATCACTCGCTCCGAACGCCTCGCCAAGTACAACCGCCTGCTCCGGATTGAAGAGGAACTGGGAGAACGAGCGCAGTTCGCTGGCCGCGACGTATTCGCCCGGTTTCTAAGTTGACCGCGACTTCGGACCCGTCGACGATGGAGAGCCTGTCGCAACATGCGAAACGGCTCGGTGTCTGCCTGTCACGCGATCAACTGGACCTGTTTTCCCAATACACGCGCCTGTTGGCCGAAGGGAACCGGCGGGCCAACCTCACCGCCATTACAGACCCGGCCGAAGTCCAAGTCCGCCACTATCTCGATTCATTGACCGCCGTGCTAATTCAGACCGAATGGCGGGACAATCTGCGGGTGATAGATTTGGGCACCGGCGCCGGGTTTCCTGGCGTACCCCTAAAAATAGTGTTTCCCGGAATTCGCCTTACCCTGGTGGAATCGGTCGGCAAAAAGACTGCGTTCCTGCGGGATCTTGTCGAAAAGTTGGGGCTCGCCGACGTGGAGGTACTGACGACACGGGCCGAGGAACTGGCCCGGGTCGAAGGCTACCGAGGCCAGTTCGATGTGGCCCTGGCCCGTGGCGTTGGCGCGTTGCCGGTGTTGATCGAGTACGCACTGCCCCTTTGCAAAGGTCACGGAAAATTGCTGGCCTGGAAAGGCAAGGACGGGCCGGCCGAGGCCCGGGCGTCGGCCAACGCTCTGGCCGAACTCGGGGGCAAGATTACCGAAATGTATCCCCTGACTTCTCTGTCGCCGCCTTTGCCCCCGGACCGCTGGCTGATTGGCGTAGAAAAAATACGTCGCACTCCCGGCCGTTACCCCCGGCGAGTGGGTATTCCGGCGAAACAGCCGTTATGAGAACACGGTGGTCAAATCGACACGGCCGTAGGCGTCCCAACCGCGCGCCGCGTAGTAGTCGGCGATCATCCCGTCCAGTTCGTCAGACGTCAACCCGATGCCGGCGGCCACTCCATCCGGCAGGGGTTCCGTAAGGGTGCGAGGCGGCAGCGTGTCGTCGGAGCGTCTCCAACCCCAGCGCTGATTGTAGGCTTTCTTTAGATCGGCGACGCCAGCAGCCGCTCTACGCAACTCGGCGGCATCAAAGTCTTCCCAACCGGTGACCAGGCGATAAACTGCCGCGGACTCTTCCCAAAAATCGGAAAAAGCCCGGCGCAGGAACTTGCACCAGATCAGCGAGTCCAGCGCGGCAGCAAAATCTTCGCTGTCCGCGGCGATACGCCCGCGCCTCCCGTCCACCGTCAGCCGGTCCACCTCGGGCGAGAAGTCAGCATCATAGGCTGACGTCCGGTTGTGGCAGGCGCCACGCGGGGTCGTTGCCAGTCCCAAAGCCAGCGTCTTTAGACTGCGCGGTTCGTAACCCGGCATCTCTAACCCCTTGACTTGCATAGCCCAGGCGTCCGACCCGCCGCCGACTCGTTCTGCTGCCAGACGGCTGCCGTCGGCGAGCAGATTGCCCAAATCGCCGCGCCGGCGCCCGATGTCGTCCAGCAGTGCAATGACCGCTTCACCATCGCCGAACTGCAATTGTTTGTTAGAACCGTCCAACGTTGCAATATTCACGCCGGGCAACAGCCCGCGCTCCGCCGTCTCAATGGCCCAAGCGACCACTCCTCCTGCGGAGATGGTATCGATACCTAGTTCGTCGCAACGGCGCACGGCCCGTATTACCGTGTCCGGGTCACCCACTCCCACCAATGGCCCCAGCGCGAATAAACTTTCGTATTCCAGCCGCGCGTTGGCGGATTTCCCCGGGTTTCCGTCGCCGTCTTTTGGCGATACGGAGATGATCTTTTCGCACCCAATGGTGCAGTTGGCGCAATGGGCTGACCGCGTTTGTTTGGTCTGATGCAACACCTCTCCACTCACCGCCTCGGCATCGGCGAAGGTGGATTGTTGGAAATTCCGCGTCGGCAAGGTGCCCAGGCGGTTGAACACGGACACGTTTGCAATGGTGCCCAGCTCCCGATACTTGGCGGTGGCCGCGCCCAGGCTGCGCCGGCTGAGGTCGCGGGCGTATCGTCGCAGGCTCTCCGGGTCGGCCACGGCCGGGTCGGCGTCCCTGCTGCCACGTACTGCTATGGCTTTGAGCTGCTTGCTCCCCATGACGGCCCCGGGCCCGCATCTGCCGGCCTGCCGGCCCCCGTCGTTGGCAATGCTGGCGAAACGGACCAAATTCTCGCCGGCCGGGCCGATGCAGGCTACCCGTACCGGTCTTCGGCTGCCGTCGTCCAATTGGGCCTTGACGGCCAACTCCGTATCCATGGTGGACAAGCCCATGAGATGCCCGGCGGGCAGGACGCGCAGCGCTCCGTCAATGTCGATGTGCAGCAGGCACGGCTCCGGGGCGCGACCGGTGATGACCAACGCGTCCCCGCAGGCGCGTTTGAGTTCCACGGCCAGGTGGCTGGACGACAACCCATCGGCGATAAACCCGGTGAGCGGTGACCGGGTCATCACGGCGAATTTGCTGGACGTCGTGAGGCCGGTGCCGACCAGGGGGCTGGTGACGAAAATCAGCGGGTTATCCGGCTCCAGCGCGGTGTCAAGCAGATGGCGGCGTGCCGAATCCGTCAGCGTTTCGCCGTCAAAATCAGACGCCGGCCCACCGTATCGATGCAGCAGCCATGTCCCCAACCCGATACCGCCGATGGTGGCGCGCAGAACTCGGGCCGGAATGGGATCATGGCGGTAATCCCCGGACGCCAGGTCCACCACCAGCGCGAAACCCCGGTAGCCGAAAAGGGTGTCCATCTCAAATCAGCCGCCAGCCTGGTTCGATAGCAGCAGCAACGTGTCGCCATCTGCCAATTGGAGGCCAGTTCCGGGTTCCGCCGGCAGGAACGCCAATCCGTTCCGGTTCAGTACGTAGCCGTCAGCGATGGCGCCGTCCTCCAAAAGAATAGTACCGACAAAACCAGGACACGCGTGGATCAATTCGCGGGCCAGGTCCGCAACTGTCGCCGCTGGACCCAGGGAGAGCGCTACCGCATTTACCCCGGCCTTCATGCGCGCCAGGCCGAATAGCTCCACCTTGACGGCGACGGATGCGTCGGTAATCGGGGCGTTGGCGGTCATCGGGCCAACTCCAACGCGCGAGCCAGGTCCTCAGGTCGGTTGATGTTGAAAAAACTCAACAGTTCTGGGTCGAACCGCCTGACTTCCGCTTCGGGTACGTAACGCACGATTACGTCTTCAAAAAAACCGGATATTTTGAGTTGGCCGGCGCGTAGCTTCTTCTCGATGGCTGAGCGACATTCCCGCGAATAGAACGCGTGGGTTGGTTCAGGCCGGCCGTCTATCTCCGGTACCACCGCATCCACTCCGTCGCGCAACCCCGCCATGTGCTTCAGCAGGGGGGCCGAAAGGAACGGCATATCGCAGGCCGTCACCAATACCCAATTGGTCCGCGCGGCGGCAAGTCCAGTGTAGATCCCGCCCAGCGATCCGCAATCGGGAAACACGTCAACCGCGGTGCGATGCCCGGCGTCCAAAGGCAGCGCGGCAGCCCGTTCCGAATTAGCCACCACCACTACCACGTCCCCGGCGCCGACCGCATTCACCGCCCGTTTGATCACCCGGCGTATCATCGGCTCGCCGTCAAAGGGTTCAACCGCCTTGTCCCGACCCATGCGGCGGCTCAGTCCGCCGGCGAGGACTACGGCGGTGATGCCTTCCGTACCTGTTGTGCTGCTGGCCATCGAATCGTAAACGAAATCGCATTCGTGCGGAGTATAGCAGAATCCCGTTGATTTCCGCCCGGTGTTACCCTGTATCGATACCAATTTCTCCGCTGGAGGTCGCCGATATGCCGCGAGCCGCCTTTATCTACGATGATGCCATGAGCCAACACGTGCTTCGTGCCGACCACCCCATGCGCCCGATCCGCCTCCGCCACACCTACGAACTGTTGGATGCATACGGCGCCTTCGATGGGGTCGACTCGCTCCTTGTTGCCCCAACCCTAGCCGACGAAACCAGCGTCGGAGCATTCCACTCTCGGGATTACCTGGCTGCCGTGCGCACGTTCAGCCTGGGTCTGACCGGCTACCAGCCCCAACGGTTTGGTTTCGCCCAGGGCGGGGACAATCCCACCTACCCGGGGATGTACGAAGCGGCCATGCTCAGCACCGGGGCCACCCTAACCGCTGCCCGCATGGTGGCGGATGGCGAAGTCACGGCGGCATTCAATATCAGCGGCGGTCTCCACCACGCAGCGGCCCGGCACGCCAGCGGTTTTTGCGTGTTCAACGACCCGGTAGTTGCCATAATGTATCTGCTTGACCGGGGCTTGCGGGTCGCCTACGTGGACATTGATGCCCACCATGGCGATGGAGTCCAGGATGCCTTCTATAACGACCCCCGGGTGTTGACCATTTCGGTGCACGAGTCGGGCTGGTATCTGTTTCCCGGCACCGGTTTCGCTGGCGAGACTGGCGCCGGCGAGGGCGCCGGTTACGCCGTCAACCTCCCTCTGTACCCCTATACGGACGACGAGATCTACCTGGACGCGTTTGAAGCCGTCGTGCCGCCCTTATTGCAGGCATTCCAACCCGACGTCCTGCTCACCCAATTGGGAATCGATTCGTACCACACCGACCCGCTGACCCACCTACAGGTGACCAGCCGGGGCTTCATCGCGGCGGTCACACGTCTGGGCGGTTTGGGCTATCCCTGGCTGGCTACCGGGGGCGGCGGATACGACATCGGCGCAGTGGCGCGCTGTTGGAGCCTGGCCTACGGTGTCATGTGCGGCACGGAGTGGCCGGACCGCATTCCGACTATTGCGGTGGAGCGTTTGGGAAGGACCAGCCTCCGGGATACTGAGGTCCCCGACATTCCCGAGCATATACGGGCCGACGCCAGGGCTCTGGCTGCGGAGAGCGTTGCTGCGATCAGGGACGCGGTGTTCCCGGTTCACGGGTTGAGTGCAATGTAGCGATGGATTCGAGATTATGGCAGTGGCACGTACAGGAAATATGGAGATGCTCCCGTTTTACAATCGCTTCTATTTCCAGTCTCAATCTCGCAACATATGCTCTTGGCCAATGCTTTGGCTGCATCGGATCGTGCTTCGCTCATTCTTTTGACTCGCAACCCCATGGCTTTGGCAAGATGGTAGTCTATCGTCCACCCATGACTAGGAGCGTTAGTAGTCAAGGCTTCAATGACCTCTTTCACAGTGTCATCATCGACGTTAGCGAGCTGATGCTGCTCAAGCAGTTGCTTTGCATGTTGGTCTCCCGCACGGCCTTCGCGATATATCATCGCTATGTCTTCTATTTCCATCCGCCCAATGGTGTGCTCAATTATGGCAGCGCTAGCGACTTCGTTCTCTATACGATCGGCGAGTTCTGAAAGCTGCTCTATAGCAGTAGCACTTATCCTCCCGGACTCGTTGCTCCATCCAGCGTCAATTGGGGACAGTCGCGCATCGTCGCCGAGCATTATCAAATGCCCCGATAGGCATAATTGAGTTCCTGCACTCAACGCTTTGTTAGGTAACCGTTGGTGCTAGTTTGTGTCAGAGGGTGAAGTTAGCGATGGAGCGATGGATGCGTCCGGTTTCGTCAGGTTCCAAGCCATTCCAGTTCACCAATAGGTTGAAGGC
>DAOUJY010000156.1:0-98485 GCA_034421995.1 Dehalococcoidia bacterium | reverse complement strand
TCAGGCATTCGTGGCAATCTCGTCGGCGTAACAATGGTTCTCCGCGAGCAGCCGTAAATGCCGCAACGAGATTGCCACGCTCCGCTTGCAATGGCAAAGTGGGTACGCGTGAGGTAACCGTGGGCTTTCCCCGGCGACTGGCGTCGTTCCATCCGCCGCGCGGTTGCATTGATTATCCGCCGTGCTATAATTTTGACATCCTGAGACGGTGGCGCCGGAGCCCAGTTGCGCCGCCTCTCACCGACACCACATCAGTCGAGGGAAAGCCGCTATGACCTACATCATTACCGAGCCATGCGTGGGCGTGAAAGACGCCGCGTGCGTGGACGTCTGTCCGGTGGACTGCATCTATACCACGGACGACGACGATATGTACTTCATCAGTCCCGATGAGTGCATCGATTGCGCCGCCTGTGAACCCGTGTGTCCCGTAACGGCCATCTTTGCGGAAGAGGCCGTGCCGGCGATGTACGAGGAATACATCAAGATCAACTACGACTACTTCGAGAAGTAGTCACAGCGCCGCCCGGCGCCCAACGAACCCGTGCGCCCGGCCCCTGTAGCCGGGCGCAAATTTAACCGGCAAAGGTCCGTCCAATGACTATCACAAACGGCCGGCAACAAGCGCGTCCCGACGTGCATATCGTCGTCTGCACGGACGAATACGGCTGCGCCCGTTGGTACCACCGGGGGCGGGCGGCGGACGACGTGCTCCAGGAACTCCAGGAAGCGGCGAATCACCCAGGTGATTCGCGAGCCCAAGTTACAACCGCCGGGTGCATTTTGGGTTGCACGTTTGGCCCCAGGTTCGACGTGGTAAGGCGATGGTCCGGCGAGAAGGTCCTTTACGGGTCCATTTCGGGGACTGCCACCGTCACGCGACGGGGGCGAGTCAACTTTGCGCCAATTCCCGACGATTTAGAGCAAATGGTGGCGGATCATTTGCCGGAGACCGCAATACCAACGGAGACCATTAACGGTAGCGGTCGGTCAATAAACCTGAACCGGTTACGCCAGATACTGCTCGATTGCAGTCGGGGCATCGACGGTAGTGGAGTGGGCCTCAGTGAGGCGGTGGTAATGGTGCACAATCCGGCGGCCAACGTCTCCATCCCAATGACGTTATCAAATTTGGAACTGGTGGACGGGAATGGCCAGGCGGACGAGGGCGGCGACATTGCAGTGTTGGTCACCGATGGGGACGGGCGCGTCGCACTGCAGCTCAGCCGTATCCGCCAACTGGAATTTCTGCGCCGTACCCTTGGCAACGGAATGCCCAGCTATGCCATCTGGCTCCGCGATGGCGATTTGGAAACCGTGTACCGCATCTACCTGCGGCGTTCAGAGAACGCAGACAGCAATCCTTTGCGCCACGCCCTGTTCATGGCATTGGTGGAAAAATACGGGTCCGTGGTCAACCTTGAGGAGGAGTGAAAACGATGAGCAACGTTGATTCCACGCCGGAATTCGTGCGCGAAGCGTACCGAAAGATGGATGCAAAACTGTCGGAGGTCAGAGCCAGGCTGAACCGGCCTTTGACCTTATCCGAGAAGTTGCTGCTGTCGCATCTTGACGATGTTGGCGAGGCGGACCTGCGGCCCGGCGACAGCTACATCAACCTGCGGCCCGACCGGGTGGCCCACCAGGACGTCACCGGCCAGATGGCGATCTTACAGTTCATGCAATCGGGACGCGAACGGGTCGCCGTGCCCACGACGGTCCACTGTGACCATCTCATTCAGGCTCGGGTCGGCGCGTCGTCGGACTTGCAAGACGCTCTGAACGAGAGCAACGAAGTCTATCAGTTCCTGGAGTCGGCCAGCCGCCGCTTTGGCATGGGCTTCTGGAAGCCCGGCTCTGGCATCATCCACCAGGTGGTGCTGGAAAAGTACGCCTTCCCCGGCGCGTTGATTATCGGCACCGACTCCCACACGGTGAACGGCGGCGGATTGGGATCTCTCGCCATCGGCGTGGGCGGCGCGGACGCCGCCGACGTGATGGCCGGCCTACCCTGGGAAGTGCGTTACCCGCGCATCATCGGCGTGAAGCTCACGGGGGCCATGAACGGCTGGACAGCGCCCAAGGACGTCATCATCAAGCTGGCTTACGAGTTGACCGTGTCCGGTGGCACCAACGCCATCATCGAATACTTCGGCCCCGGCGCCGCATCCATCTCTGCCACCGGCAAAGGCACCATCTGCAACATGGGCGCCGAGTTGGGCGCGACGGGGGACGTGTTCCCTTACGACGAGCGAATGGCCACCTATCTGCGCGCCACCGGCCGGGGCGAATTGGTGGACATTGCGGAAGAATACGTCCATCTGCTCCAGTCCGACCCTGAAGTCGAAGAGCAGCCGGAACAGTTCTACGACCAGATCGTTGAAATAGACCTGTCCACGCTTGAACCCCACGTCACCGGACCACATTCCCCCGACCGAGCGCGGCCCATTTCACAATTGGCCGCGGAAATGGAAAGCGAAGGCTTCCCGGAAACCGTGTCGGTCGCCCTGGTGGGAAGTTGCACCAACTCCTCCTACGAGGACATGGAACGCTGCGCCGACGTGGCCCGGCAGGCCGCGGCCCGCGGAGTTTCCGCCGCGTCGGGATTGCTGGTGACCCCCGGTTCAGAGCAGGTTCGCGCCACCATCGAGCGGGACGGGCAGCAGGCCGCGCTGGAGTCCATCGGCGCCACCGTGCTGGCCAACGCCTGCGGACCGTGCATCGGTCAGTGGAACCGGCCCGAAGCGCGCGGCACCGACAACAGCATCGTCACCTCCTACAACCGCAACTTCCCCAGCCGGAACGACGGCAACGCCGGCACCATGAACTTCATTGCCAGCCCTGAAATCGCCATCGCCATGGGCTTGGGTGGACGCCTGAGCTTCAACCCGCTTACGGACCCGCTGGTGGACGCCGACGGCAACGAATTCATGCTGCAGCCTCCGACGGAAGCGCCTGAAGTGCCGCCCACCGGCTTTGACCCCGGCGCCGATATGTACATCGACCCACCGGAAGACGGGAGCGATGTCGAAGTTCGCGTTGACCCCAACAGCAACCGTCTCCAGGTTTTGGAACCGTGGGATGCGTGGGATGGCAATGACTTCGAGGACATACCGGTCCTGGTGAAAACGGAGGGTAAAACGACCACGGACTCCATTTCACCGGCCGGGCCCTGGCTGCGTTTCCGAGGTCACCTGAACAACCTCAGCGACAATATGTTCCTCGGCGCCAACAATGCCTATACCGACGAAACCGGCACAGGCAAGAACCAGCTCTCCGGCGAGGAGATCATGCCGATTCCGGAGATTGCCCGCGCCTATAGCGCCCAGGGCATCCGCTGGGTCGCCATCGGCGACGAGAACTATGGCGAGGGTTCCAGCCGGGAGCACGCCGCCCTGTCGCCCCGAATGCTGGGAGCGGCGGCCATTATCACCCGCAGTTTCGCCCGGATCCACGAGTCCAACCTGAAGAAGCAGGGCCTGCTGGCCCTCACTTTCGAGGACCCGGCAGACTGGGATCGGGTTCTGGACGACGACCGCATGAGCCTGGTGGGCTTGAACGAGCTCGCGCCAGATCGCCCGGTGCAGGCCGTCCTGAAGCACGCTGACGGCAGCGAGGAGACCCTCAATCTTCGGCACACGCTGAACGATACCCAGATCGCCTGGTTCAGGGCCGGCAGCGCAATGAACCACATGAAGAACTTGGAAGAAGCGGGAGGATAGCCCTCGCGCGCCAGGGCGACACGGTTATTGTAGGGGCGAATGGTTATTCGCCCCTACGCATTGTGGGCTTTCGCAGTAGTCAGCGCTAGGGCCGGAGCTCGCCACGAATTCTGGTCAGCGCGTCCATTTGAGCGGCCAGGACGGGGATGAGACGTTCTAACTGTGGGCGGCTTACCTCTCCCATGAGGCAGATTTGGAGCCAGTTGCGCTCACGCAGGTAACCGCTGGCGTAAGACGTGTAGAAACCGTGGGCTTCCAGAGCGCGCCCCATTTCCTCCGAGTCGATCTCGTCACTGGGAAACGCTATGGTGGTTACGGCTCCCATGCTTTCCGACTCCGCGGCCACCAGTGTCAGCCCCAGAGCGCGCAGCTGCCGGCGCACCCAGCGGCCATCTTCGTCAATCTGGTTTAACAGAGCCTCACTTTGCCGCTCCAGTCCGGCGTTCAAAGCGGACAACAGGTTGGACGACAGCGTGAAAGGCACCGCCCCGCTGGCCTCGCCGGCACAGTAGAGGCCTAGGTCCAGATAGCGGGGCAAGGTGGAGTCAGGCGCGGGCCGTTCCTGGCAGAATACCAGGCCCAGGCCGGGATAGGCTGCCAAACCTTTGCCGCTGGCGCCGCTGGCCAACCACACGCCTCGCAGGTCAACGGGCGTTGCCGCGATGCTGCTGATGCAGTCCAGTGACAGGCGGGCGTCGTGATTCCGGCACAGTGATTTGAGGCGGGGCAGGTCGGTCAACGCCCCCGTGGAAGTTTCGCAATGCACCGTCCACAGCCAGCCGCCCGCCCGTTCCGCTAAAGTCCGTTCAATCCGGTCGTACTGGAGTGGCGCGCCCCATTCATGGCGCACGGCAGTGTAGCGCAGGCCCATGCGATTGGCATGGTCAATAAGCCGCTCGCCGAACTCTCCCGCCGTTACGATCACGCCGGGCTGGTCCAGCCGCGACAGCTGGGCCGCCACCACGTCGTTGGCCAGGGTGCCGGAGCCGACTGCGACGGTGCAGTAGTTGGCTCCCGTGAGAGCACGCAAGTGCTGGCGGACGCTTTGCATCAGCCGGCTGAACTCCGGCGAGCGGTGGGAAAGGGGCGGCCGCTGGAACGCTTGCACTACGGCGTCGGGCATGGCGACGGGACCGGGGGTCAGGATCACCGGCTCACTGCGAGGAGCGGCGACCCCGTCATGAAACAGGCCGGCAAACTCAGCGCCCACGTTGCCGACCGGACGGTACATGGGTTGATAAGGAGCATCGTCATCGCCCACCACGGGGCCGAAGGGGATGAACCCAATGTGCCGATACAGGGGCTGCTGAGATACCCGGCCGGACATCACGACGTAATCATAACCGCCATCCTGGCAGTAACGAGCCATCATGGTGAGCAGGCCGGTTAGCACCCGCGTCCGCCGCATATCGGGACGAACGGCCAGCAGGCGCACCTCGCAAACCCGCGATCCCTCCGCCTGGGGCAGATACGATTCCAGCCGGCCGAGTTTTTCATCGAGGGAGAACGGTCGCCGGTCGCGGACGCATATCATGCCCACCAGTTCCTGCTCCCGGCGACAAATGAAGTAGGTGTTTTCGGCGTGGAAACGATCAACCAATACTCGGTCATCGTTGGATGGATGTTGAGGCACCTCCTCGACAAAGGAAGCGTAATTCAACTGGAAAATCTCATCAAACTCCCAGGGCTCATCGGCCTGCTTGAACACCAGAGTCGGGTCGCCGGCTCCGTTACTTGCGGGCGACAGGCCGTCGCAAGCCGACGGTGCGGCGGCATAGGCGGCGCTGTTTTGTCCTATCATTTCCATGAGCGGCGGATGATTATCCGGTTATGGCGGCAACAATATTATACTAGGCCAAGTGGACTGGGGGCCGCCAGATTACAAAGGTGGTTTTACCATAAATCGGCGCGATGCACACCATAGTAGATGTGCGATATAATGCGCCTAACGCCAATCTCAACCAACGCATAAGGAGGCAACCCATGGCTTACACCCCGAAGCAGTTGGGCCATCTGGTCATCAAGGTCCGCGACCTTGATCGCAGCGTCGATTTTTACACCAACGTCCTGGGACTCACCGTGATGACGGGTCGTCCTGGCGGAATGACGTTCCTCTCGGCCGACACCACGATGTCTCACGAACTGGCCTTGATCCCCTTGGGCATGGACGCCCCCGGCCCCGAAGACCGACGGGTAGGCATGGCGCACATGGCCTGGCAGATGAACTCCTTCCGCGATCTGAAGGAGTTGTATCAGCGGTGCAAGGATCACGGTGTCCGCATCAAGCGCTTGGGCGACCACGGCATCTCAATGGGCGTCTATATCTATGATCCCGACGACAATGAGATCGAAGTGTACTACGAGTCGCCGGAATCGGAATGGGGCAACAAGGACGGCTTCCTGTTTGAAGGGAACTTCCCGTGGCAGCTTGATCCTATTGAAGAGCCGGCGGCGGTTGGCGACGACGACTAGCTGACCCGGTCAGAATCCGCCAGGTAATGTAGGGGCGAATGATTATTCGCCCCTACGGGATATGGAATGATGGCATGACTACGCCCGTGCCTCCGCCGGACGAACCGGACATTTACCAGTCCCTGGCCGCCGCGCTGATGGAGGCCAGCCGGGGCATTCGTTTGGCTAACGAAAGAAGCTTCCTTGCACTACAGCACATTGACCGGGCCATTGAGTTGACGGCTAACATCCCCGATTCGTTGCGCCGGGCCCGGGAACTTTCGGAACAAGCTTGGGCCTTACGGGAGCAGGCACGCCCGCTCGCCCGTCAAGAGGATGCTGAAAGCATGGCTCAGGCCGAGGGTCTGCGTCAGCAGGCCAACGCTATCATGCTGCGGGTTGAAAGTTTGCATGAGCAGGTTTCGGCTGCCGTTCAATCATCCCGTGAACCAATGCGGCAAGGAATTGAGGGCTTGATGGCTGCGTCTGAAATCCACCGCGTGGCTTTGGAACGGGCGGCCACTTTGATGTCGGCTACCCGGCAGCCACCGTCCAACGGCGATAACCCCGATAGCGCCACCGCATAGTTTGAACTACCACTGGATTCCGGCCCCCATACCAAGTACGGGGTGCCCCCTGTCAAGCACGGGCAGGCTGTTCTTGCGCCGGAATGACGGTCTTGAGCAACGGTTTCGATTACGACTACATCATCGTCGGCAGCGGTATTGCCGGGTTGAATGCTGCCCTGCTGGCGGCCGAGCACGGCAGGGTGCTGGTGGTCACCAAAGGCCGCGTGGATGACTGCAACAGTCGCTACGCCCAGGGTGGCATTGCCGCCGCCGTCGGGCCCGGCGATTCGGCGACGCTGCACCAAAAGGATACCCTGGAGGCCGGCGCCGGCCTGTGCGATCCGGACGCGGTCGCGGTGCTAACCGGGCAAGGCCCGGAAAGTATCGCCCACCTGATCCGCTGGGGCGTCCCATTCGACACAATTCACGGGCAGATCGCCCTGGGCCGAGAAGGGGCGCACAGCGTCCCTCGGATCCTCCACGCCGGTGGTGACGCCACGGGCCGGCATATCGAGAATACGCTGGCGGACCGGGTACGTTCTTGTCACCGGATCACGGTGGCGGAGTACACCCACGTAACGCGCGTCTGCGTTGAAGAAGGCGGGGTTGCAGGCGTGGAGGCATTGACCGACGGCCAAGATCCAGGGCAGAACCGCACGCTGACGTTGCGTAGCCCGGTGGTCGTGATCTGCTCCGGCGGGGCCGGGCAGTTGTATCGATACACGACCAACCCCAGCGTTGCGACCGGAGATGGAGTCGCACTGGCGTACCTGGCCGGGGCGGATGTCATGGATCTGGAGTTCTATCAGTTCCATCCGACCGCGCTTTGGCTGGATGACGCGCCCACCTTCCTGTTGTCCGAAGCGATGCGCGGCGAGGGCGCGGTGCTGCGTAACGCGGCCGGCCATGCGTTCATGGCTGAGTACCACCCCATGGCCGACCTGGCGCCCCGAGACGTGGTATCCCGCGCCATCGCTGCGGAGATGGAAAAAGCCGATGGGCAGCCGGCCGTGCTGGATATATCGCACCTGCCCGGGTCGATTGTCGCCAACCGTTTTCCGACCATCTATGCCGAATTACGCCGCTACGGATTAGACATTACCCGAGAACCGATTCCAGTGGCGCGGCAGCCCATTACATGATGGGTGGGGTGAAAATTGACACCTGGGGTCGCACCAACATCAAAGGACTTTTCGCCTGTGGAGAAGCGGCGTGCGCGGGAGTGCATGGCGCCAACCGGTTAGCCAGCAATTCCTTGCTGGATACCCTGGTGTTTTCCCGACGCATGGTGGAAGCGACAGTCGGAAACGCGCCGGGATACGATCAATCGTGCCGGGAGCAAAGCGAAACCGAATTGCGGGTGGGCCTGACTGACCGGGCAATGGTGTGCGCCACGGTGCCGGAACGAGGGCGGACCAACCTGCAGGAATTGATGTGGCGGAACGTGGGGATGAAACGAAACGGGACCCGTCTGTTGCTCTCCGCCCGCATACTGAATCTATGGCAGCGGACGATGCCACCGCCCGAAACTTCAGAAGACTACGAATTGCGCAATATGCTGGTCGTGGCGCGCTTGATTACCGAGGCCGCCCTGCTACGCCGAGAGAGCCGGGGAGCGCACTTCCGGTCAGATTTTCCAGAACCGTCTCCGGAGGGGGAACGGCACATCGTCATCGGCTCAACCGCGTCGTGACCGGACGGCGCTCCTCCACGCCCGCGCCGGGGCGGTCGGCTTCAGTATGGCAAGGCTGCCGAAGGTACGCAGGGTGGAAACGAGTGGATTTACCGATTGATCGGCAATCCGCGAAAATTGCGAAAAGCCATCGCCGATGGGGTATGTCGTGGGAAAAGCACAGCCATCCGGCGACACGCGTCATCATTCGACACGCGATTGTATAGTCGTATCATTATTTGCGAAAACAATAACCTTGCGGCTTACGCTTCTCGTTTTTTGACTCCCGGTTGCAGTGGCGGGTAGTATCTCACGGTCAAAATCATACCCAAAGCGGGAGAGAAGAAAATGAAATACGGTTTCACCGGGATAATTGCAGTCTTGGCCCTGCTTGCCGTTGTGGCGGCGGGATTGCTGGCGACCACGTTCGGCGCAAACAGCGTGGCAGAAGCTGATGAGCCGGACGACGAAGTGCTGAAAATAGTGGAAAAGCTGATTGCTGAACGCGGTGGTGGCATCAAGCTGCACGAAAACGACAAGCTACAACTTCCCGACGACCCCAAACAGGGCATATCATACAGCCTTGAATTGGCCGATCCGGACGAGGAGGCCGACGAGTCCGATACTAAGCCAAAAAGCGCTATACGCTTCAATTTGCCGGTAACGGATGCACACCAAAATTTGAACGTCCAAAACAAGGGGGATTTTGCGCTCTACACCGGCGATACTTACGACATTGCAGTGAATGCGTCGCACAGTGGATTCGCTGCCTATGTGGTCATCCGCAACGAAGAGGCGCCTACTGCTTACGAATTCGCTTATGCGCTGCCCAAAGGGTTCAAACTGAGTGAAGGCAGCAATGGTGGCATGCTGGTACTGGATGACCAAAACCAATACATAGGATTTATTGAGGCACCATGGGCTTTCGACGCCGACGGGGCCTCAGTGAAAACCCAGTTCAAGTTGCGAGACGGCGTACTGGTGCAGACGGTGGAGCACGCCGACGCGGCTTACCCGGTGGTCGCAGACCCGTGGTGGAATTTGGGATGGCAGGTTGCACGTCATAAATTGCACAATGTCGAGAGGAAATGGTGCGAGAAAGGCGACAACGAAAAGATATGTATTGTGGCCTATGGGAACCACGGAACTAAAGCAATGACGGCCACATTGCTGTACCATCAAAATTGGTTCAGGAACAATGCTTCGGATGCATTTCGGCACTGTTATTGGTCCGCTCGAATGACGATAGGGATGGGCAGTTCTACCGCAGAGTTCATTTTAGACCTCCATGAGCAGGAACCTGGTCAACCCGCAGCCGAGAAGCGCATGGATGAGCGGAATAATTCGGTAGGAAGCGGATTGGGTAGCCGAATTTCTTCGTACAGTTCAGTAAGAACAACCTGCCGGCATTGGTCATTTAATTCGAAAGGTCCATTGCAATTGTCTTTGGATGATTGGAAACGGTTTGCGTCGCCAGAGTAACTCCTGACAGATCATCTCTTGTGTGCTCCGATAAACAGCAGGAGATTGGTAATGAAAGCGGTTTTACGCTTTGCCAAATTGTCTCTTTTGTTGGGAGCGGTGACAGGGATCATGGCCGCCACTGGACTGCTTGCTTTTGGAGTTATACTAAGTTGGGGCTTCGCCGGTTGGAGTGGCGGCGGAGCCCTTGACTGGGAAAGAAAACTGGATAATCAGAGCGGATTCTGGTTGCTCTTTCTCAACGGAGCACACTTTTTTTTGTCGCCTCTGGCGGCGGCAACCGCGTTCAACTCAAGGAGAACGCCCGACTTCACAGAGCTGCTGTGGCCAAGGGTGTGCCTTTTTTTCCTGCTGGGCGCCGGATTGCTGATAAGCGCGATAGCGGTCATTGCGATATCTTTAATCAACATAATAGAGGACGTGTTGTTGGGTTGGCTACGGTTATTACATTTGACCAACATCCTGGTATCGTTCAGCACCGTGGTTGCCTCGGTATTGTCGCGATTGCCGAGAGAAAATAAGCAATCGGTTTATACACTTTGTTTCGTACACTCTGCCGTAGCTACTCATACCGTAGTCGCAGTTCTATTTTTAGGAGCCATAACTACGACGATGAACACCGCAGATTCCTACGGGCGAGCAGATGCGCTCCTTATCTGGTTGGAATTGTCAGCTAGCTTGATTGTTCTGGGTATTTTGAGCTGGCGGCAAATAGGCATCGGTTTCACCCTGACCGGTACAACAGCGGCAGCTGTGGCTTTTTCCGGAGCGTGGTTTTGTGCTCCAGTCTTTCACGGAGGGAACCTGTACCCTGGTGGTTGGTACACTATTCCGTTGAGTGCGGTTCCGTTACTGCTGTTTTTGGGCATATTCCTGCTCCGCTTCCAGCGTCGCCGGTTGAAGCCGAAATCAACTATCGGACTGTCCTCGTATTGAAACCGTCTCGTTGCCGTTCCAGCGGAGGAAATCAGCACTGCAAAACAAGCGCCGGCATCACTACCAACCTCGTGCGTAGGGGCAGGTTTAAAACCTGCCCCTACCGTTTGCCTGGACTTGGCGGCGCGTCAGTCAGCGGCAGCTGCGGCGTACCATTCGGGTCCCTCCTGGCCCGGTTCCGGCAGCACGAACCCGCCTTCCATCGTCCACGAAGCCGGGTTTTCCGTAATCCGGCCACCGATGATATCGGTAGAGACGTTTGCGACGCTGGCAAAGGCCTGGGTCAGATCGGCGAGAAGCTGCCGCTTCACCTCTTCCGACCGGCCAGCCCGGTTGCCGCCATCCAAGTAGTAGCCATCGCCCAACTCGGGCTGCTCGCCTTCGGGAGTTTCGATGAACGTGACGGACACGAAGCTACGGGGCGCGCCGGTGGAGCCGCAGTGGATGTCGGTGAAGGCCAGGGCGATCTCCTGTCGCTGGTCGAAGGTCAGCGTGTCTTTGGGGATGATGCAGCGGTAGTGGGGCATGGTGATGGCTCCTGTGGTGGATTCTGGATTCCCGCTTTCGCGGGAATGACGGAAGGGGGTGGGAATGAGGGAAGGGCACGGCAGTGACGGAAAGGGGCGGGAATGACGGCGGTTCAGTTAGTTTGGGCGGCGGTCACGGGCCGAGACCACCAGTTCGTCGGTGGTGCAACCGGTGTGGTCCATCCACATATCTTGAATGGCCTGCATCAACTCGACCCTGGTTTCCTGCTGTAAGCCGGGTGGGATCTCGCCCCGCACGGCGGAGGTGGTCGAGATTTTTCCGCCTCGGAAGCCAAAGCCGTGGGGTATCTCGATCCAGTTGACCGACACGTCGTCGGGGTTGCCTCCCACGAAAGACGTGCTGATACGCGCCAGTTCCGAGGCCAACGTGGGACGAAGGTCGGGAGGTATCATTCCCTCCTGGATGGTGCAATTGAAAGTGATCATCTTTCCTTCCAATGGCTGACAGTTTGACCGGACGCAGGTTAGCACGACAGGTGTGTTTCGGGCAAACGGAACTACTCGGCCCAGTGGTAAGGCAGGATCGTGCCTGCTCAGGCATTCAATATCCGCACTACCTCATCGCCGACGGCCTGGGTGCTAGCGTTTCCTCCCAGATCGCCCGTGAGGACGTTGCGCTCGTTGAGTACCTGGAGGGCGGCCGCGTTGACGCGCCGGGCGGCGTCGGCTTCTCCCAGGTGTTCCAGCATCATGGCCACGGCGAAAATAGTGGCCAGCGGGTTGGCCAAGTTTTTGCCGGTGATGTCGAAGGCGGCGCCATGCACCGGCTCGAACATGGAAGGGTAAGTCCCCTCCGGGTTGATGTTGGCGCTGGGAGCCAGACCCATGCTCCCCGTCACTACGGCGGCGATGTCGGAAAGGATGTCGGCGAAGAGGTTGGACGCCACGATGACGTCAAAGTCCTCCGGCCAGCGCACCAAGTCCATTGCAGCCCGGTCCACGAGCAGCGACTCGGTCTGCACCTGGGGATAGTCGGCGGCCACTTCGTCGAAAACTTCGTCCCAGAACACCATGCTGAACGCCTGGGCATTGGACTTGGTGACAGAAGTAACCTTGTTCTTGCCGCCGCGCCGGACGCTGTGTTCGAATGCCGCGCGAATGATGCGCTCAGTGCCGCGCCGGGTAAAAACACCGCTCTGGATGACGGTTTCGTGAGGAGTGCCCGGGTAGAGACGGCCGCCCACCGGAGCGTACTCTCCCTCCGTATTCTCCCGGAAGATGACCATGTCCACATCGCCAGCGTTCTTTCCGGCGACGGGTGAATCCACTCCGGGATATAGCACCGCCGGGCGGACGCAAATGGCTTGGTCAAAAGCCCGGCGCATGGGGAGCAACAGGCCCTGCAGGGTGACGTGGTCCGGAATATTGGGGTCACCCACCGCGCCGAATAACACAGCGTCGTGAGCCGACAGTTGGTCCAGACCGTCTTCAGGCATCATGCGCCCGGTTTCGCGGTAATAGTCGCTGCCCCAGGGGAACTCGGTGGCCCGGAAGGAAAGGCCGTCAGTTTGAGCGGCCACTGCGTCCAACACCTTGCGTCCTTCGGAGATAACCTCGGGCCCGATGCCGTCGCCGGCAATGACGGCCAGGTTGAATTCGGCCATTTTTTCGCCCCTTTCCAGTGGTGTTTGATACCGCTGGCAGTCTAGCCGGGCGATGGCTGAATGTCTATCTTGACAGCATCGCCGCCGTTTGGTTACATTCTGGCATCGTTGGAATAAACCGCCCCTACCCATATTCCCGGCGCGCCGCGCTCACCCATTAACTCCACGCTCGGCAGGCTACCAAAATGGGCATCATACCAACCGCTGCTGTAGAGGCTCGCCAGTCGAGTCAGCTTGCCGGCGACGCTGTCCAACCAAATGGGCCCGCGCTCCCTGATATGTTCGAGCGGTACCGCGTTCATCTGGAAGATGCTTTAGCTCAAGCGGTGCCACCATTGGACGGCCACGCCGTCAATGCTGTACTGCGTTATCACCTTGGTTGGTCAGACCGGCACGGAGTCCCGTCGCCAACCCCCGCGTCCCAGGGCAAAGCGCTACGGCCCACTCTGTGCATGTTCGCCTGCGACGCCTTCCGAGGGGAACCCGGCCACGCTGCGCCCGCCGCGGCCGCGCTGGAGTTGATTCACAACTTCTCACTGGTACACGACGACATCCAGGACCAGGGCCTGGAGCGGCGGCACCAACCTACGGTTTGGGCCGTTTGGGGAACTGAGCGAGCCCTGGTGGCCGGCGACGCGATGCAGGCGTTGGGAGACCTGACTACGCTGACGGCCGGCGAAAACGTTGCCGCCGATACCGCGGTACGAGTCTCTAAACTGCTCACCCAGAGTTATCTCGAGATGATCGAGGGGCAGTGCCGGGATTTGCAATTCGAGCAGCGCGCCACCATCGGAGCGGAGGAATACCTGGATATGATTGCTCTGAAAACGGGCGCGCTCATCCGTAGCAGCCTGGTAATCGGCGCAACCATTGCCACCGATGATCCGGATATATTGGCGGGGGTGGCCCGCTTTGGCACCGCCATCGGGCGTTTGTTCCAGATACGTGACGATTACCTGGGCATCTGGGGAGACGAGGCTATAACCGGCAAATCCACCGACAGCGACATCGTACAACGCAAGAAGAGTTACCCCATCGTGTATGCTTTTCAACAGGTTGGAGGAGCGGATCGAGACGAACTCCTGCGCCTTTACGCTCAGGAAACGCTGGATGAAACCGACGTTGACCGGGTGATGGAAATATTGGAAGACATCGGCGCAGCCCGACAAACTGACGAATTGACCGAACGTACCGCGCAAGAAGGCCGGGATGCCCTGGCTATGCTTGAGTTGCCTCCCTGGGCCACCGAGGATGCAACGAATCTCATCGACTTCATGGCCTACCGCCTCTTTTGAAACATCCCACGTGCCAATGCACGGAGAACGCCCGTATGGTGCAAACGATTAGAGATCCTTCCATCAACGCGAAACCCGCCAAACGTCCGATGGAGCTCGGCGTGCGGATGGGATGGTACATCTTGAAAAACCGGCTGCGAGGTCGCAAACGGTTCCCCTTGGTGACCATGCTGGAGCCGCTGGAGATGTGCAATCTCGCCTGCATCGGATGCGGCCGAATTCGAGAGTACCGGGGCGTACTGGACCAGATGATGGCGGTGGACGAAGCATTGGCGGCCGTGCGCGACTCCGGAGCGCCCATCGTGTCCATTGCCGGTGGTGAACCAACGATCCACCCGCAAATAGACGAGATAATCAACACGCTGGTTGAGGAGAAGTACTTCGTTTACTGTTGCACCAACGCGCTGCTGCTGCCTCGAATGCTGGACAAAATTCCGCCGTCCAAATACTTCTGCTGGGTGATCCACATGGACGGTATGGAAGAGAAGCACGACGAATCGGTGGCCCGGGCCGGCGTATTCAAGAGGGCGGTGGAAGGTATCCGCCTGGCCGTTGACCGGGGTTACCGGGTTTGCACCAACACCACCGTCTTTCGCAACAGCGACGTGGAAGACCTTCGGGAAATGTTCCGCTACGTCAGCGACCTGGGCGTCGAAGGGTCGATGATTTCGCCCGGTTACGACTTTGAGGACGCCCCGGACCAGGATCTTTTCCTGACCCGCCAGGAATCCCGCAACGTTTTCCGCAACCTGCTGGACCCGACGCGGATGGACGGAATGCGCTTTTACAACAACCCCCTTTACCTCAACTTCCTGCGCGGAGAACGCGAGTATCAATGCACCGCCTGGTCGAATCCAACCTACACGGTGATGGGGTGGCGAAAACCCTGTTACCCGTTGGCCGACGAGCACACTTCCCAACTCGATGATCTATATGAGCCGGAGCTGTGGGAAGAAAAATACGGAGTCGGGCGCGACCCCCGGTGCAGCAACTGCATGATGCATTGCGGTTTTGAATCCGCCACGATTTTCAATGCTATCGGAAAACCCCGGGAGTGGGTGACATTCATCAAGTCCGGCGCGGCCCACAAAGGGGGGATCAGCGTGGGCTGATCTCGTCCGGGCCTACCTGAGTTCAAAAATCGGAAAACTGCCAATCGACCACGAACACGCGCCACATACACCCCAGCCGAACGTTCCGCACCACGGAGCTGGCATCCGGCCACAAGATGCTTGCCATAGTAGCGCCAATGACCACTGAACTCTCCGGCATTCGCCGGGAAGTTCGCGACGCCGAAATTCGCGGCGTTTCGCTACACGTCTCAGGGGTTGGCAGGGACCGGGTCACCGCCAGCTTGAACCGCATCATGGCGGAGGCTACGGACGGGGTGATTATGGCCGGTTTCTGCGGAGCTTCCGACCCGTCCCTGAAAACCGGCGATATCCACGTGGCGAACTTGTTCCATGCTACCGACGAAGGCAGCATCCCGTCGGGTGTGATAGCGGCCAACCAGGGTTTGACTGCAACCTTGACCGATGCGGCCCATTGCAACGGATATCGCGTCGTGACTGCCCCATCGGCGACGGCGCCTGCGGTCGCGGGTATCGCTGCCAAGTCGTCCGTTTACGCCGCTTTGGGCGCGGCTTCGGTTAACATGGAGGACTACTGGGCGGCGCGTGCTGCGCGCTCGGTTGGCATTCCTTTCGCTTCCGTGCGCGTGGTCCTTGACACCGCCGATGAGGAGCTTCCGCCCTGGGTCTCTCTTTATGCGGGAAACCCCCGCCGCGCGGCATGGAGCCTGGTCACGCATCCCGGTCGCGTCCCGATGCTGCTGCATCTATGGCGACAGGCGGAGCTGGCCCGTCGTCAACTGACGCGATGCCTGCTCACCGCCGTAGAGACCCTGGCGCCCCATCAATCCTCGCGTATGGTGGCGCTCCGATGACCACGCTGGTAACAGGAGCCACCGGCTTCATCGGGGGTAATCTGGCGCGAAGGCTGGCTGCGCGCGGTGAGGATGTTCGCGCCCTGGTCCGTCCCACTGCCAACGATTTGGTGATTCGGGATGTACCTGTCGAGCAGTCTCCCGGTGACCTGCTTGACGCTGAATCTTTGCGACGCGCGGTGAAAGGCTGCGAAACCGTGTATCACTGCGCGGCCACTTACGCTTTCTGGGCCAAGCGTCCGGGCGATATTTACGACACCAATGTCGCCGGAACTCAGCATCTGCTGGACGCGGCCCGGAGCGCCGGGGTGCGCCGCGTTGTGTTCACCAGTTCGGTATCGACCGTGGGGTTGCCGCAAGGCGTTGGGGTTGAACCCGGCGAGTTGGGGAGCGAGGAAATTCCGGCAAACCCGACTCACCTGATCGGCCATTACAAGCAATCCAAATACGCCGCAGAACAGGTCGCGTTGGCCGCCAACGGCGACGGCCTGGAGGTGGTGGTGGTGAACCCATGCGCTCCGGTGGGAAAATGGGACGTCAAGCCGACACCGACCGGTCGCATCCCGCTGGACTTTGCCAGGGGTCGTATTCCCGGTTATCTCGACACCGGGATGAATCTAGTTGATGTCGGCGACGTAGCGGAAGGACACATTCTTGCTATGGAACGGGGGCGGCCAGGCGAACGCTACATCCTCGGACACCGGAATTTAACCTTGCGCCAAGTCTTCGGAATGCTGGCCGAAATCACCGGTCGCCGGGCGCCCCGCATTCGTTTCCCATATTGGCTCGCCATGGGCGCGGCCTACTGCGACCAATGGATGGAAAGCGCCATCATGCGCCGCCAGCCGGCGATCCCGGTGGAAGGCATCAAAATCGCCCGCTACCCCATGTACGTCAGCAGCCGCAAAGCGGTATCCGAGCTGGGGATCCCGCAAAGCCCGGTGGAAAACGCCCTGGAGAAAGCTGTCCGCTGGTTCGCTGACCACGGCTATCTGCGGGCTCGCCATTAATCATGGTTTTATTGTCATGGTCACACCGACGCTGACACAATCATTGAGAGACGCCGCCGGGGCAGCCGCGCCGGCGCAATCCCTGGACGAAGCCATCGGTCGGCTACAGGATCATTTCCGCTGTATCCAGAACGACCTGGGTTATTGGTGGGGCGAACTGGAATCCAACAACACCATGGAAGCGGAGTACGTGATGTTGTCGCGTTTCCTGGGCCACCGCAACCCGGAGCGGGAACGGCACATCGTCAATTACATCCGGAGCAAGCAACTGGACGATGGTGGTTGGGCCGTCTATTACGGCGCGCCCGGAGACCTGTCCACGTCCGTGGAATGCTACTTCGCCTTGAAATTGTGTGGAGAAGACCCGGACGCCGAGCATATGCGCCGGGCACGCCAATTCATCCTGTCGCGTGGCGGAATCCCCCAGGCACGCATGTTCACCCGAATCTGGCTGGCGCTCTTTGGCCAGTGGGAATGGGACGGGACCCCGCGATTGCCCACGGAAATGATCTTGCTCCCCCATTGGGCTCCGTTCAGCATTTACCGGTTCGCCAGTTGGGCTCGCGGCTGTATCGTACCTTTGTCTATCGTCCTGACGCGTCGGCCGGTTCGACCCATACCGCCGGAACACGCAATCGATGAACTGCTGCCCAACGGACGCTCCGGCACCGACTATTCCCTGCCCGCGCCACCGGGTTTCAACCTGCCGCGGGTGGTTCATCTCGCCGAGAAGACCATCGGCTCAGTGTACAACCGTCTGCGTTTCAACCCTTTCCGCAAACGGGCTGAGCGCAAGGCGATTGAGTGGATCCTGGAACACCAGGAAGACGACGGCAGCTGGGGCGGAATTCAACCCCCGTGGGTGTACAGCCTGATCGCCCTCAGCGTGTGCGGGTTTGACAACGATCATCCCATCATGGCCCACGGTTTCAGCGGCCTGGACGGTTTCGGTATCCAGAAGGACGACCGTTGGACGGTCCAGGGCTGCATCTCGCCAGTCTGGGACACGTGCCTCATCGTACAAGGGTTGGCGGAAAGTGGCATTCCGGCCGACGACCCCGTGCTGGAAGCGGCGACTCGCTGGTTGATTGACCAACAGATCCTCGTCGGAGGGGACTGGCAGGTGCAAGCTCCCCAGGTGCAACCCGGCGGTTGGGCATTCGAATTCCACAACAACTGCTATCCGGACATCGACGATAGCGCGGAAGTGGTATTGGCCTTGCGGCTGGGCAAGTTGCCGGAAAGGGAAGACCATTTGCGACAGCAGGCCATCGCTCGCGCCCTGGATTGGGTGGCCGGTATGCAGAACCGTGACGGCGGATGGGCTTCCTTCGACAAAAACAACAACCACGGCTACGTAACCGCCCTGACCTTCAGCGACTTTGGCGAGGTGCTCGATCCCTCCAGCGCCGACGTCACGGCTCACGTCCTGGAAATGTACGGCAAGCTGGGGTATCGAGGCGATGAGCATTTTGTGCAACGGGCTTACCGTTACCTGCGGTCGGAGCAGGAGGATGACGGCAGCTGGTTTGGGCGCTGGGGGGTGAACTACATATATGGCCTCGGGGCGGCGCTCCCGGGTTTGGAAGCCGTTGGCGAAGATATGAGCCAACCTTACGTGCGGCGCGCCGTGGAATGGCTTTGCGCGCACCAGAACGAAGATGGTGGCTGGGGCGAGTCCTGCGCTTCCTACGTAGATTCGGCTCAACATGGCGTAGGCGTCAGCACTGCCTCGCAAACCGCTTGGGCTATCATCGCTCTGTTGGCAGCCGATTGTGTGGACCATCCGGCCACGCACCGCGGCGTCCAGTTTTTGCTGCGGACCCAAAAACCTGAAGGCGATTGGGACGAGCCGTATTTCACCGGCACCGGGTTTCCCGGTTATCTGAGAGGAGAACGGGTCGAAAGGGTTCCGCAACCAGGAGAACGCGGTTTCCAAGGGACCGAGTTATCCGCCGGATTTATGATCAATTACCACCTATACCGAAACACATGGCCCCTCATCGCGCTGGCTCGCTACCGTGATCGGCTGTTTCATTCCAACCCCACCCTACCGGCGTGCAGCTTATGAAAACCAAGAATTTTACGTTGAAGGTCAAGACCACGGCCGCGCCCGAGTTCATCGACATTACGGACTGGGTTAGAGGCTGTGTGGGAAAATCCCGGGTCAAGGACGGCTTCGTCGTCGTGTACTCGCGGCACACCACCGCGGCGGTGAAGATCAACGAAAACGAACCGTTGCTGATTGAGGATATGGCGCGTTTCCTAGAGGAAATGTGCCCCCGCCACGCTGATTACCGGCACAACGATTTTTCGGTGCGAACGGTGAATATGACCGAGGAAGAATCGCCCAACGGCCACGCTCACCTGCAACACCTGATGCTGGGTTGCAGCGAAACCATCCCTCTCATCGACGGACAGATGCCATTCGGGCAGTGGCAGAGCATCTTCTTCATCGAGTTGGACCACCCTCGCCCTCGTGAAGTAATGGTCCAAATCGTCGGCGAGTAAACGGTATGGTCATTCGGACCGAAGAAAATTCGTCGGCCGCAGCGCCGGCGACCGACCGGGATGGCGCGAGCCGGGTTTCGGTAGTAGATGCCTACCGATACTGCGAGCGGTTGGCCCGCAGCCACTACGAAAACTTCAACGTCGGCGGGTGGATAACCCCCAAACAGAAACTTCCGCACGTTTACGCGATCTACGCCTGGTGCCGCCTGGTGGATGATTTGGGCGACGAGGCTGCCCCGCAGGGCCACCCCTCCGGTTCGGTTGCAACCGGCCAGCCTGAACCCATGGTGACCGAGCACCGCCTGTGTCGGTTAGATTGGTGGGAATCGGAGTTGGACGCGATTTATCATGGTCAACCATCTCATCCCATCGCAATCGCGGTACAGGATACCGTCTCGAAGTTCAGTATTCCCAGGGAGCCATTCGGCCGTTTGATCCAGGCCAACCGCATTGATCAGGGATCCGGACGGTTCGGCGCCCTGGATGAAGTCATTGAATACTGCACCTACTCAGCCAACCCGGTCGGGCATTTGTACCTTTATCTCTTTGGTTATGACGATTTGGAAAGGCAGCGATTGGCCGACTACACCTGCACCGCATTGCAGTTGACCAATTTCTGGCAGGACGTGGCCAGGGACTATCGCGATAGAGGGCGGATCTATCTCCCACAGGCCGATATGCTGGCCTTCCGTGTCAGTGAGGAAGACATCGCGTCCGGTTGCGCCAGCGACGAGTTTCGCGCGCTGCTGCGTCATGAGTGCGACGTGGCCATGGGGCTTTTCCAAAAAGGCGCTCCTTTGGTCAAAACTCTCGAACCGTCGGCCCGCCTCCCGGTGGCCCTGTTCACTCGCGGCGGGGTCGCTGTTCTGGACGCGATCCGTCAACGGGACTACGACGTACTGAGCGAACGGCCGGCTCTGTCAGGCCGTCGCAAAGCGTGGTTGCTTGCTTCAGCCTGGCTCAGTAACAAATTCCGCATGGGTTACGGTTTGCCCAACGAGTGAACCGACGTTATGAACACGCCAGTCTCGGGCGCATCGCCGCCGTCGCCACAGGTCTTGGCCGCCGCATATGAAGAATGCCGGCGCGTGACCCGTGCGGAAGCCCGCAACTTTTACTTCGCTTTTTTGACCCTGCCCGCTCGGCAAAGGCGCGCGATCTACGTCGCTTACACGTTCTGCCGTTACTGCGATGACTCCGTGGACGCCGAAGGAACCACGGCCCAGAAACTGGAGCGCGTAAACTATCTCCGGGGGATGCTGGACAAAACTTATGCCGGCTACGCTACGGAACCGCTTTTCATCGGACTCGCCGACATCGCCGCCGCGTATAATATCCCTCAGCATTATTTTGAAGAGGTGCTGAACGGGGTAGAGTCCGATCTCGTCAAGACCCGGTACGCGGATTTTGATGAATTGCGGGAATACTGCTATCGGGTAGCCTCGGTAGTCGGGCTGATCTGTATCCATATTTTCGGTTACCGCGGCGGTGACGAAGCTCGCCAGGGGGCTATCGACCTCGGGCTGGCGATGCAACTGACCAATATTTGTCGGGACGTGCGGGAAGACTGGGAATTTGGAAGGGTGTACTTGCCACAAGACGAGATGGCGCGGTTTGGCGTGACCGAACCGGATCTGGCCAATGGGATCGTCACGGAC
This sequence comes from Dehalococcoidia bacterium, assembly GCA_034421995.1. Taxonomy (GTDB): domain Bacteria; phylum Chloroflexota; class Dehalococcoidia; order Lucifugimonadales; family UBA3495; genus Bin87. Next base: position 77,082 of record DAOUJY010000156.1, on the reverse strand, counting down.
GAGTTCGGCAGATTGATGCAATTCCAGATCGATCGCGCTCGCCAACATTTCGCCAGCGGCCGGCAACTCCTGCCCTACCTGTCCCGTCGCTCCCGCGCCTGTCCGGCCGCTTTGGGTCTCATCTATGGCGGCGTCCTGAAAAAAATCGAGAACGCCGGATACGACGTGTTCCGGGAGCGTATCGGCCTCAGCAAAGGCGCCAAATTGGGACTGATGGCGCGGGCATGGGTTACCGGCCCATGGCTGAGGTGACCGTCGCCAACCAGACGCCACAATCGGCGTTGGTCATCGGCGGAGGCTTGGCCGGCATCGCCGCCGCTGTGAAACTCGCGGAATCAGGCTGGCGCGTTACCCTGCTGGAAGCCCGCAAGACGCTGGGGGGGCGGGTGTTTTCGTATCGCCAACCGCAAAGTGGCCAGGATTTCGACAATGGCCAGCATGTGATCGTAGGGGCGTGCCGCAACTTCATCGCCTTCCTTGAGCGCATCGGCGCTCGCTCGAATTGGTATTTGCAGCCTCGCCTTGACGTGGCGGTTCAAGAGCGCGGCGGTCGCTGCGGACGCCTTTACGGCATACCCGCTCCCGCTCCGGTACACCTCCTGCCGGCATTCTTGACCTACCCCCATTTGGGTTTGGTGGACAAGATAAGGGCGGTGCGGGGTCTGATTGCCGCCATGGGCGCCGACCGCCGGCGCGATAACCTGGATGATATGACGTTTTACCAGTGGCTGCGGGCGCACGGCCAATCGGAGCGCAACATCGATAATCTATGGAACGTACTGATCGAGGGTACTCTCAACGATAATATCCGCGACGTAAGCGCAGCCATGGGCCTCATGATCGTGCAGGACGGCATGCTCAAGGGACGAAATGAGGCCAATGTTGGATATGCTACGTTGTCTCTGGGTGACGCAATTGCGGTTCCCGCCGGTCGTTATCTGCGGCGTTTGGGGGTCCAGATATGTTCGGGGCGTGCGGTCCATTGCATCAACACCGACCGATACGGGAAGGTGAAGCACGTCACGGACAGCATTGGACAGTTTCTGTCCGCCGACGCTTACGTGAGCGCAGTCCCGTTCTGGACGTTGGCCAATATTTTGTCTGACGAACTTTCAGGTCTCGATCCATTTCCCAGCTTGGGCCAGTTGCAGACCTCACCCATCGTGAACGTGCATCTACGTTACGACCGCCCGGTGATGTCCGGCGATTTCCGATATTTCCTGAACAGCCCGCTGCAGTGGGTTTTCAATGGATCACTGATTCGGACCGGAGGCAGCGATAAAGGCGATGGTCAGTCGTTGACCATCTCCATCAGCGCGGCCTGGGATTTTATCGACTCCAGCCGCTCCGAACTGAAGGAGATGGTCGTGGGCGAAATGGCGCACGCGTTCCCTACCGCAAGGGACGCAATATTATTGGACGCAGCAGTGGTGAAACAACGGAACGCGACGTTCCGCTGTGTTCCGGGCGCGCAACGCCTGCGTCCCGGTCCTCGTACAGCCTCGCCCAATTTGTTCCTGGCCGGGGAATGGACCGATACCGGCTGGCCTTCTACTATGGAGAGCGCGGTGATCAGCGGCTATAATGCAGCGGCGGCGGTTATGTCATCATCCCTCGGCGCCGACGGCGGGCTGGAGTAGCGACGTGTCCGACCAATGGGCTGCACAACGAATTGAACTCACCGAAGCCACGCGCGAGATGTATCGCCGCGGGTTGGTGGGAGCGTATTCGGGCAATACGAGCCGGCGGCTCACGGGCTCGGGTGACGAGAGCCTGCTGCTGGTAACGCCAACGCACCATCCGTATTACCGTCTTCAGCCTGACGAACTGGTGGTGGTCAACCTCGACGGCGAACCGGTCTCGCCGGCGCCAATGCGCCCCTCGTCCGAAACCCTCCTGCACCTGGAGATTTACCGCCAGCGTGACGACGTGCAGGCGGTGGTCCATACTCACTCCATCTATGCGTCGGTTGCCGCTGTAATCGGGAGAGACATCCCGCCCCTGATTGACGAGATGCTCCTCACGATTGGCGGGCCGATCAAGGTGAGCAAGTACGCGTTTCCCGGCACGCAGGAGTTGGCGGAGCAGGCCCAAGTCGCTCTGGGCGAACGGAACGCCGCCCTGCTGCGCAACCACGGCGTCGTCGGAGTCGGACCGGATATCTGGGAGGCCTTGGAGGTATGCGACCTGGTGGAGCGGCTGGCGCAGATATTTGTGATGGCGCGCAATTTCGGCCCCCGCGCCGCCTCCTCTCTGCCGGACGACGCCGTGGCTACGGAGCTGCAAATGTTCCAGGACAGCCGGCAAACCGGACCACTGACTTGATTTAACGCGCTAGCGACGATCCCAAATGACGCCCACTGAAACCGCAGCTCAGACCCGTACCAAAGCCGTGGCCGTTGTCGGAGCGTCTTCGGGTTTCGGGGCGCGGATGTTACTGCACCTGGAAGCCGAACGCCCGGATTACTGGTTGGTAGCCATTGCCGACCGGCCCATGCGCTGGCCGGTTAAGCGGGTTTCAAGCTACAGATTGGCGCAAAATCGGGTGGGAGGAACCTTTACCCTTGCCGATATACCCGACGTGATGCAGTCCAAGGCGTGGGACCTGTTCTCTGAACGGCGCGAGCTCACCATGGCCGAGATGCCCGACGTGTTGCAGTTGGAGAATGTCGACTCCATTGTCCACGTTGGAAGCCACTACGACGGCGCTGACCCGGAAGCGTTTATTGAACGCACCTCTCGCTGGGTCGATGCGGCCCGCATCGCCGGCGTTCGCCAATTTGTGTACTTGTCCGACATTCGCGCCTACGGCATTGGGAGTAGCAATCCCATACCGGTTACCGAACGTTCCGGCGCCGACCCGGCTCCGCAACATCGCCACCTGGTCGATGCTGAACCCGACCTGCCCCCACCTGATGGACCGCCCATCCCGCCGATGCCCGGTATGGAAGACCCCAACGCGATGCGCGTCGCAATTTTGCGGACCGCCATGTCGGTTGGTCCGGGTTCTTCCAGTCCCGTTGTGGACGAATTATTCTATCCAGCGATGAACGCTGGCCGGAAGCATGAATTTCCAATCCAGTTGGTGCATCAGCATGATCTGGCTCGTGCTGTCGAGGCGACCATCAGCCGGCAACTCAACGGTATATTCAACGTAGTCGGCGACGGCGTCGTCTCTTCAAAAGAAATGCTGGGTATGTGCGAAGATTCCGTTGCGACGCGGAGCCGCCGGGCGGGGCGGTTGCGACGTTCGGTTGGAGCCGAACTCGCCAAATATCCATTGATCGTCAGCGCCAACAAATTCAAACAGCAAGGCAAGTTTAAGTTCAAGTATTCCTCGGTTCGCGCGGCGCGAGTCTTTTGCCACACCGTCCTGTTGGAACCGGGCTGAACTATGTCGGACCGTTCCTGCGCCCCTGAACCCGTTATCATCGATACCGATCCGGGGGTCGATGACGCCATCGCGCTGCTCATGGCGTTCTCCTGTCCCGAACTGGACGTGATCGGGCTGACCACCACGGCGGGCAACGTGCCGCTGGCGCCCGCCACCAGAAACGCTTTGGCCCTGCTCGAATACCTCAACCGGACTGACGTGCCGGTCTATAAGGGCGCGTCCCGCCCGGTCAGAGGGAGGTTCGCGTATGCTCGGCACGTGCATTCCGCGTCAGGCTTGACCCATCGGCTGCACGAACCCGAAACAAAACCTGCGGAAACTGGAGCGGTGCCTTATATCGGGCAAACTTTGCTGGCTGACCCCGGCGCCGTTTCGATAATCGCCCTGGGTCCCTTGACCAACCTCGCTCGCGTCATGAAACGCTACAAAACCGCGTTGCCGGCGGCTCGGCGGATAATCGTCATGGGCGGCGCCGTGGACACTCCGGGGAACGCTACTCCGCATTCCGAGTTCAATTTCTACAGCGACCCTACGGCAGCGCGGATGGTCATAGAGTCCGGAGTTCCCATTACATTAATCGATCTCGCGCCGTGCCGCCGGGTGTTTGTTTCCCGCACCGAGTCCGGCGAATTGGCAAGTTCCAGCCGTGCCGGAAAACTTGCCGCCCAACTGCTCACCGGGTGGTTCCGCCGGGATCCGCAACGGGAGCGGTTTAACCTGTATGACCCGCTGACCCTGATCGCCGCCATCGCCCCGGCCGCCTTGACACTGCGATCCGTCACCCTGGCGGTGGACGACGCGGACACCACTGACGAAACCGCCAGGTGGGGGCAAACCCGCGTAGTCAACCCGACCGACGGCCCGGTATCCATCACCACGCCCGATGGCATTGACCGAGAGGCCGCGCTGGCCGCGATCCGCCGACTGCTCGATTGGGCGTAAGCAGTGAGCAGTACCGGCTAGAAAAGGATGCTCCCATGCCCGAAGATAGCAAAGCGCTGATCGTAGTATTCGACGGCTTGCAACCGGCGCAAATCACGCCGGAGTTGATGCCGAATCTGGCGGAGTTCGCCCGCACCGGCGTCACTTTCTCCAATCACCACCCGGTGTTTCCCACCGTCACCCGCGTCAACGTGTCCAGCCTGGTGACGGGTTGTCTGCCGGGCCGGCACGGACTGGCCGGCAACACCTTCCTCTGCCGCGACTACGACCCCTACCGCGTCATCCCCGCCATGGAGCCGACTCTCCAGGCCATCGCTGACGCTACCGGAAAAACGCTGCTGGCTCCCACGCTGGCCGATATCCTGGGTCGTAGCGGCCAGGAATACGTCGCCATTGGCACGGGCACCAGTGGCAATGCCTATCAACAAAATCCCAATGCGGCCACCGCCGGCGGCGCGACCATCCATCCCGACTTCACCCTGCCCCGTGCCCTTAACGACGAACTGACCGCGCGCTTTGGCGACTGGCCGGCGCAGGACTTGCCCAACAACGCGCGACTGGTCCACGCCCGTCGGATAATGACCGAATACATCCTGCCCGAACGCAATCCGGCGGTGGCCCTGCTGTGGTCATCCGAACCGGACAAAACCCAGCATGAGGACGGCGTGGGCCTGGGACGCGCTCCGCAGGCGCTGGCCGAGGCCGACGCCGAATTCGGCGAACTGCTGGCGTGGTTGGAACAAAACGGACGCGCCGATACCACGGACGTTTTTGTCGCCTCCGACCACGGCTACTCCACCATCAGCGAGGTGGTTCGCATCGAGCCGATGCTGCGCGACGCCGGTTTTCCCGAAATCGACCGACCCGGCGGCGTGGCAGTCGCCAGCAACGGCGGGTCAGCCCTGTTCTACATTCACGAAGCCGACGCTGTCGTGGCGGAAAAACTGGCGTCATGGCTCATGCTCCGGGCTTGGTGCGGCCCGCTTTTTGCCTCAGAACGCATCGGGAAACCCGCCGGCGCGCTGCCTATGTCCGTCATCGGCATCGACGGCCCCCGCTCACCCGACCTGGTTATGTCATTCCCGTGGCACAGCGCTCCCAACTCCGCCGGCTACCCCGGACAGGCCCCGGCCACCGGCGGCGCTGTGGGCCAGGGGCAGCACGGCAGCCTGAGCCGCCACGAGCTGTGCAACGTCGGGCTGGCGCGCGGCCCGTCCCTGCGCAACGGAACGGTGATTACGACACCCACGGGCAACATCGACATCGCCCCGACCGTCCTGCGCCTGCTGGGAATCGCGGGCGATGTCGGGATGGAGGGGCGGGCGCTGCTCGAAGCCCTGAACGGCGACAGTGACATCCCGCCAGCCGAGCGCCAAACTCATTCAGCGGAGAGTGGAGCGTATCGCCAGGAAATCCAAATCAGCAAGGTAGGACACACCAACTACGTGGATTGGGGCAATCGCGCCTGACGACAACCCGGCGCCAATGCTGACCAATGGCGGAGGGAGTGGGATTCGAACCCACGAACCCGTTAGGGTTAACGGTTTTCAAGACCGTCGCATTCGTCCACTCTGCCATCCCTCCGTTCCGCCTCACCTACCATTGTAAGCCCAAGGCCGCGAGGGAGTACAGCCGGCCGACACTCCGAATTGTGCGGCAATGCACAATGCGCTATAATTGGTGCCACCCAGCAGGGTCGGGAGGGATCGCATAGTGGTCTAGTGCGGGCGCCTGCTAAGCGCTTATCCTGGGAAACTGGGATCGTGGGTTCGAATCCCACTCCCTCCGCCATTCTCCACATATATTCCCTGCGGACACGGGACCAAAGCCGAATGGAGACCTATCACATCTGGACAATCGGGTGCCAGATGAACACCGCCGACTCCGAGCGTCTGGGGTCGGCGTTAGAGCAAATGGGCCTTACGGCCGTCCAACGCCCCACCGACGCCGACGTGGTGGTGCTGAACTCGTGCGTCGTCCGCCAATCCGCCGAAGACAAGGTTACCGGCACGCTGCATCTTACCCAGCCGCTGCGGAAAAAGCGGCCCGACTCGGTGCTGGCCCTCACCGGCTGCATGGTCGGTCCTCGTACCGAGGAACTCGAGCGTCGCTTCCCCCATGTTGATCTGTTCCTGCGCCCACAACAGTTCGAACCGCTGCTGGAACTGGTGGGTGAGCGCCTGGGCTTGGACTGGCAAGGGTGCGTCGGTTCGCTCGCGCCCCAGCAGCCCGACGTGGCAACCTACGTACCCATCATCCACGGCTGCGACCTGATGTGCACCTTTTGCATCATTCCCTACCGGAGGGGTCGGCAGGTAAGCCGTTCCGTGGACGAAATCGCGCGAGAGGTCGAGTTGCTGGCGGCCCGAGGCGTCAAGGAAGTAACCGTGCTGGGCCAAACTGTGGACGCCTACGGGCATGACCGGGAAGACGGGCACGATCTGGCAGACCTGTTCACGAGGCTGAACGACATCGACGGACTTGACCGTATCCGGTTTCTCACCTCCCATCCTTCTTATATGAGCAGCCGCATCATCCGGTCCGTCGCCGACTTGCCCAAGGTGTGCGAGCACGTCAACCTGCCCGTGCAATCGGGAGACGATGACGTGCTCCAACGGATGCGCCGTCCTTACACCGTTGCGGAGTACCGCGACATCATCGACGAGATCCGCGACACCATCCCCGACGTTACCATCAGCACCGACATCATCGTGGGCTTCCCCGGTGAATCCGAGGCGCAATACGAGAACACGCTACAGCTGGTTTCCGACTTGCGCTTCGACAAGGTGCACGGCGCCGCTTATTCCACTCGGCCCGGCACTATCGCGGCGCGCACCATGGACGACGATGTTCCTCCGGAAGAAAAGCGGCTCCGCCTCAAGGGCTTGGAAACGCTACAGGAAAGCATCCTGACCGAAATCAACTCGAAGTACATGGACGAAACCGTGCAGGTGTTGGCGGAAAACCGCAAACGGAGCAGCTGGACCGGGCGCACCCGCGGCAACAAGCTGGTGTATTTTGATACAATCGCCAGCATCGGCTGCTCTGCTGATGCCGACCTGACCGGTCAACTGGTGGACGTTAAGATCACTCGCACCGGGCCATGGTCGTTGGCCGGTGTAACGGCCTAAACATCACTGACCATAAACCCGTCACTCCGGCGAAAGCCGGAGTCCAGAAAAGCCTCTGGATTCCGGCTTTCGCCGGAATGACAAGATCAACTGACAGGAGGCGGAATTAATGGTCACGAGAACCAGGCAACCTACAATTCCCCTTACGGAAATAGAACATGCCGCCTTCTGCAAACCGGAGGACGAGCTTCCCGCGAAGTCCCTGGCAGAAGAGTTGGCCATCAACGTCCGCTGGCAGAAAATCCCCGGCGAATATCTGGCGTGCTCTCCGGCCGAGCTGGACGAGCGCATCGGAGCGGCCCGGAGGATCCTGGGCGACTCGGTAACCATCCTCGGCCATCACTACCAGCGCGAGGAGATCATCAAGTACGCCGACTTCCAGGGAGACTCCTTCTTGCTCAGCCAGGAGGCGGCTTCTCGCCCGGAGGCCGATTTCATCATCTTCTGCGGCGTGCACTTCATGGCCGAAACCGCGTGCATTCTGGCCGGCGACCACCAGCAGGTGATCCTGCCGAACATCACTGCCGGGTGTTCCATGGCCGATATGGCGCCCATACAGGATGTTGAGGACGGCTGGGAAGACTTGCAGGACGTCCTGGGTGATCACGGCGGCATCCTGCCCGTAACTTACATGAACTCCGTCGCTGCCATCAAAGCCCTGTGCGGACGCAACGGCGGCGCAGTCTGCACCTCGTCCAACGCCACCGCCGTGCTGGAATGGGCGTTTGGGGAAGCTGACCGGGTGCTCTTTCTGCCCGATCAGCACCTGGGTCGGAACACCGCCCTCAAGCTGGGCATCCCCCTGGACGAAATGGTGGTCTGGAACCCCTTCAAAGCCATGGGCGGCAACACGCCGGAGCAACTGCGGAAAGCCAAGATGGTGCTGTGGCAAGGCCACTGCTCGGTGCATACCCGGTTCACCACCAAGCAAATTGAGTCCGCCCGCCAGCGGTATCCGGACGTGACCGTGCTGGTACACCCGGAGTGTCCCATGGAAACGGTGGAAGCCGCCGACCTGAACGGCTCCACCGAATTCATCCGCAAGACCATCAACGAAGCTCCCGCCGGTTCGGCGTGGGCCGTTGGCACCGAAATCAGCCTGGTCAACCGCCTGGCCATGCACAACCCCGACAAGACCGTGTTCTGCCTGGATCCGGTGAGCTGCCCCTGCTCCACGATGTACCGTATCCACCCGGCGTACTTGCTCTGGACGCTGGAAAGCCTGGTAGCCGGCGAAGTGGTGAACCGGATTACGGTGCCGGAGGAGATGCAGCGGGAGTCCGTGGTTGCCTTGGAGCGGATGCTGGCGCTGCGGTAGCGGACTCAACACCTGTGGCGATAAATGTAAGGCGCTCCGGCAATCGTCGGAGCGCCTTACAATTGCATTGGTTTCAGGGGTTACTGTTCGGCCACCAGATGCAGGTCAAAAATCCGCCGTCGTACCTCAAACACGAAACCGGGCATTTCCGGCTCGCCGCTGATGATCTCCGGGGCGTTAAGCATCTCTGGTTCAGCACCGGGGCGATAAACATAAACCCGACGTCGGTACGGGTCGATCAGCCACCCCAGCAGCGCGCCATTGGCAATGTAGCGTTCCATCTTGCGCTGCAAGGGTGGCAGGCGGTCGGTCCCGGATATAACCTCCGCCACAAAAGTCGGGCACTCGGTGATAGCACGGTTCATTCCCAAGGGAAGCAAGCGTTGCACTTGCTCCGGAGACAACCAGGTTGCGTCAGGTTCTGCCCGGCTCCCGTCGGGCAAGCGCACGATGGTTCTCGGGGAAAAAGACATACCGCCGTTCTCATCAACCCAATTGAACAAAACGCCGCAGATTTGACCTTCAGCATATCCACTGTCTATGTTCACCATAGGGTTGATCACCAATTCTCCCTCGTCGGTCAGTTCCAAGTAAAACCCGCGCCCTTCGTTGGCCTTGGCCATGCCAAAGAACCATTGATCGATTTCGTCATCCGTCAGCTTTCCCGCTACCGACTCAAGAAGGGCCTTTATGTTGACGTGCAAAGTGAATGGTAGGCCGAATTCCCGGGCCTCCACCTCAACATTGCCCTGGATTGCTGCTGTCGTCGCCATATCATTCAAACCTCGTCTGGCTATCCACTAATTCAGGTCAAAAATACGCTCGCGCACATTGAACACGAACCCCGGCAGCTCCGGGGCACCGTTCACTGTCTCCGGGTCGTCCAGTATCTCCGGCGCAACGCCGGGCCGGTAGATGTGAACCTGGCGCAGGAACGGGTCAATCAGCCAGCCCAATGCGACGCCGTAGGCGATCCACTCCTCAATTTTGGCCTGCTGATCTTCCAGCGAATTGGACTGGGAGCGAATCTCCACCACGAAACGGGGTGCGAAGGGTATGCCGTGATACTGCCAGTCCGACGGCAGCGCAGACGTTATCTGCTCCGGTGCAATCCAGCCGGCGTCGGCGGCGCGGCGTCCACCCGGCCGAGTTCTGACCATTGCGCTGCCCGGAAACACCAGACCGCCAGGGCCAGCGTCCGACCAGGTTCCCAAGTCATAGCATAGATTAAACGACCATCTCCATCCAAACACGCTATCCGACGCCATTGCCCACAATCTCCCATGCTGGTCAATTTCAAACTTGTAGCCCAAGTCCTCATTGTCGGCACTGAACCGCAGGAACCAGTCATCCAGCGCGTCATCGTCGGGCAGCAGGGCCAGTATTGAGCTGATGTCCAAGGAGAACGGAGCCGGCATACCCTCGTCGGTCTGGCCGGCAACAGCGGATTGGGGTTTGGCAACGGCTTGTGAAGTCATGGTGCGCCCTCCCCTTACGCCGCGTCGTCCAGGCAGTCGCGCAACGGGCGGCTGATGCAGGAGAAGATGGGCGTGTCCTTCAGCGTGTACGGGCGGGCTTTGGATTCCCGCAGTTCCATCACGAGATCAAGGAACGTACCAGGTTCGTCGGTTTCAAACCCCAGCACGAACTCGGGATCGTCCAGGCCGAATGAATAGGCTGTGGAGATCTTCACCTGGGGGTACTTGTGGCCGATGACGAAGTGCTCGTTCATCATCTCCTGCCGTACTTCTTTCGACAGCTGATACCAGTCGTGGGTCTTCCAGAAGGGGTACATGAACAGGTAGCGCCTCCCCATCATGCGCATGGACGCGGCGTCGCCGGTTCCGTCCTGCCCCTCGTGCCGGTGGTCGTCGATGTAGGGGGAGCGCCGCGTCATGGCCAGATAGGAGTACGGGGTTTCCAGGTAGCCGCCCAATCGGGTCTGGTTGAGTTGGGCCGCCAGTTCGTTGATGGGCTCAAGCTCGGGACAGACGCCCCACAGCATGAAATCAGTGTCGCCGCGCGCGCCGACCAGTGTGTAGGTATTCAGTGCCACCCGGTCGGAGTGCTCAGCGGCCACGGCGGCGAACTCATCCTTGCCGGCCTCGCGCTCGGCGGCGGGCAGGCGACGCCACTCCGGCTGGACTTTGTAAAATGTGTACTTGACGAAATCACGGCGGGGGTCGGCCATCGGAGGTCTCCTTGGGTTGGACTGGGATCATGAAGGCCCATTGTAGCATCGGCTCATACCGGTTCCAGTTCGTCAAGGGGGATGTAGTCGGTGAGCAGCGCGCGGATGCGGTCTAGGAATGCGGTCGCGCGTTGGTAGGCGGCACGGGCGTCCGCTTCGCCGAACACCATCTCTACTTCGTAATCGGCGTCGTTGCGCAATTCCTCGAGCCGGTTAAGTTCTCTGCCCCATTCTCGTTCAACATAGTGAATCCCGACGATGTGCTCACCAAATCTGCTAATCACGCCTTGATGCGTACTTGGTTCAATATCATCAAGCCAAAGCCCAGCTTTGGCAGCGTGAAAGGCGGCGTAATATGCGCGTGAAATCGAGTCTGCATAGTAGCCCGCGCTTTCGTATGTGGCAGCGGCCCCCAAACTCTCGCGAGCTCGCTGCCATTCCGCTATCGCCAAGTCTCGATTCATAAGACGCTGATGCCTTCACTGACTACTCTCCGATAAAGTGAACTTGTAGAGAACTTGCTTTCGGCCCATTCCTCACTGGTACAAGACCTGATTGAAGGCGCAACGAAAAAGCCGTCCAGATCAATGTCATACGCCAAATTGTCGATCGATTCCAGCGTTTCCTGGTCTTCCTCATCCACGATGACCAGAATATTAAAATCTACATCCAAGCCTGAAATGCCGCGCGTATGAGAGCCATACACGATGATGTCCTCGATTCTTTCCGGAAAACGCTCCTTGAGCTGTCGGCGGTATTCCTCCAGCCATCCCAACTCGGCAGCAGTCAGGGACAAATGCGGGCTAGGCGGCGTCGGCTCTGGGGGAACAACGTTTGCCGGAACTCCGCTGTTGGTAATGACAACTGCCGTTGCGTTGGGATGCCCTTTTCCGCCATGCACTGAAGGCTCGGCGCACCACTTGGCCGCAAAAAAGCGAACCGCTCGGTAAACGCCGTCATCAAACCCCAGCAGGTCGCACACGACCCGTCTGTCCAGCAGGGCGCGGTTCTCGTCCACGTCGGCCAGGTAAGCCGGCTTCAACTCCTTATCGCGGAACTCGTCGAATATGGCGCGGGCGGTGTCTAGCTGAGCCTCGGTCAAGGTTCGAAAATCAAGCACGGGCAAATCTTCGGAGGACCGGATAGTGATGATCCCACGCCCGGGTTGCTGACGGCCGGAGTGCCACCAGTAGCACAGCAGGCCCAATGCGCTGTTGCTCCACAGCGCAAAAGCGTAGTCGAAACGCTTGTCGTCAAAAATGACGTTGGGCCATCCCCTGCCGCCGATGCTTTCCCGTTCAGTGAAGGCAACGGCCAGGGGCTGAGAATTGAAACGAAAATCACGGTTAACGTGGGTACGGCTGGCGGTTGTCCAAACTTCCGCCGCCCTGCTTTCCATCCCTTGCCGTACCTGCAACTGCGCATCGGGTTCGCAGATTATCCGGGTTTCTTTCTCGGCGTCGTGATTCCAGAGGGCGGCATAGGTGGCCCTCGGACTGGGGTCAAGCTTGGTGAACGGGCCGCGTGGGGCCGGTCCGGTTATGTCGCGGTCAACTAGACCGAGTTTGCCGACGTTGCCCAAAGCCGCAACCGGCAAGTCCAGGGCAGCGGGCGATCCGGGCAGCCACAGATGGGATCTGGTCAGCGCGTAGGCAGTTTGTGCCAGTGAATAGTCCAGCATTCGAACGCAACCCCAGGTGGCGTCGTCGCCATGTGGTACGTTCAGCATTGCACCGGCCGTATCATCCCCCACTGGCAATCGCGTACCTCCATACGGCCCGTCCTCAATGCCCCGAACGCCGCCGGTGCCGATGATACTCTGCGCGACGGCGGCGGATTGGGCCATTCCGTGCGGCCGGTAATACAGCGATGCGAACTGCGCTCGCGAAGCTGGTCGGTTATTCTCACCGTCTCTTTTGCGGGCCACTACCAGGCACTCGGCCATGCCGGTGTCCGATGAAAAGGATACATCTCGGCCATTGGCCGCAATGCTCAACACCGTCAAATCCGTGTACCCTTCGCCCAGCATCTGCCGGAAACCTTGCCACGACAGGCCAGACGCCGCCGACAGGGGCAGCACCAACGCCAGCACGCCGCCAGGCTTGAGTTTGCGGTGGGCCAAGGCGGCAAATGCCGAGGCGATGCCGGCGTTTCCGTGGTAGCAGGTGCCTCTGCCAAATTCGTTAATTCGCCGGCCCATGTCCGTCTGGTCGTTGCGGCTGGCGTCAAATGCAGCGAATGCGGGGTTGGTGACGGCGGCGTGCGCTCCTTCGTGATTAGTAGCGCGGGTAAAGGGTGGGTTCATAATTACGAGGTCAAACCTATCATCAGGCATTTCATCGGCAAGTCCGCTGTCGGGATGCAACAACTCAAGCGATCCTATACGCACCTCCCCGTCTTCCTGCCGGCCATAGGGCATGGTTCGCAAGTTGGAGTGGCGGAAGCCCACCTCGGGCTGCAACCCGGCCAGTGTTGAGCCGGTGATATGAACTGCGGACGGCATCACGTCGCAGCCGTAAATGACATCCTCCAGCATCGCGGGATGCAGTTGGGCGGCTCTGCCGCCGGCGCGTTCGTGGCGAGCGGCAATCTGCTCATACACTGCCGATAGCAATGCCCCGGTGCCGCAGGCGAAGTCTGCAATCCTCAACCGACCAATCCCCGCCGTATCGCTCCAATCTACTCCGTCAATTTTGTCCACGGCCAGGCGGGCCAACAGGTCAGCAGACGCGGGCAGAGTGTAGAAAGTTGCCAGATACTTGCGGTCGGCAATCAGCCGCTGGAACACCTGGCCAGTGAGGTCATGATCATTGTTGACGCCCCGCGAAGCGATATTGAGGACGTGGAAGCTGATGATGTTGAGTATCTGGGCCGCCTCTCGGGTCGGCAATTCGGCCACGATGTCCCGCGCAATGTTGAAAATGTCCAGGTAGTTGATGTCCAGAATCGCCGCCCACGCTTGCAATATTTCCGACTGCGGATTCCCGGCGCCCGGCCCGCAGATTTGAGACAGCGGTTTGATGCCATGTTGTCTTGCGAGGCGCTCGTGAAACAGCATGGCGTTGGCGATGATGGCGCAGGACATGCGCCGCATCTGCGGGACGTCACTCAGATTCAGGCGCCGAGCAATCGCCGGATTGATGTCCGGCCTGGTTTCGGGCATCTGGTTCAACACGCTGGCCGCGGAGTCTATGCCCTGTTGCAGGTCGTCGGCTGCTTCCGCCACGGCTTTCTGCGGCACGGACACCAGCCGGATCAGGTCGGCAAGGTCCGTCACTGTACCCTCCAGCCAGCCTGATTGCGGAAAGCGACCACCGTTTTCGTAAACGATGCAGTAGGACAGATGGGCTTCGGCCATAAACGTGTCAAGGTCGTAGGCATTTCCTACGTCATCGGGATAACGCAGGGCGATGGCAGATTCGACGGGACGAGCTTCTCCGGTGATGTCACGCCCCAGACGGGCCCGAGCGTCCGCCTCAGCCCCGGATGCGGGAACGTGTTCAGCTTCCACCACCACCGGGGAACGGCCCACTGCGGTAATCAGTATGTCGGGACGCAAGCCCAAGTGACCGCTTACGATCCGAGTCTGCTCCGAGCGGACTACGAAGCTGGGCAACATTCCCCTCAGTAGGTTACCGAGAGCAACATTAACGCTTGATTCGCTATTACGGGATTGCGTAGTGGTCATAGCGCGCCGCCCTGCCGATTACTACTTACACTCTAAACGCCTAACATGAGGCTAGCTTGTGGCAACGATTATAGCATTGGGCCGGCGTGGCGAAAGTCAGTGCCCACAAGATGGGTTACAATCTTTGCCACGAACACCGACGACATACCACGTCGAAACCACCGGAGGGAAAACGATGGTTACTATCGGAGAAGGCCAATTCACCTATGAAGTCCAGGAAGGCTGGGGGCAGCTTCCTTCCGGCTACGCTTTCAAGGAGGTCGCCGCCGTGGGTTGCGACTCTGACGACAACGTCTATGCCTTCAACCGCGGCGAACACCCCATGATAGTTTTCGACAAGGACGGCAACTTCATCACCTCCTGGGGGGAGGGCGTCTTTCCCCGCGCCCACGGCGTCACCATGTCGCCCGACGGAACCGTGTTCCTGACCGACGACGGCGACCACACCGTTCGCAAATGTACCCTGGAAGGCGACATCCTGCTGACCCTGGGCACCAGCGGCCACCCGGCCGGTTTCATGTCCGGCGATCCTTTCAACCGCTGCACCCACGTCGCCATCGACCCCCGCAACGGGGACTTCTACGTGTCCGACGGCTACGGCAACGCCCGCATCCACAAGTACAGCCCGGACGGACGTCTGCTCTTCTCGTGGGGCGAATCGGGAACCGGTCCCGGACAGTTCAACATTGCCCATAATATCGGCACCGACCGCAATGGCACGGTGTTCCTGGCCGACCGGGAGAACCACCGGGTCCAGCTGTTTGACTCAGACGGCAGGTTCCTCGGCCAGTGGATCGACATGGCCCGCCCCTGCGGCCTGTACATCGATCAGGAGGCCGACCTGGTGTACATCGGAGAACTGGGCGCGGCAATCGGCCCCAACTCCCAGGGTAGCGGCCTCGGCCCCCGCGTCAGCGTGTACGATACCGAAGGCCGCCGTCTGGCCCGGGTCGGCGATGGTCCGGAGAGCGAGGAGCCAGGCCACTTCATCGCTCCTCACGGTGTCTGCATTGATTCGGCCGGGAACATCTACGTGGGCGAGGTCTCATGGACGCACACCGGGCAACATCTCGATCCGCCCCGCGAGATACGCTCCCTCCAAAAACTGGTGAAAACTGGGTAACACACAATGTCCCACGTAGGGGCGAATAATTATTCGCCCCTACTGACGAGGAATTACAACATGGAAATCCGCATCGGCAGCCTCACTCGTGACGCCAACGAGGCCAGTGGCGCGACGCTCGTCATTGATGTATTTCGCGCTTTCACCACGGCGGCAATTGCCTTTGACCGTGGGGCAGAGCGCATCACCCTGGTCGCGGAGGTTGAGGAAGCGCTGGAAATCCGGCGCAACAATCCCGCGATCGCCGACATCTTAATGGGCGAGGTGGGCGGGCGCCGGCCCGACGGGTTCGACTACGGCAACTCTCCCTACGAGGCATCGTCGGTGGACTTTGCCGGTAAGAATGTCGTGCAATCGACCCGCGCCGGTACAGTGGGAACGGCGGCGGCCGGAGCCGCCGGATGCGATCCCATTTACGTCACTTCATTCGTCGTGGCCGGAGCGACCGCACAGGCCCTGCTGGCGGAGGACCCGCCGCCAGAGCGCGTCACCATCCTCGCCATGGGCGACCAGGGCGTCAACCGGTCCGATGAGGACGAGCACTGCGCGCTCTACCTGCGCAACCGCCTGGAAGGTCGCAACCCGGACCCGGAGGCTCTACGCAAGCTGATCATGGCCGGCGGCGCAACCCAGAAATTTTTTGACGACGCGCAGCCACAGTTCCATCCCCGCGACGTCGGATTAGCCCTGGAGGTGGACCGTTACCCCTTCGCGATGCGGGTCACCCGCGAAGATGGATTGCTGGTCGCCCGCAAAGTGGGGTGAAAGACGAGCCGGCAGCGGTACTACCCGCCCCGGCGCCGTTTGTGCTGGCGCAGGATACAGTCGTCCATTATGACTCCCAAGCCGGCGGTTCGGGCGCGCTCCGCCGCCGCCTCGTCCACCACGCCATCTTGCATCCAGACGTAACGAGCGCCGATGCTGACGGCATCATCGGACACCGCGCCGGCGAATTCGCTGCGTCGGAACACATCCACCAGGTCAATGGCAACGCCCTGGCTCTCCGCCGCCGCTGATGCAGCCGTCAAGTCGTCGTAAGATTGCTCGCCCAACACGGTAGCGCCCCTCAACGCCGGATTGACCGGGATGATGCGGTAGCCCTGAGACTGCATATAAGCCGAGACGCCGTGGCTGTCACGCGCCGGGTTGTCCGACAAACCGACGACGGCGATAGTTTTGACGTTGTCCAGGATTTCGTCGATCAGGTCCATGGAAGCGTCCTCGCTGGTAGGGGCGAATAATCATTCGCCCCTACATTGGCAACGCACCGCCGTTACCGGCTGGCGGTGCTGTCATTGGTGGTGATGGTGATGTGGCCCATGTAGCCGTTGGCGGTGGCTCCATGCCAGTGGTTCTCGCCGGCTTTGACCTGGACCACGTCTCCGACACCGACGTGGTGCTCTTCGGTTTCCGTGGCGACAATGCCGTTGCCGACGGTTATCACCAAAATCTGGTCGCTGCTGTGGCGGTGCCATCCGGTTTGCGCGCCCTTCTCAAAATTGACCACGCTGGCGTTGAAGAAATCACTTTCGCCTTCCGGGATGATTGGCTGACGGGTGCGATGGACTTCGCCGCCGCTCCAACCGGGCACGGGCTCGGCAGGTCCCAGCGGTACGTGTTCAACATTGGCAATGCGTACTACGCGCATGATCTGGCCTCCTTGGTCTTGTAGGTGTTGCGGTTATTTTACCGGCACCGGGACCCCGGCTATTTTCACCTGTACGCTGCCCACGGTGTTGCGGCTGGTGAAGTACAGGGTCTTCCAATCGTCGCCGCCAAAGCACAGGTTGGTGGTGGCCGGTTGGCCATGGACCACGATGCCCAGGGTCTCGCCACCCGGGTTCATGATGTGCAGACCGCCAGTGCCCCCACAATACACATTTCCTTCCACGTCCACCTTCATGCCGTCGGGCACGCCCTCCCGCTCGCCGCGCAGATCGGCAAACACCCGATCCGAAGCCAGCGCCAAGCTGCCGTCATCCTGCACGTCAAAAGCGCGGATGATGCCGCGTCGAGAGTCGTTGATGTAGAGGATGCTCTCGTCAGGAGAGAAAGCCAAGCCGTTGGGGACGACGAAGTCGCCGACCAGAAGGGTTAACATCCCCAGGTCTGCGGAGAGTCGGAAGACTCCGGAAATGGTCTGCTCCCACTGTTCCCGGGGCCGTCGGAAGGTCCAGGGATCGGTGAAATAGATGCTGCCGTCCGACTTGACCACCACGTCGTTGGGGCGGTTGAGTTGCCGACCCTGGAACTGGTTGGCGAGGACGGTGGTAGATCCATCGTGTTCCAAACGGCTGACGCGCCGACCGTCGTGCTCGGCGGCGATCAGGCGTCCCTGAAGGTCTCTGGTGAGGCCATTGTGCCGATTGGTCGGCTCCGCCTCCACGGTGACGCCGCTGCCGGGGGTGTAGCGCATCCGGCGATTGTTGTGGATGTCGCTGAAGAGCAAATATCCGCCGTCGCTCCACCAGACCGGTCCTTCAGCCGGACCTTCAGATCCGCCGAAACCTGAGCCGTGTTCCTCAATGGGGGCGTCGGTATCGATGATGGCGTCCAGAGCTGGAGATAGCTTTTCGATGGGCATAGTCTCGCCTCCTGATTGGCGTCGGTCGGGTGCAACGTGCGTTGCTGCGATGCAGGGTATTCGCATCGCCATTGTAGGCGGGACAAGCGAGGGACGCAAACCACCAACCGTTGCATTGGCAATCCGGCAATACAGCAGTACGGCAATACGCCGAAATCCGCCGCGCCCACACTATGCGCGGCAGGCAGCAATTGGGATTGAATAAGCGCGTTCCAGTCGTTTTCTATGAATCACACCAATACTCAACCCTGGCTCAACGAAATCCACTGCGACGACTGCCTGTCCGCCATGGGCAGAATGCCGTCGGCGTCGGTGAATCTGATTGTCACGTCCCCGCCCTACAATCTGCTCAACAGCAGCGGAAACGGGATGAAAAACGGCAACGGAGGCAAATGGTCCCGGTCAGAGTTGCTGCGGAGGCAGGGCTACGCCCGCTCCGGCGACTGTATGCCCCACGATGACTACGTGGCATGGCAGCGGGAATGCCTGAGAGAGATGCTGCGGGTTTTGACGCCGGACGGAGCGATTTTTTACAACCACAAGTGGCGGGTACAACGCGGTCTGCTACAGGACCGGGCGGACATCATGGAAGGTTTCCCGTTGCGGCAGATCATTATCTGGCAGCGTGCCGGCGGGTTCAATCACAATCCTGGTTATTTTCTTCCCACTTACGAGGTAATCTACCTGATTGCCAACCCCGAATTCCGTTTGGCCCCCAAGGCCGGCGGCGTTGGCGACGTCTGGCGAATCCGGCAGGATCGCGGCAATCCGCACCCGGCGTCTTTCCCGGTAGAGCTGGCCCAGCGCGCCATCGCAGCCACCACCGCCGAAGTAGTTATGGACCCGTTTATTGGCAGCGGGACCACCGCGGTGGCGGCGCTGCTCGAAGGCCGTCAATATGTGGGCATCGAGTTGTCTGAGGAATACTGCTGCATGGCCCGCCAGCGGGTGGCCGACGTGGCGGTGGAGCTGGAAAGGATTGGCTCAGGACCGGCAACGAATGAACCTGTTGCCCCCTCCGCGTTGGAAGTGAAGGCAATGCTGGAAGGAACGAGCGACCGGGTGAGCGTCCACCAGTAATGGTACAATCAACGGCGGAGGGTACGTCATGACTACCGCCGTCCAGCAAGTCGCAACCACAGGCCCGAAACTGGCAGGTTCGCAGTATTCGGGCACCATGGCTATTCCGCTGGCCGAGTTCGGGAAGTCGCTGACTGACGCCGATCTGGATGTGTGGTTCGAGGCGTTCTCGGAGCGCAACTCCAACGAGGGTCAGACTTACGAAATCTCCGGCAAAGGATACCTGCTGATTATGCCTCCTACCGGAAACCCCGGCTCCCTGCACGAACGCGAGTTTGCGTTAGCCCTGGGCATTTGGAGTGACGCCCACAGCGGCTACTCTTTCCTGCCTACCAGCCGTTTCATCCTTCCCGACGGTTCCCGGTTCGGCCCCGACGCCGCCTGGATTAGAGAGGAACGAATACCGGAACTTCTGGAAGAGCGCAATATACCCTTCCCGCACCTCGTACCCGACTTCGTCGTCGAGATAAAGTCCCCATCTAACAGCAACACTGAACTGATCAATAAAATCGACCTGTTCCTGGAATACGGGACGAGGCTGGCGTGGTTCATCGACGCCGCGACACGGACAGTTATCAAGTTCCGCCCCGGCCGGGAGCCGGAGGTACTGCACGACCCGGAGTTTGTGGACGGCGACGAAGACGTGCTGCCCGGTTTCCGGTTCGCCGTGCGCGAGAAGATTTTCGACCATTTCACCAACCCGCAGTGAGGTAAATCCGGTGCCTGAAAAGAACTACGACGTGATCATCATCGGCGGCGGCATGGCCGGCTTGACCGCCGGCATCTATGCGGCCCGCCACGGTTTGAATACCGCCATCGTGGAACAGATGATGGCGGGCGCCCAGATTATCAACCTGGAACGGATCGAGAACTATCCCGGCTTTCCGCAGGGCATCGCCGGCTATGAACTCGGACCCGCCACCCAGGAACAGGCGATGAACGCCGGCGTAGAGATGCTGATGGACACCGCGACCGGCGTGTCGGTGGACGGCGAATACCTGCGGGTGGCCGGTGATGGCGGAGACAGCTACCTTGGCAAAGCCGTGATAATGGCCGCCGGTTCCTCGTTGCGGACGCTGGGCATCCCGGGCGAGGAGGAGTTTTTCGGACGCGGGGTGTCGCATTGCGCCACTTGCGACGGGCCGTTGTACATGGGCCAAACCGTCGCCGTGGTTGGCGGAGGCGACTCGGCGGCGGACGAAGCCCTAACTCTGACCGAGTACACCGAGCGGGTGATCCTGTTCCACCGGGGAGACGCCCTGGACGCGCAGCAGGTTCTACAGGACCGCATTGCTGCGGAACCGAAGATCGAGGTGCGGTACAGCGCCGAGGTAGTGGAAGTGCTGGGCGAGGAAACCGTCACCGGAGTGCGGGTGCGCGGGGCTGACGGCGAGACGGTGGAGCCGGTCGGCGGCCTGTTTGTTTATGTCGGGTTGGAACCCAATTCCGCTTCGGTAGCGGACCTGGTTCCCCTGGACAACGCCGGTCACGTTCCCGTGGGGCTGGGCATGGATACCCCTCAACCGGGGCTGTTTGCGGCCGGGGACATTCGCCAACAGTCGGCGGCGCAACTGGTAGCATCCGCCGGGGACGGCGCCACCGCCGCCATTGCCGCTTTTCGCTATATCCGCGGCCGGGAGTGGTGAGGTAAAGCGAATGCAAATTACCGATCACGTGTACAGCACTCATATCCAGGAAGACCCCAACGGCTACGGGGCGATGCACCCCGGCGGCACCCAGATCTACTTCGTCGGGGATCCGGGCGAAAGCATGGTGATGGTGGATTCCGGGGAACCTTACCGCTTCTGGACCAGGCAGATTCTGGATTACTGGGACGAACTGGGCCATCCCCGGATCGACGCCATCCTGATCACCCATGGCCACGGCGACCATATCGGCGGCCTGGACCGCCTCCAGGAAGCCTATGATTGTCCGGTGCGTTGCCACCCGAAGCTGGCGCCCCGGCTCCAGCACATTCTGGGAGGCAATTCGGTCCAGGCATTGCGAGCCCGGGAAACGGTGGGCACGGGAGGAGGAGCTACCCTCCGGCCACTGTTCACGCCGGGGCACGAGGACGACCACGTTTGCTACTTTTTGCGGCCCGACCGGGTGTTGTTCAGCGGCGATAACCTCCTGGGCAACTCTTCATCCAGCGTGCGCAACCTCAAACAATATATGACCTCCCTGGGTCGAATGGCGAACACGAAGCCGCTGGTAGTCTGTCCAGGACACGGCAATACCATCCTGCGGGGGGAGCGTCGCATCCAACAACAAATAGCGCACCGGCAGGACCGAGAGAACCAGGTGCTGTTGGCGTTGGCTGAGGGAGCTGCCACGGTAGATGAGATTGTTGCGGCGGTTTATCCACGTAATCTGCGCAAATCTCTCCGGGCGGCGGCGGGCCGCAACGTAAGTACCCATCTGGCAAAGTTGCGCCAGGAAAATCGGGTTAGCGAGCGGGAAGCCTCTTACACGCTGGTTTCAACCGACTGAGCACGAGACCGGAACGCGCTCCGATGATGCTGTACCGGGCGTCTGGGCCGTTCGGATCGTTTCTAAACTCTTGACAACCGATGTCGCGGCTTTTCTCGCCTTTGGCGCGGCGAGCAAAAGTCCGCCGGACGTCAAGTTCGGAATGTGACACGGCGAAAGGCTTCGGCAAGGGCAAGTCCCGGGACAGGCTCAACGGGGTGCGCGCTGGCGGCCTGAGCCGCTTCCTCGGCGCGGGAGCGCAGGAATGCCTGCATGACCTCGCGAGTTCGGCGCCGGGCCTGGCTGGCGTGGGCCATCAACGCGTCCAGCTTGGTATCGAAATCGGCGGCGATGTCCACGAAGGCGTTTGGGTTCTCGGATCCCCAGAACATGATGTTGGCCGTCTTATGCGGTTCAATGCCCTCATTGGCGAAGAGGTCGCCGAAATGGAGGTGGTCGCGGGCGTAGGGGAAAACGGCGTCCAGCGCCACCTGCCCGGCGATGCGGTGGTCTCGATGCCACTGCATATTGCGCCGGTAGGGTTCGGAAGTCAAAACCACTTCGGGCTTAACGGTACGGATCTGGCGCACCAGATCTTTGCGGAAGTCGGCAGTGTCCTCCAACTCCCCGTCGGGTCTCCCCAACATCACGACATTGGCGACGCCCAGGATTTCGGCGGCGGCCAGTTGCTCACGACTCCGAGCCGCGGCAATCTCGGCGGGGTCAACTTCGGGATCGTCGGAGCCTTTGCTGCCGTCGGTGCAGAGCACGCAATGCACCTCGGCGCCGGCGCGCGCCCACCGGGAGATGGTGCCGCCGGCCCAGGCTTCGGCATCGTCGGGATGGGGCGTTATCACCAGGACGCGCTCTGGGGTGAAATCCATGGGGTTGCTTCCTCCGGGTTAATTGGCGAAAAAGACGGACGGTTGCGCGTATGTTCAGTCCTGGATTTCGGTAACGGCGGGTACCAGTTCCTGATTGCGCGTCGGTGGTATTGGCGTCGTTACGGTGGCCGGCACCGTATCGCTGCCCCAAAGCCAATGGAGGTTTTGGGGTGTATCCCCTCGGTTGGGGAGATTCAGGACGCGAGCGGTGAAGACGTCCCCGGCCAGAATGCCCCCGGATATGATCATCCTCATTGCCTCATCAACGGATATGTCCGTCGGCGTTACCTGGCTGTACGGCGCTATGCACAGATAGCCGGAAGATGGAACGGGCGTGGTTGGCACATAGATGGAAAGGTATTCCTCGACGCCGTCCAGCTTGCCCAAGTTGGAAGTTATCAGGCCGATGGACAGGACGCCGAGGCGGGGAAATTCCAGCAACACGACGCCTCGGAACTGTTGCTGTTGGGTGTCGGATAGGAAATCTATTCCGACGCGGGTGGTGTTGTACACTGGTCCGATCACCGGAATGCGCCCAATCTGGTCGTGTACCCAGTTGATGAGAAGCTTGGTCACGGCCCACCCGATGAGCACTCCCGCGATGTACACGATCACCAGGATCACCGCGATTTCCACCACATCGGCCCAGTCGAAGCCCTCACCGTGGGGGATGCTGAGCCAGCTTATGATGGGGTCCAAAAGAGAGGCTATGAAATCATAGAAAAAAGCAAAAATAAAGTAGGTGACGAAGATCGGCAGGAACACCAGGACACCGGCCATCATGCGGCGCTCCAGGTGTCGCATGATGGTGAAGGGCATCCCCCGGACGCGGCGGTCACGGCGTCTTGGCCCCCCCGGATGAGGGCGTCCGGCTTCGTCAGAAGCCTGGCGATTGAAGGTCCCTCGCATCATGGCGCCGCCACCTCCTTGGATTTGAACGACGCCAAGCGAAGATAAAGTTCAAGCATCTGGGCAGCCACCTGGTCCCAACTGAGCGTCTCGGCCCGTCGGCGCGCCGCCATCCCCATGCTGTTCTGGAGGCTTCGGTTAGACAGGATCATCTCCAGCGAATGCGCGAAAGCTTCCGGGCAGCGCCAGGATTTGAGGTATCCGGTGCGGCCGTGCTCCACTATGGTAGAAAGACCGCCGACCCGCGAAGCCACCACCGGCGTCCCGCAGGCCATGCTTTCCAGGGCGGCCAGTCCGAAGCTCTCGTAAAATGAGGGTATTACGCACACGTCGGCCGCCGAGTAGTACCAGGCCAACTGCTCCTGCGGAACTCTGCCCACGAACTCGACGGATTTGCCCACGTCGAGGTCGTCCGCCAGACGACGGAGACGATCCAGCTCGCCGCTCCCATTCCCGTCGGAACCAACCACCAGCACCTGCACTTCTGCGTCGGTTTCGAGGTGGGCGGTGGTATGCAGCAGTAAGTCCACGCCTTTCAACGCTTCAATGCGTCCCACAAACAGCAATACTTTGTGACCGTTGATGCCCAGCTGATGACGCGCCGCGGCGCGTCCCAACGGACGGAATCGCGACAGATCCACGCCACAAGGCACCAGCTCAATTCGACTGGCGTCGGCATCGTAAAGACGCGCCATGGCGTCGCGTTCGTGGGGACTGAAGGCGATGACGCGGTCGGCGGTGGCGATGATTTCCCGTTCGGTTTCCTGACGGACCGGGGGTTCATCTTCGCCGGAGCGGGACTGCATCTTGATCAGCGACAAGGTGTGGAAAGTTACCAGGTGCGGCGCCGATACGTCCGCCGCAAAACGGCGACCGGCCCAACCGCTGAGCCAATAGTGGGAATGGATAGCGGAGTAATCGAGGTCATGGGCTGCCCGATAGTCATGCATCCCCACGACAAAATCCGGCAAATACGAAAACTGATCGGCCAATGGGGCGTCAGCAGGACCGGCCGGCAGGTGCACCACGTTGACGCCGGCAGCGATCCCGGGGGCATCCGCTTCAGGATGGTCATGCTCGCGGGTGAATATGTCAACGGCAGCGCCGCGTCGCGCCAGGGATCGGGCCAACTCCTTGACGTGGACATTCATGCCGCCGGCTTTCCCCTGCCCTGGCGAAGTCAGCGGACACGCGTGATAGGCGATCAAAGCCACCCGAGATTTGTTATCTGACGTCAAGGAGTACCGCTTGGACTGCCAATCGGGCCGATATTGCCCAGGCTGATACTGTAGAGATGGTGGTCGATGCCGCCCAATCGATATTTGTAAGGTTCGTTGCCCCGTAGGAAATCGAAATACCGGTAGCCTCGCTCCAGAGCGTCGCGAAGGCAGTAGGAATGAAGCAGAAGGCCGACGCTGTAGTAACGATATTCGGGATCGTGGCCGCTGTTATACAGCATCCGAACCCCGTCATAATCCAGGCAGAGGGACGCAGCGACGCTTTGGTCGTCCATTTCCAGGAAAAACAGCCGCAGTATGTCCTCGGCGGCGGTGGAAGCGATGACGTTCCGGAAAAAAGCCTCACGATCCGGGGACAAAAATTCCGCTTTTGCCGGATCGCTGCGGCGCATCAGATCAAGAAACGTATCAACCCGGGTTGCCGCTTCATCGGGATCCGACACGCAGTACCAACGCCAATTTTCGTGTCCTTCCAGGCGGCGAAGTTTACGCCGCAGTTCATGCCGGTCCTTCTTGGTCAGCCCCGAGAGGTAGTCATCCCAAGTCGGAGGCAGCATGAGGCGAGGCGCGACATCCTCTTCGGATACGGCTACAGTGTAGCCGCGCCGCCGGGCCAGTTCGGGGAGGATGGCTAACGTCGGGGAATCCTCGCTGATCGAATGCAGGTCGAGCCGGTGCGCTCCGTCGGCGCTGATTGTGTCCAGCAAGGTCGGGTAAAAGGCGTCTTCGACGCCGGGCGCAACGATGAAATCGTTGTAGTCAAAAGTGTCGCTGTTGCCTACCAGGGAATAGTGATCTCCGGAGCGGGAAAGGGAAGCGATAGCCGTGAGGTCGCCGCCGGCGTCGGTGAGATAAAACCCGGCCAGACTGCGTTCATCCTGGAAGGAACTCCACCACAGCTCCTGCCACGTCGGGGTTATGTAAAGGCTATTCACGACCGACCGACCAAGCAATTCCTGCCACTGCGGCCGGATCTGGTCGAATGAAATGATTGGTGTAGGGGAATGGGTGGCTGACATGAGCGGCCTCGATAGCGTCCGTCAGTTGGCCAATAACTTGATCAGATCGCTGGCGGAATACAACGCCCCGGGCCCGTTTTCCCCGAGCGCCTCACCGCGAATCGCGGTGGTAACTACCTTGTGCCCCGGTTTTTGCACGCCCCGCATGGACATGCACAGGTGTTCGGCCTCAATGCGGCAGGCGACGGCCAGAGGTTGAACACGAAGAAGAACGGCGTCGGCCAGCTGGGCGGTCAAGCGTTCCTGCACCTGCAAACGCCGCGCGGCAATGTCCAGCGCGCGGGCGATTTTGCTGATACCGGCGATGTGGCGATCCGGTATGTACACCAGGCTGGCATGGCCGAAGAAAGGCAGCAGGTGGTGTTCGCACATGGAATAAAATGGGAGATCGCTGATCAGCACCGGGTCCTGTGCCACCCCCTCGGAAAAGATCGCGTCGATTTCGTCGGCCGCGTCGCGCCCGACACCGGCGAAAAGTTCCGCATACATCTCCGCCACCCGCTGGGGAGTCCGCCAGAGCCCTTCCCGCCCGCTGTCTTCGTCAACGTACTTGAGCAGAGTTCCGACGGCCACTTCGAGGGCAGCCAGGTTCATCTTTGGGGCCGTGATAGCGGTCATCTTGTTGGCAGCGACTCCATAATGGCCGCCTCGATGGCTTCGAGATTGGGGCGGATTTCCACGGTGTCAGCCTGGGCGCTGCTGACTGCCATGTCCGGATCCTTGAGGCCGGTGCCCGTAATGATACAGACGGCGCGTTTTCCAGTCAGGTCCAGACCGTTGCGAGACATTTTCAGCAAGCCCGCCACGGAAGCGGCCGATGCCGGCTCTCCGAAAATACCCTCCCGCGAAGCCAACAGCCGGTAGGCTTCCAGTATTTCATCGTCGCTGACAGCGTCGATCACCCCGCCGGACTGGTCGCGTGCGCGTTCGGCGGACTTCCAACTAGCCGGGTTGCCGATACGGATGGCCGAGGCGATGGTCTGGGGGAAAGGCACCGGCTCGCCGCGAACTATCGGCGCGGCGCCCTCCGCCTGAAAGCCCATCATCCGGGGCAAGGTATCGTTGCGGCCCAATTGGTGATACTCAACGAAACCCCGCCAGTACGCGGTGATGTTTCCGGCGTTGCCCACCGGGATGAAGAGGTAATCAGGAGCATCGTCCAGGACGTCGGAGATCTCGAAAGCCGCGGTCTTCTGCCCTTCAATGCGATGAGGGTTGACCGAGTTGACCAGCGTGATGGGATTGGTTTCAGTGAACTCCCTGACCAGGGCGAGGGCCGCGTCAAAATTCCCGTCCACCAACAGAACGCGCGCGCCGTAGGCCATCGCCTGCGCCAGCTTGCCCAGGGCGACTTCCCCTTTGGGGATGAGCACCCAGGCGGCCAAGTTGCAGTAGGCGGCGTAGGCGGCGGCGGAAGCGCTGGTGTTGCCGGTGGACGCGCACATCACGCCGACACTGTTTTCCTCAAGGGCTTTCGCGATAGCGACCACCATCCCGCGATCCTTGAACGATCCAGTAGGGTTGCAGCCCTCCAATTTGAAGAAAAGGTCGGGACAACCGATCTCCGGTCCCAGCTGCCGAGAACGCACCAATGGCGTGTCTCCCTCTCCCATGGAAAAGAGAGGGGTCTCCTCGTTGACTGGCAACAGTTCCCGGTATTGTTGTAAAACGCCGATGCCCATTAGCTTTCTGTTCTACTCAGCCCGTCACTCCGGCGAAAGCCGGAGTCCTGGAAAAGTCTGCTGGATTCCGGCGAAAGCCGGAATGACGGTGCGCGGGTGATGATAACGTCAATTACTCCTCAATCCGAATCAGGTTGTTGACGCTCACCACCACTCCCAATTCCGCGACGGCGGCAAGGGCGGTTTGTACGTCAGACTCCCGCGAGGGATAGGTGGTAATCACAAGTTGGGCGGTGCCGCTGCCTGGGTCGGTGTCCTTTTGGATCACGGTGGCGATAGAGATATTGCCGTCCCCCAGGATGCGAGCGATTTGGGCCAGCACGCCGGCCTGGTCGGCGCAAGTCAGCCGCAGGTAATATGCGCTGGACAGTTCGTCTATGGGCAGTATCGAACCCTCGGGGTCGTTGGCGCCGGCGCTGCCGCCGGGCATGGGCGGGGGGCCGCCCTCGTTGTCAATGGTTCGCAGGATATTCAGGATGTCTCCCATGACGGCGCTGGTGGTCGCATCCCGGCCCGCGCCCTGCCCATGGAGGATTATCTGCCCACACAAATCGCCGGTGACCTCGACCGCATTATACACACCGTCCACCTTGGCCAATAAATGGTCATCGGGCACCAAGGCAGGATGGACCCGGGCCTGTACGCCACCCCTCGGTTCGGCCACTGCGATTGCCAGGGATTTGATGGCATACCCTAACTCGGCCGCATAGCGGAAATCCTCGGGAGCGAGCCGGCTGATGCCTTCGGTATGGATTACATGATGCGGTATGGGCCGGTGGAATGCCAGGCTGCCCAGCACGGAGAGTTTGTAGGCAGCGTCAATCCCTTCAATATCGTTGGTCGGATCGGACTCCGCATAACCCCGAGCCTGGGCTTCCGTCAACGCCTCGGCGAAGGGGGTCTGGCTGCGGGCCATCCGCGTCAGAATGTAGTTGGTGGTGCCGTTGATTATGGATCGTATTGAGTGGATGTCGTTGGCCAAAAGTTGTGACATCAAGCAGCCGACGATGGGAATGCCACCGCCGGCAGACGCCTCAAAAAGGAGATTCACGCCCTTGGATTGGGCCAACCACTGCAGCGCAGGACCCCGCCGGGACATAACTTCTTTGTTGGCCGTCACCACGTGTTTGCCGGCCGTCAGCGCGCGTTCAAGATAACTTCCGGCCGGCGAATCTCCGCCCATCATTTCAACCACGATCTGGATTTCCGGGTCGTTGAGAATCTCTTCCGGGTTGGTCGTCAGGACGCCGGGAGGGGGAACCGGGTGGCGGACTTTAGCGGTATCTCTCACCAGGGCTTTGCGGAGCCGCACGGTGCGTCCGGTTTTGCGGCGAATGGCGTCAGCGTTGCCCGCAAGCGCCGCGGCAACACCGCCTCCCACGGTGCCGAGGCCCATGAGGCCGATATTCACTTCTGAGTTGCCGTTCATGATCGTTATCGTCGCCCCTGTCCAAACGAGGCCAAACGCCTGAACCCGTCGTGTGGTAGCATTGGAACCAACCGGGCAGGGAGATTGATGATGCTGGAAAGTTGGTACAAAACCACCGCCATCCTTGTCGGCATAGTCATCATTGTATCAGCCATCGTGGGGCCCACCATCGGCGGGATATATTGGTTGGTGCAGGTGGACCGAGACGTTGCGGACTTGAAAACTGAGGTTGCCGAGTTGCAGAGCGATGTTGCCGAACTGCAAAGGGGACAGGCAATCATGTTGGATATTCTGCAAAAGCTGGCCGATGATATACCGGAAATTCGTGCTGACCTGGACAACCATGTTCATGGTGACGACGGCCAGGCGCAATTCGTTGGCAGATAATTGACGGCTGGCAACTGGACTATCGCTGCGGTTCGGGCGTAACGCGCGGGCGAGTCAACCGCACCTGTTCAGTGACCCATGCGTAACGGTTGCTGTCAAAGTTGATCTTGATCCAGCCTTCGTCCGACCCCTGTTTCAATTGGTCATCTTTCCATTGATCCACCAAGGCGCTGGCCATCTGGAACTGCATGGCAGGCTCAAGTTCACGGGTTTCGGTATCGCCAATGGCCTGGATGATGAAAATGGACTCGTCCTCGTATATTGGCGGTGAAACGTCACCGGGTTCCAAAAGCGGAGGCTTTCGCCGACCGGAATCCGTTTCGACACAATCTGCGCTATCATCGTCGGCTTCGCAGACTTCTCCAAAAAGATAGCGGTCAAATTCGGGGAAAGCGCCTTCGGGAACCCAGCCGACGTACCCGTCCGAACCGGAGAGTTCGCGAGACACCGCTCCAAAATCCTGCCCCAGCGCCAAACGTTCCCGGACGGCTTCCGGAGCTGCCGGAGATTCCAGCCCCATCACCACGGCTTGCAGCTCGACTTGCGGAGCCTCTTCAGGCAGTGATGCCAGCATTCGCGCAAAAAGTTCCGTCTGTTGCAATCGCTCCTCGACGATGCGGCGAAACGCGTCGTCGGTCAGATTGACCTGGGTCAGGAAGTTCTTGTAGGTATTGTCGAATTCAGCGTCCAACTGGGTTTCGTCCACTTCCTGTCCCGGTTCAGCTCTGGGGCGGAATTGCGAGCGGATTGATTCGTCAATCTGCTCGTCGGTGATGTTTATGCCCAGCCCCGGCGCGGCTTGTCGCAGTATCTCGGCGTGGAGCAGATCGGTCAGCAGCTGGAAGGGTATTCGGCTGAAATCAACCTGCCCCCCCTGGTAGCGATTTATCCCCTGGAGGACGCGGATGCGCTCCACCAGATCTCCCATGGTAAAACGGACGCCGCGCACTTCGCCGGCCATCACGCGAGGCGGGTGGATGAACTGCTGATAGACGCCAACCAGCACCACGGCGACGATGGCCAGGATCAACACCGCTCCCACACCGATAGCAATGCGCTGACGGCGGGATTCCATTCCACGCCGACTTCGCGCCGCGGCGACCGCTTCACCGCTCCCGGAGCCGACGCGTCGGCTTCGCCCGCCACGTCGCCGGGCGGGACGACGCCCCGCCGGTTCAGGCGTTTCGTCTTCCACCGGGGCGCTGCGTTTCCAGGGCAGCGAGAGATTCAACATTGATAAAGGATCGGGGGATTGGTCCGGCTAACGACCCGAACGCATACCGACGTTGATGCTGTGTTCGGGGGCGTAGGGCAACAGGGCGAGATAACGAGCGCGCTTGATGGCCGTTGCCAGCAATCGCTGGTTTTTGGCGGACGTGCCGGTCTTGCGCGTCGGTTCAATTTTGCCCTGTTCGGAGATATAGCGTCGCAGCCGGTCCACGTCTTTGTAGTCGGGTATGACCCCTTCCACGGTGAAAGCGCAAACGCGGCGGCGCGGGCCGTAGCGTCGGCCGCCCCGACCGCCACCCCTCGGGCCGCCTCGCCCAGGCGGACGCCCGCCGGGGCCTCCGGGTCGGCCGCCCGGTCCTCCCTGAGGACCGCCGCCATAGGGGCGACGTGGGGCCGGCGCTCCATCGCCGGAACCGGCCGGGCCGGCAGGAGCGGCCGACGGCGCGGCGGGCGCGGGCTGAGGCCCGCCAGGTCCGGGTCCCGGCGCGGCCGGCGGGGTCGATGGTACGGGTGCGGGCGTAGTCATTAGCGGCGATTCCTCCGGTATGGGGCGCATCCGCCGGCGGCGGAACTAGAAGGGAAGGTCGTCAACATCGGTCATCGGGTCGGGTGAATTGTCGGGAGCGTAGCCGCCGTAACCACCAGTGCGCCGGTCGTCGTAACCGCCGCGCTGGTCAGCGTAGCCGCGGTCCTGCTGGTTACCGTAGCCGCGGTCCTGCTGGCCGCCGTAGCCGCCATCGGGCTGGTCATCGCGGCGACCCAAAAATTGAACCTCAGTGACATTAACATCAAGCGAGAACCCTGGAGTGCCATCACGACGGTCGTACTGGCGTGACCGGAGTCGCCCTTCAACATAGACCTGCCGGCCGCGAGCAAGATACTGGTTGCAGGTGTCCGCGAGACGCCCGAAGGCGGTGCAGTTGAACCACTCGGTTTCCTCGCGCTGTTCGCCGGCGGCGGTAGTATAGCGGCGACTACTGGCGACGCTGAAGCTAGTCATGGGCTGGCCGGAGGGCGAATAGCGCATCTCCGGGTCGCGTCCAAGATGACCGATGATGATGATCTTGTTCACGGCAATTTACGCTTCGGGCGCGGGATCGGGTTCAGGTTGGCTGACAGGTTCAGGGGGCGGCGCTTCGGCGGGTACGTCGGGTGGCGCTTCGGCAGCGACCGTAGGCGCTGGCTCTGCAGCCTGCCCAGGCGCGGGTTCAGTAACAGGTTGGGCGGGCGCAGGGGGCGCGTCGCCGGGGGCTGGAGATGGCGCTGCCGGGGCTTGGGCCGGTGGAGGACCGGACCGCCGGTCACCGAAGGAGCCGGGAGCATCCGGTATGGGTCCGCCACCGTCAGGCCGCCGCCCGCGTCCGGGCGGGATATAGCGGGAAGGCGCGGTCAGGGGGCCTGGAGCCGGACGATCCGCCAGTGGTCCATCGCATTTGATGACGAGGGATCGCAGAACTCGTTCATCCAACCGCAGATAGTTTTCCAGTTCACGATTGATCGGATTGTCCACCGTGAAGGAACTGAGGTAGTAGGATCCCTCGAGGAAATTGTAGTTTCCTTTTCGGATCGGATAGGCCAACCGGCGAGTTCCCCAGGCCTGTTCAGCGGTTATCTCGCCTTCCCGGTTGGAGATGAACGTCTTGATTTCGTCCCAAGCCGCCGACGCTTCATCCTGATTGAGCATCGGGCTTAGGATGGTAACGAGTTCGTAGTGACGCAAGTTCAAAAACTCCTGAATTGGTGCAGAGACGAGGGGAATTATAGCACCAGGGGCGGAAACTGTCAGTCCCCGCATAGCGACGGGATCTGCGACCGGTGATAAGAGTTTTTGATATTCCTAATCAACTTATATGCCTTGTGCCCATATTCACCAAAGGCGTAAAATACGCTGCGTTGCGCAACGGCAATCGTCGCGTTGCGCCGCTTTCCTTACCCGCCATGAGCACCGACGCCGAGCGTTCCGGCAGGCCGCGTTTTCGCCGGCCCAGAATCTACTACGGTTGGTACATTGTCGTCATCACGGGCTTCGTGATGACCCTGGCCACCGTTCCCATGTTCCACGCCATGACCCTGTGGGCAGTGGCTTTGGAGCAGCAATTTGGCTGGAAACGCGGGGCCTTGTCGATGGCCCTGACCCTGACCCGCGTTGAGGGCGGGCTGATGGGCCCTATTGAAGGCTACCTCACCGACAAGCTGGGCGGCCGCAAGATGGTGCTCATCGGGTTCATCATCCTGGGCTTCGGTTTCCTGGCATTCTCCCAAATCGGCGCGGGCTTCTGGCCGGTCTCCCCACTGTACACCTTCTACTTTGCCTTCATGGTCATGGCGCTGGGGCAGGGCATGGGCAGTTGGGTGCCCATGATGACCACCATCAACAACTGGTTCTCGCGGCGCATGGCGTCCGCCATGGGTTGGGCGAACTGGTTCAGCCGTGGCGGCGCGCTGATCGTGGTTCCTCTGATCGGTTTGGGCATCGGCAGCGCCATTGGATGGCAGGGGACCGCGTTTGTAATCGCCATTCTGGTCTTCGCCGCCGCCGTTCCCTTGTACCTGGTCATCCGCGACAAACCGGAAGACATGGGTTTACAAATGGAGGACGAGGCCGCTTCGCCAGCACGGGCCCGCGGCGGCCAGCGCGCTCCGTCCGGTCCCCAAGGATTGACCGCGCAGCAAGCCGTCCGTACCGCCGCGTTTTGGTTGATCGCCGTGGGCCACGGCCTCACCAGCATGATAATCCTGGCCATCATGACCCACCTCGGGCTGTTCCTGGCCGATGCCGGCTTTGGAGGTCACACCGCGTGGGTGGTGACCGTTTATACTTTCGTCGCCATGTGGGCCCAGCTGATCGGCGGGTACGTGGGCGACCGTTTCCCCAAGCGGATCGGCATCTTCGTCTTCACCACCATCCAGGCCGGCGCCGTGGTTCTGCTGACTTTCAGCACCCACCTGTGGATGTTCTACGCCTTCGCCGTGACTTTTGGCCTGGGGTTTGGAGGCCGAAACCCGCTTACCACATCTATCCGCGGCGAGTACTTCGGGCGGGGGAACTTCGGCAAGATCCTGGGCATAAGCACCATTCCGATGAACATTTTGCTGCTGGGAGCCAGTCCATTCGCGGGTTACATGTACGACTGGCAGGAGTCCTACACCCTGGCTTTCCTGGTGCTGTCCGGTTTCAACTTTGTCGGCGGAGTGTGCTTCCTGTTCGCCCGACGGCCCCAGATTCCAACGACGCCGGAACCCACGCCGCCGGCGGTCGCGCCGGCGCCGGCAGCCGCCGGGAATTCCTAATGCAGTAGGGGCGGGTTTGAAACCCGCCCCGGCAATTTGCGCCCAGTCTGGCCTGACGGGAGCCATCAGGTTATCCCAGGTCGGTCTCAGTGATCTCGATATTGCTGATGCCGAGGCGCTCCGTGGGCTGGGAGTTCTCGCCGCTCCGGCTCTGCCGGACCGGCGAGGTGGCGAGGGCTTCCAGCACGTCGTCGCCGTCGGTCAATCTCCCGAAGATAGTGTAGTTGGGCGGGAGTCCAACGTCGGCGCCGTGCACGATGAACCACTGGCTGCCGTTGGTGTTGGGGCCGGCGTTGGCCATCGCGAGCGTGCCACGGGTGTAGGAGCGGGTGACCTCCTCGTCCCGGAAGCGGTAGCCCGGGCCGCCGGTGCCGTCGCCTCTGGGGCAGCCTCCCTGGATCATAAAACCGTTGATGACGCGATGGAACTGATTGTCTTCGTAAAAACCGTCGCGAGCCAGGAACACAAAGTTGTTGACGGTCAGCGGCGCCACTTCAGACAGAAGCTCAATTGTCATGTCGCCCTTGTCGGTTTTGATGATGGCGTGGTATCGCTTGGTGCCTTCAATGACAAGGCCGGGCGGGTTCTCATATTGCTTGGGGGGCATTCGGCGCCTCCTGATGGGTGTCGTGCGGATTGACTGCGGGGGATTATACCCTAATGGGAATTTGTCAGAATCAGGATTTACCGGATTTCAGGATTTTCGGGATTATGTTCTCCAATCCTGCCAATCCCATAACCTTGAAAATCCTGATTTCTGACAATTCAACGGTGGAGCAGTTACGTCCACTGGCCGGCCGGCAACGTATCATATAATGGAAGTGCAGGTTACTCGGAGGAGGTAATTTAACATGGAAGTCCTGAACACGATGGCCAGCCGGGGTCACGAGCAGGTGGCAATGTACAGTGACCCGGCATCCGGCCTGCGCGGAATTATCGCCATTCACGACACCACCCTGGGGCCTTCCTGCGGCGGCACCCGGATGTGGCCCTATGCCACCGAGGCCGACGCGCTGGCCGATGCTCTGAACCTGTCACAGGCCATGACCTACAAATCGGCGGCGGCGGGCCTGAACCTGGGTGGTGGCAAGGGTGTCATCATCGGCGACCCGCGCACTGACAAGACCGAGGCCTTGCTGCGCGCCTGGGGACGATTTGTCGATACCCTCGGCGGCCGGTACTTGACCACCACGGACGTGGGAACCACCGGGCGGGATCTGGAAACCGTCCGTCAGGAAACGGAGCACGTGGTGGGGCTGGATTTGACCCTGGGCGGCAGCGGGGACACTTCGATCATGACCGGATTGGGCGTGTACATGGGAATGCGGGCCTGCGCCGCCGACGTTTGGGGCGCCGATTCCCTGCGCGGCCGCACGGTGGCGATGCAGGGGTTCGGCAAAGTGGCGACGCATACGGCGGAACATCTGCTGGACGATGATGCGCGAGTAATCGCCACCGACGTGAGCGAGACTGCCCTGGACCGGGCGCGACAGATGGGCGTCAAGGTGGTGGCCCCGGATGACATCTACGACGTGGATTGCGACATTTTCGCCCCCTGCGCGTTGGGCGGCGTCATAAACGCCAAGACCATCGACCGACTGCGCTGCCGCATCGTGGCCGGCGGAGCTAACAACCAGCTGGCCACGCCTGAAGATGGGGAAGATCTGCACCGGCGGGGCATCATCTACGCGCCGGACTTTCTCATCAACGCCGGCGGCATCATCAACGTTGCTGCGGAGATCGGCCAGCCCTACAACCCGGAACGCTCGCGACAGCAGACCGAACGGATTTACGAGCAGATGTCCGCCGTGTTGACCGCATCCCGCCAGAAAGAAATTTCCACTGCCCGCGCCGCCGACCTGCTGGCAGAAGCCCGGCTGGACTCGGTGCGGCGAGTGCGGCGGATTTGGCGGAGGTAGTCAGAACGGGCACCAACGCTAAAACTCCCTCGCCTACCCACCGTCACCGCAACTCGAAAAACCCCTCCCCCGTCCATAGTTCGGGTCCATAGGGGAACGGGTTGAGGTTCTGCTCGTTATGGTCGCGCTGGATGTCCGGCATACGCTGGCCGGTGATGCGCAGCCGGTTCAGCCAATGAGTCAGCTCGGACTGCCAGAACTGCATCATTGACCACTCGCCGTCTTGCTCATAGCGGGCCTGCTCGCAGGAGAGCATTCCGCCAAGGGTGAGGTGTACGCCGTCCCACACATCAGCGACTTTCGGCCAGTTAGGAACCAGCTTGCCGTCGGTCATCTTGAAGGGGTACTCCATGCAGAGTGCGTGCCAGTCCGCCGGATGGTTGATCTCACGCACCCGCACGTCCTGGTGGAACTTGACCTGCCACACGGCCAATGGAAACGCGCAGACGTGTTCCCCAGCAAAAGTGTCGAAACCAGTAAGTTCGGACGTGGAGCCATCCCGGAGCGTGGAAGTGTTTTGCGACGAGGTAGGGATTGGATCGCCGCACTCCGGGTCAGGTGGGGCGGGCCTCCCCCAGCGTTCAGGGTTGAAGGGTTTGAGCGGGCTGCTGCGGCCTGTGCCAAGCGGCATCTGGGGCGACGCCCAGACTTGACTTTCAAGGTCAATCGGCTCGTACCACCAATCAAACGCCGGATTGCTGACGATCCGAAGGGCCAAGTCTTCGTGTGCGCTGGCTTCCCTGAGCGCAACTTCCTGCCATCCCGCGTCGCGATATATGTCCACAAAGTCGATGGCCATGGCTGCCAGCCAGAAACTCACCTTTGGCTCCGCAAAGCGTTCCAAAGGCAGATGTGGGTTGGCGGACAGGTCAAGGATGAGCGCGCATCCCGCCGGTGACCCAAGCAGGGCTTGGGCTTTCTCTTCATTGGTCATGATTAGATGCTCCGGCCCGGGCGAGCGGCTAGTTGCCTTCGCCTTTGCAGTACACGTTGTTGCGTATCTTGTACGCTCCGCCTGAGTAAGTACTGCCGTCGGGCTTGGTTAACGTGGCCCGCGAGGTCTGGACGTAGTCCTTGGTGGAGCCTATCTCGCAAAGGGCGTTGACCGACGACTCCATTATACGGTGCCTCCCGTAGTTGTTGTTCCAACAATTCACCCAGGCGGTCGTGGCCGTCCCGGCCGGGCACACGCTGGTGTTGGACTGCATATAAGCCCAGTGGCCAGTCTCCGCGTTCCGGACGCAGAGGTTTTGCGTCACAGTAAGTGTCGAGCCGTTCAGGGGATCGTCGCAATAGATGTCTGTCTTGGCCTGAACGTAGTCCTCTTTCGGGTCTCTGCTGGAGTTGTGGGGGTCGTGGACTTCACCCCGGCAAACGCCAAAGTTCATCCTGGGGTTCCCATCGTCCTGCATTGGGTTTGTCTCGATAGGTGCGCCCGCTTGCTCGGCGGCAAAGCCCTGACCAGCATCGGCCAAAGACGACGCGACCAGAATGGAAATCAGGGCAAGCAATGCTTGCCCTGATTTAAGCCCTCATCAGGTGATGAGGGCTTAAATCAGGGCAAGCAACACCCCAGCGCTCGCGTAGAGACGCTTTGATTTGAGATTGACTGTTGACATAGTGAATTTGCGCTCCTTTGTGTGGGGTTGGTACAAGTGACTCCGGGCCGGAGCATCGGCAAGACTATAACTGCGGCGGCGCAATGTGTCAAGGGACTATTAAGTCGCCGCAGAATATGTTCCCTAATACACCATCGTATCCGGTCGATAAACCGCCCAGGAGAACCAGAGTTGCCCGCTGCGCCCGGGTACTACCTCCAACTGCGTTCCCACCAGCGGGCCGCTCACGGCCCGTCCGAAGATGTTCCACTCGCTGCCAGTTTGCTCATCGGTGATCCGTCCGTCGGCGTCCGCTGCGAAGCTCAGCGTTGAACCGTCGGGTCCCATTGGAGAGAATATGCCTGCGGCTCCCACGTCCCGCCCGCTGGCGATGGAGCCACTGTCCAGGGACGATGCTGTCCCCGGCATCCAGAACACCACGATGTCCTCTCCGCCTACAGATGCTTCTACCACCCGCTCATCCGCCAGTGTGGAAAACGAAACGGCCCAAGCCGCGTCGCCGCGCTCGATGGCGACGACGCGTTCGACGGCAGGCAAGCGCGGGTCGGTCTCGCCGCTGAACAGGAACGGAGCGCTGCCGGGACGGTCGTAGCCGGCATAGGGGTTCTGTCCATAGGGGCGACCGGATGCGGGTCGGGAAAGCACCTTTCCGTCCGGGTAAGCTGTTTTGAAGTCATCCCAGGAAACGATGGACAGGTAAAGTTGTTCCAACCGGCGGCCGGCGTAGTGGCCGATGACGCCCTCGCCGCCGAACTCCTGCCACCAGGATTCGGTCTGACGGTCATACATCAGCAGGTTGCTGTCGCGAAGGGCGCCCGTGGTGCCGAAATCCAGCGCCGCGCCGTCAACCGTCCGCCTGAACACGAAGGCGGTATTGCAGAGGGGTCAAAACGTTATGACAACCGGTTCGTCCCCAACGGTGTCGTTGACGATCTCATGCCAGACCATGACCTGAACCGGATAGGCGCGAGCATCGCCATTGAGGTCAACTACCTGCACCGGCTCCAGGGCGTCCAACCACGCGTCGGCCTCGGCCACGGTTTCAAACTCCGGGTCGTCAATGGCGGGGATACCGTCCTTGGGAGGTCCGCCGGTCATGATCTCATCAAATGAGATGGTCGAGCGGGTGAAATCAGTGTCCCAGGATGCCCGGAGCAAGCGTTGGAACTTGGTACGGGCGGCTTCCGCCGCTTCGGCGCCAACAGAATGCACCGTGCCTTCCGGCGATACCGGGATTGTCGTGGCGGCCGGCAAGTTCGTGGCGACTGGAATCGCCGTGGCAGGCGGAATTGGGGTGGCGGATTCAGACAACCCCGCGGTCGGTAGCGCGGTGGCTGGCGCACTGGTGGGGAACGCGGCGCCGGCAACAGCCGTGGGCAGGTCGGCTGGATCGGCACTGGCCGGCGTTTGGGCGGGAGAACAAGCCATCGCCAAGCCCAACATCAACAGCGCCAGCGCGGACATAAACCACGCCGGCGCCGAAATCACACGCCGCCGATCCTTCAACAACGCGCCTAGCGGCCGCGCAGGCGGGGGTCGAACACGTCGCGCAGAGCGTCGCCCAGCAGGTTGAACCCCATCACCACCATGAAGAGGGCCAAGCCAGGGAAAATGGCAAGCCACGGGCCAGCCTTGACATGGGCCGAAGCTGCCCGCACCAACATGCCGCCCCAACTCGGCTGGTCAGGAGGCGCTCCCACACCGAGGAACGACAACGATGCTTCGATGATGATGGCAAAACCCAGGTAGTAGGTGGCGAGGACCAGGTAGGTGGCGAAGCAGTTGGGGACGATGTGCCGGAAGATGATGCGGCGGGGGCTGGCGCCCACGGCCAGCGCGGCCGTTACGTAGTCCAATTCCTTCAGGGACAGCACCTGCGAACGCACGGTTCTGATCACAGGAGCGATCATGCCGATCACGATTGCCAGGATAACGGTGTTCAGCGACGGTGTGACCACTGCCATGATGGCCAGCGCGATCAGGAGGCCGGGCAGAGACATCAGGGCGTCCACTATCCTCTGGGCGACCATATCGATCACGCCGCCGATGTATGACAGCGAGACGCCGATGACGAAACTGGCCGTGATGCCCACCAGAACGCTTCCCATGCCCACGTACAACGAGATGCGAGCCCCGTATATGAGCCGGCTGAGCACATCCCGCCCCACATAGTCTGCGCCAAGGATAAAATCGGCATTGGGCGGTTCCCACGGCGCTGCCGGGGTGGACCTCGGATCGTAGGGGGATAGTACCGGAGCCAAGACCGCGACCACGACAAGCACCAGGACAATCGCTCCACCAATCGCTCCCAACGGTTTGGTCCGTATGAAACGGGTGAGTTGAGTCCAGCTGCGCCCCGCAAAACTTGGCGCGGCGATCTGGTCACGCGCTATGACCGCCGGTTCCGACGTTTGATCAATCATGGCAACACCTGCCTGCCTTCGCGCCTTTCGGAAAGGGGCGTGGCCGCGTTTACGCGTAACGGATCCGCGGGTCGAGGATGCCGTACAGCATATCGATTATCAGGTTAAGTATCAGCACCACGGCGGCGGTCATCAGGATGACGCCCTGGATGACCGGAAAGTCCCGGTGGATGATGGCGTCGATGAGGAACTTGCCGACGCCAGGGACGACAAAGATCTGCTCAACGATGATGACGCCACCCAAGAGACGGCCAAACTGGTAACCGGACACGGTGATCACCGGCAGCATGGCGTTCTTCAGGGCGTGGCGACCGACGACGACCCACTCGCGCAACCCTTTGGAGCGAGCGGTGCGCATATAGTCTTCGCGCATCACTTCCAGCATCGCAGAGCGAGTTACCCGTGCGGTGAACGCCATGTCATGGAACCCCACCACTGCGGCGGGGAGCAGCATCAGCTGCAAGTTCTGCCACGGGTCTTCCCATAAATGGGCGTACTCTAATGGTGGCAGCCAGCCGAAGCCGTAGGCGAGGCCGTATATCACCAGCACCCCAATCCAGAATGTTGGCATCGCGATGCCGAGCAGCGCGATTATTCTGCTCACGTAGTCGATGCCGGTATCCTGTTTCATCGCCGACAGAATGCCCAGCGGTACGGCGGCGACGAAAGCCATGCCGATGGCGAGGACAGCCAATTCAAAAGTGCGGGCGAAACGTTCGATGAGCTCGAACCCGAAGGGGGTTCCATAGTAGAGGGAATCGCCCAGGTCCCCGCGAAGGACGCCCCAGAGCCAGTCACCATACTGGACGTAAATCGGACGGTTGAGGCCCAGATCTTCGCGCAGCCGCTCAAAGTCCTCGTTCGTCACGCGCCCGCCGGCATCCTCGCCGGTGAGCAGGAACACCGCGGCGTCGCCGGGCACGATCGAGAACAGGGCGAACACCATGATGGTGGCAAGCAACATCGTGGGGATGAAGAGGAGCAGCCTTCGGAGTAGGTACTGGTACATTCCTCAACTCCTGCCGGGTTGGGCGAGAACTTGTTAGGCGCGTATTGTACACAATGGCCGGCCGGGGCGAAACCCTGTGGCCGGCCATCGATGGGTGCGGGTCAGGACCCAGGTGTCCGCCGCTGGAATTAGGGCACGTAGCCTTTTTGGTCAGCGGGTATGGGTTCGCGGTCGGGGTCGAACCAGACGTGGTCCCACTTGTGGATCAGCTGGACCGTCGCCGGGTAGTAGAAGTTGCGCACCCGGTAGTCGAACGCTCCACCGCTGGAGTACCAGAAGTAAGGTTGCCAGTGGCTTTCGCCCCGGTGAAGTATCTCAGCGAGTTCCTCCAGGTGGCCTTGCCGCACCGCCGGGTCAACGGCCTGGTTCTGTAGGACGATAAGCTCATCCACCCGGTCGTTCTGCCAGTTGTGGGGGTTGCGCAGCACATCCTGCAAGTAGAACTGGTTGATGATATCGCCGGGGTCACGAAGGATGATGCCGGTGCCCACGCCGTCCATATTGGCCACGCCGTCGCGCATTCCCACGTACATGGTAGCCAGGTCGGTGGGCTGAATGACGATGTCGATGTTGAGGTCTTCGCGCATCTGCGGAGCGATGACTTCGGCGGCGGCCAGCGACGGATTGGTACCTACGGTATTGAGGGTGATCTCGAACCCGTCCGGGTAACCGGCTTCGGTAAGCAGCGTGCGAGCTTCGGCCAGGGCCGCTTCCCGGTCGCCGTAAGTCGGGTGGTTGGCTTTCAAATCTTCCATGTCCTCAACGACGCCAGGTGCGAAGAACGTGCCCGGAGCGCCAAAGCCGAGGATGGCCTTCTCCACACCCAAATCCCGGTCCATGCCCAGATAGAACGCTCGTCGCGCCCTAGGGTCGTCAAAGGGCGGCTTGTTGTGGTTCAGGAAGAATGCCTGGATACCGGTCGCCTCCAGGATGACGGCGCGCACCCGGCCGTCGGTGTCTTCTTCCAAGCGGGCCATATCTTCGGGGCGATTTCCTCCGGTAACCGGCTGGTAAGAGCCGTACACCTGCCCCGCCTGCAACGCCGAGATTCGGCGGGCGGTGTCCCGAATGAGGAATATCTGCATGGCGTCGAAGAAGGGGCGACCCGTTTTGAAGTAGGTGGGATTTTTCTCGAAAGCGTACCCAACGTCCTTTTCCCAGTCACGGAGCATCCAAGGACCCGAGCCGATGAGGCTTTCCGGATTCCCGGCATTGATGGCCGCTATGGCTTCTTCCTGCGTCAAACCGGTGTTCGCCTGTTCCTGGGTCAGGTTCTCGGCGATATGTTTCGGGTACACCTTCATGTAGTCCGACGCCAGGTTGGGGATGAAGCCCGCGGCCGGGAAACGCAGCGGCACTTTGGCCGTTTTATCGTCAATGACTGAAGCCGAACCATGGACGATAAAGTTGTTCAGGAACCCAGTGCGCGCCCGCAGCACGCCCTCTTCTACCTGGCCCAGCGTGATCCGGTCCAGGGAGAACACTATGTCCTCTGCTGTAACCGGGTGGCCGTCGGTGAAGGTGGCGTCCGGGTGCAGGTGGAAGATGTATCCGAACTCGTCGCCCTCTTCATATGATTGCCAGCTGACCGCCAGATCGCCGATGATCTCGCTGGGGTTCACCGGGTTGTACTCCAGGATCTGGTTGAACCGTGGACCCGATGGGATCAACACGCTGTTCAGCGAACCGCCGTAATGCACGTCCCAGAATCCTGGATTGTGAGTCGCCACCAGCGGGAAATCCCCGCGGTAGTGCTTGCTTTCCCCTTCCTGCCACCAGTCGGGCCGCTGGTCGATGGCCACGGCAGTGGGCACCGGGACCGGAGTGGCGGTAGCGTCCAGGGGCGGCGTGGGTGTGGGCTCCTGCACTCCGGCAAAGGGATCCAACGTAGGTGTGGCGCCGGCCGCTGCCGGCGCG
Source organism: Dehalococcoidia bacterium (assembly GCA_034421995.1). Taxonomy (GTDB): domain Bacteria; phylum Chloroflexota; class Dehalococcoidia; order Lucifugimonadales; family UBA3495; genus Bin87. The sequence continues at coordinate 34,203 of DAOUJY010000156.1, read as the reverse complement.
GGGGCCGCGCCACCTGAATCGCCAGTGGTAGTTTGTTCCGGGGTTGCCGTACCGCCACACGCGATAATCAAGACAGAAGCTGTCATTGCGGCCGCCACTATCAGCATCCGTGATCGCCGCCAGAATCGGAAATCCATCAGACCAACCCTCCTTTGCGGGTGCCTTCGATATACAACGACAGACCAGTGGAGCAATACGAGACTCGTTTTTCAGGGAATCGTCTGCGTTGCAAGATGCTACGGACGGCGGATTTGATTGTCAAATCCGTTTTCTGAATACTTATTCGTGTGGATTATCGGTATGTGACGGAACATTCACTCATCCCGACAAAAATGAGGGCGGGTATGGAACCCGCCCTCGCCTTGAGATGCAACTGATATGCACCTCATTTATGGGACGTAGCCGACTTCCGATGGCATTTCGCGGTCAGGATCGAACCACACGTGGTCCCATTTTTTGATCAGCTGCACGGTGGGCGGGTAGTAGTAATTGCGGATGCGGTAGTCGAACGCGCCGCCGTTGGAACCCCAGAAAACCGGCAGCCAGTGGCTTTCGCCCCGGTGCAGTATGCTCGCCAGTTCTTCCAAGTGACCTTGTCGTTCGGACGGGTCAATGGCCCGGTTTTGCAGGTCGATCAATTCATCCACGCGGTCGTTCTGCCAGTTGTGAGGGTTGCGCAGGACGTCCTGGAGATAGAACTGGTTGATGATGTCGCCGGGGTCACGCAGGATAATGCCGGTGCCGACGCCGTCGATATTGGCAACACCGTCGCGCATACCTACGTACATGGTGGCCAAGTCGGTGGGTTGCAGGACGATTTCGAGGCCAAGATCTTCCCGAAGTTGTGCCGCCAGCACCTCGGCCATAGAAAGAGCAGGGTTGCCGTTGACCACATTCAGGTTGACCTCGAACCCGTCAGGATAACCGGCATCGGTCAGCAATTGTTTCGCTTCGGCCAACGCGGCGGTGCGGTCCACGGCGAATGCCGGGTTTTCAGCACGCAGGGTTTCAAGGTCTTCCACAACTCCGGGTGCAAAGAATGTACCCGGCGAACCGAAGCCAAGGATGGATTTTTCGACAGCGTTGTCCCGGTCAATCGCCAGATAAAGGGCGCGGCGGACCCGAGCGTCATCGAAAGGAGGTTTGTCGTGATTGAGGAACCAAGCCTCTACACCGGAGTCCTCCAGGATGACGGCGCGAACCCGACCCTCGGTGTCGTCTTCCAATCGGGCCATGTCTTCAGGGCGGTTCGCGCCAGTCACGGGTTGATAGGTGCCATAGACCTGACCGGCTTGCAGCGCGGAAATTCGGCGCGCGGTGTCCCGTATCAGGAATACCTTGAGACCGTCGAAGAACGGGCGCCCCGTCTTGAAGTAATTGGGATTGCGGTCAAAGGTATATCCGACGTCCTTTTCCCAGTCACGCAGCATCCAGGGACCGGAACCGATGAGGGCGGCCGGCTGTCCCGCGTTGATCGCTTCCAGGGCTTCCTGCTGCGTCAGGCCGGTATTGGCCTGCTCCTGGCTCAGGTTTTCGGCGACGTGCTTGGGGTACACCTTCATGTAGTCCGACGCCAGGTTGGGTATGAAGCCGGCAGCCGGGAACCGGAGCGGAACCTTCGCGGTGTGGTCGTCGATCACCTCGGAGGAGCCATGAACCACGAAGTTGTTCAAGAACCCGGTTCGGGCGCGCAGGACTCCCTCTTGCACCTGACCCAAGGTGATGCGGTCGATTGAGAACACGATGTCTTCCGCGGTAACCGGATGGCCATCGGTGAAAGTCGCGTCCGGGTTGAGGCGGAAGACGTAACCGAATTCACCGCCCTCCTCGTAGGACTCCCAACTCACCGCCAGATCACCAATGATTTCATTGGGGTTAACCGGATTGTATTCCAGGATCTGGTTGAAGCGCGGCCCGGAGGGGGTCAGCACGGTGTTCATGGAACCGCCGTAGTGAACGTCCCAGAAACCGGGGTTGCTGGTGGCGACCACCGGGAAATCGCCCCGGTAGTGCTTGCTCTCGCCTTCCTGCCACCAATCCGGGCGCTGGTCGATGGCGATGGCGGTAGGCACGGGAACCGGCGTCGGCGTGGCATCCAACGGAGCCGTGGGGGTTGGCTCGTCGGCGGCGGCCATCACGTCCAGCGTGGGCGTCGGGCCGGCCGCCGGAGCTGCCGCGCTGCCGCTGTCAGTGGTTTGCTGCGCCGGCGTGGGGGCGCTTTCGCCACACGCAACCAAAGCGGGCATCAGCGCAAGTATTCCGGCCATCAACAGGAACTTCGGATGCCATAATCGTCGAAAACTCATCGAGCCAGCCTCCTGATTCGTAATAGGACAGCGACGCACGCGATGATGCGTCGCCGTGAATATCTGTGCCGGTAATCGTTTTCCGGCGCCACAGGATGCTACTAACGCTAATTTGTATTGTCAAGATGACGGCAAAGGCATCTGAAACGGTTTCCGTAACGTTGATCGTTTTCGCGACGAAAATTGAGGGCAGGTGTGAAGCCTGCCCTCGTGGAGTCGCCTATTTGGGGAAGTTTCTCAGGGAACGTAGCCCACTTCCGAAGGCATTTCCCGGTCGGGGTCCCACCAGACATGGTCCCACTTTTTGATGAGCTGAACGGTCGGCGGGTAGTGGTAATTGCGGATCCGGTAGTCAAAAGCTCCGGCGGTGGAATACCAGAAGTACGGCAGCCAGTGACTTTCTCCCCGGTGGAGGATTTCCGCCAACTCCTCGAGGTGTCCCTGCCGGACTGCCGGTTCGATGGCTTCATTTTGCAGGGCAATTAGCTCATCGACCCGGTCGTTCTGCCAGTTGTGGGGATTGCGCAGAACGTCCTGCAGGTAAAACTGGTTGATGATGTCGCCCGGGTCACGCAGGATGATTCCGGTGCCTACGGAGCTGAGTTCGGCCACGCCGTCGCGCAGGCCCACGTACATCGTCGCCAGGTCGGTGGGTTCGATTTCGATGTTGATGTTCAGGTCCTCCCTCATCTGAGGAGCCGTCACTTCCGCGCCGGGCAGCGAGGGCGTCGTGTTGACAACATTTAGCCTGATGTCGAAACCATCCGGATAGCCGGCGGTGGCGAGCAACTGGCGCGCTTCTTCCAGCGCCGGCCCCCGGTCCGTCATGAAAGCGGGGTCGTTGGCCCTGGTCTCTTCCAGGTCTTCCACCACACCGGGCGCGAAGAAAGTGCCAGGCAGGCCAAATCCCAGGACGGCCTGGCTGATGCCCAAATCCCGGTCGAGACCCAGGTAGAAAGCTCGCCGCACGCGCGGGTCATCAAACGGAGGACGGTCAATGTTCAGGAAATAGGCTTGAACCGCAGCGCCCTCCAGCACCAAGGCACGAACCCGACCGTCCGTATCGCGCTCCAAGCGCGCCACGTCTTCCGCCGTATGACTGGTGACGGATTGATAAGTGCCGTAAACCTGCCCGGTTTGGAGCGCGGATATCCGCCGTGCGACGTCCAGGATCAAGAACACTCTCAATCCGTCGAAAAATGGACGCCCCGTCTTGAAATAGTTCGGGTTTCGGTCGAATGAATACCCGACGTCCTTCTCCCACTCCCGGAGCATCCAGGGTCCAGAGCCGATCAGCCCTATGGGATTCCCTTCGTTGATGGCGGCCAATGCCTCATCATGCGGAATACCGTGGTTCGCCTGTTCCTGGGAAAGGTTTTCGGTCACATGCTTGGGATAAACCTTCATGTAGTCCGACGCGAGGTTGGGCAAGAATGCCGAGGCGGGGTAGCGCAGAAGCACCTTGACCGTATGGTCGTCAATCGCCTCGAAAGTGCCGTGCTCCACAAAGTTGTTCAGCAAGCCGGTACGGGCGCGCAGCACTCCCTCTTCCACTTGTCCCAGCGTGATGCGATTCAGCGAAAACACCACGTCTTCCGCCGTCACCGGATGTCCGTCGGTGAAAGTGGCGTCCGGGTTCAGCTGGAAAACGTACCCGAATTTGCCGGCTTCTTCATAAGATTCCCAGCTTACGGCCAAGTCCCCAATGATTTCGCTGGGATTGACCGGGTTGTACTCCAAAATTTGATTGAACCTGGGTCCCGACGGAATGAGGACAGTATTCATTGACCCGCCGTAATGAACGTCCCAGAAGCCGGGGTTGTATTGGGCAACCAGCGGAAAGTCGCCGCGGTAGTGTTTGCTGGCGCCCTCGATCCACCAATCGGGCCTCTGGTCCACCGGCATCGCGGTGGGGACCGGAACCGGCGTGGGAGTGGCGTCCAGCGGCGCCGTGGGCGTGGGTTCGTCCGCCGCCGCCATGCGGTCGATGGTCGGCGTGGGCGCAGCGGCAGCCGGCGCAGTGGTTTCTCCTGTCCCGCCGGTCCCGCCCGCGTCTTCGGGAGTGGTCGCCCCTCCACACGCCGCTGCTACCAGCCATAACGCCAATGCGACCGCCGCGATCAAAATGCCTGGATGAGCCAATCGTCGCCAATTCACCGCGTTCACCTCCGTCAACCGGGCCTCGGATGCTGAAATGCGACTGTTATCGTCAATATATCTGTCTCTGGATACGTTTACCATCATATTACAACAATAGACTAGCGGTAAACGACTGTCAAATCGTATTTTATGAATAAAACCGACTGTCTGCATCAAGGGATTTGCTGATAATTCCGGGGCTGACCCTCTCGCTCAGCGAATTGCGATTAACATCCTTCGGCAGGCGGAAGGCTGTTCATCGCCCAAAAACGCGAACGGCGCCCGTCTCCGAGGAACGGGCGCCCGCATGACGTTGAAATGTGGCCGGGGCTATTTTGAACTATAAGACAGCGCGGTAAGCGTCCCGTTGTCCGACGCTGTGGCGGCCAGGAGCAGTCCGCCCGCGACGATGGGAGATGCGGTGACCGCGCCGTCAAGGTTCACCACCCATTGCTGAGAACCGTCGGCGATGGAAATGGCGATGACCTGGCCATGTTCGTCGCCGATCAGAGCTACCGATTCGGCAGTGGTCGCGCCCACCGTGATGTCGGAGCCGCTGTTGAACTTCCAGAGGATTTCGCCGTTGTCGGCGTTCAACCCAGTTACTAGGCCGCTGGCATCCGCAACTATCAGGGTTGATCCGGCCAACGCTGGCGGGTAGGGCTGTTCCCCCGCGGTTTGGGCAGACCACACGTAACCCTGCTGCTCGGGGCCCTTCTTGGTAAATCCCCACACCCACAGCACCGTGCGGACGTACTGGATTTGCCGCTCCAACGGGTAACGGCGTCCCTGGTAATCCAGCCCCCAGACCACGCCGCCAAAGCTGCTGAAATGCAGCAGGTCTTCCGTCGCCAGCGGCCCGCCCCGGGCCCAGCGCGCGCTGCCGGCGTCGTAGATCATTCTGAGTTTTCCGGTAGCTTCATCCAGCACGTGGACGCGGGCATCATTGGCCGTGGCGATGACTTTGCCGTCGATTACGGCCGGAGGCGCGATTACCCAATCGTCCAGCCGGTAATTCCAAAGCGGTTCCCCGGTGGCCGCGTCCAGCGCAATCAAGCGGTTTTTGTCCGATTCGGCAACGAACAGGCGGCCGTCAGCGACGGTCGGCGACGGCAGTGACGCGACTTGGAGCCGCCGGGACCAAACCGGCGCACCCGTCTCCGCATCAAGGGCCGAGACCACGCCAGCGCGAAAAACCACGAAAACCAGATCGTCCGTCACCGCCGGCGTCACCGCGGCAGGCAAGCCGGAATCGTATCGCCACAACTCGTTTCCGGCGCCGAGTTCCAGAGCTACTACGCTGCCGTCTTCGGCAGTCAAATACACCCGTTGGCCTACCACGGCTGGTGGGGCGGTGATCGGAGAGCCGGCAACATACCGCCACATTGTTTTTGGCGCGGCCTCAACGGTCAACGCGCCGCTGGTAGATGCTGACCAGTTGGCAACCCCGCCGCCAGCCTGCCGCCAGTCGGCGTCAGCAAACCCCGCTGGCGGATTTCCGATGTTGGTCGAGGGCAGCGGCGGGTCCGGAGGCAACCCGGTATAGGCCCATAACACCCAAAAAACCACCGCCAGAATAGGCAAGATGACGATGGCAGCCCTAACCAGCCGGTTGCGCAGGAAATCAAGCCGAACCCGTCGGGAGCGACGTTCGGCTTCGGCCTGAGCGACGGCCTCCAAACCCGAAAAGGCTCCGCAGTTGGCGCACCTGGTTCCGCCTTCCGACGGGTTCAGGTGCCCGCAGAACCTACAGAGGAGAACGGAAGTCTCCCCTGAATCGGGCGAGGGCGTAACCACGATAGTTAGAAGGCGGGCCGCTGCAACACCGCTGGGTCAATGCGCCGGCGCACTCGTTGGCCGTCCGAAGGCGACCCCAGCAATTCTCCGTCGTCCACCATAACCTTGCCGCGCAGGATCACGGTCGTGGGCCAGCCGAAGATCTCCCAGCCTTCCCACGGGCTGTAGTCCCGAAGGTGCAGGTCGTCCATGGTGAGCCGCTTGTGGATGGCGGGATCAATGATGGCGAAATCGGCGTCGCTGCCCGGAGCGATAACACCCTTTTGCGGGTACATTCCCAATAGCCGGGCCGCATTGGTGGCGGTGATGTTGGCGAACTGCGTCAGCGACATCCCGCGCCGGACCACCGCCTCCGTGTAGTTGACGCCCATACGGATCTCGATACCGATGTTGCCGCCCCTCATGTCCTGCACGTTGCGGCCGGCCGTCTTGTCCAGGTAGGTGGTGAAACTGCTGTCCGTGGCGGTGAAGGTGAGATTGTTGCCCAGCAGGCCGGACCACAGATCGCTACCGTCCTCAGGATACTTGAGAGACGGATAGGTGTGGTACTTCATCCCGTCGGGCTCGCGGTACTGGAAGGCGTTGAAGGACAACGCCAGGGTGAGCACTTCGCCATACACCGCCTGGCCGCGACTGCGGGCCGCCGCCACAGCGTTCACGCCGTCGTTGCCGGTTACGTGGACGAAGTACATACCAGCGTTGTTCTGTTCCGCGATCCGGATCACGTCCCGGAAAGCCAGGTCCTCTACCTCTTTGGAATGAATGAGGTGGGCGTTGTACCAGTCCCACATATTCCGCTGCTGGGCCATGAGATAGTTGTACATCACGATCTCGTCGTCCTCGGCGTGAACCGCAAGGACTCCATCGTGTCGGGCCAGTTGCGCGGTGAGGTCGGTCAGGCGGCCGTTGTCAATTCGACCCGTGGGCGTGAGGGTCAGGGGAGGGTCCTGCGGCGGCCGGATGTTGGTGGTGAAGATTTTGACGCTGGGGAAATCGTTATTGATAAGCTCGCCGACCCGCGCGATGCTGTCGGCGGTGTTGTTGCTTCGATAGATGACGTGGGCGGAGTAGTCCGCGTAGGTGTTTCCTTCCCAAACGGACAGGAAGTCAAGGATGCCACCCACCAACTCCCCCTCGTTGGGAGCCGGCGCGAAATCGACCACGGTGGTGGTACCACCCCATATAGCGCCCAGGGAGTGCTCCAGAGGGCCGGCGTTGGGCACGCCCTGGACCTGCTGGTGCGCGCCGGGTTGGACGTTGGCGGCAGCATGTATATGCGGTTCAATCCCACCGGGAGTCACGATGCGCCCGGAGGCATCGACGGTCTGGACAGCTTCGTCGATCAGGGTCCCAGGAGCGCCGATGGCTACGATGCGCCCGCCTTGAACTCCGATATCTACCTGAGCCGCTTCGCTGGGCATCACCACGGTGCCGCCGGTAATCAGCAGGTCAAACATTTCTGGCCCTCCGTACAGCGCACGCTGGCGCGCTGGGTTAGCGCATGGTAGCACAAACTTGGGAGGGTGCGGATTGGGCGCTACTCAAGGGCCTGACCCAGGTCGTCAATCAAGTCATCGACGCTCTCGAGTCCTACCGAGGCGCGCAGCAAGTCGTCAGGCGTGTTCGTATCAGGGCCTTCGATGGACGCTCGATGCTCGATGAGGCTCTGCGTGCCACCCAGGCTGGTGGCGCGGACGAACAGGCGGACATTGGCCGCAACGCGCATCGAAGCACTTTTCCCACCGACGACCTGGAAGGACAGCATTCCGCCAAAGTCTGTCATTTGCCTAGCGGCGATCTCATGTCCGGGATGGCCGGGCAGACCGGGGTAATGCACCGCAGCAACGCGCGGGTGGTCCTGCAAAAACCGGGCGACGAGTCCAGCGTTAGCGCAGTGCGCCGGCATCCGCACGTGCAGCGTCCGAATGCCTCTCAGCGTAAGCCAGCAGTCAAATGGAGACGGCACGGCGCCGGCCACATTCTGGATCAGCCGGATACGTTGGAAAAACGCATCGTCGCGGGCGCTCACCGCCACACCGCCGGTAACGTCCTCGTGCCCGCTGATGTACTTGGTGGTGGAATGCACCACTAAATCCGCGCCCATACTCAAGGGCCGTTGGAGCATCGGCGTAGCCCAGGTATTGTCGCAAACGCAGAGGGCGCCGGCTGATCGCGCGATATTCGCCATCTCCGCTATGTTGGTGATTTTGAGCAGCGGATTGGACGGTGTTTCCACCCAGAGCATCCGAGTGCCGGGCTGGACAGCGCGACGCACGTTGTCGGCGTCGGTCATGTCAACGAAGGTGGTTTGCAGGCCCCAGGGGGCAAATATCTCCCGCAGCATCCGGGCCGTACCGTGATAGCAATCGTCCGGGGCGATGACGTGGTCGCCGGGCGACAGGGCTTGGAACACCGCGGCGGTGGCCGCCGAACCGGAGCCGAAGGCCGCGGCGGCGGCCCCGCCCTCCAGCATCGTCAGGCATTCCTCCAGAGCACGCCGATTGGGGTTGTCAGAGCGAGAGTAAACGAAGCCGCGGGAGTACTCCCCGTCGGCATCCCTCTCAAAGGTGGTGGAGAGGTAGATGGGCGGAGCGACAGCGCCGGTCGCCGCGTCGATCTGGTGGGCCGCCTGGGCGGCGATGGTTTCAAAATTCATGGATATGCCGGCATTGGATTGACGTATCGGAGCAAAGAATTTCCAGTGGGGAGGTGCGGTGTTAGGATAGAGACGCCAGTGGGACGGATTATAGCGTAGCAGGAGGGACAACGATGGTTGTCATAGGGGAGCCGGGAAAGGCGGTGGTCAGTGAACTGTTGCCGAGCGACCACGAACTGATTGAGAGCCTTGGGGGAACGGAGGTCATTCTCAGGCAGTTCAAGGAGCACCGAGAACGGCGCCAGCGTCTGGCGGCCATGGCGCCGGGGTTGACAGAAAAGTATCCTGACCAAAGGGGGCGACCCTACGTAGAAGGACTGCTGCGGGTTCCTCGGGCTGGACGTTGTCGGGCGGGTATATTTCCTGGTTGACACCGGCGCCACCGCCACGTCGCTGTCTCCAAACGACGGAGACAACTTGCTGGTTCCCGTTTCCGGCAGGCCGGCTGGAGTTTGAGGCAACGGCAGCTCTATAAAGGAGATTGACTGTTCGCCTCTAAGTGTTGCGATTTAGCAGCGCGGCTAAACGCCGGCCTTGATGACTTCCGCGACACCCTCACGGTCATTACAGTCACGGCATTGATGTCAGTACTGTCGTTTTGGCTTCGGCGGGACCGGGTATGCGACGGAGCCGTCGGCGTAGATTTGCACGTCGATGATGGGGCCGATAATCTCGTTAAAAATGCGGACGGCTTCGGAGTGGGAACCGCCGGTCCGCTCCACCCAGCGGGGCAGCACGCTGTTGAGGTTGGCCTGGAACATAGCTTCGTGGATTTCAGGAGAAAGCTGGGAGTGAATCATGCCGCCTTCAACATTTTCTGCGATGGCTTCACGCTCCCATTCTCCAATAGCTAAACCTGTCATGTGTTCCCAATGGCGATTTCCCTCTTCAATGATGATGGCCTGCAAGTCCGGCGGGATTTCATCCCACCGGTCGCGGCTCATGACAACCCAGGTAACGCTGGATGAGCCGTTGATTGGGCCGTAGAGATAATCGGCAGCGTCGTACCAACGTTGGCTGAAACCGCAGGTTCCACAGGATATGGCGGCATCGACGGACTGATTTTTCAGTGCGCCGTACACGTCAGGATAATCGACGAAATGCGGGTCGGCGCCAATGCCTTCCAGCAACTTGGTCAGTGGAGGGCGATAACTGCGCGTCCGCAAACCTTGGAAATCGTCCAGGGAATGCAAGGGACGGGACGAGAAGATATAGTTGCTGTCCGTGTAGTGTTCGGTGATGACAACGCCCTTGGTGGCGCGTTCAATCACGGCACGGACGGCGTCACGACTCTTATGGACCGCGGTGAATTGAGTTTCCAGGTCGGGGTAGAGGCCCCACAGGTTCAATGCCTCAATTATCGCCAGATCTCCGGAGACATAAGCAGGATAGACTTCCGCCATGTCCAGGGCACCGTTCCTGAGCAGATCTATACCCTCGCTGTCGTACAATCCGAGTTCCGGGTAGGAATTGAGCTGGAACGCCACGCGGCCGCCGGTGCGGTGCTTGACCCGCTGAATTAACCCGCCGGACATAGGGAATTCGCTGATTGCATCAAGCTCCTGGCAGGGCTTGCGCACGACGTCGATGCAGACCAACTCAATAGTGAACACCTGCTCATCGGTAGTGGCCTTGGCCCAATTGCTCCAATAGGACCACTGGGCTGGTTGGCCGGAGATTTCCCGGCCGGCAATGACTCGGAACCAGTAATCCTGACCGGGTTCCAATCCCGTGATAACCGCCCTGTTATCGCTTTCGCCGCGGGTCCACTTGCCGCCGGTGTTGTCCCACTTGGCCGACCAAACCCAATGGACGGTGGCGTTGGCAGCGGGCGTCCAGCGCAGGGAGACTCGGCCCGCGTTTGGACCGGGCCTCGCGGTCAAGTTCGTTGGGTTGCCCAGGACTATCGGGGTGGGCGTCGGCACGGGAGGCGGTGTCAGCGGCGGCGGGTCCTGGGCCGGAGCCGCGCCTTGCAAAGGTGCGAAAACCGCCAGGGCGACCAGGGTGAGTGTGATCACCGCCGCTAACGCCAATACCGCCGGCCGGAGATACTGTCTTATGTTATTGCCGAGCGCCAACAATTTCCTGAGACGATGGCTGGCGACGCGTTCAACTCAACGACCGGCTGATAATCTCGGCCATGCGCAGGTTGGTCTCCGCATCCTTTGGCGTCGAAAAATGCGCCGCCATGATAGCTGGTCATGCGGTAGTCGCTCCTTCGGGATGGTTGGGTGAGGAGTGGCTTAACGCGGCGATTCTAGCACAAGGGTTGTGCTAGAATGGGAGTTGCCCCCGTAGCTCAGTGGATAGAGTGCTGGCCTCCGGAGCCAGAGACCGGAGTTCGAGTCTCCGCGGGGGTACTTGCTTCGTTTTATATAGCCGGGTAACAGCGCCCGGTTTATGGCCGATGCGTCGGGGTGTGGCCTAGCGGCAAGGCGCCTGCTTTGGGAGCAGGAGATCGGCAGTTCGAATCTGCCCACCCCGACCAGAGGGACTACACCGGCCAATCCTCCAGCGTCCAGCCCATTTCCCAGAACGCCTGCTCGTAGCGGGTGCAGGTGATGTAGGCTTCCTTCATGGCGGCGATTTCGGCGGGGCCGGCGACGGCGGCGATCCGGTCACAGATGGCGCGGCACTCTTCGGCGACGGCCTGTTGCTCTGGGGCGGCGTACATTTCAATCCACTGGGCGTAGCCGGGGTGGTCGGGCAGTCCCTGGTCGGCCAGCCGCTCGCCGACCCGCCAGTAGCCCCAGATGCACGGGAGAACCGCGGCGACCAACTCCCCAAACGTCCCCTGGTGGGCAACCCGCAGCAGGTAGCTGGTGTATGAGTAGCAGGTTGGCGCGTGCCGGGTAGCGTCCAGCTCAGCTTCGGTGATGCCAAACTGGGCACAGTAGGAGCGGTGCAGGTCCATCTCGGTGTTGAGGATGTAGTCCACAGCGCGGGCAAACCACGACATTGCCGGCAGGTCGGGCGCCTTGGCGGCGGCCAGGGCCAGGCAGCGGGCAAAATCGATCAGATAGACGTAATCCTGGGTGATGAAGTGCTTGAAACGATCCAGGGGCAGCGTCCCCTCGCCGATTCCCTGTACGAAGGGGTGAAAGGCCATTGCCTCGCGTTGTGCTTCGGATTCGCGTTCGATGTCATCGCAGAAGGACATTGTGGAGCCTCCGGGTGTGGGACGGGTGGGTTGCGCCGGCAAGGGTAGGCCCGGCATGGGTGGTAGTCAACATTCAGACAATTACAGCCCAGGCAGTGACAGCGGGTCATTTCGTCACCACGATGGGATGGTCTATAATGAACGCGCCGATTGCAAGTGCAAAGTTTTACGCCCTGCCCGCGGTGAATAACGGTAGGGCCGATTGAATTGAGAGGGTTTTCTCATGATGATGTTGTTTTTGCGGGACGTTCCCGACCAGGCCCGGGCCGGCGAGGTCAAGCGGGTTTCCCGGGGTTACGCCCGCAACTACCTGCTCCCCAAGGGCCTGGCCGAAATCGCCACCGACGAGACGCTCAAACGCCTGGAAAAGGTTAAGAACGAAGGAGACCAGCAACGAGCCCGCGAGACCCAGGTCGTCGAAGAATTGGCAGAAGCGCTGGACAATCTGACGGTTACCATCCCCGGTCGGGTCACCCCAACCGGCCGGTACTATGGCGCCATCAGCGGCGCGCGTATCTCGGACGCGCTGGGCGAGCTGCTGGAAAGGGACATTGACCGGCGCATCACCAACGCCGTGGAACCCATCCGCGAGCCGGGCGAGTACGAGGTCGTGCTCAACCTGTCCAGCGAAATACGCGCCACCGTGAACGTCATCGCGTCCATTGAGGAATAACTCGCGTGGTTGTCGCCCAGTACAGTGAACGGCAGCTGCCGTATGACCACGAAGCCGAGGCCGCGGTGCTCGGTGCATTGCTGATTGACGGCGACGCGCTGCTGCGGGTCACGCCGATCATCAAGCCGGAGGATTTCCACCGGGCCCGCAACCAGTTCTGCTTTGCTGCCTGCGTCGCCGTGTTCGGGCGGCAGGAAGCCGTCGATCAGATTACCGTAGCCCGTGAGTTGCAGCGGCAGGACCGGTTGGAGCAGGTGGGCGGCCTGGCGTATCTCGGCCAGCTGATTTCGGGCACGCCGACGTCGGTGAACGTTGAACACTACGCCGGCATCGTCGCGGACACGGCGGCCAAACGAAGGCTGATCGACGCCGGAAACCGCATCGCCGAGCTGGGGTTTGAGGACAGCCAGGACGCCGACGACACCATGCGGCAGGCGGTGGAGGTGCTCTTCCGGGTGCAGCCCACCAACAACGACCGGGGGTTTGTGCCGCTGAGCTCGGTGCTGGACGTGTACCTGCAAGGCGACATCGGCGACGTGTCGCTAACCGACGAGCCGCCACTGCAGAGCGGCTACGGCGATCTGGACAGCCTGCTGGGCGGGATGCAGCGGTCGGACCTGCTCATCGTGGGAGCGCGGCCCGGTTTGGGCAAGAGCAGCCTGGCCCTGAATATCTGCGCCAATGCCGCCAAAGCTGGCGAGGTTTGCGGAATATTCAGCCTCGAGATGAGCCGGGAACAGATCGCCATGCGGATGCTGGTGGCAGAGTCGGGGGTGGATTCCCACCGACTGCGGCTGGGGCTACTGTCCGAAAACGAGCAGAATGTGATCTCCGACGCGGTGGGCGTCCTGTCGGGGCTGCCCATTTTCATCGACGACACCCCGTTCCAGACCACCATGGAGATGCGGAGCAAGGCCCAGCGGCTGCAACTGGAGCACGGCCTGGACTTCCTGGTGGTGGACTACCTCCAGCTGATCCAGGGCAGCAACCGCAGGCAGGGTTACGGCGAGAACCGGGTCCAGGAGATCAGCGAGATTTCCCGCTCCCTCAAAGGCATGGCGCGGGATCTTAATGTGCCGGTCTTCACCTGCTCACAGTTGAGCCGTGTGGTGGAAAACCGTCCCGGCCATCGCCCGCAGCTATCAGACCTGCGCGACAGCGGCAGCATCGAGCAGGACGCCGACGTGGTGACCTTCCTCTACCGCGAAGACCGCAACTATACGGAAGACGAATGGGAGCAGCACAACCCCGGCCGTCCCTATCCGCGCAACCTGGTGGAGCTGATTGTGGCCAAGCACCGGCACGGGCCTACCGGCAGTTTCCATCTCTACTTCCGGGACACGCTGATGCGGTTTGACGAGTTGCAGCGTTACGAGGAGTCCGTAGCGTAGATGGGCAACGGGACGAACAGAACCCGGATTTCTCAAAAATCGCTGCCGGCCAACGCGCGCCGGATCCCAATACCGGCGGCGGCGCTTGGCCCGTGGCTTGCCGAGATTGAAAACCCCGAAGAACTGCGGGTAACGCTGCGGATTGTCGCAATTTTAGCCGAGGGCGCCAGCCGGCGCGGAGTACCCCTGTCGGTGTCGCTGGAAGACCTGCTGGACGACCCTTTTCTGGCGCGGGTGCATAGCGTTGATAGCATCCGTTCCGGGTTGGCGGCGGCGCTGGAACGAGGAACACTGATGGCGGTTGGAGACCGAGGCAGGATTTGTGTTTTCCTGAACGACGAGGCAGGCCGGCGTTATTTTGATCGGGAAACGCTTGAGTGCTTGTCGGCGGCTGACGTACTGGGCGGGCCGCCGGAATCCGTTCCAATCCAATGGCTGCCACAAACGCAGCCGGGCGCCCAGCGTGCTAACATATTCGCGCTGTACGAAGAGCACATTGGCCCCTACGGGCACAGCATGGCCGAGCAGTTGAAGGCGGTCGAAGAAGAGTACCCAGCGGCTTGGATTGAATACGCATTCAATATCGCGTCCGAGCATAACGCGCGAAGCTGGAGTTACGTGAACACCATCCTACGCCGCCTGGTACGCGAGGGACTGCCCGATGGGGCGGTGGTAGCAAATGAGTATGGAAAGTTTAGGAACGATTCTGAGACGAATCGCCGCGAGGCAGTCCTGGAACAGTATCGACGGCTTTTCGGACGACCTGGTTGGGAATCTCAGGAGCGAGAACCCAACGGTAGCTGATGCTGAACCCTGTCCAATTTGCGATAACGTCGGTTGGTTGACCCGGCGCCTTCCTCCCGCGCATCCTGAATTCGGTTCAGTATTTCCTTGTGAGTGCCAACGTTCCAATATTGACCAAGCCCGTCGTACTACAGCCTTGGCACGATACAGTCGCCTCGGTTCTTTGCGGCGCGCTACCTTTGCATCGGCTAACCAGGGCGGCCCCACCAATGACCCCACCAATCGCCAAATGTACGCTGAAGCGTTAGCCGTTGCCGCCTGCTACGCTGACCAACCCGAGGGATGGGTAACCTTCACCGGACCCAGCGGCAGCGGCAAAACATACTTGGCGGCGGCAATCGCTAACCGACAGATTGAGTTGGGCAATCCGGCGTTGTTCATCACCGCCGCAGACTTACTGGACTACCTGCGGAGCGGGTTTGACGATGAATCCGAGTTGGGGTTCGTTGACCTTTTCGAGCAAGTTCGCAATGCGCCCTTGCTGATTCTAGACGACTTGCCCACCCGTCCGACAACACCATGGACACAAGAGCGGTTGTTTCAGCTGTTGTCTTGGCGTCATTCTGCGTTGATGCCCACTGTCATTACCCTTCGCGGCGCCCCCAACCGCCTAGATGAATTTTTGCGAACCCGTATGGAAACCGCCGATGGATTCGCACGGCTTTATCACTTGGGCCGAAGCATCGCGGCGTATGGCCAGAGCGTTGGTGTAATACCGCCCAATATGCGCCGACGCATGACTTTCGACGCTTTCGACCCGAAAGGTTACGGCCAGTTGAGCCGCGATGAGGAAGCCAGCCTATCAACAACCAAAGCGTTTATGCAGAATTGGGCTAATCTGCCGACAAACTGGTTGTTCCTGATTGGCTCTGAGGGTGCTGGGAAAACACACTTGGCAGTTGCGGCTGCCTCTGTGCGTCAGGAATCTGGAGATGACGTTTTTTTCTCTTCCGTTGCAGATTTGCTTGACCACTTGCGCGCCGCTTTCGCACCCGACAGTCCGGTTGCCCACGATGACTTGCTGGAACACATCAAAACGCTGAACCTCCTCGTGTTGGACGACATGGGAGCAGAGCGCACCAACGCTTTCGCAGAGGAGAAACTCTTCCAGATCATTGACTATCGCTACGCTGAAAGACTCCCCACTATCATAACGACCTCTCACTTGGACGTTATCGAGAGTAACCGCCCACGCATCCTAGCGCGACTGAGTGATAGGTTGGTGGTGACAAGACTCCTGGTATTAGCCCCCGACTACCGACAGGGCGACGCTCGCTGATGAGGAGAGTTGCAACTTCATGACCATGCTTAGTTTCGACGACTGGCACGCCGCGCAGGATTACTTTTTTGACAACGGCCTCACCGACGGCCTGCCCGTCGTCCCGCCGACCCCGGAGCGGGTTCAGGCGATGCTGGACTACGCCGGGGTGGACGCCGACCACGACCTTGGGACAGAGGTAATTCGCCAGAAGCGGTTCACCGCCGGCAAGGCTGCGGTCAACGCGGTGATGGCCGGCTGTCGGCCGGAGCATTTTCCGGTGGTGCTGGCGTCTCTGTCGGCCATCACCGACCGGTCCTTCAACCTGCACGCCAGCAGCACGTCCACCAACGGCGTCACGGTGCTGACGGTGGTGAGCGGGCCTTACGCCGAGGCCATCGGCATGAGCGGCAGCGTGGAGATGATGGGCAACGGCAGCCGGGCCAACGCCGCCATCGGGCGAGCGGTCAACCTGTTCAAGGCGAACTTCTACGGCTCGGTTCCCGTGGTCATGGACAACAGCACCTTCGGGCATCCGGGCAAGATCAGTTTCTGTTTCCCGGAGAACCTCGCGATCAGCCCCTGGCCGTCGCTGGCATCGGAGAAGGGTTACGGCGATGACGCCACCATCGTCACGGCCTATGCGACGCTGGCTCCGCTTCAAGTCACGCTGCACGGCGACCGGTACCCAGCGGACCTGCTGACCACCGTGGCCCATGCCATGCTGGCTTTTGGCCCGGGGATGCCCGAGGTGGTCTGCGTAATCAGCCCGGAAGCAATGGGTCACGTGGCCGCCGCCGGTTGGAGCCGGCAACAGGTGGCCGAGTTCCTGCACGAAAAGGCCCGTCTGCCGGTATCGGAGTGGATGCGCTGGCATCGCATGGGCCACGAGCTGGACCACGACCGCATGGCGCCCGTGGTGCCCGACGCCGACCGCATCACCGTGCTGCCCGGCGGCGGTATGGCCGGCGGGTTCGTCAGCTTAATCAGTACCTGGGGTTCCAGCCGGTCCGTGACGCGGCGGGTGGAGGTTCCGAGATAATGGTCAGAAGCAGGATTTACCGGATTTGAGGATTTTCTGGATATGCGTTCATCCTGAACATCTTTATAATCCAGCAAATCCTGCTTCTGACGTAGAAAGGGAGTTTAAATTATGACAACACAAGGCTCGCCCATAATTACGCTGGACCCGCGTGATGACGCACCACCGGCCCCATCAAGGCTGGCGCAGCGGCCGGCGACGTTGGACGGGAAGGTGATCGGCCTGTTTTCCAACAACAAGCCCCATTCCGAGGATCTGCTGCGCCGCATTGCCGCCATCGTTGGCGAGCGGTACGACATCGCCGGCACCGTTGAGCACAACAAGGGCGGCTGGCAGTGGCCGGCGCGCATCGAGGACTTGCAGCGCACCGCCAAGAGCATCGACGTGGCAATTCACGCCACCGCTGAATGAGGGTCCTGCACCGCGTGCAGTGTGCACGACGCAATGGAAACCGAACTGCTGGGCATCCCTTCCACCGTTCTGACCACCCGGCCCTTCATCAGCCAGGCCCACGCCATGTCGCGGATGCGGGGCGACCCGGACTACGGGTTGGCGATTATTGAGCATCCCATCGTGACGCTGACCGACGCTGAACTGTCCGAAAGGGCGGCGACGGCTGCGCCGCAGGTGATTGCGTGTTTGGTGGACCGGTAGGTAATCACGCAGTGTTACAATGAGAGCATCAGAATTGCCCAGAGAGTTGTCGAACCGGGGTATCTGGTGGCAGATTATAGGGTTCACGCTGGTCGGCTTTCTCAGTCTGGGCATTCTGGAAGGCTTTGACGGGTCGAGTTTCTGGGCGTACCGGTATTTTGAAACAGCGGCAACAAAGCTGTACTGGGCTTTTGTGATACCGCTGGCCGGCCTGTTTGATGAGGTGCGAAAGATGTTCGAGACCAGGGCGGAAATCAGGCGCGTCGCCAGAGAGCGAGCGCTGGCCAAGGAGCGCGACAAGGGACGTCGTGAGGAACGGCAAAAGTACAACAGCCGGGTGGATGAAGCGTTGCAACGTTTTCAGGTGTCTGAAGAACTTGCGAACTTTCTCCGCGGCGAAACGGAGGACGCCGATTGATATGCTTCGGGGCAGCCGTCACAGCTGCCCCGACTGCTTCGCATCTATAACCGGCTGGACTACATAGGCAGATGCACTGCTTCTCCGCTCTGTGCGCTGACAGTGACGGCTTCGGTCCACTCCATGTAGTGAACGCCGATGTTGAACGGGGTGCGCATCACCGGAGCGCCGTCGCGGACGGAGGCGATGAACTCCTGCTCCACGGACCAGGCGTAGCGGCTTTCCGGCGGGTTGGCGATTTCCTGGAGTTCGGAATCGCCCCGCTTGCCGCCGAAGACGCGCATCCGGTTGTCAACGTGGATGGTGCCGTCGGTGCCGTAGAGCCAGACGTCGTTGCCCGGAGCGAGGCCGGCGCAGGCGCTGAAGCGCAGGTGGGCGTTGGCGCCGTTGGCCAGGCGGCAGAGGATGTCCACCGTGTCAGGGATGGTGACTGAACGCCAGTTGCCGTCATCGTCCTTGCGGTGCGGGATGGTGATTTGGCTCATCGCCATGACCTGAGTGGCGCGCCCAACCCAGCGGATCATGGCCTCGTACCAGATGCCCATGTTGAGGATGTTGAAGCCGCTCAGGTCGCGATCCTGCCGCCAGTGCATGGTGGAGTCGCGGTCGGCAAAGCCCGTGAGGGATTGTATCTCGACGGACACCAAGTCGCCGATGAACCCTTCGGAAATCAGCCGGATGAGCAGGTCATCGATGCCGAACGTCATTGGGGAGGGAACTATCTGGGTCACCAGGCCGGGGGTTTGTTGGGATGCGGCAAGCATATCGTGGGCTTCCGAGGCGTTCATCGCCATGCGGGCCTCGCAGAGAACATGCTTACCGGCAGCCAACGACGCCATGGTCAGCGTGCGGTGCATGTAGGGCCAGGTTCCAATGCAAACGGCGTCCAGACTTTCGTCTTCCAGCAGTTCTTCCCAGCTGTCATAAACGGTGGGAATGTTGAAGGCGTCGGCGACCCGTTGCCCCGACTCGCGGGAACGGTTGGCAACGGCGCCGATTTCGACGGCGGGCGTGCTGTTGAAGCCCGGGATGTGCCGGTCGCGGGTATTACGGCCGGCGCCAATTAGCCCGACGCGGACGGATTCGATGGCCACAGTTAAACCTCCTTGGGTCTTGGGTTTGCTTCGAGGGAGCGCCGGCGGGATATGGAGAGACGGCGCGGCGTGCGAAATTATAGGGTAAGGCTCAGGCAGGGTCAAAAAAGGCCCGGCGTCAAGCCTATTGGCCCCAACGCCGGGCGGTCGATTTACGAAGAGTGCGATTGTTAGGGAGGGTCGGCTTGACCGTGTGGGTTGTAGCCCCAGCACACAGCGGTGCCGTCTTCGCGCAGGCCGCAGGTGTGGGCCGCACCAGCGCTAAGGGCGGTAAAGTCTCCTACGCCTTGCAGGTTAGCCTGCAACTCATCGTTAGCGCCGGGCGGCGAGGCTTGCCCCCGCAAATTATCTCCCCAGCAGCGGATGTTCCCCGTGGTGCGTAGTCCGCAGGAGTGCCGGCCGCCGGCGCTTACTGCGCTATAAGTGTAGAAATCAGCGGGCGAACCTTCGTCTTGCGCCGAAGGTTGTCCCGCGGTCTGTCCATGGACATCGTTGCCACTACAATTCACCGCACCATCTTCGTTCAGCACGCATCTATGTTGGTTGCCGGCGCTAATGGCCCGAACGTCCGAGTAACTGTTGAAATAGTAATCGCTATGGTTGCTGCCCCAGCAACGTATGTCTCTTACACGAGTGTTGCTGGCCGCGGCGCAGTTGTAGTCAGATCCCGCGCCGATATACACCCATGGGCGGTCCCGGCCACTAACTAGATTTGCAGTCCGCCCATCGTTGCTGGGCAGACCCCAGCATACGACCCGATTTACGTCACGTTGGTGATCATCTTTCGCTGCAACGGTAATCGCACACGCGTGCTCGTCACCCACCGAAACCTGGGTGTAGTCACCAGCGGGCGGAGATTGCATCCTGACGTGGCCCCAACACACCAAATTGTCGTCGAAGTTTATGCCGCAGGATGCGACGCCGCCGGCGCTAACGGACAGGAATTGTCCGGCCGGCGCGTTGGTCTGGCCGTGGGTGTTGTCGCCCCAACATTCGATGGTGTTGTCTATCTTAATGCCGCAGGTGTGGTTCTCGCCGGCGTCTATAGCTTGGTATTTCAATTCGGACATTCGTAACTCTGCCGACTCGATGGTCGGACACCCTCCCGGAGTTGAGCCTCCGGTCGGCGGGCACATCTGCCCGCCAGGAGCCGCCGCACTGAGCGTAAATCTAGTCCAGGGCGCCCATTGTGGTGCGCCGTAGAAAGCATCGTGGCTGCCGACGACGAACCAATATTCGACGCCTGGGGTGAGCCGGGTCACAGTATGCGAGGTTAGTCCCTCGCTCATGATGTTGGAATAGCGAAATGCTGACAGGAAAAAACCTGACGGACTGGCGAGGGCCGCCTCATAGTCCGGGTTGGCCATCCACCCGACGCGATAAAAAGCGGCGCCTGGCACCGCCTGCCAGGAAACAACGGCCTCTCCAGGATTGCTGCCATTAGCTACGGTCACGGTCCTCGGGTTGGGCAGACCGGATTGGCTCCTGACAACGCTATTCTCTAATCCGACCGAACTCACGAGCGCGGCCAGAACGACAACCATGGCGGTAAGAGCGGTGCGCCTCATGTTGCAATTCCTCCTGGCTTGGGTCCCAGTATAATAGTTGCCGGTCTTCAATATCCCGATTTTGTTGGTTCCGCGGAGCATGATACCGCCCGGTCTAGGCTTGGTCAAATCAACGGCCAACGACCCGATAAACGCGGGTTCGGTCGTTGCCGTAGTCCAAGGCAAGATCACCTGCGGCCACCATAGGATCGAATTTGGCGATGCCGTCGGGCAGGTAGTAAAGGCGTTCCAGCTCGCCGACTATGATGTAGGTGACGCCGTAGCGTTCCAGCAGTTTCAGCGCAGCGCTCTGGCTTCTGGTGTTGTAGATTGTGGAGACGTCGTTGGCCCGGCCACGTACCGCGTCGCCGTCGTTGCGTTGCTGGGTTTGATGCCAGGGCCATCCGATGACGGTGGGTAGGCCGGTGTATTGGGAAAAGCGGCTGTTCCAGCAATACTGGCTGCCGTGCGCCTCCAAAATGACTGGAGTCCCGACTGTATTATCCTGGAGCCACCGGATGGCGTCGTGGTCCCATTGCAGATCGATTAGGTCACCAGGTTGGTCGGCGCACCAGTCGGGCGGGTGATATTCGGCATGGGGCATCCACGTCTCGCCGTCCAATATCAGCGGCGTCGGGTTGAAACGGTCTGCGATGCGAACGGGCGTAGCCAGAGCCGGATAAACGAGGACGCCCAAGGCCACGAGTCCGACGATTGAGAGGGCAAACCAGCGCAACTTACGCCCTGAGGGAATGCCGCCGCCGGATAGAGCAGTCCAGCCGCGCCAGAAACCGTAGGCCCCGGACGTGGAAAATAGGAGCCACGCCACCAGGTAATATTTGAAAAGGGTGTTCATACGGGCGATGTCGCCTTCGACACGGATGAAATCCACCCCAATCCCTATGGCCAGGGCCATTCCGAGCAGGGACAGCGCCATCGTGTCGGAACGCCGGAGAGGTTCGTCGCTGTCCGAAACCAGCGTTGCCGTCACCGCCCAGCCGGTCAGCGCGAGCAAAACGGTCAAAAGACCAGCGGTCAGGAAGCCGGACACCAGGAAATAGGATGCCAACACTAACCCAAGAGCGGCCGCCACCAAGAACCATTGGTGGATCGCAGGAACCCGGGCCCGATACTTCATTCGCCGCACCAGCGGTCGCCACGCCCGGGGCAGCGTGGCAGCCAACAATGCAGCGGCGGCGAGCAATGGCAAAGCGTGGATCAGCAGGTAATTGACCAGTGGCGTGCGCCAACGGCTGGGTTCAATGCCAGTGCCAAAGGTCTCGGTGGCGGAATGGAAGGGGAGAAAAGCCGCGTAGCTGACCAATAACGCCGTTGCTCCCAGCATCGCCGCTGTGGCCGCTCGCGACTTCAATCCACCGGGCAACATCCAGGCCGACGCTCCGATCAAACCCAGCATCAGCAGGGCGTAAGCCGGGTACTCCCATGAGTTGATGGCCCACAGGCTGCCCACGGCCAACCCCAACGATGCTACGGTCGCCCAGGGCCACAGGCGCCGCAAGGACGGACGGGTCAAACCACTGATTAGCGAAAAACCTACTGCCAGCGCCAGCAACGCAAAGGGCATGGACATCATGTGGGCATGAAGGTCCGCGAACAGGAAAGTAAAGAAAGGGAACTCGGTGATGTGGAAAGCGGTCTCGACGTGGTTCCTCACCTCCAGCCACGGCATTAACCAGGAAGGCGCAAACTCCTCAATTTCAGGAATGGCGCGGCTGCTGCGCCAGAAGTCAAAGCCGGAGAGAGGCGCCGGCATTCCCTGGATTTTGGATTTCGCCATTTGAAGCAATTGGGCAACGCCGTCCAGATTGCCGGCCACGACTGCCATCAGCGCGGCGACTAGGCCGGCAATGGCGGCGCCACTGGCTTGGAACGGACGCATCAACCGGCTTATGTCCATCCGCCACCTGGATTCCCGCTTTCGCGGGAATGACGGAGTGGATGGTTGGGACGGAGTGGGTGGTTGGGATGGTTCATGCGAGCGACGGGCGGCGGACGCCATGTTGTACGCCAGGGAACCGGCCCCGGTGGCGGTGAGGGCAAACAACAGCGGCACCGCGAGATTGAAAGCGACGGCCGGCGGAATGGCAGTGAGGCGCGTGGGAATGGACAGAATGAAGTAACCCCAGTAGTAGTAATTGAGATAGCCGCCGCTGAACCAGGGATCGTAAGGCGGCAGGACCGAAGAACGGGCGACGGCGGTGAAGTAAGCCAATTCCATGGGCTTTTCGCCGCCACGCCACGGATGCCAGAGATCGGGATTCGCGGCGCGGACCAAAACGAAAGCCGCGTATGCCAACAGGAATAGCGCCTCGGCCGCTAGGATGTAGCGCCATCTCTGACTCATCCATTCCAACATCAACCGCCATTGTCGCCAAAGCACGACAGCGGACGGAACGGCCACTATAATCAGCGCGAGCCATATCAAACCGGCCGAGAATCGCATCACTTCGGCGTTGACCATCATCCAGGCGATCCAGGCCACCAGGAGCAGGCCGAAAACCCGCGCGAACAGCAAACCCCGGTCGGGCAGGGGCCGCAACAACCACCAGGTGAATGGGAAGGCAACCAGGCAAATCAGCTCGACGGCCAGCAGCCACGAAAGCCAGGGAAAGCGGTTGGCCCTGCCATCGCGTCTGAACACATCCGACCAGGTCCCACCGGATTGCTGGTCCTCCAGTTGGGTGGGCGAGAGCATGAGTGGCGCGGTATCGACGGTTTCCGTTACGGCATCGTCAATGCGCTGGCGCAGCACGTTCCTTGGCAGTCTGTCCTCGTTGCGGAACACCAACACCTGGGGATGGTCGTAGCCGATCACATTCTCGTCGGCGTAGCCGAGATTGATAATCGCGCCGCCATATTCTACCGGGGCTGGCAGGCCGGCGCGACGGTAGGGATCGTCGCGAAGGTGGACGCCGGCCAGCGACGGGTATGACAGAAAGACCCGTTCCAATCGGTAGCCCAATCCTTCACCGAAAAGAGCGCGGTAAAACGCGGAAGTCTGGGGATACCGGTCGGCCAGGCGCGCGATGGAACCGTAGGCGCGATTGGAATAAAAGACGATGTAATCGCTCTCTGCCAGACGTTCGACCAGTTCGGGGATTTTGTTCCGATCACTGTCGGGATGATACGCCGGGAAGGTCCAAACGTCGTAACGACCCAGGTCGGGCAGTTGCTCGTCCCAATATGAGCCGCCGTTGACGATGGATGCGCCGGCAGGAACGTTGGCGTTAATCCACTCCGAGGCAGCAACGGCGGTATGGGGGCGGCTGTAGATGCCGGAGAAAGCCAGGGCGTAGAGAACGGTGGTCGCAACCATGATAACCAGTGCGGCGATGCTCGCGGAGTAAGCGTAGCGATTGAAGTAGCGCCTAATCCGATCACCGAATGAACGGTTGGCCGGCGACGTGATCGGCAAGGGAGTGAGCGGCGGCGTTGACCGGACCGCCACACCGCCCGTGGGTGGGGTGGCATGCCACTCATCCGAAAATGGCGCATCGTCGCCGAAGATCGGTTCGTCGAACAGCACGTCATCGCCAATGGTGGGTGGCGTGGCGTGCCACTCTTCGGAAAATGGAGCGTCGTCGGGATTTTGCGCCGCCGGCAGAGCCGCTTGCCGGCGATACCATGTCCATACGACGACGGCGGTGACCATGCGGGCGGCCATCAAAATATAGAAGGGCAGCAACGGGAACACGTAGCGGAGGAATTTGACCTCGAACAACTCCAGGAAGATGAACCCGGGGACGGCCCACGCCAACAGCAGGAGATCGGCGCGTTGGGATATGCCGCCACGCCATGCCAGCCACGCGGTGAACGGGGCCGCCAGCCACGCGGCTGTGCCCAGAGGCAAGCCCAATCCCCACACCGCGGTCTGGCGGATCTGATACCAGAAAGCCGGGGTATCCACGTATTGGCGGGTGAACGGCATCACAAAGGCATCGCGAACCATACGCGATTGCTCCTGGATGTCGCTGATCATCTGCGAATAATCCAGGAACGCGTAGGGAGTTGTGATGAAGTAGGCCGCCAATGCGGCAAGTCCCGCCAACAGGACGGTTGGGGCGAAACGAAGGGCTGCCGGCACGGACAAGTCCGCCCAGCGCCAGCCGGCACGGTCTTTGCAGACCCACAGGAAAGTGAGGGCGAGGGGGGCGAGAATCGGCGCAACGGAAACCTTCGGCGCCATCGCCAGCCCGACCAGAGCTCCCAGCAGGACGGCGTCGCGGGTGCGCTGGGTTTCCATGTACCGGAGCATCGCCCACGTCGCGGCCAGGGAGGTGAG
Source organism: Dehalococcoidia bacterium (assembly GCA_034421995.1). Taxonomy (GTDB): domain Bacteria; phylum Chloroflexota; class Dehalococcoidia; order Lucifugimonadales; family UBA3495; genus Bin87. The sequence continues at coordinate 8,961 of DAOUJY010000156.1, read as the reverse complement.
CACGGTGAACGGCTCTGGCCGATAGAAGTGGGCGTGCTGGATGTGTATCACCGCGAATGTCGTGAATGCCGCTGCCAGAATGCCGGTCCACGGTCCGTACATTCGCCGTCCGATCACGTACATGAGCCAAACCGACGCGACGTCGGCCAATGCGGTCAAAGTACGCCCGGCGAACCGCAGATCCATCGCCCCCCAGTCGGTGAACAACTCGGCCACAGAGCGGATGAGCACCAAGGCGTAGATCAGGACGCTGCCCAGGGGGAACCAGTGTGGATTGAGGGGGCTGCTCTCGGCCGAGATGGCGGTGCGGAAATCGGGTATTCCCGGTTCCATGCCGGGCCATTGATCGAGCCAAGTCTCGTACCCTGGAGCCTGGGTGAGCGCGCGGAACATATCGTCGGCGCGAAGGTAAAAGGAACGCTCGTCGGGATGGAACCCGTGACCGTCGTCCCAATCTATGCCGTAGAGACGGAGCGCCAACGCCGCCAGGAGCAGCGTTGGCAGCAGAAAATTCGGCCCCCACAGCAAACGCCGGGGGGCGAGAGTAGCCAGGAGTGCTTTGCCCGTCGGGGGCCGGCCCATCAACCGCCCTGGGTTACTATGAAATCAGGCAGCAGAGGTCGGCAGTACGGCACGAGTATCCCCACTCGTTGTCGTACCAACCCAAAATCTTGACCATGCTGTCGTCCAGGACCATGGTGCTCAATCCGTCAAAAATACAGCTATGGGTGTTGCCGCGAATGTCGGAACTGACAATGGGGTCTTCGGTGTACTCCAAGATGCCCTGCAAGGGCCCTTCGGCAGCGGCTTTGAAGGCGGCATTCACGTCGTCCTTGGTGACGTTCTGTTTCAGGTCAGCCACGAAGTCCGTGGCGGAACCAATTGAGGTCGGTATGCGATAGGCGATGCCGTGGAGTTTTCCGTTGAGTTCCGGCAGCACCACTCCCACGGAGCGGGCGGCGCCGGTGCTGGTCGGAATGATGTTCTGCGCGGCAGCCCGAGCGCGACGCAAATCCCGGTGGTTGCGGTCCAGGATGCTCTGGTCGTTGGTGTAGGCGTGGATGGTGGACATCAGGCCGCGCTCCACGCCGAAGGCGTCGTGGAGGACCTTCACCATGGGCGCGAAGCAGTTGGTCGTGCAGGAGGCGTTGGAGATGATGCGGTGCTCGTCGCTGTACGCCTCGTCGTTGACGCCCAACACGATGGTGGCGTCGGCGCCGCGCGCCGGAGCGGAGATGATCACCTTGTTGGCCCCGCCGCTGTCGATGTGGGCGGCGGCTTTGGCGGCGTCGGTGAAGCGGCCGGTACATTCCACCACGATGTCAACGTCCATCTCAGACCAGGGGATGTTGGCCGGATCGGTTTCCTGGAACGAGCGAATGGTTTTGCCGTCGATGACGAGATTGTCGTTGTCCGTGCCGACGGTTCCGGCGTAGGGTCCGTAGGTGCTGTCGTACTTGAACAGGTGGGCGGCCTGCTGAAGATCCCCGTTGCCGTTGATGGCTACCAGGTCGAGCCGGTCATCGTAGGTGGGTGAAAGGGCCGCCCGGGCGACCAAACGCCCAATGCGTCCAAAGCCGTTGATACCGATGCGCGTGGGATTGTTCGAGGATCGTGTCATCGGTGTGCCTCCCGTCAGTTCAGTAGTGGCCAATATGGGCATGGACAAGCAAGGCCGAGGCAGCCTGGCGGTGGCGATTATACCACCGACAAAGACAGGTTGGGGACCGACCTCGTTATGGTAAAATCGGAAAGACCATACGAATGTTGGGGGCACCATGACGAACCAACGGGCAGTAGCCGGACCAGAGGAAGTTGAAGGGATCGGAAGCCCTGAAGACGAGGCTTTGGGCGAATATCCGCTTGACACGATGCTGATCCGTACCGAGAGCCGTACCGTTCACGATGTATTGCGTCGGATTGATCAGAACAATTACATCATGGATCCCGACTTTCAGCGCGACTTCATCTGGGATGAACGTAAGCAAAGTAAGCTCATCGAATCCGTGCTGATGCGCATCCCCCTTCCCGTTTTTTACATCGCGGAGAACGAAGACGGTCGCATGGTTGTAGTTGATGGCCTACAGCGTTTGTCGACTTTCAAAAATTTCGTCCAAGATGGGTTGCGGCTCCGTCTCCCAGACCGCCCGGCACTTGATGGCAAACAATTCGCAGATCTCTCTAACCAATATAGGAACTGGATTGAGGACTGCAATCTGATCTTGTATGTAATAGACTCCAAAGCTCCGGAACAGGCGCGCTTGGACATTTTTGAACGGGTTAACGGCGGGAGCCCTTTGACCCGCCAACAGATGCGGAACTGCCTGTATATGGGGGCAGGTACGCGTTTCTTGAGGGACGAGGCCGAGCAACAGATTTTCCTGAATGCTACAGGCGGGAGTCTGAATAAAGCGCAGATGCGAGATCGCGAATTCATTAACCGTTTTTGTGGCTTTCAGCTACTTGATATCGACGACTATCGCGGCGACATGGACTTGTTTCTGTCCCAGACTCTCAAGCGGATGAACACATTGGATGCCTGGGAACTTGAAAGCCTGTCTGCGCAGTTGAGGACCGGACTGGCCAACAACTACAACCTGTTTGGCCGATATGCCTTCAGAAAGCATAATGCAGAGCAGCAAGGCCGCCGTGGTTTCATCAACGCCTCATTGTGGGACGTGATGTGCACCGGGCTTGCTCGATACGACGAACAAATGGTCAAGCTCAAAGAAGCTGCTTTTCTGTCAGCTTTCTATCAGTTGCTGGACAACGAAGAATTTAACGCCGCCATCACGTTGGGAACCAACCAAGCGAACAGAGTTAGGCAACGTTTTGCAATGGCAAACGTGATGTTACGGGAGGTTTTTGATGATTAATCGGCTTGACCTCAAAACCTTCAAGTGCTTTGAGTTGCTGCGGCTACCGTTGGCCCCACTGACCTTGCTGTCCGGTACCAATGCGTCCGGAAAATCCTCAATCCTGCAGTCGCTGGTTCTATTGCACCAGACAATGCTTGAAAACGAATGGTCAACGCGCATCATGCTTAATGGAGACGTTGTTGCGCTTGGCACGGTGGGCGATGTAGTTGATCAAAAGAATGGCACGGACCGTTTTGAAATTGGATTGATTGACGACGAAGCGAGTTGCACCTGGTCATTCATTGGAGGGCGGAGCGACATGTCCTTGCAAGTCGGCTGGGTGAAGGTGGATGGAGCTGTGAGCGACAATCCGGATGCTCTCCATTACCTCTTGCCGACTAGTGCGGATACACTGGCCCGATCATTGGTCCAGCGAATTAGAAACCTCACCTATATCACCGCAGAGCGGGAAGGACCTCGCGAAGTTTATCCCTTGGAGGACGAATACGCAGTGACCAGAGTTGGACCGCAGGGGGAGAACTCTGCGAGCGTGTTTTACCGGAACCGAGACGAACGCATCGCCGGCCCACTGATGATGGCCGAGGCTGTGCCGACCTTGCTTCATCAAGTAGGTGCACGGCTGGAAACGTTCTTCCCGGGTTGTGCCATTGATGTGCAACAGGTGAGCAACGCCAATGCGGTCACCCTGGGTATTAGGACTTCATTAGACACCACCTTCCTCCGCCCTGTTCACTGCGGGTTTGGGATTACCCAAGTCCTCCCAATAATTGTCGCCGCTCTTTCAATCCCCAAAGGCAACCTCCTGCTAATTGAGAACCCGGAAGTGCATCTGCATCCTGCCGGGCAAGCTTTGATGGGTCAATTTCTAGCTGACGTAGCCAGTTCAGGCATACAGGTGATTGTGGAAACCCATAGTGACCATGTGCTCAATGGGATTCGCAGAGCGGTCAAGGCAGGACGCATACCCGCCGAGGAAGTAGCTTTGCACTTCTTCAGGGCACGGTCTGAGGATGCTCCGCAAGCACTGAGTCCGACTTTGGACAGTTCAGGCAACGTGGATGTTTGGCCAGAGGGCTTTTTCGACCAGTTTGATAAGGATATGGATTACTTCGCTGGATGGGGTGAATGATATGGATTTGCTGCTAAATGAACTCTCTGTCCACGGGCAATTTCCCGACATCTCCGCGTTTAAGGCTGCAATCGATAGGGTTATGGATATGCGGGCGATAGCACGCGAGTTTAACTGCCGATTGTATGCTCATCGCAATATCACGAATAGTCAAGTTCGGGCGGACCTGTCTTTGTATGAGGCGTTGCATACTCTCCCCAGAGATACAAGAGGGGCGGTGGTAGGATGGCTCAGTAAGCGTGGTCCCTTTTGGGACGACGATGCCAAGCATGACTCTAACGACTACTTCGAATGCGGTGACGATGTAGTCACCGACACGGCGGTCGGCGAAGCGGCATATTGTGCTATGGTTGGAATCGACCGATCATTGGTCAGCCTTTCTCCATCCGATTGGGAATATTCACCCCTCACAGTGCGATTAGTGTCCGATAACGTAACCGACATCGCTGTTCAAAATTACTGGCATCAACAGGAACTTATAACTGCATTGCAAGCCGCACAACCTCCAATTGCATCATGGAGCGAATTGGAAGCCGTCGCTCGGTTCCGCTTTCAGCGCTTGTCGTTCTCAGTGGATTGTTTTCAGCCATTGCTAAATGGTCAACCCTTTTTACCCGGAAAAACGGACGCGATTCTCAGCCGTTTGGACGTCTTGAACCAGTTAATGGGTTTAATTGGGGCAGCCGGGCAATGGCTGCCAACAGGCCAAGCGTTGTACCAAAAGCACTTCACTGGCGATAACGCTTGGTTCTCTGATTCGTCTGACACCGAAAAGCATTCATACAGAAACGAACTCACATTTCCCCACCCTGACGCCCACGGCCGTTCGCTGTTTTGCCCTTGGCACGGCAAAGTAGGCAAAACCAGCAAAACGCCATACCGTATCCATTTCGCCTGGCCCGAATATCCGGGAGATCCGCTTTACGTCGTTTATGTGGGCTGGAAGATTACTGTCTGACGCTCGCGTACACTTCCATCCCCGCGTACCGCGCCGCCGTCCCCAGCTCCGCCTCGATACGCAGCAGGCGGTTGTATTTCGCCACCCGCTCGGAGCGGGCCGGCGCGCCCGTCTTGATCTGGCCGGCGTTCCAAGCCACGGCCAGATCAGCGATGGTGGTGTCCTCGGTTTCGCCGGATCGATGGCTCATCACGGTGGTCCAGCCGGCGTCCTGGGCCATCTGCAAGGCGGCTTTGGTTTCGGACAGAGTGCCGATCTGGTTGGGTTTCAGCAGGATGGCGTTGGCGGCCGCTTCTCCGATGCCGCGCCGTAGCCGGTTGATGTTGGTAACAAGCAGGTCATCCCCGACCAACTGGATGGAGTTCCCCAGCCGTTGGGTCAGCGTGGTCCAACCTTCCCAATCATCCTCATAGAGGCCGTCCTCGATGCTGATGATGGGGTATTCGGCACACCATTGGGCGTAAAGGTCCACCAACTCGGCGGCGCTCAGGGACACGCCTTCGCGCTCCAGGTCGTAGCGGCTGGTGTCTGAGTTCCACAGCTCTGAAGCGGCAACGTCGAGGGCAATGTACACCTGCCGACCCGGGATGTAGCCGGCGGTTTCGATGGCTCGTAACACCGCCTCGATGGCGTCCCGGTTGGACGGCAGGGTCGGCGCAAAGCCGCCCTCATCGCCCACGTTCAGATTGTGCCCGCCCTGTCGCAGGATGGATTTCAGGGCCTGGTAAATCTCTACGCCGGCGCGCAGGGCATCCGAGAAGCGGTCAAATCCGGCGGGCGCGACCATGAACTCCTGCACGTCGGCGGAGTTGGAGGCGTGACGACCGCCGTTGAGGATGTTCAGCAGGGGGACCGGCAAACTCACATCGTTCCCGGACGACAGATGCCGCCACAGTGAACCGCCGGTGGCCGATATTGCCGCCGCCCGTGCGGTTGCCATCGATACGGCCAGCACAGCGTTTGCGCCCAGTCCACTCTTGTCGTCGGTGCCGTCCAATTCGTTCAGGCGTTGGTCAACTTCCGACTGGTCGAACGGCGATGCTCCTGCCAGGGCCGGGGCGATGCGGACGTTGACGTTGGCAACAGCGGTGAGCGTTCCGCCGCCGCCGAAGCGGGTGGCGTCGCCGTCGCGCAATTCCAGGGCCTCGTAGCTGCCGGTGCTGGCGCCGGATGGAACCAGGGCCAGGCCCACGCTGCCGTTGGTGAGGGTTACTTCGGCTTCCACCGTCGGGTTGCCCCGGGAGTCCAAGGCCTCGCGCCCGACTACGGTTGCTATGGTGGCGTCAGCCATTGGGCACCTCCGGCAGGGGTTCCGAGAAAGCGACGGTCTGGGTTTCGTCGGTGCGGGCCAGCGCCGCGGCCACGGCCTTGTCCACCGCGTCTTTCGGGTTGTCGGCGACAATGTAGTTGTCGCCAACGGGCAAGCCGTCGCCGCGTAGGGTGAGCGGCCAGCTGTTCAGGGACACCACGGGGATGCCGTAGCTCAGCGCATAGGCGATTTCGGACAGCGTGCCAAACGCGCCGCCGACGGCGATGACGGCCTGGCCGGTGCTGACCACCGCCACGTTCCGCGCAAAGCCCATGTTGGTGGCGACGGGAAAGTCCACCCACTCGTTGGCGGTACGGGGCGAACCCCCGGGCAGGATGCCAATGGTGGTGCCGTTCTCCGACTTGGCCCCCTTGCACACCGCCTCCATCACCCCGGTCAATCCGCCGCAGACCAAGGTGATGCCGCGCTTCCCCAACTCCTTGCCCACTCTTTCCGCCAGGGAGTACACGTGGGGCGGCGGGTCGAAATTGCCAATAACTGCGATAATCATGGTGGTATCACCTCGGAAAAATGGAAGGAGGTCGTCAAGATGGGCCGCCAAATCCCTCAGTGCGCTGCCCCTGAACGGCCCGCGCACACTCATCGCCGCCACCACGGTAGCGGATGCCAAGCATCAACTGGCGGACGACGCAGCGGCATCTCCTGCTGCTGCCGTCAACCGTCGGAACGACGTTGGCGCCCCAGCTGTAGGAAAACTTCCTGATGCTCAACGAGCCGTTGGAACCGGGTTCCTAGTTGTCAGCGGGAGCGGGCGTAGTTTCCATTTCCGGAGGCAGGCTGAACACCGCCTGGCCGTCCTCGCGGTGTGAGTGGTTCACCAGAGCCAGCATAATCTGCTGGTGGCTGCGGCGAAACTCCTCACGGAGTTGGGCCATGTCTTCCCTATGTTCCCGTCGGAACTCCGCCATGTCCCCTTTCATCTCGGTCCGCAACTCGTTGTGCTCCTGGCGTGTCGGCAAACGACCCAGCCGCAATGCCAGATACACTACGACACCGACAAAAGCAATCACCGCGCTGCTGTTTATCGCAGCCAGCGCGATGATAATTGAGAACGGCACTTCAACAGTCATGATCCCATCAACTCCCGGTTGGGGCGATTATAGCACCCAGCAAAGCGCAGGGGCGAATGAGCATCGCAGACCAGCGTGATGCCGCGCTTGCTAAGTTCTGCGCCTACTCCTTCGGCCAGGGCATATACGTGGGGCGGCGGATCAAAGTTGCCGATGACTGCGATGATCATGAAGATTTGCCTCCGGTGGTTATGTGGCATGAACTGGTGTCATCGGTGCTCTCCCACCTTCGGTTTGGAGGCAGATTTCCCAAATCGAGAAGGAATTGTCGCAGCGGAACTGACACCACGCTGCTGAACAGCAGACCCGTTAAGAGGATGAACACAGTCGACCATGATTCGTCAACATTCAATTCCCCGTGGAATATGACTGCCACGACGATAGCCGGAACGAACGTTAACGTCATAAGCAGGCTTTCCCACAATGGTCCCCAGATACGGACTTGGCGTTTCTTCCGCGCTACATACTGAACACCATACAGCAGGAGTGCCCAAACAAATGCCGGTAGCAAAACGGCTGGCAATGGGACCAACAAGAGGTACGGAAGATGTTCGCGGGGGATCACCAATGTTATCAACGCGACCATGGCTACCGTCATCACTAACACCAACCCAACTCCCAATAGTGGGTTCCGAAAGGCCAATAGTCCAATGACCATCAGGAGCGGGAACGAGAGCGTCAGGATAGCTACATTCGCGCCCAACGATGTCCAACCAAATCTCTCGCTCATGGTCATCAGCAAGGCCGCACAGAGCAACAATACCATCCCGAATATTCCCCAGTGCAACCTGAAACGCTTTCGAAGGGTCAGTTCCGGGCCCATCAGAGAGAAAACTGGAAATACTCCACTAAGCGTAACCAAAACAGCACCGTGAAATGTGCTTTCGATCATATCGAAAGACCATACCAGCACGGCCACCAATGCCATCACCATAAGGCCCAAGATGAAATTGACACCAATGCGGCGCCAAACCCATCTACAATAGCGCGTGAGAAACTGCCAAACGCTCATGTACATTGCACGTTCTCAACTGATGCAAGCAAGTGTGCTCGCACGGACATCATCGCGTAGGGGCAGGCCGTCGCGCCCTGATTGCAACGCTAGTTACAGAAGGGCAGGCCTGAGTCCGCCAAATCGCTGTACATAACATGCTGCCATGCGGCTGGTACGCACCCTGTCAACTGATTGTCGCGGAGGTATAGCCCGGTGAGGTTGGTAAGGTTGCCCAACTCCGGCGGGATCTCTCCAGTCAACTGGTTATAGCTCAGGTATAGCCATTCAAGATTTATGAGGTTACCCAACTCAGGTGGTATCGTTCCGGTCAACTGGTTCCTGTTTAGATGCAGCTGGGTGAGGTCAGTGAGTTTGCCTAATTCGGACGGTATTGCTCCGGTCAACAGGTTGGAGCCCAAGATTAGCGATTCGAGATTCGTGAGGTTGCCCAACTCCGGTGGTATCGTTCCTGTCAGCTGATTGCTGCCTAGGTAACCGTTGGTGCTAGTTTGTGTCAGAGGGTGAAGTTAGCGATGGAGCGATGGATGCGTCCGGTTTCGTCAGGTTCCAAGCCATTCCAGTTCACCAATAGGTTGAAGGC
>DAOUJY010000155.1:0-4428 GCA_034421995.1 Dehalococcoidia bacterium | reverse complement strand
CGGAACTCCGGCGACGGCGACGAACGGGCCGGCGTCTTTCTCACCAACGCGCTGACCGGATGGGAGCCGACGGTGCAGAAGCCGCTGCCCTTCCCGGAACTGGAGGAGGAACGCGACCGCGCCGAGCGGGTCAAGCAGGACACCCCCGTGCTGGTCATCATCGGCAACCCGCCCTACAACGGTTTCGCCGGCGTGGCGGTGGACGAGGAACGCGAACTGTCCCAAGCCTACCGCAGCACCCGCCAGGTGCGCCGCCCCGAGGGGCAGGGTCTCAACGACCTGTACGTCCGCTTCTTTCGCATGGCGGAACGGCGCATCGCCGAAAAGACGGGCCGGGGCGTCGTCTGCTACATCTCCAACTACTCGTGGCTGGACGGCCTTTCCTTCACCGGAATGCGCGAGCACTTTCTGGACGCCTTTGACCTGATCCGCATCGACAATCTCAACGGCGACAAGTACAAGACGGGCAAGACCACCCCCGACGGCGCGCCCGACCCCAGCATCTTCTCCACGCCGGACGACCCGGTGGGCATCCAGGTGGGCACCGCCATCGCCACGCTGGTACGCAAGGATAACCACGCGCCGGCGCAATCCGTCGGCTTCCGCCACCTGTGGGGGCAGACCAAGCACGATGACCTGACGGCGACGGCGGAAACTGCGCCGGCTGAACTTTACGACGACGTTGCGCCACTGCTGCCCTTGGGCCTGCCCTTTGCGGATTTGGCGGTGAGCGACGGCTGGCAAGATTGGCCGGCATTGCCCGACCTGTTCCCCGCGTCCTTCCCCGGCGTCAAGACAAGCCGCGACGGTTTCCTCGTTGACGTTGACCTTGATCGCCTGCAACGCCGCGTCGCCGACTACTTCAACGCCGACCTCAACCACGACGAAATCGCCCGCCGCTATCCGTCGGTGATGAGAAATAAAACGGGGTTCGATGCCCGTTCAGTACGCGATGAATTGCTCAAACGGAGTGGGCCGGCGGAGCATGGTTTCATGCGCTATGCCTACCGTCCATTCGACAATAGATGGCTTTACTGGGAAGCCGATAATCCATTACTCGACCGCCCGCGTACCGACTACAAGCCCCATGTGTTTGAGGGCAATCTATGGCTGGTATCACAACAGAAACCGCGTCGGGAATGGGGGCCGCCGCAAGTCATTGCGCATATCGGTTGCCTTGACCTTATGGACCGTGGCTCAACCTGTTTTCCCCTGTGGCTGCGCGATAACTCCTCCCTCGGACTTGGTGGCGACGGCGCCCAGCGCACCCCCAACCTGTCGCCGGCGGCGCAGAACTACCTGGACCGGCTGGGCTTGAGCGTGGACGACCTGTTTCACCACGTCATCGCCGTGCTGCACAATCCGCAGTACCGCGCCGCCAATGCCGGGGCATTGCGGATGGAGTGGCCACGCATCCCCCTGCCCGGCTGGCCCGGCGGATCGGCAGACGGCGCGGCGGCAGAGCTGTCCGCGTCGGCGGCCCGGGGCCGGCAGTTGGCGGCGCTGCTGGACTCCGATACGCCGGTGGCCGGCGTAACGTCCGGCGCGCTGACGCCGGCCATGGCGTCCATCGCCGTCCCGTCCACTACGGACGACAGCAACATGGCCGGCGACGACTTCGCGGTAACGGCCGGCTGGGGTCACTACGGTTCCGGCGACGCGGTGATGCCCGGCCAGGGCCGCATCGTGGAGCGCGACTACACCGCCGAGGAACGCGCCGCGCTGTCCGACCTGCTCCCAACCCTGGGCGAAACCACCTGCGACATCTACCTGAACGACCGCGCCTACTGGCGCAACGTGCCGGCGAGTGTGTGGAACTACCAACTGGGCGGCTACCAGGTCCTCAAAAAGTGGCTCTCCTACCGCGAGCAGCGCGTGCTGGGGCGGGCGCTGACGGTGGAGGAAGCGCAGGCGTTTGCGGAGACGGGGCGGCGGGTGGCGGGGGTGTTGGGCTTGGCACTGGTATAATGCAGGCGTGGTACGGGGAACGTTGAGGCATGGGCAACGAAATCAGGACCGTGCTGGCCGCTATTGCGGGCAGCCGGATCCCGAAAATGGCGGGCATCTCTTTTGCGCTGTGCTTGACGTTCACCCTGGCAATCGCAATAGCGCAGAGCGTCTATACCCAAGTTGATGCGCCACCGCCGGCGTGGATTGCCGCCATTGACGTATGGAAGCTGGGCATGGTGATCGGCACGGCGGGCACGGCGACGGCGTTTCTGGCAACCCTGTTTGTAGCAGACCGAAACTACCGGCGCGGACGTGAGCATATCCCCAGCCTTACCATGGAATTGCACGTAACGCGAACGCCGGCCAGCCTGAGCTACGACGCCGTAATCGTCACCCTCAACGCCAGAAACACCGGAACCGGCCTCTGTCACGTTGACCGGATATATTGGACCTTGCGAGTGCTGTCGCCATACGCTGACGCCACTATTGATGAAATGCAGCGGGACTTTGAAAGCGCGTCTGATTCTGATAGTGAACTGGCCATCGAATTTCCATGGCATGACGTCAAATTCGCAGTGACGTCGAAGGCATTAGTGATTGAACCTAACGAGACGGAGCAGATGACGTATGATTTCATCATCCCAACTGAAATCGGGGCTATCGAAGTATCTGCGTGGGTTGCTAATGCTTCGGAACCCAGCTACGCCGAAGGCTGGTACAGAAGAGCAGTACACACCACCAGGGAAGTATTTACCGATGCGAGATAAAGACTTCGATCCGCACGAAAGGACTGTTCCTTTTGAAAAGCGGCGTGGCGGTGGTGGGCCAATGCCGCGCCCAGCCGGAGGCAAAGTCAAAAAATGGCAGCCCCCCACCGGAGGCACTACGCCGGCCGACCGCAAAAAACCTCCGATAACGGATTCCGATTGACACCGTAACGCGGTTATGTTGCCCTTTGGCAAGATCTGACCACAGGATTTTATAGGTGGACAGGATATAGACAATGCCGCCTCCCGGCATCATAGCTCTCGTTCTGGCAATCGCCTGCATTCGTTCCCAACGAAAGCTCAGCAACGCTGCCAAGACCTACCAGCGGTACAACTATAGCCATTCCGCGCAACTGGCGTCTTTCTCTGTCGCATCCGACTCCGGCCAATAGTCGCCCACTGCCGCGGCCTGTTGACCAACGCCGTCATTCCCCCGAAAAGGGGGGTCTACGTTTGGCTGGCGCAACAAGGAGAATGAGTATGCTCGCTAACCACGAACTGCTCGCCCGCATCACCGCCCGCTCTGACGTGTTTGGCGGCAAGCCTATCGTCCGCGATACGCGCGTATCGGTGGAACTGGTCCTGAGCCTGCTGGCCCCGCTTTGCGTATGTACTGAACCACTACGTTGACCGGCACCCAGGCGGCCTATATGCTGACCGTACCAAAGGCGTGCCCGACCGCCGGCAACGGAGCGTTACCATGCCCAGAACAAACCGCGCCATCCAATCCAGCTCTTGTCCTATGGGGTCGCCGGTATGCCGGACCACCTGACCTTCATAATTCACTCGGTCGATGAGCATTCCTCGCTCGACTTGCTGGTCAAGTCGCTGGAGGACATCCAGCGACTGTTGCGTCACGTTGACTACGCCATCTACCGGAGCGGCAGCCGGCCCGGTTGGGCCGTGCATAGCCTCAAGTCCAGTGCGCCAACCCTGACGCTGACGCCCCGACGTGACGACCGACAGGCCGTAGCGATTGTCGGCGATGGTCTGCGTTTGGTGACGGAGGGAACGGACCATCCGCCGCAGTACTTCACTGAGCCGGCATTGGAGAACTTGAAGAAAATGCGTCGGCTGTTTCGCGGCGAAGACCGCGCCCGCTCGCTGTCGGTGCTGGTGGACGATAAAAAAGCCGCGACGATAGAGGATGACATCGCCGACAAGACGGATCGTGTTCTCTCCGCCGGCTACCACAACCTCGGCTCGCTGCAAGGCCGGCTGGACGCAATCAACGTTCACCGGACTCCGACCGCTACCATCTGGGACCGGGTAAGCGGCGCGCCGGTGCGTTGCCGTTTCCCTCGTGAAGAGACGGACCGGGTAAAAGAACTTCTCCAGCAACTGGTCACCGTCACCGGCGACGTTCACTATTTTTCCAACGGCCGGCCGCGCTCCGTAACCGACGTCGTTGCAATCGAACAGTTGGCGACGCCGGATCAGTACTTGGAAAAAGCGGGATTCGGCGCCATACCCGACCGGCGCGTGCGTGAAATCGGAGCCGCGGAATGGCTCGCTGAGGTACGCGGCACGAGGGAATTAGAGCTATGCCGGCGCAGCGACGGTTGTGGGATTCAAGCGTGATAATCGGTTATCTTGCCGGGCAGGATGATCTGAAGGACGCTTGCGAAAACATCATTGCGAGCGCGGAGCGCGGCGATGTCGAGATAGTCATTGCGACGATGGCGATGACCGAAGTCGCTTACCTGGAGGG
>DAOUJY010000154.1:0-77734 GCA_034421995.1 Dehalococcoidia bacterium | reverse complement strand
TTTATCACTGTCAGCCGGCGACCCTGATGTACGAGAACTTCCCGTCACCCTGTACCACCGAATGGTGGATTCCCTCGCTTACGCGGCTTGAATTGCGTAAAGCCTAGCTTAGGCACGTCGTCAAACGCGGCGGAACCCTCATTGTCGAGGAACCCGAGTCACACCTCCATCCGCAAGCCCAGGTGGACTTCACGCGCGTGCTAGCCGCTGCCGTGAAAGCCGGCATCCGCATCATCATCACCACCCACAGCGAATGGGTGCTGGAAGAACTGGCCAACTTGGTTCGGTTGTCAGAACTGCCTGAAGATCGGCGAGAGGGAATTGAAGCCGCCGACTGTGCCTTGAGTCCCGACGAGATAGGCGCATGGTTCTTCGACCCCCACGGTGAGAATGGCGGTTCCGTAGTCCGGGAAATCCCTCTGGACGTAGACTCGGGAACCTTCCCATCCGGGTTCGGCTTGGTCACCGAAGACCTCTACAACCGCTGGGTTGAAATAACGTCGCGGGTCGAAAACGGATAATGGCAACCCTGGCGGTGAATGCCGTTATGCAGGGAACCGACCGGTCCTGCCATGACCGCAGATGCAGCAATAGCGGTTGTACTCTCCGGCTGGCCGGAGTGCCCCGGACTCGCGTTTTGATCAATTTGGAGCATGATTACGCGCCGGTATCGAGGCAGGAGCCCCATTGCGACTATCTCTTTGTGGCTGATGGCGGCGATGACAACCCTGAATGGGTCGCCCCGATTGAGTTGACCACGGGACGCGCCGACTCGCGTAAGTTTCTACGCCAGCTTGCTGCCGGCGCAGCCATCGCCGAGCGCTTGATCCCGCGCAATGTCCCGGTGCGATTTCGCCCTGTCGCCGCCTATGATGGGCAAATGCGGCGGGCGGAACGGGACAACCTCCTGAGGCCGGCCAATAAAATAACCTTCCGCAATCAATCTGAACTGGTCCGTGTTGTACGCTGCGGCTCACCGCTGATCAAAGCCCTGACCGGCTGAGCACACGGACTCGCATCCCCCGCCCTCGCCGTGTACACTCCCGCCAACGTAACCTCTACCGTACCGGGAGGTGTGGCCAATGCCGATTTCCGACGAAACCATGAAGCGTATTATTGCCGAATACGGCGGGTTCGAGCTGTCCGACGCCGAGCTGGAGCTGGTCAAGCCGGAGTTGGAGAACTACTTGACCGAGTTGCAGAACCTGCGCGATCTCGACCTGTCCGACGTCATGTCCGCGCGCCTGCTCCGGCCGGCGGATGGAGGAGGAGAAGCCGATGCCTAGCTCCGAACTGCTCAAGCTGACCATTTCCGAAGTCGCTCCCATGATCCAGGCGCGGGAGGTATCTCCCGTTGACCTCACCGAGGCGGCGCTGGCCGAGGCCGAACGGCAGCAGCCCACCCTCAACTCATTCATCACCATCATGCGCGAGCAGGCCCTGGCCCAGGCCGAGGAGGCCGAAGATGCCCTGTCCCGCGGCGAGTACCGCGGGCCGCTCCACGGCATACCCATCGGCATCAAGGACAACATCGCCACCGGCGGCATCCGGACCACCCTGGGCACCAAGGTGCTGAGCGACCACGTGCCCGACGAGGATGCCGACGTGGTCCGACGCTGCAAGGAAGCCGGCGCGATTATCCTCGGCAAGGAGAACCTGGAGGAGTTCGCCGCCGGCGCGACCTCCAACAACCCCCACTACGGGGCGGTGCACAACCCCTGGAACGTGGACCACATCCCCGGCGGTTCCAGCGGCGGCGGCGGGGCCAACGTGGCCGCCGGAGTCACCTTCGCGTCCCTGGGCACCGACCTGGGCGGCTCGGTGCGCCTTCCCGGCGCCTTCTGCGGCGTGGTGGGCCTGAAGCAGACCTTCGGGCGCGTCAGCCAGCGGGGGCTGCTGGTGACCAGCTTCAACGGCGACCACATCGGCCCCATGACCCGCTCCGTCCGCGACAGCGCGCTGGTGCTCCAGGCCATCGCCGGCTACGACCCGCTGGATCCCAGCACCGTGCCGGTTCCCGTGGACGACTACGCCCTCATCCTGGAGCGGGGCATCAGCGGCCTCACCATGGGCATCCCGTCCAACTACTACTACGACCATCTGGATCCCGAGGTGGAGGCTGCCGTGCGCCGGGCCATTGCCGCCCTGGAAGAACTGGGCGTCGCCACCCGAGAGGTCAGCGTGCCCACCATGCAGTACGCCGGCGCGTTGCGCTTCTCCAGCATGGCCGACAGCGTGGTTACCCACGAGCCGTACATCACGTCCAATCGTGATGACTACGGCCCCGACACACTCTATCGTACCCTGGCCGGCCAGTTCGTGCTGGGCCGCGACTACTCCAAGGCCATGAAGGTGCAGCGTCTCATCAAGGAGGAGCACGCCCGCGTGTTGCAGGAGGTGGACTTCCTGGTGACCCCGACCACGCCGCTGCCCGCTCCCCGCATCGACGCGGACACTCTTGAGGCGGAAGGACGGCGTCAGAAGGTGCGCGGCCCCGGCTCCGGCCACGTTTCCCGCAACACCAGCCCGATGAACGCCACCGGCTTCCCCGCCATCACCGTGCCCTGCGGCTTCAGCGAGTTGGGCCTGCCCATTGGCCTCCAGTTCATCGCCCGCCCGTGGGAGGAGGGCAACCTCTTCCACATCGCCCACGCCTACGAGAGGGTGTCGCCCAGCCGGGGCGTGTGGCCTGATTTGGGGTGAAATGGTAAAATCGGGTTGCGATGTGGCGCGGCATTTACGATGGAATCAAGTCAATACCGCGCCACCTCTGGTATTGGCTGATACAGCCGGAAGGTTGGCAAGTCAGGCATTTTGCGGCTTCGCCATTCGGCGCCGCGCTGATGACGTGGTTCTGGACCGGCCAGCCGCGATTTTGGGAGCATTGGGATGCGGTCGCCGCGATGGCAAGCCTGGGCGCCATCTCCTACGGCGTCATCGCAGTGCTGGCGGAAGGAGGTCTGAGGTTGTTTTACACGTTGTCGCTAATCGGCAAAGATAAGCAAAGACGGGAACGGGAGTTGACCGAAATAAGGGCCAAGGGCAGAGCTGAAGGACAAGCCGAAGGCAGAGCAGAGGGTAGAGCCGAAGGCAGGGCCGAAGGGGTCGATGCAGAACGCAAGCTGTGGCAGCAGTGGAACGAAGCGCGCATGAGGGCGGCTGCCGAAGGGCGCGAATTCAACGACCCGCCTCCGGGGAACTAGCCGGCTTGAGCCGGGCTATGCCATCTACGGGGCAACTCACCCAGCCTGGAGTAAAACCCCATGGAATACCGACGTTTCGGCCCCACTGACATGACGGTTTCCGCCCTCGGCTTCGGCTGCTGGGAGATGGGCGGCACCTATGGCGATGTATCCGGCTCCGAGCTGGACGCCGCCGTGAACCGCGCCATCGACCTGGGCATCAACTGCTTCGATACCGCGCCGGCCTACGGCAGAGGCGAGTCGGAGGTGGTGCTGGGCAAGGTGCTCGGCAACCGGCGCAGGGACGTTATCGTGGTCACCAAGTGCGGCGTGGGTTATGCCGACCGTCCCAAGGGCCGCGACAGCCGGGCGGTATCCATCCTCGCCTCCGTGGAGCAGAGCCTGCAAAACCTGGGGACCGACTATCTGGACGTGCTGCTCATCCACTGGCCCGACGTCAACACCCCTTTCGACGAGACCATGCGCGCGCTGGACGGACTGGTACACCAGGGCAAGGTGCGCGCCGTCGGCGTCTCGAACTTCACCCTGGAGCAGATCAAAGAGTGCGCGGCCGTCCGCAGCGTGGACGTGGTGCAGTATGGCCTCAATATGTTCGACCGGCGCATGGAGCAGGAAATCTTTCCCTACTGCCAGCAACAGGGCGCCGGCGTGATGGTCTATGGGCCGCTGGCCTTTGGGCTGCTGACCGGCACGATGTCCGCCGACACCACCTTCGGCGGCAACGACTGGCGCGCCACCGGCGGCCGGCCCGGCTGGAACGTGGGCGTATTCGCCGAGGAGCATTTCCAGCGCAACCTGCGCGTCGTCGAGGACCTCAAGCCCATCGCCGAAGCAAGAGGCAGGAATATGCCCCACCTCGCGCTGCGCTGGGTGCTCTCCAACCCCGCCGTCAGCGTCGCCCTCGTCGGAACCCGCACGGTTCAGGAGGTGGAGGACAACGTGGCCGGCTTGGAGTGGGCGCTATCCGGCGCGGACATGGAAGCCATCGACGCCGTGTTTGCCAACTACGGCGTGGATACCCACCCTGACATAGTAATCGACCCGGACGAATAGATCCGCGCCGGTTGTCTAGCCATCCCTCAGGCGGCGCAACTCCGCTTCCAGTTCGTGGACGCGAGCCTCCGCCGCAAGGGCACGGGCTTCCGCATTGTCGGCGCGGTCCCGCTGGTCATTGTAGGTGAGGATGTGACGGCCGGTGTCAGGGTCGTACCAGGCCAGCTGGCCGTTTTCCCACCTGATGTTGAGGTTCAGGACGGGGCTGTAACCCTGTGGCTCCCGTCGAGCAGCTCCTCAATGGGGATTGGAACGTACACTCCGTTGACCAGCCGATCTCCGGCCAGCCTGGCGCCGTGGAATTGTCCCGTCTCATCAAAACGCCAGTATTCCGGGATTTCCAGCGTGGCGTAGTCGTCCCGTTTTTGTCCCACGTCGATGTGCCCGGTATGCCGCGATGCTATCTCCAGCACGAAGTCCGGCGGCTTGCCCTGCTCCTCGATGATGTACCCGTTGCTGGCCTCGTAGGCGGCCGGGTCAGCGTTAAATGTCACCAGCAGGTCCGGATAGTGGCTGCCGGCCATGCTGCGGGCGGGCCGCACCACCACGTAACGCTCGCCGGCGATGATGGTGGTGTCCGGGCTTCCCAGATGCTGAGCGAGATGATGCTGGTTGCCGGTGGCTGACAGATGCTTGGAGCTGGTCATGTCGTCAGGATGGCGCTCCGGCGGGTCGGGTAGCCGGTAACGTCCGGGCTGCGGCGGCGTTTTGCCGACGGTGTTGGCGGTGGTCATATCGCACCTGCGGTTTTGCTGAACTTTGGATTGGCGTCTGGTGTAGGGGCGAATAATTATTCGCCCCTACGTACACCGCAATGACAGAAGCGTTAGCCTTACCCCGCCGCGATCCAGTCAACCACCCGCTCCGCCACCATGATGACGGTGGGGTGGATGCCGCCCGAGCGTGGCACCCGGGGCATCACCGAGGCGTCGGCCACCCACAGGCCCTGCACTCCCCGCACGCGGCAATACTGGTCAACCACGGCCATCCCGTCCCCGTCCGGCCCCATGCGGCAGGTGCCGGAAACGTGCCGCGCCGTGCCCACGGTCTGCCGCGCCCAGAGGTCCAGCGCATCGTCGTCGTTCAGGATCTCGTCGGGCGGGTTGATGCGGAAGTCGAACACGTCCTTGAAGGCGTCCGACTCCAGCAGCCGCGCGCCCTTGCGCAGTCCGTCGCGGATGCGCCGGGCGTCGTTGGGATGGTGCAGGTAGCGGTAGTTGAACTCGGGTTGCACGCTGGGATCGGAGGATGCCAGCTGCACGAAGCCCGACCCGTCGGGCAGGCCCAGGGTGCAGGAGATGCGCGCGGCCCGGTCCGGCGGAACGTCGCCGGTGTTATAGCGGGTTCGCACGCCGGCAACCTTCTCCTCGCGCTCGTCAACCACCGTGCTGCTGCGGAGCACCATGTCGTTGGTGTACTCCCCTCCCTCTGCGGAATAGTGCAGGCCGAAGTGCGGCGCGTCCAGGTCGCCCACGAGGGTCTTGCCGTCCTTCACCTTGTAGGTGACGTGGACACTGAGGTGGTTCCATAATCCCTGGCCGACGCCTGGGCTGTCGTGGATCACGGGTATCCCGAACTGCTGCAAGTGGTCTTTCGGGCCGACGCCCGACAGCAACAGCAGTTGCGGCGACCGTATGGCGCCGCTGCTGAGGACCACCCGGTCGGCATCGACGGTGAAGATCTCGCCGCCGCTCTCGGCCTCCACGCCCACGGCCTGGGTGCCCTCGAACAGCACCCGACGGACGTACACGTTGCCCCGCACCGTGAGGTTCAGCCGGTGGCGCATGGGGCCCAGATGTGTCAGGGCCGCGCTCATGCGGATGCCGCCCAGGTTGTTGGTGGGTGACACGCCGACGCCGGTGGGATTCGGCCCGTTGGTGTCCTCCACCGCGCCGTAGCCCTCGGCCAGGCAGGCGTCATAGAAGGCTTTCTGGATGTCCGCCCAGGCGCCTGACTGACGCCGCCGCACCGGCATGGGGCCGTCCGCGCCGTGGTAGTCGTCCTGGATGTCCAGGTCGCGCTCCATCTTCCGGTAGAAGGGCAGAATCTTGGCGTAGGACCACTCGTCGTTGCCCCGGGCCGCCCAGTCGTCGAAGTCCTCGGGAAAGCCCCGCTGCATCGCCTGGCCGTTGATGGACGACCCGCCGCCGATGACCTTGCCCTGGGCGACGTGGATCTCGCCCTGCTCCGGGGTGATGGTGCCGCGCAGCGCCCAGTTGTGTATCGAGTCCTGGGCCTCCGCGTACCGGGTGCCGCCGAACTTGATGTCGTCGGGCAGAACTGCTGGGTCGGGATAGTCGTTGCCGGCCTCCAGCAGCAGCACCGAGGTATTCACGTCTTCGGCCAGCCGGGCCGCCAGCGTCGAACCGGCCGCGCCGCCGCCGACCACAATAACGTCGTATTTCATGGATCCTCCACGGGCTGTTTTGCCCCGGATTAGACTGATTTCTGCCGGGCATTATAGCGGAAACGACAGCGGCGCTCCCGACCGCCGGTTGTCCGCCGGTAGCGTTGCAATTTAGGTGGTTTCCCTATGTAGGGGCGAATAATCATTCGCCCCTACCCACGCTGGCAGCGGCGTCCACCGAAATCAAACCACCCGATACGGAACGCTACCGGCTCGCAGAGAAGGTTGCGCAAAGTGGGCTCGTATGAGACAAATGAGAAGTTACGCCAAACTGTGTACAAGTGAGCCACGACGGTATTGTTGCCACGGGATAATGATATGACCGCCACTTCCAATGGCATTGATCTCCTGGAAAGGGAAGCCTGGCAACTCCTTGACTTCCTGCAAGGGCTGCCCGCCGCGGCCTGGCAAACTCCCAGCGCCTGCGCGGGTTGGACCGTGGCCGACGTGATCGGGCATCTCACCAGCGTTGACCTGTCCAACCGCCTGGTGCGGGGCCTGGACGGTGATTACTCCGCGCCGGAGGGTTCGCCGGCGCCCGATCAGCACGACGAGGACGCCTTCGCCAGGAGCATCTACCAGCGGGCCGTCGATGCCAGCCAGCGGTTGGGCGACGGCCTGCTTGCCGACTTCACCCAGCGCATCAACGAGACTGTAACGCTGTTTCGCCAGGTGGGGGACGATCAATGGGACAACCTGGTCTATTGGCCGCCCGGCCCCATGCCCGTCCGGACTCTGCTGACCCAGCGCATCGCTGAACTGACCATGCACGGCTGGGACATCCGCTCCCGGCTGGAGGACGACTACCACCTTTCCGACGGCAGCGTGACCTCCCTCCTGGACACCGTGGACCGGGCCGCCCGCCGCGCCTTCCGTCCCGACCCGCTGCTGGAGGGACGCTCCCTGCGCTACCGTTTCTCCATGACTCACCCGGAACAGCGGATACTTGACCTGGTGCTCAGTGACGACGTGGCTTGCATATTCGAGGATGAAACCGACGAGGGAACGGAGCCGGCCGACGTTACCTTCCAGTGCGACGGTGAGACCTGCGTCCTGGTGATGTACGGCCGCCTCACCCCGGACGATGCGGTTGGGGCCGGCCGCTTGTCAGTTGCCGGTGGCGACGTTTATCTGGCGTCCACCTTCGGCGACCGCTTCGTCGGAGGCTGAACCCACCACTAGACTCGCGACTTGGCCCCGTCCCGCCGCTGGCGCTTGCGGTCGTGGGCGGAGAGCAGCATCTTGCGGATGCGCAGGTTCTGCGGCGTAACCTCCACCAACTCGTCGTCGGTGATGAACTCCAGGGTTTCTTCCAGGCTCATTCGCACCGTGGCGTTCAGCCGCTCCGCGACGTCCGCTGTTGACGAGCGCATATTGGTCAGCTTCTTCTCCCGGCAGACGTTGATCTCCAGATCCCCCTCCTGCCGTCGGCTGCCTACCACCATGCCCTCGTACACCGGGGCGCCGGGATCGATGAAGGTGTCGCCCCGACGCTGGGCGTTGAGCAGGCCGTAGGTCACCGCCGGGCCGCCCTCCGACGCCACCAGCGCGCCGCCGCGCTGGGTCTTGATCTCGCCCCGCATCGGTTCATACGATGCGAAGCTGCTGTTTTTCACGCCGTCGCCCCGGGTGGTGCGCAGGAAGAAGGCGTTGAACCCGATCAGGCCCCGGGTGGGTATCCGGTACTCCATGTGGACGTAGCCGTTGTCCCCGTAGCGCATATCCAGCATCTGCGCCAGGTGGCCCGACAGGTACTCGGTCAGCACCCCGACGTACTCCTCCCGGGTGCTGATGCTGAGAATTTCGTAGGGCTCGTGTATCCGGCCGTCGATCCTCTTGGTCACCGGCACGGGCCGGGAAACCTGGAACTCGTACCCCTCGCGGCGCATGGTCTCGACCAGGATGGACAGGTGCAGCTCGCCCCGTCCGGCCACCACAAAAATATCGGGACTCTCGGTGGTCTCGACCCGCAGGCTCACGTTGGTGCGTAACTCCCGGATCAGCCGCTCGTGTAGGTTGCGTGAGGTGCAGCGTCCGCCCTCCCGTCCCACGAAGGGCGAGGTGCTGACGCCAAAGGTCATCCGCACGGTGGGTTCCTGGATGTCTATCGTCGGCAGGGCCTGGGGTTCCTCTGCGCTGGCGATGGTATCGCCGATGGCGACGCCCTCGGGCCCGGTCACCGCGGCGATGTCTCCGGCGTAAGCCTCCGACACCTCGACGCGCTCCATGCCGTGAAACACGAAGATATGCTCCAGGCTGTGGTGGGTTGCATCGCCGTATCGGTCCAGCAGCACCACGCTGTCCCTCGCCCGTAGCGCGCCGCCGGTGACCCGGCCCACGGCCACCTGCCCCAGGTAGTTGTCGTAGTCCAGCGCGGCCACCAGCATCTGCAACGGCGCGTCGGGGTCGCCGGCGGGCGGCGGCACCTCATCCAGGATCGTGTCAAAGAGGGGCTGCATACCCATGCCCGGCCGCTTGGGGTCGGTGGTGGCGTAGCCTTGCCGAGCGGAGGTGTACAGCACGGGAAAGTCCAGCTGCTCCGCGTCCGTCGCCAGGTCTAGGAACAAATCCTGCACCAACCCCAGTGCCTCCTGGGGGCGGGCCTCCGGGCGGTCGATCTTGTTGATGACGACGATGGGCGCGACGTTCTGCCGCAGGGCCTGGCGCAGCACGTAGGTGGTCTGGGGCATCGGCCCGTCCACTGCGTCCACCAGCAGCAGGCAGCCGTCGGCCATGTTCATCACCCGTTCCACCTCGCCGCTGAAGTCGGCGTGGCCCGGCGTATCGATGATGTTGATCTTCACGCCGCGATAGGAGACCGAGGCGTTCTTGGCCAGGATGGTGATGCCCCGCTCCCGCTCCAGGGGATTGGTGTCCATAATCAGTTCGCCCACCTGCTGGTGGTCACGAAAAACCCGGCCCTGTTTCAGCAGCGCATCGACCAGCGTGGTCTTGCCGTGGTCAACGTGGGCGATGATGGCCAGATTGCGGATGTTGTCGTTGTGGTAGTCGTTCAAGCGGTTTCACCTCGCGGAATATCAAGGATACCACCAACGGCCCAGCACAGGCGGTGGCGGGGATCGCCCAACATTGTAGGGGCGAATAATTATTCGCCCCTACGTGAACCGGCGCGTACCATGGTCCGTACCGACCACCTGAAAGGGCCTCCTCCCGCGCCGCCGCCATCGACGCCCCCTGCCGGCAATGTTAGTATGCTCCCGGAATCGGCTCCGCCAGCCAGCGGAGCCGCGCCGACTGACCACACCGGAGGACCAGCTCATGCCAGGGACAGGCTTGGATTATTCCACGCTCTTCAATCGGGACCTGCCGCCTCCTTCCGCTCCGTGGGAAGGCCATCCGAAGTACAACTTTATCGGCGGCCACAGCGACCCCGATATGGTTCCAATGGGAGGGTTTATCGAGTCGGCCAACCGGGTATTCCAGGGCGACCCCCGCAACATCTCCATGTACAACTTCGACGGCGGCCCCCAGGGCATCATCCCCCTGCGCCAGTTCGTCGTTGACAAGCTGGCCCAGCATCGCGGCATCAACGTAACCACCGACGAAGTCCTGATCACCTCCGGTTCCGGCCTGGCCATCGAACTTATCAACGAAATCCTGCTGGAGGAGGGCGACACCGCTATCGTAGAAGCCTTCAGCTTCTCCGGCGCCCTGGGCAACCTGCGACGCCGCAAGGTCAACATCGTCGGCATCGAGGTGGACGAGGACGGCATGATCATGGACCACCTGGCCCGTGAGCTTGAAGACCTGCGGAACCGGGGAGTGCGCCCCAAGTACATCTATACCATCCCGACCCTCCAGAACCCCACCGGCACCGTGATGAGCATGGAGCGCCGGGAGCGGATGCTGGAACTCAGCGAGGAATACGGCGTACCGATATTCGAGGATGAATGCTACGCCGATCTCATCTTCGAGGGCGAATACGAGAATGCCATCCGCTCTCTGGACGACACCAACCGGGTGCTGCACATCGGCTCCTTCTCCAAGACTCTGGGGCCGGGCACCCGCCTCGGCTACGTGGTAGCGTCGTGGGACGTGATGAGCCGCCTGCTCTCCCGCAAAAACGACGCCGGCACCGGCGTCATGGACCAGATGATCGTCGGCGACTACTTCAACCACCACTACGAGGACCACATTCTGGAAATGCGGTCGTCCCTGAAGCGCAAGTGCGACACCCTCAGCAGCGCCTTGCGCGAGTCCTTCGGCCCCAGCGTCGATTTCTACGTGCCCCGGGGCGGGATGTACTTGTGGGTCAAGCTGCCCGAGGGCGTCGACTCCCGCGACCTGGTCGCTCCGGCCCTGCGGGAGGGCATCGCGTTCAACCCCGGGCCCGACTGGTCGGCAGACCCTGACGCCGCCGCCGGTTACATCCGCCTCTGCTTTGCTCTGCCGTCTGAAGCCGAGATCTGGGAAGGCGTCGAAAAACTGGCCGACGTGTTCCGCGCCGAAGGCGCGCTGCCCTGACGATTTTTGATGCAGGAGGAAACCATGTCGATATTGAAAGTGGAAGGCGTAACCCACTGGTCCATACCGGTCAACGATCTGGCGGAAGCCGAAGAGTTCTACGGTGAGTTGCTGGGCCTGGCCCCCGTGGGACGCCTGGGCAACAACATCATGTCCTGCTTCAACGTGGGCGATCACAACATCCTGCTGTGCGAACGCCGGAGCCCGGTGGACGGCCAGGCGGTGGAGAACGGCGGCGCGCACCACTCCTTCACCGTTTCTCCCGAGACCTTCGATCTTGCCTGCAAGGTCTTCCGCGAGCGGAACATCCGGATCGAGCACCTGACCTACCGGGCGCGGGGCGTGTTCTGCGGCCGCGAACTGTACTTCTTCGACCCCAGCGGCAACCGCCTGGAACTGCGGGATCCCACCTGGGTCGAGGGTATGCCCGAACCTCCGTATGAGGAGCTGGCCGGAGCGTAGGGGCAAATAATTATTCGCCCCTGCCGGTCGCCGAATCGCAACATCGCCTACAGCGGCAGATAAACGGCTTGCCCGGTCATCGCGCTGCGATACACCGCCTCGGTCCACTCCATGTAGTGAACGCCGGTCTCGAAGGCCACCATATCGACGATCTCCGTGCCCCGGATGGCGTTGGTGAACTGTTCCTCGACGCGGTAACGGGCCTGGGTTTCCGGCGGATTGGGCACCTCGCTCAGCTCCGTGTCGCTCCGCTTGCCGGCCCACACCCGGCGCTGGGAGTCCACGTGGATCGTCCCGTCGGTCCCGAACATCCAGATCTGACTGCCGCGATTCAGGCCGGCGGTGGCGCTCATCTGCATATGCACCTGCGCCCCGTTGGCCAGCTCGTACAGGATGTCGATGTGGTCCGGGATGGTCACCGACGTGAGATGCCCGGTGTCGTCTCTCCGGTAGGGCACGTGTATCTTGGACATGGCCATCACCCGGTTGCCGCGCCCCAGCCAGCGCATCATGGACTCGTAGGATGCCCCGATGTTCAGGGTGTTGTGGCCGCTGAGGGCCCGGTCCTGCCGCCAGTGTACCGGGCTGTCGAAATCGGCGAAGTTGTTTTGCAACGACGTGAAATCCACCGACAGCAGTTCGCCCAGATGCCCCTCGTCGATCAGGCGCTTGATGACGTTGTCGATGGTGTAGCTGGTGGAGGTCGGCGTGAGCTGGCAGACCAGGTGCGGGTACGCCCGTGAGGCGGCCAGCATATCCCGCGCCTCCGCCGCGTCATTCGCCATGCGGGCCTCGGTGAGCACGTGCTTCCCGGCCTCCAGGGCGGCCAGGGTCATGGTGCGGTGCATATAGGGCCAGGTGCCGATGCAGACGGCGTTGATCTCGTCGTCCTCCAGCAGCTCCCGCCAGTGGCGGTACACCTTGGGGATGTTGAACTGGTCCGCGATCACCCGGCCGGACTGCACCGTGCGGTTGGCCACGGCCACAATCTCGCAGTCGTCCACCCCCTGGAATCCGGGAATATGCCGGTTGCGCACGTTGCCGCCGGCGCCGATGAGACCCACTCGGATCGGTTGTTCAGCCATTGCTTTTCCTCCTGCTCGGAAAGTCGTCAGAATCAGGATTATCAGGATTTGATGATTTACCGGATTGAATCCATTGCAGCAAGATATTCCCAATCCTGCCAATCCACAAATCCGGCAAATCCTGATTCTGACGATTCCCCCGGAGTGCCGGGCCGCGTAATGCTATACTTGCGCCCATGACGCTATCCGGGTGAAATCCGCAGCAATGATGCAGCACAGCAGCGAAAAGGGGTGACGGTATGTCAAGAGTTACGATGATTCAGCACATCAACATCCAGATCAGCGACAAGGACCGAAGCCGGGACTGGTACGAGAAGGTGTTCGGGGCAGAGTTCCTGGACCGGGGGCCCGAGCTCAACCAGCGCCAGTTGCAGCTCCGCATCGGCAACGGCGAGATCCACAGCACGTTCACGCCAACCCCCAATCCCTCGGGCCACTTCGCCCTGGAGATTGCCGACTGGGACGAGATGATCGCCAACCTGGACGACCTGGGCGTGGAGTACACGCCGCCCTCCGTCCGGGCGTATGCCGACGTTCATTCCACCTACATCAAGGACCCCGACGGCAACATGATCGAACTGGTGCAGCACCCGATGGGTCTGCGGGATTCCAAGGGGAACAAGGTTGAGGTAGCCCACGACCCCGACGGCATGGTTTGGGCCAGGAATCCCGGCTTCGGCCCGGCCACGGGCTGAGGCCGCAGTTCTCGCAACCGCGTAGGGGCGGGTTTCAAACCCGCCCCTACGCCAAACACCCGGAAGAGTGCAGGAGGAAGCCATGCCTTACTATATGTACGTCGCTGTCCAGGGCGACAACAAGATCTCGGTCTTCACCATCGACCCCGATACCGGCGGAATGACGCTGCAATCCGACGTGGCCGTGGACGGCGGCCCGTTCACCATGGCCATCAGCCCGGACCGCCGTTTCCTCTACGTGGGCTGCCGGGAGATTACCCAGCTGGTCAGCTTCGAGGTTGACCAGGCCAGCGGCGGCCTGACCCGGAACGGCTCCATCGCGCTGGACGCCTGGCCCGTGTACGTTGCCACCGACCGGCGGGGCCGGTTCGTGCTGTCGTCCTACTACCAGGGCGCCCGGGTGGCGGTGCATCCCATCGCCGCTGACGGCTCGGTGGGCGGTGAACCCGTGGAATGGCTGGAGACGGCCACCGGCGCCCACGCCATGCAGACCGACCCCACCAACGCCTACGCCTTTGTGCCCCACATCGCCGGCAACGGCCCCAACTCCATCTGGCAGTTCCGCTTCGACGAGGACACCGGCCACATCACCCCCAACGATCCGGCCACGGTGGACCCGGAGGAGTTCCTGGGGCCGCGCCACTTCTGCTTCCACCCGTCCCTGGACGTGCTCTATTTCTCCAACGAGCAGGGATGCAGCGTCAGCGCGTACAACCTGGACGCCTCCAGCGGCACGCTGTCGTTGTTCCAGACCGTGACCACCCTGCCGCCGGAGGGATTCAGCGAGCGGAACACCTGCTCCCAGATCCAGATCACGTCGTCGGGCCGGTTCCTGTACGCCCCCAACCGGGGACACGACAGCATCGCCTGCTACACGGTGGACGCGGCGACGGGGGCGTTGACATCCAACGGCATTGTGCAATCGGAGCCGAGGCCCAACGCCCTGTGCCTGGACCTACAGGACAAGTTCGCCTATTCCGCGGGGCAGGATTCGGGCCAAATGGCAATCTTCGGCGTGGAAGATTCAGGCCAGCTGACACGTCTGGGGTCGCACCCGCTGGGCGAAGGGCCGGGCTGGGTTACCATTACCGAGCTTCCGGGATAGTATCCCGGCGGTCCAGGCAACCGTCATTCCTGCGAAAGCAGGAATCCAGAACTCTACGAATTGGCCAACGTCAACAGGGCGAAGATTTCTGGATACCGGCTTTCGCCGGTATGACGAGCCTGACGAATATGACGGGCCTGACTAGGAGGTAATCACCATGAGCAAGAACTACAGCATCTGCGTGGGCGCCACCGGTTTCGGCGGCGGCGTTTGGCACAGCCCCGACGGGGGCGAGAACTGGACCCGTATCCGAGACCCCTTCCCATTGGGCAGCCAGGTCCGGGCGATGGCGGTGTACCCCGACAACCCCAGCCGCATCCTGGCCGGCGCCGACAACGGCATCTATCGCAGCGAGGACAAAGGTGCCTCCTGGGAGAAACTGTGGTCGCCCATGGACGGCGTACCCATCTGGTCCATCGCCATCGACCCGCAGGACACGGACACCATCTTCGTGGGCATCAAGCCGGCGGCGCTGTTCCGCTCCCGCGACGGCGGCGACAGTTGGACCAAGCTGTCCGTCCAGATGGCCCAGGAATGCCACATCGGGCCGCCCATGGTGACCATGCTGATGGTGGACCCCAAGGACCACCGCACGGTATGGGCCGGCGTTGAGGTGGACGGCGTGTACCGCAGCCTGGACGGCGGCGACACCTGGACCCACGTTGAGGGCGGCGTCCACCCGGACATCCACGGCATGACCATCAGCCCCGGTGAGCCGAATCGGGTCATCGCCAGCACTCCCCGGGAGATCTACGCCACCACGGACATGGGCGAAAGCTGGCAGTCCATCGTAACGACCGACAAATTCGTCCTGCCCTACAGCCGGGGCATCGCCGTCAAGACCGACAATCCCAACGTGCTCTTCTCCGCCGTGGGCGACACGGCCATCGGCGGCGCGGGAGCCATCCACCGCTCCAGCGACGGCGGCCAATCCTGGGAGCGGCGGCCCCTGCCCGTGGAACCCAACTCCAACATCTGGGCCTTTGCCACCCATCCGGCTGACCCCGATTTCGTCCTGGCTTCCAGCCTCATGGGCGAACTGTATTCCACCAGCGACGCCGGCGACTCGTGGAGCAAGGTAAACCGCGAGTTCACCGAAGTGGGCGCAATGGTGTGGGTGCCCAACTGATCCGTAGGGTTGCATCCGCATGGGTGTAGGGGCGAATAATCATTCGCCCCTACGGTTCCCGGCCTCGCCCCTACGCCTGCCGGCCTCAACCATATGGAATATTGCGTTACAATGCGCCAATGATCGCCGCATAAACCGCAGGCAACAGGAAACTCGATATGGCCACAACTCCCGTACCGCAACGCAACTTTTTCGCGCAGCGGGCGCATCGGTTCCTTGCGGCGCTGGTGTTTCGAGATTTCCGCTTCCTGGCCCTTTCCACCCTGTGCAGCAGCAGCGGCGCGTGGGCGCTGATTGTCGCTCGCGGCGCGTGGGTGTACAACATCCCCGAGTTGCAGGGCACCCAGGGCCTGTGGGTCGGCCTGATTACCTTCGCGGCCATGTCGCCGCGCTTCTTCGCCACCCCGTTCATCGGCTATCTGGCCGACAAGATGACCCGCAAAACCCTGTTGCAGCGGGTGTATGTGCTCCAGATTGTCCAGGCGTCCGTCATGGCTCTCTTGGTGATGACCGGCGTCAGCAATCCGTGGTACGTGGTGCTGCTGGCGGTGATAAACGGCACGCTGCGCTCCACCCAGATGACCGCCGCCCAGTCGCTGACGCCCAACCTGGTGGACCGGGAGCGTCTGCCCAACGCCGTCGCCCTGAACCAGGCGATGCAGCAGGGCTCCCGCGCCGTGGGGCCGGCCATCCTGCTGGCGATCTCGGTCACGATTGGCAGCAGCGCCATCTTCGGAGGCGGCGGGTTTTCCTTCTCCCTGCAAAACCTGGCGCTTACCCTGGGCTCGTCCGCCATCGTGTTCTGGGCCTGCGCCGCCTTCTACCTGGTGGCCCTGGCGTCCGCGCTGAACATCCGGATGGTGTCCACGGGCGTCATCGACCGTCGCCGCAGCTTCTGGGCCAACGCCGCCGCTGGATTCTCCTACATCTACAGCACGCCCCTGGTCTTCGGCATCCTGATGATCGCCCTGGCCCACTGCGTGCTGGTGATGTCCTTCGAGTCCATGCTGCCGCCCCTGGCGCTGGAGAAACTGTCGCCCGACGGCATCACCTTCAACGAGAACGACGTGTACGCGCTGATGGCCGCCCTGGGCATTGGCGCCCTGTTCTCCTCGCTGTTCGTGGGCGGCATCGTCAACCACCTGACCCGGGGCCGCATCTTCCTGCTGCTGGGTTTCACCAGCAGCCTGACGCCCATTGGGATGGGCTTGTCGTCCCAGACCGGCATATCAGTCATCGCGGCGGTGATGATGGGCCTGGGCACCTCTGGCTTCATGACCATCACCCACACCATAATCCAGTCGGTGGTGCCGGACGAGATCCGGGGCCGGGTCTCGTCGGCCTACTCTATGCACATCGGCGGGAGCATGGCCTTCGCCAACCTGCTGTACGGACGCCTGGCCGACTTCTGGTCCGCCGGCAACGTCATGGCGGTGGCCGGCGCGGCGTTCACCCTGGTGGTGGTTGGCACCGTGATCGCCAGCGGCTTCTGGCGCGACATCTACTTCCGGGGCACCGCCCGCCCGGTGGCAGCTGCCAACCCCGCCGGAGGAGATGACTGAACAGCCCCGCGCTCATCTGATGGGTTCCACCACTATGGGCCTGGCCTACGCGGCCCGCAGTAGCCATCCCGGCCCGGCAGTGTTCCTAACCGGCTGATCTTGCCAGCGTTTCCCACCACCCAAAGACGAACCCCAACAGCATGACCAGTACGGGCAGGCCTAAGACGAACAGATACAGCCCGAGATCTCGAGCGCGAGGGCCAATCTTGTTGGAATGGACACGCTTCATCATTGACCGCCATATTCAGGAAATAGAGTGCTAAATTTACGATACAGGTTAATCCACCACTCCATTACGCGAGCCAACGCGAACATTGGGGCCATCACGATTACGAACACAAATACAACCTGCTTCGCGCCTTGCAAATTCCATACGACATCTGGAACATTGTAAATAGCCAACGCGAATATTCCGGCAAGCATTGTGTCTATCACCAGCGCCAATAAGGCCAACAGTATAGCCTCTTTAAGTGCTACCAATGATTTTGTGATCCATTTGGACTGCATAGCGCCATTCACTTCCGGCGTTTCTGAGGCCATTTGAACTGACTGAATGATATGCTTTTGGCTAAATTTTTTCAACTACCACTTTAGCCGCAACCAGCCCTTCAACCTCCGCCTCCGTGTACCCATGCTCCCGCAGTATCTCCCGGCTGTGCTGTCCCAACGCCGGGCCGCGGCTCCGTATGCTGCCCGGTGTTTCCGATAGTTTCACGGGCACTCCTATATTCTGCAATTCGCCCAGCTCGTCGTCTTGCAGCGTTACCTTCATCTCGCGGGCCAGCACCTGCTCGTCAGAATACACCTGCTCCATATCATAAATCGGCCCGGCCACCACGCCGGCCGTCTCCAGCTGCTCCATCCAGTAGTCGGTAGTGTGCTCGACCAGAATGCCCTCCAGCAACTCCGCCAGTTCGGCCTCCCGGGCCTTGCGGTCGTTGGGTTCCAGGTAGCGCGGGTCCTCAATCAGCGCCTCCTGGCCGATGGCGCGGCAGAATTGCTCCCACGTCGGTTGCGAGGCGGCCCCGATGTTGATGTAGCCGTCGCTGGTGCGCAGCGCCTGGTAGGGGGCGTTCACCCGATGCGCCGAACCCAGCGGACCCGGTATCTCCCCGTTGGCGAAATATTCGGAGGATTCCCAGACTGTGAAGGCGATTCCGGCCTCCAGCAGCGAGCCGTCCACCTGCTGGCCCTTGCCGGTCTTTTGGGCATGGATGTAGGCCGCCAGGATGCCGAAGGCGGTGAAGCTGCCCGCGCCGATGTCGGTGATGGGCACGCCGACCTTCGCCGGCGGCCCGCCGGGAAAGCCGGTAATGGACATCAGGCCGCTCATCCCCTGGGCCACCAGGTCGAACCCGCCCCGGTTGCGATAAGGCCCGGTGCCGCCGAAGCCGGAGATGCTGGCGTAGATTAGGCGGGGATTGATCTCCGCCAGTGCCTGGTAACCCAGCCCCAGCCGGTCCATCACGCCGGGACGGAAGTTTTCCACCACGATGTCCGCGGTCTCCGCCATGCGCCGGAAGATCGCCTTGCCCTCATCCGACCTCAGATCCATGGCGATGCTCCGCTTGTTGCGGTTGAGGGCGAGAAAACCGCCGGCAATGTCTTCCGTCAAGCGGGAGCCCATGCGCCGGGTGTCGTCGCCGGTGCCGGGTCGCTCAATCTTGATGACGTTGGCGCCCATGTCGGCCAGCAGCATGGTGCACATCGGCCCGGCCATGATCTGCGTAAGGTCGAGAACTTTAACGCCGGCCAGCGGGCCGGCCGGTTGGTTGCTTTGTGTCATGTCAATCACCTGTATAATGCCCGCGCAGTTGGAGGCGCACCATGGGCGAAATTATACTCGGCGACAATCTGGATGTCCTGCGCACGCTGCCAGACGCGGCGTTCCAGCTGATATACGTTGACCCGCCCTTCAACACCGGCAAGGCCCAAGCTCGCACCCGCATCAAGGTAACGCCGGACCCTGACGGCGACCGCACCGGGTTCCAGGGCAAACGCTACAAGACCCAAGTCGTGGGTTCCAGCGAATACGCCGATGTCTTCGACGACTACATCGGCTTCCTGCGCCCCCGCACGGAGGAGGCATACCGGGTCCTGGACGACCATGGCAGCCTTTTCTTCCACGTCGATTACCGGGAAGTCCACTACTGCAAGGTGATGTTGGACGAAATCTTTGGCCGGGAGTCCTTCATCAACGAAATCATCTGGGCCTACGACTACGGTGGCCGTCCCAAAACCCGTTGGCCGGCCAAGCACGACAACATCCTCTGGTACGCCAAAGACCCCAACAGCTACACCTTCAACTATGACGCCATGGACCGCATCCCCTATATGGCCCCCGGCCTGGTCGGCCCCGAAAAAGCCGCCCGCGGCAAAACCCCCACCGACGTCTGGTGGCACACCATCGTGACCGGCAAAGAAAAGACCGGCTACTCCACCCAGAAACCCCTGGCCATCATCAGCCGCATCGTCCGCGTCCACTCCAACCCCGGCGACCGCCTGCTGGACTTCTTCGCCGGCAGCGGCACGTTGGGAGAGGCTGCGTATAGAGAGGGGCGGGAGTTCACGCTGATAGACAACAACCCGGAGGCGGTGGGGGTGATGCGGAAGCGGCTGTCGCATCATGGCGTCGTAGTGCAAGGGGGTGATGACGCAGACCAAGACCATGAGATAGAAACATCACCAAAGCTTTTGTAGGAGGGACATATGGCTACCCGAATCACTGACCCAGAAGTTCAGAGGCTCGCCACAATCGCGGGAGTCATTGAACAAGATTATCGAAACGCTACGACAGATTGGGCACATAGCCCCTTTGGGTGGATTAAAGCGTTGCCGTCGCGGAGTGCTGGCGCGGTATTCGAAGCTCTTGTGGCAGGGTGGTGTGCTGCGAAAGGATTGGATGTTGTACGCTCACCAGACAGCGATGCTGACAGGATTATCGCCGGATTGAGGACTGAAATAAAAGGCTCAACACTTTGGAGGAATGGCTCCTACAAATTCCAGCAATTGCGAGATCAGAATTACAGCATTGTCGTATGCTTGGGAATCAGTCCATTTGACGCGCATTGCTGGGTTATCGAAAAGGACGATGTAATGGCTCTCTGGGATGCCGGCGTAATCAGCTCACAGCATGGTGGTGCCAGTGGAAGTGATACTGCTTGGGTTACGGTAAATCCTGCTAATCCGCCTAATTGGATAAGCCCTTATGGCGGAACGTTGGCTACGGGATTTGCACGGATACAATCCTTGACCCAACAAACCTGATACCATGGTAGTCAACTAAATCACCGCCGCAGCGAGGAGGCGTCGCATGGACACCAGCGGCATCATCGTCCTGAACCCCGAAGTTCTGGGCGGCAAACCTACTGTCAAAGGCACTCGGCTCTCGGTTGAGTTGGTGATGGGCTTGGTCAACGCTGGTTTTACCAACGAAGCCATCATCGCCAACTATCCGCGCCTTACTATCGAAAGCATACGGGCGTGCCAAGAATATGCCGCTACCGGGAAGCCGCTTTCCTTCACCACTTGGGCCGATTTTGAAGAGACGGTTTTCGGGCCGGACGATTGCGACGCCAGCAGGCATTCATTGTAGTGTTATGCAAATTCTACTTGACGAAAATGTGCCGCTTGAAGCGCTGGCCCCATTGCGTGAACAAGGCCATGACGCGCTCCATATCGCTCAAATCATGCCCAGCGAAGCAGACCGTAACATCTTGAATCTGGCAACTTCTAACGGCCGCCTGCTCGTATCAAGCGACCGCGATTTTGGTCGCCTCGTTCACCTTAACCGCTTGCCGGCCCCCTACGGTGTCGCTTTCTTCCGTATTGCTGATGCCATTCCTACCCCGGTCAAGGTGAACTTTATCGTCTGTTCGCTGACAGCAACGAATGAATGGGCCAACCTGTTTTATACCTTTACCATGCGTGCTCGGCCGACTCCGGTCGCCTAGCGCGATGTTGTCGGTAAAAGCGCAATACCCACGGAGCCATAGTGCCATGACCACCTCAACATCCCCGGCCAACCAGCCGGAGCCCATGACCTTCGCCGAATTGCGTGCAGTCCTGGCAACAGCTGGCCCCGTTTATGACCAGTTGTATGGCGGCATAATGGACCCCGACCACGTTCGATATGACCGTGTGAGGGAGCTTTGCGAACGCCGTTCAGAGTTGTTTGCTAATGCGCTGGATTTAAGCCACATCGAACCGCTTTCGTCGTGGGATATGTCGGTGATCACGAATGATGCCGTCGAACGTGGCGTTATCTCTGGTAGTATGTACGTTGACCTTATGGGTTGTAGCGCCAGATTCTACGGTCGTCGAGCATCTGATGCCATACTCGTTTATGTCCTCGTGCGGGCAGATTTCGTCATCCGAAAATCCCACGTCAAAATAGCGTCGCATCAAGCAAGTTGGATGAGGACGATCCTGCGAGCCAAAGGACCGCCTGAGCAAACTGGAATTGTGCT
Source organism: Dehalococcoidia bacterium (assembly GCA_034421995.1). Taxonomy (GTDB): domain Bacteria; phylum Chloroflexota; class Dehalococcoidia; order Lucifugimonadales; family UBA3495; genus Bin87. The sequence goes on along the minus strand of DAOUJY010000154.1, from coordinate 56,079 downwards.
GCCTGTAGTGGCTGGCAGCCAACTCTACACAGATCAATACGGTCATACCGAACCGCTTTGGGATACCACTTTCGTCCAAATTTGAGTGTTACAAGGAGCGCATCCCAATTGACCGCTGCCAACCGCGTCAAACAGGACGCCGATTTCATATTTCACGAACTCACCCGCTCCATCTGCCCCGAGTGCAAGGCGGTCATCGACGCCCAGATAATCATCCGCGACAACAAGGTCTATATGCGGAAACGGTGCCCCGAACACGGCTGGTTCGAGGCCATCATCAGCTCCGACGCCGAGATGTACGTCGGCAGCATACGGTTCAACAAGCCCGGCACCATTCCCCTGGATTTCAGCACCGAGGTGAAGGAGGGATGCCCTCTGGACTGCGGCCTCTGCCCGGAGCACAAGCAGCACATCTGCCTCGCCCTCATTGAGATCAACACCGCCTGCAACCTGGACTGCCCGGTCTGTTTCGCCGATGCCGGCGCGGGTTACAACCTTACCCTGGAGCAGGTGGAATCCATGTTGGACCGCTTCATCGAGATTGAAGGCGACCCCGAGGTGGTGCAGTTCAGCGGCGGCGAGCCGACCATCCATCCCCAGCTGCCGGAGATGATCCAGGCCGCCAAGGACCGGGGCATCCGCCAGGTGATGATAAACACCAACGGCGTCCGCCTGGCCCGGGACGACCGCTTCCTCGCTCAAATGGCCGCCCTGGACCCGGTGGTCTATTTCCAGTTTGACGGCCTGCGGGAAGAGACCTACCGGACCATTCGCGGCGAGCCGCTGCTGGATACCAAGATGCGCGCCCTGGACCGCCTCGCCGACGCCGGCATGACCGCCGTGCTGGTCGCCGCCATCGAGCGCGACGTGAACACCGACGAGGTGGGCGAGATCGTCGAGTTCGGACTGAAGAATCCGGCGGTGCGCGGAGCGGTTTTCCAACCCGTCACCCACGTGGGCCGGCACATCCCCTTTGACCCCATGACCCGCGTCACCATCCCCGACATTATCCATGGCATCGTTGACCAGACCGCCGGCCGTTTCGTCTTGGAAGATTTCGTCCCAGTGCCCTGCTGCTTTCCCACCTGCCAGGTCAATTCCTACGTCTTCGTGGATGGAGACACGGTTATTCCGCTGCCGCGCCTGTTGGATATTGACCAATACCTGGACTACATAACCAATCGAGCCCTCCCCAAGCCGCCCGATGGAGCCGATATACAGGCTGCCTTGGAAGGGTTATGGTCGGCGTCCGCGGTGGCTGGCACCGAAAAGACCGCCGGCCAGTTCGAATGCGCCTGCGGCCCGGGCCTGGACCTGCCCTACGGGGTGAACCACCTCAAGGAGCACGTCTTCCAAATCGCCATCAAGGATTTCCTGGATGCCTGGACCTTCAACGTCAAGCAGGTTATGAAGTGCTGCGTCGGCATTCTCACTCCCGACGGGCGCGCCATCCCCTTCTGCGCTTACAACTCCGTCGGCTACCGGGAACAGATCCGCGAGCAACTGACTCTGGAGCAGGGCCGCCGCAGAATCAAACAAATCCTGTAAATCCTGTACAAGCGTTGCACAAAAAGATGTTGGCCACAAGCGCCAACACCAGCCTCGAGGCGCGGATCTTCGCTCCAGCCGGCCGGTGATAAACTCAATCACCTCACAAAGTGCCACCCGCGAAGGAGACAATACCATGGGCCACTGGGACAGCTGTGACGCCATCGAACGTCACCCCGACAAAGTGAGCGGAGCCTGGATCTTCAAGAACACCAGGCTGCCCGTGGCCAGCCTCTTCAATGCCTTCAAGGACAGTCCAACCATCGACGAGTTCATCGACGACTTCGGGGCCGTCACTCGGGAACAGATCGAGGCCCTTCTCGATCACGAAATCCAATCCCTGGAGAAACACTTCGCCGATGAAGATACTGCTGGACAACAACGTCCCAAGACTGCTTAGGAACAACCTTCCGGGCCATCAGGTGGACGTCGCCCTACAGTTCAGTTGGCACACCCTCACCAACGGCGAACTCCTGGACCGAGCTGAAAGCCACGGATACCAACTGCTGATCACCGCAGACCAGCGGATCCCCTACCAGCAGAACCTGTCCCGCAGAAGCATCGCTATACTCATCATCACCGGAAATCGCCGGCGACACGTAAGCCGCGCCCTCACCGCGATAAACGACGCTGTCAACTCTATGAGCCCGGGAGAAACACGCATTCTTCAAATCGACACAACGTGAACCAAGACCGTTATTCCGCCCAAACACCACTGTGCATCGGCAACGGCCTCGAAAGCAGTCTCGAGCAAAATCAGATTTCCCACAGTTTTGGGGCCAAGCCGCACAGTAGATCGGTTCAAGCCTGTATTTTTGTGCCAAGCCTCCTGTACATCGATGTAAAAAATAATGCTCAACACCTATTCCGCCAAAATCTGCTGCGCCGACCTCTATTCATCGGGGCTGGCCCGCCTGATCCTGGGCGACAGCCTGCACCCCGGCGGCCGGCGCGCCACCAACCGATTGGGCCGGTTCATGGGCCTGCAACCCGGCTGGCGCGTGCTGGACTTGGCGTGCGGCCTGGGGACCAGCGCCACGGCCCTTTCCCGGGTGTTCCGCTGTCGGGTAACGGGTCTGGAGTTGGGCGCGGACGCGGCAGCCACGTCCCGGCGACTCGCCTTGGAGCAGCCCATTCCCGCCAACGTTGATTTCGTGCGCGGTGATGCGGAGCTGCCGCCCTTCCGTAACGGCGCGTTTGATGCCGTGCTCATCGAGTGCGCCATCAGCCTGTTCACCGACAAGACTGCCGCCATGGCCGAATGCCGACGCCTGCTGAAACCCGGCGGCGTCCTCGGCATTTCCGACGTAACCGTGGCGCCCGGCAGCTTGCCGCCGGAGTTGGACGGAACGGTCGGCATGATGCTCTGTCTCACCGATGCGCTTTCGGCTGATGGCTACCGGGACCTGCTGGAACAGGCGGAGTTCAGCGCCGAGGAACCGGAAGACCTTTCGGCGGAGGTTCTGACGCTGCTGGCAGACCTGCGCGCCAAGCTCGCTTTGGGTCAGTCATTGGGGCGAATCGACACGAAACTGGCCGTTGACCTGACCGCGGCAGCGCCTGACTTGTTGGATCGGGTCGAGCGTCTGGTGAAAGGTGGACAGATCGGGTACTGGCTCTACGTAGGCCGAAGCCCGGTCTGAACCCCGACCGTGTGCTATTATCCTGTGACTCGATGACCCTTTGGCCGTTTCATGTGGCTTGATGAAATAATCTCCCTGATCCCCCGTGTGCTGGCCGCCGCTCTCGTCGGTTACCTGCTGGGCAGCATCCCCTTTGCCTACCTGGTGGCCCGGCTGAAGGGCATCGACATCTTTGCCACCGGCAGCCGGCGGGCCGGCACCGCCAACGTATTCTGGCACGTGGGCCGAAGGCGCGGGATGCTGGTGTTCGCCTGCGACGCGGTCAAAGGCGCTGTCGCGGTTGTGGTCGCGTGGATGCTCGGAGTGCCCGAGCTGTGGGGGCTGGTGGCCGGCATCGCCGCCATCGCGGGACACTGGAAGAGCCTGTTCACCGGCTTCAAGGGCGGCGACGGCATGGTGGTGCTGGTCGGCGTGTCTCTGGCCTATCTCAGTTGGTACATCATGGTGGGCATCGTGGTGGGCTTTGTCGCGGTCCTGCTGGCGCGGCGTTCAGTATTCCGCTCTTCCATCGGCATATTTCTCGGCTTTGGCGCCATGCTGGCCTTGAATACGCTGCGCGGTGAGGACTGGTCCGTGATGCTGGGGGTCACCGCCCTGGCGATGGTGGTCATCACGCACAACATTCTGACCCATGCCGACCACCGGCCGGAAACCGATGCGGCGCTGGACGACGAAGTGCTGATCGAAGACCGTCCTGAAATACTCGGCGAAGCCGCCCGGCTCAGCGAAGAAGCCATCCTGCGGGAAGTCATCCCACCGGACGAAGAGGGTGAAGCGGATCGTCCGTCGGGATTGGGCAATTAGCCGCTCCGGTTCGTCCGAAGTTCCATTTTTGACAACCGTTCTCTCCCGCATTTATCCTGTCGTAATGGCGTAAGGGGGAAGGACTTATGTGGGATAAGATATTCACGGCCTCGCTGGCCGCATATTCCGTAGGTTTGGCAGTGTTCCTCTTGGGACATCATATCTTCGAGTTGTACCCGATGACTTTGACCGGCGCCGCTTTGCTGGGCGTAACCGGCTTGGCTACCGGCGTCTCCGGCTTTGTTCTTGTGCTGACTACTAAAGCCAAGACCTAGCCGGAAATGTTCTTCCGAAATGCTTGGAGAGCCATTGCTTTAACGATGGTATTGGTAGTTACCGTCGTCGGCGTAGTCGGTTGTCTGGTTATAGTCCTAGCTTTGGTACCTCACTTTACGATAGACCGTCTGTTGGGAATCGTAGGAGCCCTGGGGGCTGTTGGGTGGGCGATGGCGGTTGTCGTAAGCAGGTTGAAGGATTTGTTTAGTTCGTGTGATTGATGAACGCCAGTTCAGGTACTCTTCCCTAGTGGTTCCGCCGCTCGTCCCGCAGCCTTGACAAATCCAGCACCCACGCCAGCGCCTCGTCAGACTCGGCTTCGTCATATAGCCCCGGCTGCAAACGTATCGCCTCCGCCAGTTGGTCGGCGCAACTGTTGATGTCGCCCCGGTCGGCGTAGAGGCGCGCCGCGTTGTAGTAGGCGGCGGCAAACCCCGGCTCGGCCTGTTGCGCCGCCAGATAGTCGTCCAGCGCGGCGTCGGCGTCGCCCAGGCTCTCCCGGGCCGCGCCCCGGTTGCTGAGCACCTCGGCGAAATCGGGTTTCAAGGCCAGTGCCGCGTCGTAGTCGGCGATGGCGTCGGCGTAGTTTCCCAGCGCGTCATGGGCCAGGCCGCGATTGTTGATGGCTTCCACGTCGTCCGGTTTCAACTGGATCGCGGCGGTATAGTCGGCGGCGGCCTCCCGGTAGCGGCCCAGGCGGAACAGGATCCTGGCCTTGTTGAACCGGGCGCTGGCGTTGTCGGGACTGCACAGCAGCGCTTCGTCGTAGTCGGCCACGGCTCCGGCGGCGTCTCCTAACTCATCGCGCGCCACGCCCCGGTTGAGATAGGCGTTGGATATGTCGGGCCGCAGGCTCAGCACCTGGTCAAAGGCTCCCACCGCCTCCGCGTATCGGCCCAGGTTGTTCAGCACGACGCCCCGGTTGTAGTGTGCCTGGAGGTACTCGGGATCCAGATTGATTGCCATGGCATAGTCTTCCAGGGCCCCGGCAGAATCCCCCAGGTCGTCCCTGGCGTTGCCCCGCTGGTAGTATGCCGGCGCGGAGAGGGCGTCCAGTTCCAATGCCCGGGACAACGCGCGCGCCGCCTCCCGGGGCATCCGCCGTCGCAGGCAGGTGACGCCCAGGTTGAAGTGGACCGCGAAGTCGGACGGGCGCCGGCCCATCAGGGCTTGATATACGGCCAGCGCTTCGGCATACCGCCCGATGGAGAAACACCCGTTGCCGTAGATGAGGCTGCGCGGGCGCCGGCCCTCGGGCAGCCCCGGATCGGCATTGGCCAGGCGCTCCAGCAGGTCGGACACTTCCTCGGCAAGTTCGCCCAGCAGACGCCCGCCGCGCGGGCGAGGCGTGAGCGTCGCGGTGCCGAGGCCGTGGAACTCCAGCAGTCCGGCCAGCCGGCCGAGCAATTGGTCCGCTATCGGATCGTCCATATCGTCAACTGTTGCCTCCGCTGTCGCGTCGGCCCAGAGGCATTACAGCGTGGAAACTCTGCCGTCTCCCATTTCCGGGCGCAGGGAAATTTGGGCCAGCGCCAGGGCGGAGTAGTACGCGACGGTCATCGTCAGGTCAACCACTCCCCGGTCTCCCAAGAACCGGTGGACGGCCTGAAAATTCTCGTCGGATACGTCCTTCTCCCGGATCATCTGCTGCACGAAACGGGCAATGGCCGCTTGCTCTCCTCCCAGACAACCGGGCGCTTGCCAGGTGCGGATGCCCTCGATGGCCGCGGCGGACACGCCGGCGTTGGCGGCGGCCACCGCGTGGCCCGTCCACTCGATGCCGGAGTCCCATTCCCGCGCCACCAGGATGATGGCCAACTCCTTCAGGTCATCGGACATCGCGGACTGGAACCGGAGCGTGGCCCCCAACGAGGTCAGATAGCCGGCAGCCTGCGGACTGTGCAGCAGCGCCCGGAACTGGAGACCAACCTCCGCCGCGCCCCGGTCTTCGCGTATTCGGTCATAAATCGTCTGCCCTGCATCATCCAGTTCATCCCGAGAAACATAAGGAACTCGCGCCATGGTGATCCCCTCCGGCTGCAACTGCCGGAAAGGATACCACAGCGGATACTGGACGATGAAACATGACTAGGCGCATAGGTCACGCGATTACCGTTACCTCATCAACCTTGCCCGGTTCTACCGGTGTCGCCTGGACTCCGTCCGGCAATTCCAGACCGCGCTCCAGATAGGATTGTATAAACGCCTCGGCCACGCCTTGCAGGATGTACAGGGTTTCGGCGGCGGTATCCCCCCAGGCCCGGCACCCTGGCAGGGCCGGTATTTCGGCCATGTACTTGTCATCCTCCGTACTCTTGCTGGGATCATACATAGCATAAGACAGTTTGTAGCGATTCACTTTGCCAGCCTCCTCAGATTGGGAAGCGATTTCCCGCTGCTGCCGGCAAGCATAGCACAAGCCCAGGGTGCCACCAGGGTGACCGCCGGGCCGTAAATCGGTTATCCTGCGGCCATGCTCAGCGACTTGTGGGTAATCGCCGCCGCACTGCTCATCCTGGCCGGCCTGCTGGCCAGCCAGTTGCTGCTGATTGTGGTTGGGGTCCTGGTCCTGCTCATCTGGATAACCGGCAAGCACTGGCCGCGCTACGCCTTTCGCCGGCTCACCTACACCCGTCGCCTGGAGCGGCATCGCGCCTTCATCGGCGACGTTATCGACTACTACATCACCGTTGACAACGGCAAACTGCTGCCCATGATCTGGCTGGACATCTCCGACGCCTTTCCCATCGGCCTGCAAACCGGCGGAACGCACCAGCGGGGCGTGGGCGCGGAGGCGGAACTGGACCATCGCATCACCACGTCGCTGTTGCCGTACCAGCGCGTCACGTGGCGCTACCGGGTGCGTTGCCGGGCCCGGGGGAACCACCGCATCGGGCCGGCACGCCTGCGCAGCGGCGATATGTTCGGCATCACGGCCACCGAGCAGCAGGTGACCGCCGTGGAGTACCTGCTGGTCTATCCGCGCATCGTTGACCTGCGGGAGATGATGATGCTATGGGAACGCCCCCTGGGCGCCAGCCGGGGCCGTCGGCTGATCCAGGACGACCCCAGCCGGTTCGTCGGCTTGCGGGATTATCGCCCTTCCGATCCTCTGAAACACATCGACTGGAAGGCCACCGCGCGCCACGGCAAACTGGAGACGCGGATTTTTGAGCCGGCCGCCACCCGGCATATGCTCATCGCCCTCAATGCTCGCACCGGCGACGCCGCCTGGCAGGGCAGCAACCGGCGGTTATTCGAGCGGGCGGTGACGGTCGCCGCGTCGGTGGCGGAGTTCGCGGAGCGGGAGGGTTTCACCTTCGGATTGGTGAGCAACGCGGTGGCCTCGTACTCCAGCAAATGGATGTCGGTGCCTTCCGGCGGCGGCAGTCTCCAGCTGGAAGCCGTCCTGGAGTCCCTGGCCATGGCCGGCCCCTTCTGGGTGGCGGAACTATCGGCGGTGCTGCGGACTGAAACCGACACTCTGGCCACTGGCGCCACCGTCGTGCTGGTTACCGCCATCCTGACCCGGGCCGTGGTGCAGGAAGCCGAGGAGATCAAGCAGCGGGGCCATCGGGTGGTGATTTTCTACGCCGGGGACGCAACGCCCGGCCCGGCCGCTGCGGAGCTACCGCCGGAAGTGCCCGTGTTTCTCGCCGGCGCCAGCCTGGCCGGATTGGAAGAAACCTGGCGCGACGATTGGCTGCGCGACCCCGAGGCCGAACCGGAACCCGAGCAGGTGTAACATATATGCCGGTATTCAATCGGGGGAGATGCGGCTATGAAGAACAGAGACCCCAGGATAAATCCCGAACGGGACGAAAAAGTCATCGCCATTGTCCGCAAGTTCCTGGACGAGCGGTTCACCGAAGACGAGTTCGTCTTCAGCCCCATCGTGGTAATCCCCACCTACGACGAATGGGGCCCCCACGCCACCGGCGAACTCTACCTCCGCATCCTCGTCGTCTTCGACGGCGACCAGAAAAACCTGGAAGTCCGTTGGACGGGCGAACTGATAGGGCGCGTTCGTGAAAAGCTGCTCGACTTGGACATTGAGGAGTGGCCCAGCTTTTCGTGGATTGCCAAGTCCGAATGGCCTTGGCTCGAAAAACGGCAACGACGCTCTGCTTTCAACATGGTCTATGAATCCCCTTGATTTCATCGCCACGGCTCGTGCCATGGTAGCAATGAGTACGCGGGGCTGGCCTCGACAATCCGACCTGCGCCGCATCGTCAGCACGACGTATTATGCGCTGTTCCATTGTCTGGCCCTGTGCTGCGCCGATTTGCTGGTTGGTGGTCCCGGCGCTAACCGCAGCCGACCGGCATGGAACCAAACCTACCGGGCTTTGCAACACGGCTTCGCCCGACAGCGTTGCCAACATCCGAGCATCTCTGACTTTCCCGCCACAATCCAGTATTTTGCTCACGTTTTCGTTGATACGCAGAGACAGCGACACCTCGCCGACTATGACCCAGACTGGACATTCGCCAAAGCCGAAGTTATCCAGCTGATAGATTGGGCCGAGGATGCCATCCTCGGCTTTCTCCAAGTGCCGGCCCGAGACCGCCGCGCCTTCGCCGTCTATGTTCTGATGCCCACTCGGAGTAACTGACCGGAATAATCATGGGTAGCTTCGCTCGCGGCGCGCTGATTACCGGCATCGCCCTCTTCCTGGAGGGCTTTGCGCTCTACCTGGGCTGCCGTCTGGTGGCCAACGTCATCAGATTGCCCGACGCCGCCATTCCCCTGGGCATCGTCGTCCTGGCCATGGGTTGGTCGTTCCTGCTCTCCTGGTACGTGCAGACGATCCGCTTTTCCCTGAACCTCCGGGGCGTCATCGGCCTGGTGTTGAGCGCCGTTTCGGTACTGGTTCTGGCTGGCGCCAGCATGGGCGCCGGGTGGTTCCCCATCGGCCAGCTATTGTCCGGCGACCTTCGTACCGTGGCGGCATTGGCCGTGACCGGTATTTTCATGCTGCTCCTCTGGTGGCGGGGCACCGCCATAGCGCGGGATGACGTTACGCTGGACGTGGTGCGGAGCGCCTTCGTGCGGGGAGTGCTCGTCGTCATCGTGGTGGTGGTCGCCGACGCCCTGCTGCCCGTCGCAATCGTGCGCTTGCCCGTGCTGTTGGTGTTTTTCGCCGTCGGGTTGGCGGGATTGGCCCTGAGCCGGTTCGCCGCGGAAGGAGGCGCCGGCCGCATGAACCGGGGCTGGTTGGCGGCCATCATCCTCAGCGTGTTTGGAGTGCTGCTGCTGGCCGTGATCCTGGGAGCATTGGGGATCGGTGGATTGGACGATGCGGCGCGGGCGTTGGTGCGCGGCGTCGCCTTCCTGGGCCTCTGGACTTTGCGCCCCGTCCTGTTGCTGCTGGGCCTGTTGGCCGCCGGATTGGTTGCCATCGGCAACTGGGTGTCCGGTCTCTTTGGCGGTGGCGACCTCAGTGGGCTGGAGTTGGCGCGGCTCCAGATCGAGGAATTTCACGAAAGCCTGCGCGACGTCGATGGGGAAGGGCCGCCCAACGTGATATTGACCGTCATCAAGTGGCTGGCGTTCCTGGCGGCCTTGTCGCTGGCCGGTTGGGTCCTGTTCCGCATGTTCCGCCGCCGCCGGCTGGTGGGCGGCAACTATGCCGAAGGCGAAATGCGTGAATCCATCTTCAGCTGGGAGGGAGCCGGGCAAGATGTTTCCGATACCCTGGCCGGCTGGGCCAATTGGGCGTCGAACCTGCGCCGGCGCCGGCCTCCTCCGGTCACGCCCCGGGAGGTGTATCACCGGATGCTGGAAGTCGCCAGCGCGGTAGGTTTCCCCCGCCGCCGCTGGCAAACTCCCCAGGAACACCGGCGGGACGTGCGGGAAACGCTGCCCGATCCGCCGGTAGGTCGCATCGTCACCGGTTTCGAGCGGTATTACTACGGGCCGCGACTGGACGAAGCCGACCCGGACACGATGTCGTCCCTTTTGGAAGACTTGGATCGACTGGACCGGGACAATGCCGCCGGCGGCTAGACCAGGGCCTTCCGACTGTCAACCGTCATTCCGGCGAAAGCCGGAATCCAGTGACCGAAATCGTTAATCATCGTTCCGATTCTTTCACGCTGAGACTTCTGGACTCCGGCTTTCGCCGGAGTGACGGGCGTGGGATTTCAAGTGCGCAACTCCTATATCATTGCGAGCGTCCGCCGTGGCGGATGGCAATCTCGTCGCCGGATGCCGGGGCGCTCTGTCAGTTGGCCGGAGCGTCAATGCGATACAGGCCAATGTTGTTGTGGTCCGTTCCGCTAATCCCCGCCGACGAGCTGTACCCGCCTAATCCCACCGCGTAGATTACGGTCTTTGCCCCGGCCGGTACGTCCCAGAGTTGACACCCGCTCCCGTCCACACCGGGATCGATGCGCTCGTGTGTAGTGGCCTGGGTGAAGCCGATGCCGGCGTCGCTGGTCACGTTATTGTCGTAGCCCGTAGAAAACCTGCGTGCGGAACTGAAGTGATGCCGGTAAGTCCCGCAAACTTCCACGAAACGGCGTCCGGGCCGCGGTGAAAACTGTTGCGTTGGGTCGTCCGCATAATGAAACGTAACTGTGGCAAGGAACGACGCGCTGGTCAGGGTGAATGTCTGGCTCCCAATCGGTGTTGACACCGTGTCCCCAATCCCCAGATAGCCGCCGGCGGGGATCGGCAGCCCGGTGATGGGACACAGCCCGGCCCCGTGCGCGCCGGAAGTCATTACCGGGCCGGTCCATGCCGACCAACTCACCGCCTCGCCGTGGAAGCGTTCCGCGCGGGCGCCCAGGATGACCCAATACTCCTCACCGGCTTTCAGGCCGCTCACCGTGTAGTTCCGGTTGGGGGCGGGAACCGTCGCGTAGTGGAACGCGCTCAGCCAATCCCCGGCGCTGCCGATCCGGTCGTAATCGTTGCGGTTGATCCAGCCGATCACGTAGAACCGGGCGCCCGGAACTTGCTGCCAGTCCACCCGGATTTCACCGGCGTTGGCCGTACCCACGGCGGTCGGCGCCGCTGGGACCGGCAAATTGGCCGGCGTGGCGGCGACAGTTGCAATAAAGAGTATTGCAATTAATGATACGGGGGGGGGTGAACTTGCCAATCCGGGCCAAAGTCGCTCGCTTCAACATAGTGTCTGCCTCCTTTCGTTGCATTGCCGGTTGCGTGACCGGGCCTCAAGTTCGGGCCCGGGGCCCTCAGCGTAGTTGGGGAATGACATCCTCGGCGATTGCCTGCATCAGCTCCCGCAGGCGGTCGGCGTCGCCCGTATTGAGCGCCAACACGATATGCTGGACTCCGGCGTCGCCATAGGCCGCAATCCCGGCGACCATCCCCGCCGGATCATCGCCGGGCAGCCGGGAGCGGTCGGCGGCGCGCTGGCTGGACGGTCCACCGTGGGCTTCCACCTCCACCCGGGCGGACATCACCAGGTCGTCGGGGTTGCGTCCCGCCGATTCGGCCAACTCCCGCACCCGCTGCCGGCCGATGGCAAACTCCTCAGCGCTCACCCCGGAGGGATGCCAGCCGTCGCCCCGGCGGGCGGCGCGGCGCAACGCTCCGGGGCTGTTGCCGCCCACCCACAGGGGGACGTGCGGGGAGCCTTCTGCCGTCTGCCGCGGCTTGGGAGAGAACTTCAGGTCGCTGAACTGCCAACGGTCGCTGTTGAATCGTGGGTCTTCGTTGGACCATAGCTCCCGCATCAGGTCCATGGCTTCGTTGGTGAGGGAACCGCGCTGGTTCATCGGTATGCCCAGGGCTTCAAACTCCGGCGTCATCGCGCCGACGCCGACGCCCAGCACGACCCGGCCGCCGGACATCTGATCCAGAGAGGCGGCATACTTCGCCAACTCCACCGGGTTGTGATAGGGCAGCACCAGGACGGACGTGCCCAGCCTGACCCGCGATGTCAGCGCCGAGATGTGGGACAACGTGGCCATGGGATGGTAGTAGGGTTTGTCGTCCAGCCGCTCCCGGATGTACCCGTTGTTGAACAGGTGATCCATGGTCCACACGGAGTCGTAGCCCAATTCCTCAGCCAACGGGCCGAATCCGATGACGGCCTGGGGATCTTCCAGTCCCCAGTTGTTGGGGATAGTAACGCCGAACTCCATGTGCCTGCTCCTCTGCCGACGTGTCGGTGCCCTCAGGTTATTGTCCCCGTGGTTGGGGCAGGAAGGGCGTCAGCTTTTCCGCCAGCGCCGCCAGGTTGCGGGTCTGCACCCACACCTGGCCGTTGCCTCGAAACCTCATTACCAGTCCTTCGCCGCCGCCGATCAGGGAACGGATGCCGCCTACTTTCCCAATGGAATAATCAACATCATCACTGAACGCGACCAGGTGACCGGTATCGACTACCAATTCCTCGCCCGGCACCACCGGGACCTCTTTGATTGCGCCGAAGGAGTTGTAGTAAACGGTGCCGGCTCCCCGCTCGGCATAAGCCCGGAGGAAGAACAGGCTTTCACCGCTGAAAAATCCCCGGAACCCCTGGAATTGAGAGTCAAGCTGCACATTGCCGGTGCTGGCCAGGAAGGAACTGGACTGGATGAACAGGTTGGTTCCCGGCATCAGATCGAACGCTCCGATGTCTCCCGGGGCCGGCGGAGCCAGGCTCACCCACCCGCCGGCTCGTTCCGCGGTGAAGGTGTTCACGAAGAAAGACTCGCCTCCCATCATCCGGCGGATGCCGCCGAACAAACCGCCGCCTCCGCCCATGCCCGTCCTCATGTCCACGCCCTGCTGGGCCACCATGGCCCCGGGTTCGGCCTTGATGGATTCCCCGCTATCGAGATCAATAGTGAGCAGCGAATAGCTGGGATTGAATTCAACCGTAGTCCGCATCCCGCCTCCCTATGGCGCGCGTCAGGCGGTATTAACGGCCTGGAGCAGCCGGGCGCACTCAATGGCTCCCACCGCGCAGTCCGATCCCAGGTTGCCCACTTTGCCGCCGGACCGGTTGATGGCCTGGTCCATATTCTCGGTGGTGAGGACGCCGAACATGGTGGGAATGCCGGTCTCTCGGCTGACCGCGGCGATCCCGGAAGCGGCCTGATTGCAGACCATGTCGTAGTGGCTGGTCTCGCCGCGAATCACCGCTCCCAGGCAGATCACGGCGTCGTACCGGCCGGACGCCGCCAGCGTCTTGGCGACCACGGGCAGCTCGAACGAGCCGGGCACCCAGGCGGTAGCGATGTCTCCATCCCGGACGCCGTACTGGGTCAAGGTGGAAACGGCGCCCTCCATCAGGTTCTTGGTAATAACGTTGTTGAAGCGGGCCGCGACCACGGCGACCCGGAGACCGGCTCCGTCCAATCCCGCGTTCAATTCTTGGGGCACGTTCTCTTCTCCTCTGCTCGGGAACTGGGCGGCCGACCACCGGCCGGAAACCCGCCGGCAAAGTGTACTACTTTGCCGATGCTGGAGTCATCAGCGCGTCATGCAGTTGATGTAGATGTGTTATCTCTCCGGACAGTATGCCTTTTGCCAGGTTTCTGGCTTGTTGTTTCTGATGGTCGCCGGTTATGTATTCCGCGGGAGACTTGCCGTCGATGCGCGCCAGCAGCAGTACCCCCAGTTGACGAACCGTTTCCCGCTCAAACCCCGCCGGATCGGTAGCGAATGGGCCGGCATTATCCAGGTAGGCCGACCAGAAAGAGCGGGCCGCCGCGTTGTATTCGCCGGCCAACCGGGGCTTGTGGATCGCTTTCAGCGTGAGATGGTTCAGCATGAAAGCCAAGTCAAACACGGGATTCCCCAGATGCGCCACCTCAAAATCCAGCAGGAACGTCTCAGCAGCGGCGCCCGACCCAACCACGATTACGTTTTTGGGGCTGTAGTCACCGTGCACCAACGCGAGACGCCGGTTGAGCATACGTTGGGCTTCGATTTCGATGGCGTTGGCAAGTTCGGGATGGACGGCGGCGGTGGCCCGGTGGTACGGGTCGACGCGAAGCTGGACGAAACAGCGCTGGTCGGCGAATTGCTCCAATTCCTCCGGTATCCGGTCGTTGGTCACGGCAGAATGTTGATGTATCCGGCCCAGCAATGCGCCGACCTGTTTGGCCACGGCGGTGTCCACCTTGCCGGCAAGCAAGGCATCTTTCCAGTTCACCCCCTCGGCCGGCGCTGCCGTCATGACAAACAGGTAGTTGGCCCGGTCTTCGTGGACCACTTTGGGCAGCGCGGACGCCGGCAACACCTTTGCCAGGTATCGCAAGCTGGCCGCTTCGCGGTAGATCCGCTCACGGTCGGCCAGCCACTCCTGTTCCACCCGGAGCCGGAGCAGCGATTGTTTCAAGACCAACCCGCCGGGTTCTCCGGGTACGTCCACCCGGATCACGACGTTGGAGACGCCGCCGCCGAGAGATTGTGCCGTCGCCGACCTCTCCGCGGCGGGAGTGATGAACCGCTGTTGTGCCAGATAGTAGATGGCGTTTTGCTCGGTAAGCGTGAACGTCATCAACGATAACCCGCGCCGCGTTCGCTTCCCGGTTCCGCTATGAGGATGCCCGATGGTCGGAATCGCCGTTTTCCAGTTCAGCCAGCCGGGTTCGCAGCCGCTGCACTTCGGCCAGCGCTGCGCGCTCGTTCGCCTGAGCCGTCTCAGCCTGAGCTTGGGCCACTCGCGCTTCCGCTTCTGCCACCTGCCGTTTGGCTTGTTCTTCCTGTCGTTTGGTTTGTTCTTCCAGCCGTTTGGCCTGTTCTTCCTGCCGCCTGGCTTCGGACTGCTGTGCCTGCCTGGCGTATATGATGGTCGAAAGCACGATTCCTGCACCTCCCGATATGCCTACGGTTGGGCTGACCACCTGGAAAATTTTCCGCCAATCCTCAAAACTCGCCTCTGCGCCAGTTTCCAGCAACGGTATCAGAAAATATACTCCCGTCGTAAGACCAATGGCTACCGCTTGCACCAGCACGAACTCGACCAGTACCAGCAGTGTTGCGGCGAAATGCCTGACGGCCAACGCCGCAAACCCACTCCCGGTGCGCCCGGGGTCATCGGCAACCGGAGTATTCGGAGTTGCCATATGCCTAGACTCTCGCCGCCACCTGCGTGGTGAAGTCCTCCAGGTGTCCCAGGGTTTCCTCCAGGTTGCCGTCGGCGCTGAGGCGGGCAATGTCCAGCACCAGGTAGCTGACCCCCATCTCTTCGTACTGGCGGATGTCGCCGGCGATCTGCTCGCCGCTGCCGGTGAACTTGGTCCGGTCGGCGCTGGTGTCCGCGCCGGTGATGCGGTAGTCGTGGGAGCGGTAGATGATCTGGATTTCGTCCGGGTTGCGACCGGCCCGTTCGGCGACGCCGCGCAGGCGGCCCATGCTGGACTGCAACGCTTCGGGCGTTCCCACCGGGAAGGCGGGATTGTTCCCGATGGGATACCAGCCATCGCACAGGGTGGCGGCGCGGCGGATGGCCGGCCGGCTCTCGCCGCCCACCCAGAAGGGCGGATGCGGTTTCTGGATCGGCTTGGGCAGGAACCAGATGTCAGAGAAGCTGACGTACTTGCCCTCGAACTTGGGGTCGTCCGACGTCCACAACTCCTTGAAGGCGCGAATGTACTCGTCGGTAACGGCGCCGCGCTCGTCGAATGGCTCGCATCCCACCGCGTCAAACTCCTCCCGGCACCAGCCCACGCCGACGCCGACGATGAGCCGGCCGCCGGAAAGCACGTCCAGCGTGGCCAGCGCCTTGGCCGCCACCAGCGGGTTGCGATGCGGCACGATCAGTACCGATGTCGCCAGACGGATTTTCTGGGTGCAGCCGGCCATGTAGGCCAGCGCCGTGATCTGCTCCATAGCCTGGCCCGAAGCCGAGCCGGGGAATTCGCCGGTTTCGGTATAGGGATAGTCCGAGTCGATGTTCTTGGGCACCAGGATGTGGTCGCCGAGGGCGATGGAGTCGAAGCCCAGGGACTCGGCCTTTTGGGCGATGGTAGCCAGATTGTCCGGGGTGGAAAGCGGGCCGCGCCCGGGCAGGGTAATTCCGTACTGCATTTGTTGACACCTCGCTTTGTGGGCTGGCGGATGTTGAGCTTATGCCGACTGCCGGAACGCCGCTAATCGCTCATCCAACCATTGCAGAGTTGCCGCATCTAGAGATGGTCCCGGCGGCGGCTGGTCATAGTTGACGGCCATATTGTAGCGGCCCGTGTGGTGCATACCGGCCAGCAACGGGCCAATGTCCGCCTCTATCTTGGCGTCGCCTTCCAGCAGTGGCAGCGGAAACTTGGGGATGGCGTTCATAACCGTAAAGGGAAACAGACGGGCGGAAGGCCGCCACCTTTCTCGACTGACCAAAATCCGGTAATGACATGGGGGAACCGGCGTCGTCAGCGGCATCGGTTCGCCGCCCCGCAGCAGGTCAATCTCCACCAGGTTGACGGGTGATGTCAGAATATCCTCGCGCTTGCGAATATAGTCCGTCCGTCCGCTGCCCGGTGCCTTGTTGCTGGGCGACAGGATTTCCACCACCGTCACCACACGGTCGTCGGGAGCTTGCCGCACTTCCAGATAGGTGACCCGCACCGGCGCCGGCGTCTGTACCAGAACGCCGCCCTCCGGCGCGGGCGGCTCAGCAACCAAAACCCCACCAGCGTCGCCACGCTCTGTGGTTATCGAAAGGTCTGGGATAATGCCCCGTGGCGCTTCATTGTCAACCGGCGGGGCAACATCGATCTCAAACCGTTCGTTAATCTCCATGCGGTATTGGGGCGGCAGTTGCGGCCCCAGGTTGGTTCGCATTTGGGCAATCAAGTCGTTGTGGACGCCTGGCCAAAACCTGGGTTGCTCCAAATAGGGATTCATCCCCGGAAATGGGTTGTCGTAATTCGTCGTCATCCGTCCTCCGCAACTCGCTCCCGGAACGCCGCCAGACGTTCATCTATCCACTGTTGCGTTTCATTATCCAGAGCCGGCCCTGGCGTAGGCGTAGCGTAATCGACGAAGCCATTGTACCGCCCGGTCTGATGCATCTGTTCCAGCAACATCCTCAGGTCAACCTGCAGTTCATTATCGCCCGCTCGCAACGGCAGCGGAAACTTGGGAATGGAGTCCTGTACCATGAAGGGAAACAGGTTAGCGTTAGGACGCTGCCACTCCCGGCTTACCAGAATCCGGTAGTGGTAATCGGGAACTACCGTCGCCAGCGGCATCGGCTCGCCGGCCCGAAGCAGGTCGATTTCCACCAGGTTGACCTCCGACGCGAGAACGTCGTCCCTCTTGCTCAAGTATTCCGTTCGTCCTCGGCCCGGTGTTTTATTGGCGGGTGACAGGACTTCCACCACCGTTACAACTTGATCGGACGCCGTTCGTACTTCCAGGTACGTGACCCGTGTGGGCACGGGCGTCATTACCATGATTCCGCCTTCGGGAATTGTTCGCTCTTTGAGCGCAACTTCTCGTTGTATCTCCCTACCCTCGGTTATCGACAGGTCGGGAACGACGAACCTAGGCCTGTCGTCAACGGACGGCGCCTCCCAAATCTCCAATCGTTGTTCGATCGCCAGCCGGTAGCCAAAGGGCATTTGTGCGCCTAGATTTGACCATAGCATGGCTATCAGCTCGCTGTGAACTTCCGCCCAGAGGCGCGGCCGCTCCAGGTACGGATTCATCCCCGGAAACGGGTTGCCGTAATTCATTAGCATCCCATCCTTCCCGAACTAATCCGGCGGCCGAAACGGTTCCAGGCGAGAGTCCACCCACGTTTGGACCTCGGCGGCAAATGCCGGCGCCGGCGGCCGGTTAGCGTAGCCCGCTATCTGACCGTACCGCCCTCGCCGGTGCGTTTCACTCACCAGAGCGCCCAGGTCAACTTCAGGTTCGTCGTCTCCCGGTTGTAAGGGCAGCGTGAACTTGGGAATATCCTGCTCCACGCTGAACGGATACAGAACGGCGTTGGGCCGTTGCCAGCCCCGGCACACCAGAATACGGTAGTGGCTGAGCGGCGCCACCGTTTCCAGCGGCATCGGCTCCCACCGGCGCAGCAAGTCAATCTCAACCAAACTGACTCGCGAGTTGAAAAATTCCGCTCGCTTGTGCAGGTAGTTCTCCCGACCCTCGCCACGGATTTTGTTGGTTGGCGACAGTACCTCGACCACGGTGACCACTTTCCAATCCGGCATACGTTGTATGTACAGCCAAGCGACCCGCACTTCCTCTGGCATTGCCACTCGAACTGCGACGCCATTCTCCGGCGGGACGGCAACGGTGGTAACCCCTGCTTCGCGCCGGCCCAGCGCAGCCGATGCTTCCATTAGCAGGGCATCCGGAATCACGTAGGGTGGGCTTGTGTCTGAATCATGCACCGTAGCTATCTCGGTGCGTTCCTGTATATCAATCCGATAATTGGACGGCAAACGGCCGGCCAGGTCATCCGCCATGTGTGTAATCAGCCGATTGTGAAATCCTGGCCAGATATGCGGATGTTCCAGGTAAGGATCCATCCCGGGAAATGGATTCTCGTACCCCATCGTCATTGTAATGACCTCCATTCACTGATGGCCAATTCGGCGCCATGCCGCCAGCCCGCCATCAGTGGAACAGTATCCCGCCATTCACATTGTAAGACTGTCCGGTGATCAGGCCAGAGTCCGGCCCGGCCAGGAATGCCACCAGGTTGGCCACGTCCTCCGGCTCGGCAATGCGTCCCAGCGGAGTCCGGTCCGCTGAGGAGGCCACCACCTGCGCCCGGAACTCCTCCTGGGTTATGCCCCGTTGAGCGGCCTGGTCGCGCTCCCAGTAGCTCATCCGGTCGGTGTTGATGGGGCCGGGGCAGACGGCGTTGACCGTTATGCCGTGAGGCGCCAGGTCCATGGCCGAGGCCTGGGTCAGGCCGATGACGGCGAACTTGCTGGCGGAATAGGCGGCCCCGTCGGCGCTGGCCTGCTTGCCGGCGTTGCTGGCGATGTTGACCACCCGACCGCCGTTGCCCAACCGCACCATCTCCCGGCCGGCGTGCTTGGTGCACAGGAAAACGGCGGTGGTGTTGATGGCGAGAAAATGCTGCCAGACATCTTCGTCCAACTCGGTAACCGGCACCTTATCCCGTCCGATGATGGCCCGGGCGTTGTTGACCATGATGTCCAGGCGGCCGTAGTGGTTCACGGTCTCGGCCACCAGGCCCTCGATATCATCACTGTTGGACAGGTCGGCGTAGATGGGATGCGCCTGCCGGCCCAGGCTGCGCACCTCCTCGGCCACGCTGTCGATGGACTGCCACTCGGCCCGTACTTCGTGCGGCGGCAGGTCGTCCACAGGACGCCGGACATCAGTAATCGCCACGTCCGCGCCCAACGACGCCAGTTTGAGGGCCGTCGCCCGTCCCACGCCGCGCATTCCGCCGGCTCCCGTAATCAACGCAACTTTGCCTTCCAAACTCATCCTTGTCACCTCTCTGCCGACTTTCGTCCATCGAAGACGGTCTTATGTAACTGTTCAGAGTTCAGGTGGCGCAGACATTCCTGTCTGCGGCGGCCAGTACAGACAAGAATGTCTGTACCACCGGATTTGGAGTTCCACCCCTCAAGTCTGAACAGTTACGGTCCTATACCCGGGCCTTTCCATTCTCGCCGTAATTGTCAGAATCAGGATTTTCAGGATTAGGGGATTGGCAGGATTAGAGCGCATCCTGGAAATCCTGAAATCCGGTAAATCCTGATTCTGACGAAGATTAGAAAGGCCCCGGGTCCCTTACACCGGCGCCCGCCGCGTATGCCAGTCCGTCGCTTCCTGGTAGGCGTATGCCGCACGCAGGATCGTGGCCTCGGCAAAAGGCCTGCCTCCCAGCTGCAACCCGATGGGCAGTCCGTCTTCCGTGAACCCGCCGGGTATGGACACCGCCGGCATTCCCGCCAGCGGGTAGCACCCGGTATAGGACCGGCGGAAAAAGAACCGCTGGCGCACGTCGTCCGCCGACTCGAAGGGCGCGGTCAGCGCGTCGTGTCGCGGCGCGGGATAGGGCGCAGTGGGCGAGACCAGCACGTCCACCTGCCCAAAGGCTTCCTCAAACTGGCGCCTCAGCAGCGCCCGGGCCTTCATCGCCCGGTTCTGCACCTTGGCCGGAACCAGCGCGGCGGACTGCAATCGAGTCCGCGATGCCCGGTCCAGCAACTCCGGCGCGCGCCGCATCAACCCGTCACGCGCCCCGGCGCCTTCCGTATCTGCGATGCCCACGAAAATCGCCCCGGCGATTTCCGTCAACGGCAGCGATACATCTACCACCTCAGCGCCCAGCCCGGCCAGCGTTTCTAGGGCCGCGTCGGTAGCTCGCCGCACGTCGGCGTGCATATCCGGCGCATCACACAGTTCGGTCATCCGCCCCACCCTCATCCCTCGGATGTCTCCGTCAAGCATCCCCCGGTAATCCGGCACCGGCCGGCGGCTGGTGGTCGGGTCCAACGGGTCGTATCCGGCCACCGCTCCCAGCGCTAGCGCGCAGTCCTGCACCGTTTTGGTCATCGGCGAAGCGGCGTCCATGAACCAGCACATCGGCGTGATGCCGTGCCTGCTGATGCGGGTGAACGTGGGCCGCAATCCAACGGCGTTGCAGTACGAGGCCGGGCCGCGTCCGCTGCCGCCGGTATCCTCGCCCACCGAGGCCGCGCACAGATGCGCCGCCAGCGCCGCCCCCGATCCGCTGCTGGACTCTCCCGGAGTGTGCTCCCGTCGCCAGGGGTTCTGCGGCGTGCCGTAGGGCGGATCGGCGGTGCCGCCCATGGCCAGTTCGCTCAGGTTCAGTTTGCCCAGCAGGATCGCTCCTGCCGCCTTCAACCGCGCCACCACCGTGGCGTCTTGCGAGGGCACGGTGTCCGCGTAGGCCCGCGAACCGTTGCTGGTGAGAATACCGTCGGTGTTGAACTGGTCCTTGATTGCCACCGGCGCCCCGAACAAGGCCCCGCCGACTACCGCATCATCTCCCCGACGCATCGCCTCGTCGGCGTCCGCCGCCGCTCCCAGCGCCTCCTCGCGGCACACCGTGATATAGGACTTGATCTCGCCGTCAATGGCGTCAATCCGCCGCAGGTAGGCGTTCACCGCGTCGGTGGCCGTGAACTCCCCGGCGCGGATAGCCGCCGAAGTCGCCTCGGCGGACAGAAAGACGATTTCATCGTGGTTGCTGGATGCGGTCATTCGGTAACTCCGGCGG
Source organism: Dehalococcoidia bacterium (assembly GCA_034421995.1). Classification (GTDB taxonomy): domain Bacteria; phylum Chloroflexota; class Dehalococcoidia; order Lucifugimonadales; family UBA3495; genus Bin87. Next base: position 34,661 of record DAOUJY010000154.1, on the reverse strand, counting down.
TTTCACCCGTTTGGATTACTGCGTACTGCTGGTCAATGATGGCCTGAAACGAAGGCGAGACATCGTGCCAGTCCAGAACGTCAACGCGGAAAGGCAACGTGGATTCTTGAAAAGCCTCGATCAATCGCGCGACATTTTGCCAACCCAGGGGTGATGGGCCGGCAATTGCCAGGTCAAGGTCCGACCATGGTTTGACCCGCCCGGTAACGCGGGAACCGAAAGCGCGAACTTCCCATCCGGGCACGTGTTCGCCAAGTATTCCTTTGATTTCGGCCAGTTGTTCCGGCTTCACGTCAATCATTGCGTGCCTCCAATGCTACCAGCAAATGCCGAACATCCTCCAAGAAAGCGGGGATTACCGCATAAACTTCGTTGGCCGTTGTTTCACGGTACGTGTGTGATGTCAGGTTGCGCGCTCTGTGGTAGCGCATCCATCGGTCAACATCGTCTATCAAGCGATTCTCTGCGCCCAATCTGAATAGCTCGCGCCTGGTAACGCCGTCACCCGTGTTTGGGCTGACGTTGATTTCCAGCCATCGTTTTATAAACTGCCACGAGAGTTCGTAGGTGAACTCGAAGTGCTTGATAACCCCGGCCTTCACCGCATTTTGCAGTGCTGGGGTCAGCGTCTGGATCATCCCCACATCTTCGCTGCCTTCCAGAACCGACCGGGGGCTGGCGGCGGAATTGTGCAGGCTTCCAGTTCCAAGAGCATGGCAGGCTCCTTGACCGATTTGGACGCGCCAATACCGTCAGCCGCCCTCGACGTCGGGAAATATCGTAACCGGCTCCACGCCCTCCAGGTCCATCTCCCGGAGCCGGTCCAACTCCTGCATCAGGCTGGCAAAGCGGTTTGCCACCTCGGGCAACTCTGCGTCGTCGATGGAGATGCCCACCAGTTCGGCGAGCATCCTTACTTGTTCGTGAGAAAAATCTGCGGCGGGCATTGTCCATCCAATCCTGCTAATCCCGTAATCCTGAAAATCCTGATTCTGACAATTGCCACAAGGTCAGAGACTTTCCAGCAACTCCATGAACTCGGCTATTTCTCGCTTGCCGTCAAGGATTTGCTCGCGCCGCGGCGGGCCGCTGTAAAATCGGGTATGAAACCAGTTTGCGCTCCGGTAATGGATAAGCAATCTTGGGGGAGCGCCTTCATCGTCAATCAGGCGCAGTACGGTTTCTTCCAGCATGGCGTGGGAACCGTGCTGCCAACCCTTTTTCTCCGCAACGGCTTTGATAGCGTGGGCGGCGGCTCCCCAAAGTTTGTTGCTTGCTTCTTCCAGTTCGCCGTTTGCCAGTTCACTATCTACCAGCTCCAGAAAATGCCAACTGCGTTCAACGTGGTACGCGATGGGGTCGGTCGTAGTCATTGCAACCTCTGCGCCGTGCGAATAAGCCCGGTTCGCCGCGCCGTAAAATTTTAATTGACGGCATCGTACCGCAGTGAGCAGGTCGTGTAAAACTGGCGACCGCCAACCGGAATACAACCTCTACAGCCACCGTCGGAACCAGTCCACCATCCGCTGCAAATAAGCCTCCCGCAGGGCCACGTGACCCGTCCGCAGGAAACCGTGGGAACAGCCGGGGAACCGCGCCATTTCGACCTCTTTCCCCAGGCGCTTCAGTACCTGGAAATACTGCTCGCTCTGGCCGATGGGACACCGGGCGTCGGCCTCGCCGTGCAGCAGCAGTACCGGAGCGCTGACCTGCGGTGCGAAGGTGATCGGCGAACGCTGCAGCAGGCGATAGGCCAGGCCGTCCACTCCTTCGGCCAGTTCGTTCACCATAGCTACCGTCTCCGGCGCGCCTCCCGACGGACGGGCCGACCACTGCGCCTCGCCAAAGCTGGCCGCGATGTCCGATGTGCCGTACATGCTCCACAGGTCGATACACGGCGCGCCGGCCACCGCCGCCTTGAAACGGTCCGTGTGGCCGATGGCCCAGGTGGTCATGTAGCCGCCGTAGCTGTATCCGTGTACGCCCAGCCGTCCGGCGTCCACGTAGTCCCGCCGGCAGACCTCATCCACTGCCGCCATCAGATCCAGGTAGTCCTCGCCGCCCCAGTCGCCCAGCACCGCATCGACGAACTCCTCGCCGTAGGTGGAAGAACCGCGCGGGTTCACCGCCAGCGTTACATAACCTGCTCCCGCCAGAACCTGGTGCCACGGCACGAAGGAGTCGTAGAAAGCTCCGTTCGGCCCGCCGTGTATCTCCAGCACCAGCGGATACTTCTGGGCGTCGTCAAACCCCGGCGGGTGGTACAGCCGGCACTCAATGTCCCATCCGTTGCGGCGGACGCTGAACTTTTCCAGATCCACCGCCGGGCGCTCGGTCAGCCATGCGTCGTTGTGCGCCGTCAGCCGTCGCCGGGCGGCTCCGGCTCCGTTGGTCTCGACGATGTGCAGGTCCCACGGCGTGGTCGGCCCCGACGCCGCCACCACAAAACTGTGGGCATCCGCGTCCACCGCCATCGCCGCGATCATCTCGCCGCCCTCGGTCATCGCCACCGGCTCGCTCTCGCTCCGGCCGTCGCCGGCGGGCACGTCCAACGAATACAATCTCGTTTCCCCGCCGGCATCGCCAAGAAATATGATCCTGCCGTCGCTGCCGTCGTCCCCGGCCAGCCAGCGCAGTTCCAGCGGCGGGTAGATGCCCGGATAACCCAGGCAGGGCCGGATGCGGTCGTCCGTCAGTTGCCGGGGCGGCCGGCCCGGTTCCAGCACGTACAGGTACGCTTGCCACAGGACCATGAGACCGTCGCCGCCGGCGCCGGCCGCCAGCAATCGTTCCCCGTCGGGCGACCAGGCCACCGCCGCGGCGTCCGTCAATCCTGCCGACCACAGCTTCGGTTCGGGCCGGCTCTCCTCCTCCACAAGGGTTTGGGGCACGCCAACGACGTAGATTTCGGCGGTAGCGGTGACGTCGCGTTCGTCCGACCGTCCCGAGATAAAGGCAACCCGCTCGCCGTCCGGGGACCAGGCCGGGGCCGCGTCGTCCCAATCGCCGTCCGTCAGTTGCACGGCCTCACCGGTTTGCGCGTCCACCAGGAAAAGGTGGAAATGGCAGTCGCCGCGCCACCCGATGGCGTCGTGGCGGTAACGGATGCGACGGGCCTCGCGCACCTTGGGTTCGTCCTTTGCCTTTGCCGTATCGTCGGCCTCGGCATCGGCCTCGTCATCCGGGCAGACGTCCGCCACCGCCACCAGGCGGGCGGAGTCGGGCGACCAGGCGAATTCCTGCACGCCATTGGGCAATTTGGTCAGTTGCCACGCTTCACCGCCGTCCGATGGCATCAGCCAGACCTGGCGCTTGGTATCGGCAGCATCGGCGGCTGCTCCGTCGGGGCGCAGAAACGCCAACGTTGCGCCGTCAGGCGAGTAACGCGGGTGCCCGTCCGCGTTGCCCTGGGTAAATGGTTTCGGGTCCGCCATCTCGTCGCCATCCGCCAACGTGGTCCGATACACCCTGGACCGGGGTTGGGAAGTCTCGGCGTCTATCCAGGCCAGCACGTAGGCGCACCGCTTCCCGTCCGGCGCGATGGTAGGGCCGCCCACGGCGGTAAGGTGGCGAAATAGGTCGGGGCCGATGGGTTCCGTCATGTCGTAGTCTCCTGCCCGTTGGTTGCAAAATCTCCGCAATAGCATCCCCCGCCGCGTAGTTTATCGTATTCCCCGCCAACTTGACCGGCGCCTCATGCGTACCCACTTTGTCATTGCGAGCGCAGCGTGGCAATCTCGTCGGCGTAGGAAGGGTTCTCGCCGGTAACCGCAAGTACCACAACGAGATTGCCGCGAATGCTTGGCGGCATTCTCGCAATGACAAGTTGCAGAAAGTGGGTACGCGTGAGGACCGGAGCATCTACCGGATCGGGATCAGTCCCAAATTAGCCATAATTTGAAAATTAGGCTGTATTTGTGAATGACCGAATGATGCTACGCTGACTGTGGTTAAGGAGGAGGGCAACGGATAATGTTGAAGAAAACCGCATACCGACCCGGTGGCGCGTCAATAGGCGGGCCGGGAGCCGACCGTAAGAAAACCAACCTGGGTAAAGAAGCGGTCAAGGCCGCCCTGAAGGGCGAATGGGAAAGAGCCGCTGAACTGAACCGGGCCGTTCTGGAACTCAATCCCAACGACTGCGAAGCCTCCAACCGCCTGGCCAAGGCCCTGATGGAACTCGGTGATTACACGGAGGCCCGGCAGATCTTGGAAACGCTGCGGGTTCGCGCGCCCGGCAACAACATTGCGCGCAAGAACCTGGCCCGTCTGGAACAGTTGCAGACCTGTGGTGGCGACCCGCCGGTGGCGGGCCGCTCCGCCGCCGGCGATGACGGGCTGCCCGGAATGTTCATCGCCGAAAGCGGCAAGTCATGCACCACGATTCTGGAGAAACCGGCCGTCGCGTCGGCAATGGCGACGGTGAGCGCCGGGGATGTGGTGGCGCTGAATCTCCGTGGCGAGGGCGTCGCCGTGACGGCCCGGGACGGCGGCTATCTCGGAACCATCGAACGACGCTTGGGCCGCCGGCTGCACAAGCTGATGGCCGCCGGCAACCAGTACGCCGCGGCGGTGGTGGGAACCGACGCCGAAGGCATCTCCGTAATACTCCGGGAAACCCGGCAACATCCGACCCTCCGCCACGTGGTATCGTTTCCTTCCACGCCGGACGGCGCCCGCCAGCCACCGCCGCTGATCGCCGCCCCCCCGTTGGAAGAAACCGACGAGGAACCCGACGCGATCCCTGAAGATACCGGGGACATCGTTGACGGCGTGACCACAGGAGACGAGAGCGGCGTCATCGCCCTCGCCGACGAGGTGTCCGATGACGCCGACGACTCGGACCTGCCCGTGCTGGACGATGACGTGGACACCGACGGATGGACGCCGGCAACGCCAACGCCGGCTGCCGACAGCGAAGACGACTGGGAGTAGCCGGCGCCGGCTCTACTCGCCTTGCCCGGCTCCCCGGGCCCGCGCGTCCAGGCTCACCGCCAGGCGGGAGCGGAAGGGCCGCACCCGCCTGGCGGCGTGCGGGACGCCCATGGGCACCACGAAAACAGCCTCCTGGCCTTGGGCGTGGGGCGAGAAGAATTCCGCCACTGCGTCGTCAAAAAAGGTCAAGCCCGTCGCGCCCAGTCCCGACGCATGAGAGGCCAGGTAGATACGGCCCCCGATGATGCCGGCAATGGTTTGCGCCATGCGATAACCCCGCGGGCCGAACTCCCGCTCCAGCAGCGGCAGGTCGGCAGTGATGAACGCCACTGCTGCCGCGTCGGCGGGCAGGGCTTGCTCAAACCCCAGGTGGCCGGCCGTTTCCCGGAACTCTCCGGCCTGGAGCAGCCGGAGGCCCCCGTAGAAACGGTTGTAGTAATATGCGCCCGACTCCAGTCCATCCACGGCGTTCACAATGAAGTACAGGCTCAGATAGGGCGAGAACCCGTCGGCGAATTGGGGCGAGTTGATGCCCGCGCCGGCGGCGTCAACGATGGATCGAAACGCTACCCACGAAATCGGCTCGGTGGCGAAGCGCCGGGTGGAACCCCGGAACCGGATGCAGTCGCCCAGGGCAGTCGCGGAGTTGGCCGCGAGGTCCAAGGCGCCGTCAAAAGCTCCGTCAGGGCCGGACTTGAGCGGTCGGAAATTGTCGCCCGTGCCGTCCAACTCGTCCCGGTCCGAACCGGCCCGATTGCCGGCGTCGTTCCAGGAGGCGGCATCATCCCCGCTTCGCAGCAGCGAGGCCCGGTGCAGTTCCCGGGACAGTGGATATTCGATTGCTCCGGCTTGCAGGTCATTGCTCTCCTGGGGCAGCAGCCCGGGCACGTCGCCGGAGCCGGGCGGCAGCATTCCGTCGGGAGTTCCCACGTGGGCTAGCAGCCCGGGCGCTTCATCGTCAACGTTGAGCCCCAGGAACCCGCAGATCAGGTGGTCAACAAAGCCGAAACGGAGGCTCACCGCCGTTTCAGTCGCATTCCCGGCGGCCAGCAGATTCGCGCCGATGGTGCCCAGGTCCCAATAGCAGTACCGGTAGCCCCGCTCGCGATACTTCCACGCGCTGCGCCAGAAGACGGTGGTGAACACCAGCGTCACCGGATACGCGGCGTGGTCAACCGCTGCCGCGCCCACCCATCGGCGCAAATCGCCGTTGCGCAGCCGGGCCAGGGTGAAGTCCCGGGGGTTGAAGTGATAGACCCCGGCCCGGAGGCCGTCCAGATCGCCGCAAACGACATACACCTCGGTGGGATACAGCGCGCCGGCCGAGGCGGCGGCCCGGTAATGCACCTCGCCGTCGCGCAGGTTGCGCCGGCGGATCACGGCGGCGGCATGGTAGAGCAGGCCGGCCAGCGTCTCCAGCGTCACCGAGCCGGATGCGTCGGAACGTGCGCCGCCCCGTATCGCCGGCAAGGTGGACATGGCCGGCCCGGGAGCAGACGCGACGTCGGGCAGAGGTATGTCCCGCAGTCCTGGGTAGGTTTTGTACAGGGGCGGCTTGTTCGCCAGGTTGATGTACTGCAGCTTGGTCGCGTCATTGAACTGGCGGGCGATCCCAACGTTGCCGGTTTCCTGGATGGTGGTCATGGCGGCTGTTCCTTATTCCCCTTTGCGTCTTTGCGTCTCTGCGCCTTTGCGTTAAATTGCCCGCTGATAACCCAATCGCGTAAGCTCGGTGAGCAGTTGGGCAGCGGGTTTCGTTTCAAGGTTGTCGGACGCGATAGATCTCCACGGCGGCGGATTCGATGACGGAACCCTTGATCGGCGGCCGGGGTTTTTGCACCCGTATGCGGATGCCAACAACGGAGGTGTGTTGTTCCAGGACCCGACCCGCGATGGCCCCCGCGGCCGCTTCCAGCAGGTTGCGCGGCTCCCCCTCCATCACGCTTTTGACCACCCGGTACAGGGCGGTGTAGCTTACCGTGTCGGGCAGCCGGTCGGATTCGGAAGCAGCGCTCAGGTCCAGCTCAGCATCCAAGTCAACGATGAACGGCTGGCCCAGGCTGCGCTCCTCCGGGTTCACGCCGTGGAAGCCATAAAACTGCATTCCGGTCAGGATGATACGGTCAGCCGGCATCGTATTATCCCGGTCGGATTGTCAGAATCAGGATTGCCAGGATTTAGAGGATTCTCAGGATTTATGAACATCCTGGAAATCTCAAAATCCGGTAAATCCTGATTCTGACAGTGACTTTGCACAAGCCCTGCCATCTACCCGGCCGCCTGCGCTTCGATAGCGGCGACTTGCGCCAGCAGGTTCTGCGCCCGCTTCACCACCGGCACGTCCACCATCCGCCCGTCGATGGACAGGGAACCCCGGCCCGCCGCCTCGGCCTCGTCCCAGGCGGCCACCACCCGGCGAGCGTAGGCCACGTCATCAGGGTTGGGAGAGAAGGTCTCGTTGATAATGTCGATTTGCGCGGGGTGGATGGCGAACTTGCCGGTGTATCCCATCTGCCGGGCGGTTCCGGCGTCTTTGCGCAACCCGTCCGGGTCGCGGAAACCGACGAAGGGGCCGTCCAACGCCCCGACGCCGGCGGCGCGAGCGGCCACGGCCACGGCGGAGCGGGCGTAGTAACACTCCTCGCCAAAGTCGTTGCGGATCACGCCCATGTCGTTGGTGTAGTCCTCGGCTCCGAAGGCAATGCCCACGATGCGCTGCGACGCCTGGGCCATCTCATAGACGTGGACGATGGCCATGGCGGTCTCAATCCAGGGAACCACCTTGATGCTGCCGGCGGCCATGCCCGCGCCGGCTTCCAAAGGAACCAACAGGCGGTCAACCTGCTGCAAGTCCCAGGATGTATTGCCCTTGCCGATGCTGATGCCGGCCAGATCCGGGCCCACCACGGCGGCCAGCTCGTCGGCAGTCAGCCCGGTATCCAGCGAGTTGACGCGCACCATCACGCGACGCCCGGCAGCGGCCAATCGCGGCGCCCATGCCACGGCCAGCTCGCACGCTGCCGCCTTCTCGCCCGGCGGCACCGAGTCCTCCAGGTCAACCATCACGATGTCGGCGCCAAACCCCAGCGCCCGCTCCAGCATATTGGCGCGGTTGCCGGGCACAAATACCAGGCTGCGTAGCAATTCCACAGGGATCAAACCTCCCTAACACGTTCCAGGGTTTTCTATTCTCAGCGTATTTGTCAGAATCAGGATTTACAGGATTAGCCGATTTTCAGGATGCTGCCGCGAAAGTATCAACCAACCCAATCTTGCTAATCCCCGAATCCTGTAAATCCTGATTCTGACGGTTCCACGGTCCGAAAATCCAATCAGAAATCCCCCCACGAATAACCGGACTTCACATCCACCTTGAGCGTGACGTCCAAATCCATGGCCGCCGGCATTTCGTCCAGCACCAGCGCCGTCATGTTGTCCATCTCATCGTCGGGAACTTCAAACACCAACTCGTCGTGGACCTGCAAAATCATCTGGGAACGCATCTGCTCGTTGATCATGCGAGCGCGGACGTTGATCATGGCGATTTTCATAATATCGGCGGCGGTGCCCTGAATGGGCATATTGATGGCCATGCGCTCGGCGGCGGCCCGGGTGTTGTGGTTGGTGGACTGGATGTCGGGCAAATATCGACGCCGGCCCAGCAAGGTTTCGGCGTACATCGTGCCCCGCGTCTGGTCCTTCACCGACTCCAGGTAGCCGTTGATTCCGGGATACCGCGAGAGATAGGTATCGATAAACTCGCGCCCTTGCTCCCGGCTGAACCCGGTCTGCTGGGAGATGCCAAATGGCCCCAGGCCGTAGATCACGCCGAAGTTCAGCACCTTGGCGATGCGACGCTGTTCGGCGTCAACCTCGTTGATGGGCACGTTGAACATCTGGCTGGCCGTGGCGGCGTGGATGTCCTCGCCCCGGCGGAAGGCTTCCAGCAGCGACGGGTCCTGCGACATATGGGCCAGCACCCGCAGCTCAATCTGTGAGTAGTCGGCGGAGAGGAGTTGGCAGTCCGAGTCGGCGACGAAGGCCCGGCGCACCTGCCGTCCCAGCTCGGTGCGGATGGGAATGTTCTGCAGGTTGGGATCGCTGCTGCTCAGCCGGCCCGTCTCCGCCCCGGTTTGATGGTATGAGGTATGAATCCGCCCCGTCCGCGCATTCACCATCTCCGGCAGCGCGTCAACATAAGTTGACTTCAACTTGGCAACCTGCCGGTAGTCCAGGATTCTATCCACCACCGGGTGCATACCTTTCAGCGTTTCCAGCGAGTTGGCGTCCGTAGAATACCCCGACTTGGTGCGCCGCGTCTTCGGCAGTCCCAGCTCACCAAACAGCAGGTCGCTCAACTGCTTGGGCGAGTTGATGTTGACCTCGTGCCCAATATCCGCAAAAAGCTCCCCCTGGATCTGCGCCAGTTGCTCGTTCAGGTCCCGGGACATTTCATGCAGCACGCCGGCGTCCAGCTTCACCCCGGCTCGCTGCATCTCCACCAGCAACGGAACCAGGGGCAGCTCCACGTCCGCCAGCAGGCCGTTAAAATCCCGCTCCGCCAGCGACGGCTCAAATTGCTGGCGCAATAACAGGGTGCAGTCGGCGTCGGCCGCCGCGTAGGGCGCGGCGGCCGCGATGTCCACCTCGTTGAAGGTCTTTTGATTGCGACCCTTGCCGATGAGTTCGGTGATTTCGGTCATCTCCCGCCCCAGAAACTCCAAAGCCAGGGGCTTGAGGCCCAGCTGGGTTCTGGTCTTGCCCAGCAGGTGGGCGGCGATCATGGTGTCGTGGTCAATGACACGGTACGGGTCGATGCCGTAGTTGCTGAGCAGCGTCAGGTCGTAGTTGGCGTTGTGCGCGCACCGTTGCAGGCCCTCGTCGGTGAAGAGAGGGCGCACCGCCGCCATCACTTCCTCCAGGGGCAACTGCTCACCCGCCGTATGTCCTACCGGAACATACCAGGCTGTCCCACCATAGATGGAGAAGCTGAGGCCAGCCAGGTCAGCAGCCATGGGGTCGGTGCTGCTGGACTCGGTGTCAAAGGCAAAGGAGCCGGCGGCGCGTATGGCCGCAATCATCGCGTCCAGGTCGTCCGATGTTGCAACGATGCGGTATTCGGTATTGTCCGGCGCGGTTGTCGGACGTCCGTCGGCGGCTCCCGACCCGTCCGAAGTAGCCGTCGCGGTGGCCCAGGGAGCGTCGGGAGAGGGAACGCGGCCCACGATGCTGTGGAACTCCAGGGCGGTCATCAGCGATACAATCTCGGCCCGCTCGTAGTTGCCGAACCGGCAGGCGTCCAAATCCAGCGTAACCGGCGCGTCGCAGTTGATGGTGGTCAGGAAACGGTATTCAAACGCGGCCTCCTGGTTGGAGGCTAGGTTGTTGTGAACCCGCTTCTGCGTGATGCTGTCAATGTGCTCGTAGATGCCTTCCAGCGTCCCATAGTCGGTGAGCAGGCTGGTCGCGGTCTTGTCGCCCACGCCGGGAACGCCGGGGATGTTGTCGGACTTGTCGCCCACCAGCGCCTTGTAATCAGGCTGCTGCTGGGCGGTGAGGCCGCCGTATCGCTCGGCCAGTTCCGTTTCATCGACAATACGCCGGTCCCGCTCGCTGCTGGCCAGGTCAACGCGAACCAGCGGCGAAATCAGCTGGAAGGTGTCCCGGTCGCCGGTAAGGATGATCGTTTCCACGCCGTCGGCCTCCGCCTGGCGGCACAGGGTCCCGATGAGATCGTCCGCCTCAAACCCCGCCAGTTCGTAAATGGGAACGGCAAAGGCGGTCATCAACTCCTTCACCCGGTCGAACTGCCCCCGCAGCTCGGGAGGCGACGGCGGGCGTTGCGCCTTGTATTCGGGGAACCGTTCGTGGCGGAAGGTCGGAGCCGGCGTGTCAAACGTCACCGCCACGTGGGTCGGCTGCCACTCGTTCAGCGCCCGCATGAACACGCTGGCGAACCCATACACCCCGGTAACGTCCTCGCCCGTCGTGGATACGGTCAGGTTCCGGCTGACGCTGATGGCCCGAAACGAGCGGTGCACCATCGCGTGGCCGTCGATGACCAGGAACAGCGGAGCGGTGCGAGCCGCCGACGCTGCTGACATCGGCATTGACAATTGGCTGGCGCTGACCATAAGCGTACTCCCGCAGGACTGGTTGCGGCGTCTCCGCCGCGGCAGTGGATCCGTTGTGGCATTATACATCAGAGGAAATTTCGCTACTAAAATCCGAAATGACGAGAAAGTTAGACTGCGTGGCAGCGGGGTGGTTGTCTGGGTTTTTCTCCTTTGGTTGGTCGGTCGGTGGTTTGGTTGGCTGCGGGTTCGGGGGGTTCAGGTTGTCGGGGCTGCGGCCAGAGAGCGTGGGTCGGCGAGTGGGTCTGCGAATTGAAGTGCTAAGTTGGCGCGTGCGGAGCGCCCCACGACCGGCCCCGCCCGGGATTCCGGCGGAAGCCGGAATCCCGGGAAGGAAGTCCGGGTTGCGTCCTGCCGGAGCAGGGCGCAGGGGCGACTTTCGCGCAGAGGTGGTGACCTGCCGTACTAGCTTGTGCGTATCGGTATTGCGGTTACCGGCTCATGGGCGCTAGCCAGCGGTCCAGAAGATCCGACGTGCTGCACGCCACAGGCGCATCTGCGACCCTGTACGGCGGCAGCGGTTGACCGTGATACCTGAACCCTGTGAACCCGATATTCAGATGTGGTGTTGGACAGATGGGCCGTGGCCATGGGCTTGCTGCCTGACACGTGGGGTATAGTATAGCGAACTAATGTGCTGTTAGGCAAGGGTTGGGGTGTCAGCGGAACGCTACCCGCTGCTTTCACACTCACGCGTACCCGCGTTGTCATTGCGAGCGGAGCGTGGCAATCTCGTCGGCGCAGCAAAGGTTCTCCGCGAGCAGCCGTAAATGCCGCAACGAGATTGCCACGAATGCCTGAGGGCATTCTCGCAATGACAGCTGGCGGCAAGTGGGTACGGGTGAGCGCTTGCACATCATTGCCCAAGGGCGACGAACTTGCTAACCTGTCCAAGTACGCCGAGGGCTCACACATGACCAGCCAGCACTACCAACAAGCCAGCGAACGTTTTCTGGCGCAGGCCAGGCAAGAACTGTCTGCCGGCGACTTGGCACAGGCGTCCGAAAAAGGCTGGGGCGCCACCGCGCAGATGCTCAAAGCTATCGCCGAACAACGAGGCTGGGAGCACAACCGTCACCGACACTACCACCGGATCATCAGCCGGCTCCGGGCCGAAACCGGCGACGGCGATATCCGCCGACTGTTCGACACCGCCAGCGCGCTGCATGAGAACTTCTACGAAAACGACACGCCAGCAGACGAAGTGGCCGAAAGACTGGACGAAGTCGAAGCTCTGCTGGACAAGCTCCTGCTCATCTTGACCACACCTTAGTCCATTAGTGAAGCGCCGCTGTGCTACAATTCCGGCGTTATGCCCATCTACGAATACCGTTGCAATCAGTGCGGACAACACCAGTCGCGCCTGGTATACAGCTGGACGCCGGCCGACGCTTTGGCCTGCGGCAGTTGCGCCGGCGCCGACCTCACGCGTCTGGTATCCGGGTTCTCCTTTCACCGCTCCTGGGGTGAAAGCCTCAACTGGATGCCCGACAACGCCGCCGGCGATCTCGACGACAGCCACATCGGCAGCATCGACGCCCACATGGGCCGCATGAGCGACGCCATGGGCGGGCTGGTCACTCCGGACTTCCACGAACACCGGCACGAGATAAGCCATCCGGACGACTGAGCCAATGCCCATCTACGAATATCGCTGCCAACAGTGCGGAGCTCTATCGTCCTTCTTCGTCCGCTCCATCAACAGCCCCTTCGCGGCGAACTGCCAGAGCTGCGGTAGTGAGGAAATGGAACGGCGAATGTCCACCTTCGCTATGGGCAAAACCACCGCGTCCGTCCACGAGGCCAACCCCGTGGGCGGCAGCAGCCGCGATTACTACAGCGACCCCCGCAACATCGGCCGCCACGTGGAGGAATCCTTTGCGCGGCACGGCGTGGATATGCCGAACTCGGTGCGGGAGTCCATCGACGCCGCCCGCAGCGGCGAAGCGCCAAAAGGACTTGACCTGTGACCACGGAACACAACGGATCCGAACAATACTCCGCGGAATACGACCTTACGCCGGCATTGCTGGGCTGCCTGGAGAGCCTGCTGGCCTCCGACGCAATGCCCGAAGGTTTCATGCGCGGCGAAATCGGTTGGCTCCACGTCAGCATCGAAAACCCGCCGCCGTCCCTGCGCGCCGGGCAGCCCCGCAACCGGCGTGAGGCGCTTTCTCTGGCCGACGCCGCCGGCGGACTGCTCCACGCCATGCACAACGCCGGGCAGATCGGGTCCGACGCCGAGTTGCAACTGCGGCGCGCGCTGGACGATGCCACCGGGCGCATCGGCGCTGCCCTGCGCCGGGAACAGGCGGACCGCGTTCATGGTCTGTACGTCATCATCGACCCGGAAGTAACCGGCGGGCGGGATCCCCTGGACATCGCCCGAGCCGCCATCAACGGCGGAGCGCGTATGCTCCAGCTGCGCGACAAGCTGCGCGACAAGGGCGAACAGTTTCCCCTGGGCGCCGCCCTCCGCGACCTCTGCGCCGCCAACGATGCCCTGCTGATCATCAATGATCATGCCGACCTGGCCGCGGCCTTGGGACCAGACCACGTGGGACTGCACGTGGGACAGACCGATCTGCCTGTGGCCGAAGCGCGCAAAATCCTTGCGCCGGGCCAGGTGCTGGGCCGTTCCAACCGCGAGATTGATCTCATCATCGAATCCCAGCAGATGGGCGCCGACCACGTTGCCTTCGGCGCGATGTACACCACCACCACCAAGCAGGTTACCCGCGCTCCCCAGGGACCGGAGCGGTTGAAGCAGGCCCGCGCCGCCGCCCAGGTGCCACTGGTGGCCATCGGCGGCATCACCGCCGACAACGTGGCCCCGGTGGTGGAAGCCGGCGCCGACGCCATCTGCGTCACTGCGGCCGTCGGCAGCGCCCCGGAACCGGAAGCCGCCGCCGCCGCGCTCACCGAAGCCATCCGCGCCGCCGGCGGCCGGGTCTAGGAGTTGTCGATGCCCACCCGCTACGGCCCGCATCTCGCCGCGTTGTCCGCCCAGGCCGTCGAAGAACTAACCGGCCGCCATCGCGCCCGCGAGCAGGCGTTGACGGTATCCCGCCAGGTGATCCGCCATTCCGCCAACGCCATTCGCGCCGTGCATCGCAACGACTTCGACGAGGCCCGTCGTCTCATCGCCGAGGCGGGCGAGCGACTATCCGAAACCCGCCCCATACGCACGGCCAACCCGGAGATCTACTACGCCGGCTTCCTTTCCGACGCCCGCAAGGAATTCGCCGAGGCCAACATAACGCTGGCGGTAATCTCCGGCGGCGACATTCCCGATGCCGACACGCTGGACATGGACCCGCCGGCGTACCTGAACGGCATGGCCGAGGTCATCGGCGAATTGCGCCGCTACATCCTCGACGCTCTGCGCCGGGACGAAACCGGACGCTGCGAAGAGCTGATGGAACTGATGGACGAGATCTACGGAATACTGGTCACCGTGGACTTTCCCGAAGCCGTAACCGGCGGCCTGCGCCACAGCACCGACGCCATGCGCGGCGTGCTGGAACGCACCCGGGGCGATCTCACCATATCGCTCCAGCAAAGGCGGCTGGAGCGCAAACTATCCGACCTGGGACAGTGAGGAACCCGCTGCTCCCCTTCCGCGCTCCCGGCTTTCTCGCCGCCCGCTGGAGCGACGTGGCCCTGCTGTCGTGGGCAGTTGACGACGAGCTGCTGGAACCCCTGCTCCCAACGGGCCTGGAAATCGACCGTTGGGGCGGCAGCGGCTACATCAGCCTCGTCGGGCTGTGGTTCGACGACGTCCGGGTTTTCGGGATACCCGCCCTGCCCCGGGGGTACGAAGAGGTCAACCTCCGCTTCTATGTCCGGGGCACGCCGAGTGCCGACGACCGAGGGCCCGGCGTGGTGTTCATACGCCAGCTGGTCCCGCACCGCGTCACGACGTGGGTGGCCCGTTTGGCGTACCGGGAGCCGTTCTCCGCAGTCTCCATGTGCCACCGCTTCAGCGGGCCGGAGGCCGTTTCTTGGCCGGGGAAGCGCCGGGTAGCCTACGGTTGGCAAAGCGTTGGCCGCCAGCACAGTTTCTGGCTGGAGAGCGACGCCGAACCGGTGTATGCCCAACCGGGTTCGCTGGAAGAGTTTCTGACCGCTCGCCATTGGGGCTACAACGGCAAACCGGGAGGCCGGACCTTGGCGTACACTCTTACGCGCCCGCCCTGGCTGATACAGCCCGCCGGCCCGTGGGGCATCGACTGCGATGCCGTCTCGGTGTACGGCCCTCAGTTTGGTCCTATAATGTCCGGCCCTCCTTCCTCTGCCCTGCTGGCGTCCGGCTCCTCGGTAAAACTCAATATGCCGAAGCGGTTGAGGGGAGTTCGTTGAACCATGCCCGATCTACGAAATATCAGGACCATCACCTTTGACATGGACGACACCCTGTGGGATTTCCAGTCGGCCATGGCAAACGCCCTGGCGATCACGCTGCAACGCCTCAGGAGCATCCTGCCGGGGGATCCCTCGGCGCGGCTTACCGTACAACGGATGATGGACATCCGCGATGGCGTGGCGCAGGAAATGGGCGAGGGAACGGTCAGGCAGGAAGAAATCCGGTACGCCGCCATGCTCAAAACCCTGGAATTGCTCGGTTCCGCCGACCGGGGGATCGCCGACGAACTGTTCAGCACCTACATGGAGGCGCGGCTGGCCGGCGCCAAACCCTTCGACGACGTGCCCGACGCGCTGGCCTCTCTGAAAAACCGTTACCGGCTGGGAATCATCTCAAACGGAAACAACACGCCTCAAGCGGTGGGCCTCGACGACGTTTTTGACTTCATCGTATTCGCCCACGATTGCGGATTCCCCAAACCGGACCCGCGCATCTTCCAGTACGCCCTCGCGAAATTCGGTGATGCACCGCGTCACGTTGCCCACGTCGGCGATTCCCTTGATAGCGACGTCCAGGGGGCAAACCGCCACGGTATGCTCAGCGTATGGCTGAATCGCAACGCCGCTGCCAACGACACCGGCATCGCGCCCCACCGGGAGATCCGCGGCTTTGCCGAGTTGCTGGATATCTTCGGTATGGCCGGACGTTGATCTGTATCTCGTCGACAGCGCCCGCCGTGTCTCACGGTTCCTCGAGTTCGACCCAGATGATGTGTCCTTGGTCGATGGCGGGCTGGAGTTCATCGTCATGGCGCACCCCGGCTACCACCGGCACGCTGGGGCATCCGGTGTGGTCGGCCAGATATTGCGCGTTCCGTTGGGCCCAGCGCTGGTCGCGCTCGGCCGCGGTGTAGGAGATTTCCACCGCCAGGTAGGTGGTTTCGCCGGCTCGGGCCGCTTCGATGATCAAGTCTGCCCTGGCGAAGCCGATCCGGTCCCCGGAGGTGACCTCGGCTCCGGAGAGTCCTATAGCGATGTCATTCACCTCCGCAGTGGTAAGTATGCGGCCGAGTTCACAGCCCGCGGCCAGGCAGATGGCCAAGACGTCGCGCTTGGCCTTGAACTCAGTGGAGAAGTTCTTCAACCATGAACTGTCACTTTCCATACGGTCAAAGCGGCGGTCGATGTTTTCGAACCGACGGAGCGTTTCCTGGCGGAATTCCAGCATCTCGTCGCGAAATTCCCGCATCTCGTCGTTGAACTTCTGCTGTCCGACTACGAATGCCTGGAAGGCGGCGGGTAGGCGCATAAGTTCCTCGCCCAGGATCTGGGCACGGATTTCCTCCCGCCAGTCGGGATGGTCCCTGAGGGCTTGCAGGAACTGCTCGCGTGTGATGTTGGTGGTCATGGCTGGTATCCTTATACTATATCGTCGATTCTACGGCTACGGCTGCTGACACGGCAAGGGGCCCATGGCCCCGCAACTCGATTTTCGAGTTTCCTACTTGAATAATCCTACTACTCAGGGTTACGGAAACTGGGTAAGCATGAGCGAATCGCCAAGTTGAGATTGTCGCCCTGCCGTTGGTAGAATATCGGAGTCTATGTTGAACCAATCCGTAGGATCCTGCTCCCTGGGGGCTTAATTTTGTCTGACCTCGCCCAACGCGCTGCCGTACATCCCTACCCCGATACCCTGGACGCCATCGAGGAATGCTACCGCCGTGGCTGGACCGACGGCCTGCCCGTCGTGCCGCCCACCTCCGACCGGGTCCAGGCCATGCTGGACGCCGTGGGACTGCAACCCGGCGACGTGCTGGGCGAGGTTCCCGTGCGTCGCCGGGCGCTCACGGCGGAGCAGGCCGCGGCCAACGCCGTCATGGCCGGCTGCCTGCCCGAGTATTTCCCCATCGTACTGGCCGTCTTCCGCGTGCTTTTCGAACACGATCCCAACTGCATCCACGAGGTTTCGGCGGTCACCAACTCCACCGGCGTCCTGGTCATCGTAAATGGCCCCATCCGACGGGAGATCGGCCTGAACTGCACCGACAACCTGTTCAGCCCCGGCAACCGGGCCAATTCCACCATCGGCCGCGCCTTGCGGCTGATCCTGCTCAACGTTTTCGAGCAGCGCCCCGGCCTGCTGGACCGGGGTTGCATGGGCAGCCTCACCAAGTACGGCGTGGTTATCGGTGAGGACGAAGAAAACAGTCCCTGGGAGCCGCTCCACGTCAGTCTGGGATACTCGGCGGAGCAATCCACGGTGACGGTGGCTACGATCCAGGACCCGTCCATGCACGCCAATCGTTACGGCGCCACTGCCGAAAGCCTGCTGGATTCCATCGCCGACGGAATGTCGTCCCACGGTATGGCCGTCTATTTCGGGCGGGAAATTAAATGGGTTTGGGTGGTGGGCCACTGGCATTCGGAGTTGTTGAGCCGCCTGGGCTGGAGCCGCCGGGATATGCAGGAATACCTGTACGAGCGGGCCTGGCGCTCCGTGGGCGAGCTGAAATACCTGGGCATGGTCAACGGGCCGATTGAACCGGGCGATGACGAAGCGCGCCGTATGTCCGTCGCCAGCCCCGACGACATCCTGATACTCAAGGCCGGCGGCGACAGCGGCATCTACAGCGAAATCATCATGAACTACTACGGCGTACCCGCAGTTACCACCCCAATCGACGTCGGCCCCTGACGGCGGGCGCAGGAGAGCGAGATGACCACCGGAAACACCGCAACCGTACAACTGATCGATCCCACTGGGTTTGACCCGGGCGAGACCGCCATGGCCATGGCGGCCCGCACCGCCGACCTGCGCGGCGCCCGCCTGGGGTTGCTGGACAACTCCAAGGCCAACTCCGACGTGATCCTGTGGGCCATTGCCCGGGAGCTGGACGCCGAGTTCGAGTTCTCGAACATCTTCTACGCCCGCAAGCACAGCGCCTCGCTGCCGCCCCATCCCGAGGTGCTGGCCGACCTGCACCGCAACGCCGATTTCGTCATCGCCGGTGTCGGAGATTGAGGGGGCTGCTCGTCGGGCAGTTTGCACGACGGAATTACCTTGGAGCGGCAGGGCATCCCGGCGGCGACGATCATCACGTCGGTCTTCGTGAACACCGCCCGCGCCTACACCAGGCTGATGGGAGTCCCCGACTTCCCGTACCTCGTTTGTCCCCATCCCATTACCAACGCCGGCGCCGACGGCCTGCTGGAACGGGCCCGTATGCTGACCCCCGCCGTGCGGGGTCTGCTCATCAACGGCGCCGTTCCCGCCGGCTGATCTCGGACGCGAGCCAATATAGATTGGAGTGACACTGAGTTATGCCAGGAATCGGGGATCTGTTCCGCAGGGTTTCCCGCCGCCCGTCCGGATCGGAGGAATCCACTCCTAGTCCCAATCCCGGTCAGTTTGAATCTCGGTCCTATTCCGCGCCTGATGCGGAAGGCGGCCCTGGTGCGGATGCCGTGATGGCGGACCCCGTAATGGCGGACGCCCTACGCTCCGCCCCCGGCGTAGCGGTCTCGGACGCGCCTCCCATCACCGCGGGAGACGACGTTCTGCACGATGACCATTTGCTGGTAACGTGCCCGTACTGCGGGTTGGAAGACCAACGGGTCGGCTCCCGGTGCGCTAACGGCCGGTGCGGCCAGGTCATCGTCCGGCTTCCGCCCTGGGCCCAGCATCGGCGCCAGAACTGGCTGGCCCGCCGCTTGTCCTGGCGGCGCATTATCACCGCGTGTGTCGTCGCGCTGTTCATCGTCTTTATCGTCTGGCTCAACTATCCATTCGCCCCCAACCCGGTGGTGTTGTTCAAAAAGACCGTGACCCAGATGACCATCGACACCGGTCCCGGCTCCTGGGCGGCTGCCGGCCGAGACCTGCGCCACAGCCGCTTCGTCGAAGTAGGTCCGCCACCGCCGGCGGGAAGAGTCAGCGCGTGGAATGATACGGTCCCGGGAGAACCTCTTGCGTCGGAACCCGTTTCTGAAGACGGCCATATCTATATCGGCTCGTCCGATGGCATCTATGCGCTTTTGCACCATGACCTTTCCCTGGTGGAAAAGTGGGAAGGGGAAACGCCGGGACGAATCACGGCATCGGCAGCGGTGGTGGGAGCGGATCTGTTTTTTGGCAGCACGGATCACACCGTCAACGCCTGGAACGCTTTCGACGGCAACGCCCGTTGGAGTTTTCCGGCGGAGGACACGGTAGAGGTCCCGCCCATGGTTGCCGACGGTCTGCTTTACATCGGTTCCGGCGAAAGCTGGATGTACGCCCTTGACGCCCATTCCGGCGCGGAAATCTGGCGTACCCAGTTGGAGAGCAACGCCAGCAATGCGGTAGCCATCCATGATGGTCGGTTGTACGTGGGCGACGACAAAGGGATTTTTTACGTCCTCTCGGCCCGAACCGGCCAGGAATGGTTTAGATTTCGAACCCCCCGGGCCATCACCGGCTCGCCGGTCATATCCGCGGACGGTGAGCGAGCCTATTTTACTTCCGGCGGGCAGTTGTATGCGGTAGATGCCCGCGTCCGGGAAATCCCCGGTCTGTACCAGTTCAAACAGAGCTGGGCCCAGCTCTGGTGGTGGCAAGTCCCCGGCGTCCCCCGCCCCAAGGGACAGCAGGGTGGCCTGTGGCGTTTTACTCCGGAAAATCCCTTGCAGGGATTGAAGAGCAGCCCCGCGCTGGCCAGCGACGAAAATGGAGAGACGGTTTACGTGGGCAGCCATGACCACGTAATGTATGCTCTGGACGCCCAGGACGGTTCGCTCCGATGGACATTCAAAGCGGATAACGATATCTGGGCCTCGCCGCTGGTGGTCAAAGACCAGCTGATTTTCGGCGATGACGACGGCAACCTCTATTCATTGAACCGGGACGACGGCACATTGACGTGGAGCATAAATCTGGGATCGGGCATTCGGATCCCGCCCATGATGAGCCGGGGGGTCCTCATCGTCAGAACAACGGACGGCACGGTGTTTCGCATTGAGTAAACGCCGGGAGATTTACCCTTTGGAGGAATAATGAAGCGCATTTTGCGATTGAATTGGACGATATCTCTGGCAGCTTTGCTGGTCCTGGCGCTGGTCGCCGTTGCGTGCGGCGGAGGAAGCGCGCCGGAACCTCCCGCCCCAGCCGCGGCTCCCACCGCCGGCGCTGGCGCCGCCCCCGGCTCCGGCGCTGCCCCGCCGCCGACTGCCGCTCCGGCGGAGCAGCAGCCTACGGCTGCCATGCCGGCGTCCGATGAGCCCTTCCGCGTCGGCGTAATGGAATCCCTCACCGGCCCCGGCGAAACCTACGGCAACGTGGCGGTGCAGGCCAAGCAGATGGCCGTGGACGAAATCAACGCCGCCGGCGGCATCAACGGCCGGATGCTGGAACTGGTCATCGAGGACTCCAAGTGCTCGGCCCAGGACGCCATCACCGCCTACAACAAGCTGACCGACGTGGACGGCGTGAAGATCATTCTCGGCACGTCGTGCAGCGGCGCGATGCTGGGCGCGGCGCCCCTGGCCGAAGCCGACGGCACCATCCTCTTCTCCGGCCTGGCCACCAACCCCGACATCGCCAACGCCGGCGACTACATCTTCCGCACGTCCATGAGCGACCAGCAGCGGGGCCTGGAAACCGGCAACGTGATGTGGGCCGACGGCGTCCGCGCCCTGGCGACCATCACCGAGGCCACCGACTACGCCGAGGGCATTCGCCGGACCACCGTGGCGCAGTTTGAGACGCTGGGCGGGACCGTGGTGGCCGAGGAGCGTTACGCCTCGGACATCACCGACTTCCGGACCTATCTCACCAAGCTGGCCGGCGCCAGCCCCGACGCCGTTCACCTCGCTGCGCAGTCGGAATTCACCGGCGGCACCATCATCAAGCAGTTGCGAGAACTCGGTTACGACGGCCCCATCTACACCGAGGACGTGGGGGCCGGAACCACGGCGCTGGAGATCGCCGGCGAGGCCGCCACCGGGGTCAAGGCCATCCTGGCCGACATTGACCCGTCCAACGAGAAAGGACAGGAGGTGCTGCAAAAGTTCCGGGAGCGCTATGACTACCTGACCCTTTCCTGGTACGTGGGCTCGGCATACGACGACACCTACATCACCGCGGAATGTCTCCGCCAGACCAACGACGACCAGGACGCCGACGCCTTCCGGGACTGCCTCTATGGCATCACCTGGAGCGGCGCCATCGGCGACAACTACAGCTTCGACGCGGACGGCGAGGTGGTCGGCCTGGCCAACGTGGTTGTCCAGATCCTGCCGACAGCGGAGCGGACGGAGGTGAACAACGGCTACCGGGTCCTCGGCCCCGCCGGCAGCGACGCCGCCGTCACCGCCATGCCCGCCCCCGCGTCGCAGGAACCCTTCCGCATCGGCGCTATGGACGCCCTCACCGGCGTCGGCGAGTCCTACGGCAACCCGATCATGCAGGCCAAGCAGATGGCTGTGGAGGAAATCAACGCCGCCGGCGGCGTCAACGGCCGTATGCTGGAACTCATCGCCGAAGACTCCAAGTGCGCTGCCCAGGACGCCATCACCGCTTACAACAAGCTTACCGACGTGGACGGCGTGAAGATTATCCTGGGCACCACTTGCAGCGGGGCGATGCTGGGCGCGGCTCCCCTCGCCGAAGCTGAGGGCGTCATCATGCTCTCCGCCTCTGCAACCAGCCCTGACATCAAGCCGGCCGGCGATTACATCTTCCGCACCGCCATCAACGATGACCAACTGGGCATCGATACCGGCAACACCATCCACGTTGATGGACACCACCACCTGGCAACTATCACCGAAGCCACGGACTACGCTGAAGGCGCGCGCCGCACCACGGTGGCCCGCTTCGAGGAACTGGGCGGCCATGTGGTAGCGTCCGAGAGCTACGCCAGCGACATCACTGACTTCCGCACCCAACTCACCAAGCTCATCAGCGCGGAACCCGACGCGGTGTACCTTGCCTCGCAGGGTGAGTTCTCCGGCGGCACCATCGTCAAGCAGCTGCGTGAGCTCGGATTCGACGGCCCCATCTACACCGAATCGGTGAACACCGGCCCGGAGGCCCTGAACATCGCGGGCGAGGCTGCCACCGGAATGAAAGCCATCATCCCCCTTGGCCTCACCAATCGGGGCGAACAGTTCCTCAAGGACTTCGATGCGCACTTCGGACACGTCGCCACCCAGCCCTGGTTCCAGGCTTCCGCATACGACGACGTGTACCTGGCCGCCGCCTGTCTCGCCCAAACCGGCGACGATCAGGACACCGACGGTTTCCGGGACTGCATGTACGACATCACCTTCAGCGGAGCTATCGGCGACGACTACAGCTTCGATGAGTACGGTGAGGTGGTCGGCCTGGGCAACGCGGTCGTTCAGATCCTGCCCCTCGCCGAGCGCACCGACGACAATCTGGGTTACGTCTCCCTCGGCCAGGCGCCCACGCCCTAGACCTTGATGGCGCACGCCGTCATTCCGGCGAAAGAACAGCCTGCCCCGTGCCTGACACGGGGTCACCCCGTACTTGATACGGGGCCGGCATCCAATCCTCAACCCACGGGGCTGGTCGCTGCGGCGCGACCGGCCCCGTTGTGCTATGATTTGCAACGCGAATAACTGGTTGAAACAAAATCTCGGGACTAGATTTCAGGTGCTCATTGACAAGTAATCAAGACAGTGCGCGCGGCCTCCCCCAGTTGCTGAATATTCCCGGCGCCCGTCTGCTGGCCGTTGTCCTGACCGCAGCCGTGGTCGCCTACATCGCTTGGAAAATCGGACAGTCGCCGCCCCAGGCCCTCCAGTTCGCCTTCAATGGCCTTGCCGTTGGCGCCGTGTACGCCTTGCTGGCCATGGGCTTCACGCTGGTGTACTGCACCGTCTGGTTCTTCGACCTCTATTACGGCGCGGCGGCGGCCCTGGGCGCTTACGGCGTCTTCTACCTGCGCGCTTCCCCCGCTCTCGGCAGCCGCTTTGACGCCAACAGCATCTACGTCAACGCGGTCTTCGCCGCAGTCGTTGCCGGCGTCGTCGGCTGGGCGCTGCACACGGCGCTGTATCCACGCCTCCGCGGACGCTTCAGTCCGGGCGTGATCGGCTTCGCGGTCGGCGTTCCGGCGGCAGCGTCGGGCGGTTACGCCGGCGTTGTACTCTCCTACCCCGCGCTTCTCCATCTCACTTTGAGTCCCGCCATCGGGGCCGCGGTGGCAGTGACTGCCGTCGCGCTTTCCTACCGCGTCCTCCGGCCGGTGTTTCCCAATATACGGCTGGGGCGGTTCACGATAATTGCGGGCCTGCCAGCCGCCGCTCTTGGCGCATGGTGCGGCTATCTCACCGCCGGCGCTCCCGGCGCCGGCCTCTACCTGAGCTGGGCCGTGTCCTGCCTCCTGGCCGGATGTGTCGGCCTGGCCCTCTACCGCGGCCTCTATGCTTACATGCGCCAACGCGCGCGCTCCCCGCTCATCATGCTGGTCGCTTCTCTCGGCATCCTGCTGGCCATCGCCGCGTTCATTGTCATCGTATTTGAAAGCGCGCCGCGCACGCTGCCTACTGCCTTCGGCAGCGAGACCTGGAAAATCGCCGGTGCCCGCATCAAGGGATTCAACGTGTTCGGCATCGGGGTTGCCCTCGCCGGGTTCGCCGTCCTGTGGCTGCTGCTCCGGCAGACCTCTTTCGGTCGCGCCGCCCGCGCCATCGGCGACGACGAGGAAGTCTCCAAAGTGGTGGGCATCAACACCACCGTGATTATCGCCGCCGTCTTTTTCATCGGAGCGATGTACGCGGCCCTGGCCGGCATCCTC
This sequence comes from Dehalococcoidia bacterium, assembly GCA_034421995.1. Taxonomy (GTDB): domain Bacteria; phylum Chloroflexota; class Dehalococcoidia; order Lucifugimonadales; family UBA3495; genus Bin87. Next base: position 10,423 of record DAOUJY010000154.1, on the reverse strand, counting down.
ACCGGCCACGACACCGCCCTCCAGCCCCGCATGGGCCTGCTGCTGCTGCTCAAGGGGTGGATCGCCTCGGTCGTGGGCGGCATCGGCAACCTCTACGGCGCGATTGTCGGCGGTTTCGTCCTCGGCGTAGTCGAGCAATTCGGCATCTGGGACCTGGCCGGGGAATGGAAGGACGCCATCGCGTTTATCCTGCTCATCCTCTTCCTTTCTTTCTGGCCCCAGGGCCTGCTGCCGCGGAGATGACCGCCGTGCCCCTTGACACCCAGCGCATCGGAGAACTGGCCGGGCTGATTCGCGACCCCGGCGACCTGGCCCGTTACGCCCGCCGCAACATCGAATTCTGGGCCAGCCTGTTCATCATCGGCTGGGCCGTCGCCTTCATGTTCTGGCAGGGCGCCGGCTTTGCCGTCATCATTGGCACCGTTTTCGCGATTTGGGCGATCCTGTCGGTCAGCCTCAATCTGGTCGTGGGATTCACCGGCCTGCTCTCCATCGGCCACATCGGCTTCTTCGGTGTCGGCGCCTACACCATGGCCATCCTCACCTCCGACCCGGCCTACGAGCAGCTCCGCACCGAGGCTATTCCCACCTTCGGCTGGCCTTTCTTCGCCGTGCTGCCGATCTGCGCACTCCTGGCCGGCTTGGCCGCCATCCTGGTGGGCGTGGTGTTCAATCGCTTCCGCGACGACATCTTCGTCCTGGCGTCCTTCGGTTTCGCCATTATCGCTTTCAACGTCTTCCTCAACCTCCGGCCCGTTACCCGGGGCGCCTTCGGCATCCATCAAATAGCCCGACCGCAAATCGGCGGCTGGGTATTCGACGGCGAGTTGGAATTCCTGCTGCTCTGCCTGGCATTTCTCGCCGCGGTGATGTTGATTGCGTGGTTCATCGTGTCCTCATCATTCGGGCGCGTGCTCACCGCCATCCGCGAGGACGAGCAGGCTATTCAGGTTTTCGGTTACCAGGCCACCCACTACAAACTGGCCGTATGGGTCATCTCCGCCATGATGACCGGATTGGCTGGCGGCCTGTTCGCCAGCTGGACCACTTTCATCGACCCCAACTCCTTCATCCTCCTGGAGTCGGTGCTGCTGGTGGCCATCGTCATCCTCGGCGGCCTCGCCACCATCTGGGGCTCATTGCTGGGCGCCATGGCCTTCGTCCTGCTGGAAGAGGGAATGCGCTTCATACCCTACCTGCCTACCGAGTACATCGGGCAGGCCCGTCAGGTGGTTCTTGGCCTGCTGCTGGTGCTGCTCATGCTGTTCCGGCCCCAGGGCCTCGTCGGGAGGTATCGACTATGACCACTGCCCGCAACACCGCGCATAACGACGAGTTCGCCCTGCAAACCGAGGCTATCTCTAAGCACTTCGGCGCGGTGCGCGCCGTGGACGAACTTACCCTCTCCATCCCGCGCCAGGGCACCACCAGCATCGTCGGCCCCAACGGCTCCGGCAAATCGACACTGGTCAACCTGCTCAGCGGCGTGCTCCCCCTTGACGGCGGCATGGTTATCATCGACGGCCAGGGCCTCCGTGTCGTCAAGGCTTATGAGACGCCAGCCCACGGACTCACCCGCACCTTCCAGGAAGTGCGCCTCTTCGACCAGATCACCGTGTGGGACAACATCATGGTGGTGCTGACGGAGCGGCGCTTATTCCCCGCTCTGTTCGAGCGTGTCAAACCGTCAAACCGCCGGAAGGCCCAAAGCATCCTGGAGCAGGTGGGGATGTGGGAAAAGCGCGATTCCCTCGCCAACGAACTCTCTTACGGACAGCGCAAGCTCCTGGAAATCGGCCGCGCCATGGCCATGGACGTCCAGACCTACCTGTTTGATGAACCCTTCGCCGGCCTCTTCCCCCAGATGCTGGAGCAGGTCAAGGCCATTCTGAAACAGATGCGCGCCGACGGCTACACCATCGTCTTCGTCTCCCACAACATGGACATCGTCCGCGAACTGTCCGACCGCATCATCGTACTTGACAGTGGCGCCCTGCTCGCCGCCGGCGACGTCGAAGAAGTGCTCTCCAGCGAAGAGGTAATCGAGGCTTATCTGGGCGAGTAATTGCCCCGACCGCCCAGACCTTTGGCCCGCCTGTCGTTGCCCGGTCCATCGCCCCCCTGATAAAATCCAAAACACTTGGCCGGGCAAGGCTCGACAACGCAAGCCAAGGGAGTAGCCCGCTAAGGGTTGCTCAGGCATTCCGGCTAGTGTACCCCAGGAAACGGGAGGCCCCATGGCAACCGCGCAGATACTGAGTCCCGAGGCCGAACAAAACGTAGCCAGGATCGTTCGGCAGGATCTCGAACCCATAACCAGCAAGGGCATCTCAATCGACGACGTGAGGATCATACCCGGCGAGGACCAATACGGAGACCCGTACCATCACATCGTAATCGTCTATTCCGGGGACGATGACCTCCTGGACCCGGCGTGGTTGAACGGATTCACGAGACGGAACCGAGACGACCTCGCGAGGTGGGGCGTCCACCTCACGACGGAATCATACGTTGAAGCCGCCGAATACAGCGAGTGGTTAGAACTGTCAAACGTTGCGGACTACGATGGGTAACAAAGAATGAACTGGGAGCAGCTGCTCGATCTGGCCGAGATGCTGGCCGGGGCGCCGATGCGCGGTGAGACCAGAGGCAGACCGCAACAAACTTACCTCAGAAAAGCGAACAGCGCCGCGTACTATGCCATGTTCCACGCGCTCGCCAACAGCAATGCAGACACGCTAATCGGAACGGCAGCGGCCATTCGCAGCAGCGAAGCATGGACCGCGACCCAACGCGCGCTCAACCACGGAACAGCCAGGAACCAGATGCTCAACGCGAGCCGCATGGCAACCTTCCCCGCCAACATACAGGACTTCGCCAGGACCTTCATCGCGCTACAGGTCCAGCGCCACGAGGCCGACTACAACCCCAACCCTGCTGCACCGTTTACCAGGACGCAGACCATGCGGAACATCCGGCGCGCCCGCGACGCCACAAACGCCTTCCTGGCCGCGCCGCCCCAAGAACGCAGACGGTTCGCCACGCACCTGCTGTTCACGCGGAGAGCCTGATAAAACGGAGCGCTGCCAATCCGGCAAATCCTCAAATCCAGGAAATCCTGATTCAGACGATTAAAAACATGAACACTGTGAACGAACACCATACCGACGCCGACCTCCTGGAGCTGGTTGACATATCAGTCGAATACGGCGCAGTCCGTGCCCTCGACGACGTATCCATGGGCATCCGCAAAGGCGAAGTCGTGGCGGTGATGGGACCCAACGGGGCCGGCAAGTCCACCGTCCTCAAGGCCATCATGGGCCTCGCTCCCGTCGTCGCCGGCCAGGTGTACTGGCGTCAGGAACTCCTGGCAGCGGAAACCCACGAGATAGTCAAGGAGGGCATCGCCTTCGTGCCCCAGGGTCGGCGCGTCTTCACCCACCTCACCATCGCCGAAAACCTTGAGATGGGATGTATCTACCTCAACGACCGCGCCGAAAAGGCCCGCCGCCTCGATTCGGTTATGGAACTGTTTCCGGTCCTGCACGAAAAGCGCAAGGATATGGCTAGCGCCATGTCCGGCGGCCAGCAGCAGATGCTTGCCTTCGGGCGTGGCCTGATGGCCTCGCCGGAGCTGCTGCTGCTGGACGAGCCGACGCTGGGCCTGGCCCCCATCATCGTCAAAGAGGTATTCGAAAAGGTGGCCGAAATCAGCGACCGCCTCAACACCACCATCATGGTCGTGGAGCACAACATCAAGGGCGTCCTCGACATCGTGGACCGCGCCTACGTGCTGGACAAAGGCGCGGTGGTCCACAACGGCACCCCTCAATCCATCCGGGACACTGATATACTCACCCAGGTATTCTTGGGTGGCGCGTAGGGCTGCCCGGCGGAGGCGCCAACCATGACAACCAAACCCGCTGCTCAACCGCCGCCGGCCGGCCAGCGCCCCCCGCTCACGCCCCTCCCCGACGCGCCACTGCCACCCGATATGCTGGAACAACTTCCCCACGTCAGCCGGACTTTCCTGATCTTAGACGACCACTACGTCCTGCGGCCGGATGTTTTCGTCGGCGGCGAAGGCTATCTTTGCTACCATCCTGGAGAGGCGCGCAGCTCGCCCCGTCCCGACTGCATCGTTGCCTTTGGGGTCGCCTTTCCGCCGGATGAAATTACGGCGGCCAACGGTTACACCATCAGCGAAATTGGCAAGCCGCCCGATTTCGTGCTGGAAGTGGCGTCAAAGAGCACCGGACGGCGGGATTACCTGGAGAAGCGTGAGATTTACGCCGGTTTCGGCGTTGTGGAATACTGGCGCTTTGACTCCACTGGCGGACGCTACCATGACGCGGCGCTGGCGGGCGACCGGCTGGTCAACGGCAGATACGAGCCGATACCGGTAGAAACCGGCGCTGACGGCATCATACGCGGCTATAGCTCCGTCCTGGAGTTGGAACTGCACTGGTACGAAAGCCGGTTGCGCTTTTGGAACCCGGCAACCGGCGAATACCTGCCGGACTTAACGGAGGCCAAAGCCCAGCGGGACGAATCGCAAAGGCAAGCGGAGAACGAGCGTACCGCCCGCCTACAGGCGGAAGCGCGGATGGAGGACGAGCGTGCCGCCCGCCACCAGGCGGAAGCGCGGATAAGCGAACTGGAGGCGGAACTCAACCGCCGCCAATCTGAATAAATTAAGGCCGCGACCAGAGGTCGCGGCCTTTCTCTTCGTTATTGTGCCTGATTGATCACAGTTCCCCGGCAAACATCGCGGTCTGCTTGCTGAACACCTGCACCCGGTGCCGCGGTGCCTCCAGCACGAAGACCCGCCCGTCGTCGTCAACTTCCACGGCAATGGGACCCTGGAAAGCGCCCTCCCGTTCCGACAGATCCAGCGCGCGTTCACGCGCCCGCACGATGGTGGGATCGAGATACACCCGCTCCGCGCCCCACTTGGAGAGGCCGGCCTGCCCGCGCATGGTGGTGATGTAATCGCCGTTTTCGCGGAACACCTGGACGCGGTCGTTCTTGTAGTCGGTCACGAAGATGTGTCCGTCTTTGTCCACCGCCACGCCGGTGGGCCGGTTGAACTCACCCTCGCCGTCCCCAGAGGTCCCGAACTTCATCAGGAAGGTGCCGTCGGGAGCGAACTTCTGGATGCGGTCGTTGCGCCAGTCGGCCACGTACACGTCGCCGTTGTGGTCGATCTCGATGCCCCAGGGGTGGTCGAACTCACCGTCACCGGTACCTTTGCCGCCCCAGTTGAACTTGAACTGCCCGTCCTTGGTGAACACCGAAACCCGGTGGTTCCGGCTCTCTACCATGTACAGGTTGTCATCCTTGTCAAAGGCCAGCCCAGCCGGCCGGTTGATTTCGCCGTCGTCGGAACCGGGGATCCCCCACATTCCGATCCAGTTGCCGCGTTCCTGGTCGTAAATGGAGATCCGGTTCAGCCATTCGTCGGAAACGTAGGCGGTACCCTGGCTGTCCAGCGCCACGGAAGTCGGCCACATGAAAGAACCGTTGGGCGTCGTTTCGTCCGCATCTTCCGGCGGTATCTTCTGGCCGAACTCGGCCACCACTTCCTCCTCGTCCGGATGGAAGACGGTGACGCGCTTGCAGGGGAAGAAAGCCGGCGTCTCGGTGCCCCGGCTCAGCACGTACAACATGCCGTTGGGGTCGCGAGTGATCGCCACCGGGTTGAAGAACCCGTTGCCGCTGCGAACCTCCTGCCTGCCTATGACATGGCTGTATTGAAACGTTACCGGCGCGATCTCAGTCGCAGTAACCATATTTTCACCTTCTAACAAATGCAAATCCGTCATTCCGGCGTAAGCCGGAATCCAGCGCCCTGCACGGCAAGGACCTTCTGGATTCCCGCTTTCGCGGGAATGACGGTCGGGTGCCGGAATGACCGAATGGATTACCGCCGGCTACTTGATGAAGTCGAACTGCTCGTAGGATCCCTTCAGGATTTCCTGGTCATCCAGGTGCAGCCACTTGTCCAGGATGGTGGCGTAGGTGTTGCGGAAGTCGTTGTTCCACTTCAGATCGCCCTCGTCCAGCTTGTCCGGCTCCAGGGAAGGATACTCGCCGTACAGGCCGCCCTTGACGCCGTCGCCGATGACGAAGGCAACGCTGCCCGAACCGTGGTCGGTGCCGGAGCCGTTTTCCTGCACGCGGCGGCCGAACTCGGTGAAGAGAAGCATGACCACTTCTTCGTTGGCGTTGTGCTCTTTCAGGTCCTGGTACAGGTCATTGACCGCCCGGGAAACCTCGCCCCACAGCTTGGCGAAGGAGGTGGGCTGGTTGGCGTGGGTGTCAAATGCGCCGGGGTTCAGGCCCGTGTAGAGCACGCGGGTGCCGAAGCCCGCCGTATGCACCTGGGCGACGTTCTTCACCCACTGGGAGAACATATCGCCGCCGTACTCCACGCTGGACGAGTAGATCTCGGGAGCGGTGCGCAGGATGTCCGCGCCCTTCAGGGCGTCCAGGCCGGTCTGGGACAGGTACTCGTTGATGGGGCCGGAGCCGACCATGGGCGAGTACATCCGGGAGAAGATGTCCAACGCCTCGGCCCGCTGGCTCTCGCCGTCGATGCCGGTCAGCACGCCGTAGGTCTCCAGGTTGCCCACGGAGGCAACGGACACGCCCGGCGCGGCCAGCGCCCGGGGCAGGCCGCGGCCAAAGTTCACGGCGGTCAGCACGTTTTCCTTGTCGGGGTCCAGGTCCTGGATGGCGCGGCCCAGCCAGCCCTCGGTGGACATCTTGGTGGGTTCGGCCGTGTGCCAAATGTCCATGGAGCGGAAGTGCGAGCGGATGGGGTTCGGATAGCCAATGCCCTGGAGGACCGCGACCTTGCCCTCGTCGTACAGGTCCTTGATGGGAGCCATGGACGGGTGGAAGCCCACGTTGTTGTCGATGGCCAGGACTTCCTCAACCTCGACCTTCAGGTGGGGCCGGTAGTCCTTATACAGGGGGTCGTTGTAAGGGATGATGGTGTTCAGGGCGTCAAAGGCGCCGGACATTTGCAGAACTACCAGCACCGGGTCTTTCTTCGTAGCGGTCACGATTGCTTCCTCCAAATTTGAGCCGTCAATCTCGCTGTTCTCTTCCGTCATGCGGTTTTCATTCCGTCATCACGGTTTTTCTTTTCGTCATTCCGGCGAAAGCCGGAATCCAGGGGGTGGTTGGGGCTAAGCGTAGATATATTCCTTGGTGGCGATGATCATCTGCAAGAGCTCGCCCACGCGGCCGCCGAACTCGGCGGTGTCCGTGTGGATGGTGCCGCCCTTGGCGACGCCGGCGGCCAGCATTTCCCGCGTTTCGTCGGCCAGTTCGTAGTGGCCCATCAGGCGGGTGCAGGTGTCCACCATCTCCTCCGGCGAGATCACCGGGCCGATGTCGGCCAACTGGTCGATGATGCCCTTCACGCCGGGCTGCTTCGCGTCGCCCACGAAGTCGGCGGTGAAGTTGATCCGATGCACCAGCGTGCCGCCATCAATCCATTCGTGGCCGGTGTGCCAGCCTTCCACCGACGGCGGATTGAAAATCTCCTGGCCCATGTGCTTCATCTCGTCGAAGATGAACTCGAAGCCGGGCTTGGGCTCCGTCCAGTCGCCCACCAGCCGCAGGGTGCCGATGACGGTTTCAATGGGACTCTTGACCCGCTGGAACCGGGCGTTCTTGAAGGCGTCGGACTGGAAAAGCAACCGCAGCATGGACTTGATGTTGTAGCCGGAGCGGTAGTACTCGTCCTCCAGCATCTTGATCGTGTCCATGTCTTTCGGCGGAGTTTCCATCCACGCCGGCACCTGGGCCTCGTCGGATACGAAGTAGCTGTACAGGTGGCGGGAGATGAAGCGAGCGGTGGCCGGCTGCTTCGCGATGATGTCGATGACGTCCTCGCCGTTGAAATTGCCGGTCTCGCCGAGGAAGGTCTTCTGCCCTTCGTCGTGGTCGTCGGGGTTATAGACGAACTTGGCGGAGTAGCGTCCGTAGGGCTGGCCGGGGATGTTGTTGGCGATGGTCCAGCCGGTGAAGGCGCGGGCGCATTCCTTCACGTCGTCCTCGGTGTAGTTGAACTCGCCGTCCATGCCCACGCCCATGGAGAACAGTTCCAGCAACTCCCGGCCGTAGTTCTCGTTGATGGCGCCCTTGTGGCTCAGGCAGTTGTCCAGGAAGAAAATCATCGCCGGATCTCTGGAAATCTGCACCAGCAGATCCCGGAAGCTGCCCATGCCGTACCCGCGGAACATCTCGATCTCGTCGTATGACGTGGGATAGCTCTGGGTCTTGCTGTCGGCGGTGCACAGGATGCCGTGCCAGAACAGGCACATCTTCTCTTCCAGCTGGTTCCTGGAATTGATGAAGCGGAACGCAACGTACTCGGGCAGTCCCCGCGTGTGGTGGCTCCACTCTATGAAGCACCGCTCCGCCATGTCCAGGTCCATGCCGTGGTCATGTTCCTGGGGGTTGAGCAACTCTTCAACGGTTGCGTCGTAACCCTTGGCCGCGCGCGCTTCCAGCTCGGCGTATTGGGCGCCGAACCCGGCCCGTCGCATCAGATGGGCCATCAAAGCAATGTCATGGTTTTGGTCTGCCATCGATTCAAGCCTCCTCGATCTGAACTAACAAATCGCCAACGTCATCCTATCATTAAGCGTTGCGACTCTCAACCTCAATGCGACGAAACCCGTACCCGCTTTGCGACAGGAAGTTGTCAGAATCAGGATTTGCGGGATAGAGGATTTTCAGGATTGCTGCAGTCATCGCCACAGCCAACTCAATCCTGCTAATCCTAAAATCCGGCAAATCCTGATTCTGACGATTTACGAAAGTGGGTACGCGTGAGTCCGGCGTCGGTCGTGGCCTACTTTCACCCGGCTATAATGACGCGAACCATTTCATCCCCGGAGCCCCCACATGGCCGCTGATCTCATCCGCATCGCCGAAAACCTGGTCCCCGAGATTTTAGCCAATCTTGACCGCATCGACGCCGAGTGCCAACTGCCCCCGGAACTTGCCGCGCGCATGGCGGATCATCGTCTGTTCTCCCTCTACGCTCCCGAGGCGCTGGGCGGCCCCGAGTTGGATCCGCTGACGGCCTTCCGCGTGGTTGAGGCCATATCCAAAGCCGACGGTTCCGCCGGCTGGTGCGTTTTCAACGGCAGCGCCGTCACCTCCGCCATCGCCCGCCTCACCGTGGCCGCCGCCCGGGAGATTTTCGGCGACCCGCCCGAAATCCTGGGTTCCGGCTCCGCTCGCCCCGAAGGAACCGCCACCGTCACCGAGGGCGGCTACCTCATCAACGGACGCTGGAACTACCTCAGCGGCATCGACCACTCCACGGCCCTGTTCCTCAACTGCCGTCTCTTGAACCACGACGGCAGCCCGGCGCTCAACGAGGATGGCAGCCCGGCCACCCGCGTCGCCGTGGTTCCCGTGGCCGCCGGCACGGTGCTCAACACCTGGACCACCCTGGGAATGCGCGGCACCGCCAGCAACGATTGCGAATTCACCAACGTATTCGTCCCGACCCACCATACCTACATGCGCGGCGATCCTTCCCATCATCCTGGCCCGCTGTACCACCCGGCCCAGACCTCCATCCTCGTCAGCTGGACCCTCGCCGCCGGCAACGCCCTGGGCATGGCTCGCGGCGCGATGAACGCCTTCAAAGAACTGGCCACGGGCTCCGGCACCACCGATTCCCGTATGCTCCTCCGGGATCGCACCTACGTCCAGATCGCCTACGGAGAATGTGAGGCCACCCTGGACGCCGCCCGCACCCACGTCCTCGACGCCGTGGGCCATATGTGGGACGCCCAAGTGGACAGCAAGCCCGACCTGATGGATCGCGCCGTCCGCGCCCGCCTCGCCATCACCCATGCCATCCGCCGCTCCGTAGAGGTCGTTGACCGGCTTTTCAACGTGGCCGGCACCAACGCCATCCACCGCTCCGTCGGCCTGGAGCGCTTCTTCCGCGACCTCCACGTCAGCGGCCAGCACATCTCCGGCCTCCCCGCCAACTACGAATACGCCGGCCAGGTCCTCATGGGCGCCCAAACCCGCGCCTCCCTCTACACCTGAACCATGGAGCGCCTACTCGACTTCCTCGGCTATCTGCCGGACAACATCAATTCAGTCGTCGCGCTATTGGTGGTATTAATGCTCACTGCGATGGCATCCTACGGATTCCTGCACCGGATTCGCAATGAGCGGTTGCCTTTCGGAGTCAGTTCTCCCACTCTCCGGTCTATCATCGCTTGGCTCGTAGCCCTGCCGCCGGTCGTGGTTTTCATGTTAGTTCTCTAACCGTTGGTGCTAGTTTGTGTCAGAGGGTGAAGTTAGCGATGGAGCGATGGATGCGTCCGGTTTCGTCAGGTTCCAAGCCATTCCAGTTCACCAATAGGTTGAAGGC
>DAOUJY010000153.1:0-15181 GCA_034421995.1 Dehalococcoidia bacterium | reverse complement strand
ACGGGGTGGGCGCCATCCCCGCCGACGGCTACAACGACGGCGTGATGGGCCGCGACCACGCCTTCAAGAACTACAAGGAATGGTGGGAGACCCTGAACTGCAAGGGAATGCTGCGGGTCGCCGGCAGCAGCGCCGACCCCGACGTGGCCAGCGACGCCAAGGCGATGTACTGCAAGCACTTCCTGGACACCTACCCCACCAAGATTCCCGACGACACGGCCAACGCCGACAAGGCGATCAGCGAAGCCACCGCCATGAAGGTCAAGGCGCTGTTCGCGAAGCGCTACGTCACCAAGTCCGACGACATGGGCATGACCATGACCATGTTCGACGACATGATGCACTACGACATGAACCTCAGGGCCAACACCGAGTACACCTACCGCGTCCGCGCCATCCACGGCATGAAGGCCGGCGCGTGGTCCGCAGAGGTCATGGTCACGACCGGCAACAACGCCCCCATGACCGTCGGCACGATTGACGCCGTAACCGTAGCGGCCGGCGCCACGACCGCCGCCATGGACGTGTCCGGCTACTTCAGCGACGCCGACAACGACGCGCTGACCTACGCCGCCGCGTCCGACGACGACGCCATCGCCACCGCCAACATCCCCGCCGGCAGCAACATGCTGACCATCAGCGGCGTAGCCGCCGGCAGCGCCACCATCACGGTGACCGCCAGCGACGGCAACGGCGGAACGGCGGAGCAGGAAATCGGGGTGACGGTGGAATCCGCGGACATGACGCTGGGCGCGCCTACCGGCGTGACAGTGGAAGTTGATGACGAGGATCCCGACGACATCGACGTAATGGTCACCTGGGAGAACGGGGCCAACGCCCTGTCACACCTGGTGCTGCTGTTCGACACGTCGGACTGGTCTCTGGCCAAGCCGGCCGCCACCCAGCAGGACAGCGGAGATACGACGTTCAGGAACGTCGCTCCCGGCACCTACGTCGCGGTGGTGGTCGCCTACGACGCCACTGGCAGCATCCGGTTGGCCCTCTCGTCCCCCACCACCTTGGGCGGCGGCTAAACCGGGAACGTGAAGGGAATTTCCGCCATAGACCGAGTGGAAACTCCCTTCCCCTGGACCGCACGACGAACATCGCAGACAATCTCAAAGGAGATTCAGTCAAATGAGTAACAAAACGAGAAAGCGCATCTGGCCGGTGTCGGTGGTGATGTCAATCGCCATCATCGGCGCGCTGGCCGCGTTCCTGGTGCTGGCGGGCAACCCGGGGGCAACCCAAGCCCACGAGCCTGGCGACCACCCGGGCTCCATCATTAACAAGGCCTGCGCGGACATGACGGATGCCGAGCGGGGTATCCACGATGGCATCCACGCCAATTTGGAGGTCCACGGCACGATGGACCCCTGCCCGGAGGACGACGGCAACGGCAACGGCAACGGCATGACGGGCGAGCGCGAGCACGCCTCGATGCCGGTGATGTTCGCGGCCGAGGGCCTGGACAACACCGCCCGCCTGAACTGGCGCCAGCCCAAACGCCGGGACCCCGGCGCCGAGATCATCGGCTACCGCATCGACCGGGACGCCTGGAACGCGGACGAGGATCACCCCGTCAACAAGTATGGCGATGACTACTTCTACCTGCTCAACTTGGCGAGCGTCCTGGCCGTGGACTACACCGACCGGGGCCTGGCCTACGATACCGCGTACACTTACTCGGTGCGGGCCATCGTCGAGTACGACGTGAAGCACTGGTGGAACAACCTCAGCTCTGCCATGAAGAACAAGGTGGTCACCGGCGGGGGGATGTACGACTCGCTGAACGATACCACCAAGGCGGCAGTGCACCGGGCCTACGGCCTCCAGGCCGGAAAATACCCGGTCAGCATGGTTGATGCCTGGTGGAACAACCTGAACTGCGCGCAGATGAACGACGCGGTGTCGCCCACGGACGGCGAGCCGGCGGTCGGCTCCGACGACCCCAAGCATGACCCGCGCTCCCCCTACTGCTACGCCTACGACGACCTGTCCATGGCCGCGGTGGAGGTGGTGGACCGGGCCCACGAGAATTCCTACTACCGCTACGCTTTCGGCGCGCAGTCTTACGGCCAGGCCATAATGACCGCCGCCTCCGGCGGTCTCCTGGACGCCCTCCTCGCGCCGCCCAGCGCGCCGCGGGACGTAGAGGCCACGCCCAGCTGCGACGATCAGATCATGCTCACCTGGAAGGCGCCGGCCGACGCGGGCAAGGTCCCGGCTGAGTTCCCCGGCTGCGCCTCCTGCACCAACCGGACGCCCATCCACCACGGCGGCGCCCACGCCGGCATCACAGTCCAGCCCGGCACTGCCGTGATCACCGCCTACATCATCGAGCGCAAGGTCGACGACGGCGAGTGGGAAATACTGGCGTCCGACGTCACCGAAATGTCCTACGTTGACGACGATAAGGACCTGGCCTACGGCACGACCTATCACTACCGGGTCCGGGCCATGAACAACGCCGACCTCACCGGCCCCGCCGGGAATAAAACGTTGACCCTGAGCGAGCCGGACCGGCCGAAGCGTCCCAGTTCCCTGGTGGTCAACCTGGAACAGGGTGAAGCGGATTTCGAGTTGCAGTGGGATCCCCCGGAAGATACCTCTGATCCCAAGCTGTGGCGGACCCAGAAAGACTTCGATGATGCCAAGGAACGCGACGACTTCCGAAGCCATAACCTGTCATATCTGGTCCAACGGCAAATTGATGATGGCTCGTGGAAGTCCGTGCTAAAGCCCACTGAGGACTTGAAGAAATCCACGGATCTGCTCGAAGTCACGCCTCCCGGTGGTGTGAAGCAGTACGCCTTGCGGCACCTGTATTCGCGAGAAGGTCTATCCACTGTGCTTACCCAGGAGCATCTTGACCCCGCCATTTCGCGCGGAACTCAGGCTCAGGATGTCCGGTATCGGGTCTCCGCACTGGTCAATGCCTGTAACCCATCGCCCTGGAACCAGGCGGATGAGGTGGAGATTCCCGCCGCTGCGGCGCCAGGAATGCCCACCGGGCTGACCCCCACGCCCATGGGACCGAACCGGATTGACCTGACCTGGACCGCGCCGGCGAACAACGGCGGCAGCCCCATCACCGGGTACACCTTTGAGTACTCGACGGACGGCGGCGCCACCTGGAGCGACCCGGCTGCTACCGACAGCATGACCACGCACAGCCACACCGGCTTGACGGCCGGCACGACCTATCACTATCGCGTCACCGCGAAGAACGTAATCGGCAGCAGCCCGGCCTCGGCAACCCGAATGGCAACGACGGCGGCAGCGCCGACCCTGGGCAGCGCCACCGGCCTGACCGCGGCGCCGGGAACCGCAGTGGGTACGGTCGAGCTGACGTGGACGGCTGGCGCCAACTCCACCCGGCACTGGCTGGCCGGCGTCAAGGTGTCCGACTGGAGTGCCAGGGACTTCAGCAACGTCATTTTCATGGCCACCAGCGGCCAGTCCAGCCACACCGTTACCGGTTTGGACAGCGGCGAACAGTACGCTTTCACCGTGCTTTCCGGCAACGCCACCAGTTGGCACACCGCCTGGACCCCGATCCAGTACGCCACCCCCAACTAGCTGACAGGCCAGACCAGGAAGCGAGACACTGCGCGGGCGTCGCCGCGGCGACCGGTTCAAAGCGGCGGCCCCGCCAAAAGAAAGACAATCTCAAAGGAGATTTAGTCAAATGAGTAACAAAACCAGAAAGCGCATCTGGCCTGTGTCGCTGGTTGCGGTCCTGGGCGTCTTGGCGATGCTCGCGATGATGGCCGTGGCAACGGCGGGGACGCCGGCGCCAACGTTGGCGCAAGGCGACCCTGCCAACCCGTTCGGCGGCACGCCTAGCACGCCTACCCCGACCGACGACGGCAATGGCGACCCCAGCAATCCGTTCGGCAGAGACCGTGCGCCCGGCGTTGACAAAATCGAGTCCAGCAGCACCTCGGCCAGCGCCCGGGTGGAGCTGAAACTCACCATCGCCAGCCTGCCCGAGGACCTGCCCGGCGGCAGCTCCGTGGTGCTGTACCTGGAGGACGAGTTCAACGTTGACGACGAGGACGACGGCATCGAGCGCGGTACCGTGTACTTCACCGCCAGCGGCGGCTCGGCTGAGGACGATGAATCCACCAGCAACGGCCGGCGCATCTACGCCACCGACCCGGTGGAAATCGACACCGACGGGTACTTCACCCACGACAAGGACGACTGGCACATCCAGGTGCTCATCCCCGACATGAACACCTCGGACGTGGACAAGTACAGCAACTTTGACGGCCCCAAGGCCGGGCAGACGCTGACCCTGACCTTCACCAAGTCCGCCGGCATCCGCAACGATAGCGAAGAAGGAACCCACAGCGTGGGCTACTCCATCCTGGGCCCCACCGACGCCGTGGGCAATCCGGAGAAAAAGGACGCCGACATCGAGGGCGCGCCCCTGGCGACCGTGGCCAAGATCGGCCTGTCCGACCCGGACAACGACCGGGGCTACGAGCTGGTCGTCACCGGCTCCGGCTTCAACAACGGCACCTCCGCCGCCGTTCACGTGCTGGGCGACGCCACCCCCCATCCGGAGTGGTGGAACAGCGTTGACTGCGACGAGCGGAAGGCCATCTCCGACACCACGGACAACAGCTACTGCAAGGCGTGGAGCTCCCTGAGCAAGGCCCAGCAGGACACCCTGTCCGCCATCAAGCTGGTTGACGCCGGCGGCGCCGCCGAGGCAACCTTCTGCCGCCACGTCATCACCTCCGGCCAGCGCGCCGGCATCGGCACCGTGGGCAGCGACGACACGGTCGCGGTCACCGTTGAAGTTACCGTGCCGATCTTCGTGCCCGGCAACAACAACTACATCTGCATGGTGGACGGCGAGGGCCGCTCCTCCAGCACCGACGTTGAGGACTTCAACCTGCTGGATTCCCTGCGGGTGGTGCCGGCCTCGGCCGCCGCCGGCGACACGGTCAACGTGTTCGCCCAGGACTTCCCCGTCACCGGGGCTGGCCTGACCTCGCTGAAGATCGCCGGCCAGGAAGTGTTCGACGTCCCGACCACTGACCGCAATCGCGTGTCGGTCACGGCCGACACCATCGGCCACGACGGTTCGGCCACGGCCACCTTCGACCTGCCGGGCAGCATATCCGGCAGCGCCCTGGAGGGAACCGTCCGCATCGACGCCACCTGGGGCGAAACCTCCGAGGACGGCAAGATCACCGTCACCGGCTCCCAGCTCAACCTGAGCAAGGGCGAGGCCCTGCCCAACGAGACCATCACCATCACCGGCGACGGCTTCGGCGGCGACTACATCAACGTGGCGAACATCACCATCGACGGCGTCGCCCTGCTGGTGGACAGCGATTCCACGCACCGCGAGGGCGGCATGGAAGTGGTGGACGTTTCCAACGCCGGCCAGTTCGTCGCCTCCATCGTGCTGTGGCCCGAAGGCGACTCCGGCAGCAACCCGTCCCTCATCGCCGGCACCCACACCATCGAGGTGGAGGACAACAGCGGGTTCTCGGGCTCGGCCGTGGTGGTCATCCCCGAGCCGTCCATCAAAGTCACCCCCGAGGTGGCCGGCCCCCGGGACACCATCACCATCACCGGCGAGAACTGGCCCATCGACAACGTTGACGGCGGCAATCCCGACGCCGTGGACATCGAGATTTCCGACGGCACCCGCGCCCGCAAGTACAGCGCCTTCGCCGACAGCGCCGGCCGCTTCACCATCGAGCACCGGGTCGCCTCCAACGTCGCCATCCCCTCCACCAACCAGGTGCGGGCCAAGATGGGCGCCGACATCGTGAAGGTGGGAAGCTTCGAGGTTCCCGCCGCCATCATCGAGATCGACCCGGCCGAAGGCCAGCCCGGCGACCACATCACCCTGTCCGTGGACGGAATGCCCGTCTATCAGCAGGTTGACCGGGTGGAGATCGGCGGCCGCAGCGTCATGCCCGTGGGCAACTTCAGCACCGACAACGCCGGCAGCGTGACCGTCGAGAACGTGCTGATCCCCGGCCTGGACCCCGGCACCTACAGCGTGCTGCTGGACGTGGACGAGACCATCGCCATCGGCGAGCTGAACGTGCTCGCGGAGGCGCGCGGGGTCGGCCCGGCCGCCCAGCTCCCCGACGCCGTGGACAACCTCGGCGACAGCCTGGTCGCCGTCTTCTACTTCGACGACGTGGGCAAGACCTGGTCCTTCTACGACCCCCGCGAGGAGTTCGCCGACCTCAACACCCTGTCCGAAATGGTCAGCGGCGAGGCCTACTGGATCCTGGTCAGCGACACCGTGGAAGACGCGGTCCTGAACAACACGCCCCGCAGTCTCTCCTGCCGCGGCGACGACTGCTGGAACCTGGAAGTCTGGTAGTCCGAGCGCAAACGCCAACCCGTAGGGGCGAATAATTATTCGCCCCTACACAGCACGCACACTACCAGCAGGAGCAAAAGTGATGAAGAGATTTGGAGCAATGGCGGCGGTGGCTTTAGTTGCCCTGCTGCTGGCGCTGCCCCTGGGCCTCGGTTTTTCGCAAACCGCCGCCGCCCAGGACGGCGAGCAGCCGCGGGCCAACGTGCCCCCCGCCTTCATATTCGGCACCGCCATGGCCGACGGCCTGCCCGTGGCCGAGGGCACCATGGTCACCGCCATGGCCGGCGACGAGAAGCTGGCTTCCACCCGGACCATGGCCGGCGGCAAATACGAACTGCAGCTGGCGCAGCCCGGCAGCGACGCCATGGTCACCTTCATGATCGGCAGCCGCATGGCGAGCAACGAGTACGAGTGGACGAGCGGCGACCGCCAGACTGAACTGGACCTGAACGCCGACCTGGCCCCCGAAGGGGCGGAGGGACTCCAGGGTCCCGAAGGCAAGCCGGGTCCCGCCGGCCCTCCGGGCGTCCCCGGTCCCGCCGGCGCTGACGGCACCATGGGTCCCCCCGGTCCCGCCGGCCCCGCCGGCGCCCAGGGTCCCGCCGGCGCTGACGGCGCCCAGGGCCCCCAGGGCGCCGAAGGCGCGCAGGGCACCCAGGGACCTGCCGGCAATCAGGGCCCGCCCGGCCCCGCCGCTGCCGGCAATTCCATGGGCATCATCGCCCTCATCGTGGCCATCGTGGCCGCGGTCATCGGCGTGGTCGCCATCATCATGGGCCGCCGCACCGCATAGCGCGGGCGAACCGAAAGGGTAGGGGCGAATAATTATTCGCCCCTACGAAGGCCCCCGCCGGTTCGTCCGGCGGGGGCCTTCGGTTAATTTGCTCAGGACCTTGACGCCCGGCTTTTTGTGGCTACAATAAAGCCATAATCTAATTAATGAGGAATATAATTATGCCTGCCTATGATGACCTGCCCATACGTTACGAATGGGACGAGAACAAGCGAACTGAAACCTTGCGAGAGCGTGAAATAGATTTTGATTCCATGAACGATTTTGACTGGGAGACGGCGATTCACCAGCGGAGCGACCGCGAAGGTGAAACGCGGTGGGCCAGTTTTGGGCTGATTGGGAACCGGTTGTACCACGTGGTATGGACGGAGCGTGACGACTGCATTCGCATCATCAGCTTACGCAAGGCTAACGTCAAGGAGATTGCCAGCTATGTCGAGACAGTTGCCTGAAATCATCATTCCCACGCCGGAAGAGGATGCGGCCATCAACGCGGGAATTGCCGCTGACCCGGATACCAGCGAGACCGACGACGACTGGTTCGCTGCCGCGATGACATCGGAGGATGCGGTGCCGCACATCCTGGCGCGCTACCGCCGAACCCGGGGGCGACAGAAATCCCCCACCAAGCAGCAGATCCACATCCGGTTGGACGCTGACATCGTTGAGCATTTCCGAAGCGCCGGTCCCGGCTGGCAAACCCGACTGAACGACACCCTGCGCCGGGCCGTTTTCAGCGCGGATGCCCAACCGTAGCACACCCCAGCCTTTTCCCGGCAAATCCTGATTCTGACAATCCCCAAAATCGCCGAAACCTGCGCGCTCCCGCCAGTGCCGCCGCGCCGCTGCGTCGGTTAGCATCAGGCATTGTGAAAACTTACACTGTCGATGATGACTGATTGATTGATGGGAGCACAGCCATGAATCACACCTCCTCGCGTCGCCCCACCCCACGGACCGCCCTGACGCTGGCCGCCGTGGTCCTGCTGCTCGCCGCCATGCTGGCGGCCCTGGGCGCGGGTCCCGACGAGCCCGCCGCATCCAACGTGGGAGGCAATTGGCAAGCCTTCGAGGGGCACGCTTTCGCCAACAGCCGCATCGTCCCGGAGGGCGTGTCCCTGGTGGCCTGCCTGGCCGGCTGTGAGCAGGGCTACGTCAGCGACCCCGTATCCATCGGGCCGGACGGCCGTTACAGCGACCTCAAAGTGGCGCCCCGCCAGGGGAATCTCAGCGCTCTTCCCGACTCCGACGTCATCACGTTCTGGCTTGTCGGACACGATGGCAACGTGCCGGCCGTCCAGCATGCGCTTTTCAGCGGCGACGGCCAGACGCGCCAGCTGCACCTCAGCTTCGCCAAGCTGCCCGTTCCCTCCCGCAGCGCCGCCGCCGCCGACCACGATACGGTCACCACCGACCTTACCGTTCCCGACGCGGGCCGGCGGGGACTGACGCCGGCGCATTCCCCGCGGGGGTACGTCAACTCCTGGGCCTACCGCGGCGTGCCGGTCCTGCCCGGCCTGACCATTGTGGTCGGCATCCTGCTGGCGGTCATCGGCGGGTCCATCCTGATGCACCGCCGGCGCATGACCTGGTAAACCACCGGCTACACCATTCATCGCCTTCGCAGCGTGGCAACCCCGCCGCGCTGTTCTCATTTTGTCAGAATCAGGATTTTCGGGATTAGAGGATTTACAGGATTGGAGCCACTCGCCGGAGAAGAATATCCAATCCTGAAAATCCTTCAATCAAGTAAATCCTGATTCTGACGATTCCCGGAAGTGGTACACTACCCCCGCTTTGTTGCTCTATTCCTTTTTCCCGGAGGCAAAACCCCATGGACGTAGCTGCCAGAGTCGCCCTCATCAAACGGCTGGCCGGAGATATTCACCTCCGGCTGTCCGAAAGCCCTGCCGAAGCCCTGAACGCCCCGTCCGCCTGCTCCGAGTGGGACGTGGGAACGGTTGCCGCCCACCTGGCCGGCGGCGCTGTGCGCCAGCGGGAGGCCATGCTGCGCGGCCTGGCCGGCGAGGGCGGCCCGCCCGAGGGCGAAACTCTCGTAGCATCACCGGACCAGGTGCAGCAGGCCAACGCCACCAGCAACGTGCAGACGCGCAACGAGTGGGGCGACGACCTGCTGGACAACCTCAAGGACTGGTACGAAGAACTGGACGAGATGTTGCAGGGGTGGACCGACTGGTCCGTCGGCTGCTGGCACCGTCGCCGGGGCACCATTTCCGCCAGCAGCTACGTTGACCTCCGCATCCAGGAACTGGTCATCCACGACTGGGACATGCGCGCCGGCAACACGGGTCGGGGTGATTTGGACCCGGAGGGCATCGTCGCTCTGCTCCCGGCGTCGGAGATGTGGTATCAGCTCTGCTTCCGGCCCTCCGCTCCCCTGACCACGCCGGCGGTGTACCGCTTCGACATCGCCGGCGGCGCAGAAGGCGCGACGTTGCGGCATGACGTGGTGGTGACCGGCGACGCCTACACCGTGTCCGAATGCTCCCCGGAGCGCCAGCCCGAGCTGACCGTCCGCGCCGACGCCAACGCCTACCTGCTCTGCCTCTACAACCGCGTGGACTGGAACGTGGCCAAGCGAGCCGGACGCATCCGGGTCTCCCAAACTCCCGACACCATCGCCCACGTCAGCCTCCGCAACCTGGGCCACTGGTTCGGGGGACTGTAGCAATCCTCGCCATTCCGCACCCTCCCCGTCATCACGGCAATCCCCTCGTCATTCCACACCCTCCCCATCATTCCGCACCCTCCCCGTCATTCCGGCGAAAGCCGGAATCCACTCCCTCCGGTATGAGATGCCATGACCACCCCAGACGAAACCGCCATCCGCAACGAAATCGCCGTCATCGGCGCGCTGGCCCGCGGGCTCTACGAGTTTCTCAGCAACCTGTCGGATGCTGATATGGCCCGGCAATCGGCCTGCGACGCCTGGACGGTGCGCGACGTGGCCGGCCATCTGACCAACCGCGCCGAGCGGCAGATCGCCAGCATGACGCGCGGACGCGCCGGCGACTCCGCCCCGCCGGCCGGCTTCACCCCGCCCACGGACAATATGGCCATGTCCGCCGCCAACGCCGACGCCGACATAGCGTATGCCCAATCCCTGGGCGCAGATCTGCTGATGACCTTCGGGCGGCACTACCGGGAGCTGCACCAACTCCTGGACGGATTCAGCGGCGACGACTGGAACTGCGCCTGCTGGCATCCCCGACGGGGCACGATGACCGCCCGCGAATACGTGAGCCAGCGCATCCAGGAACTGGCCGTCCACGACTGGGATATCCGCAGCGCCTTCGACGCCAACGCCGCCCTGCATCCCGAAGCCGTGCCCGTGCTGCTGGGCATGTCCGCCCGCTGGCTGCGGTCCGCCTACAACCCCGGCGACGACCCGCCGTCCAACGAAGTGCGCTACCGTTTCGCCCTGAGCGACGCCGATCCAATGGACGTGCTGGTGTCCCCATCCGGCGGCGCACAAGTAGGCATCGGCCGGCACGATGGTCCCATCGACCTGACGGTGGACTGCGACGCTAACACCTACCTGCTGCTGGCCTACGGGCGGCTGGATCTGGACGCGGCAGTAGCCGCCGGGCGATTGCCGACAACGGGATCGGGCGATCTGCTGGGCAGGTTCGCCAGGTGGATGGTGGGGTTTTAGAGGCGGCGGCAATTGACCGTGGCTCCACCGACGCCGGGTCCATCGGGAATGCAGTCGTAATACCGGCGGCAGCCTGCTGTAAATGCAAGGTTAGCCGCCGAAAGGTTGCATTAGCCTCGGCGTATTGCAAGGAACCTTGCATTAGGATTGACGTATTGCAAGGTAACAGCCAAAAGGTTGCATTGCCATCGGCGTATTGCAAGGAACCTTGCATTAGGATTGATGTATTGCAAGGTTTTGGCGTTAAACCTGCATTATCATCCGCGTATTGAAAGGTTTTTATGCTATCCTTGCATTAATAAGCGGACACTGCAAATCAGAACGGTCCGATGCGAGGGTGACAATGCGCGAATCTGACTTCACTACCGCCAGCCCTGGGCGTCTGGTGGCCGTTGACACGTTGGATGGCAGCTACTGGCCCGCTTTTGTGCCGAATCCATTGCCGCCTGAGCTGCAATGGAGCGAAGCGACGGTCGGGTTACTTTCGCAGGCTGACCAGGCATTGAGCCGGCTGAATGGGCGAGCAGCCAGTATGCCCAACCCATACTTGCTGATCCGGCCATTGACTACGCGCGAAGCGGTGGCGTCAAGCAGTATTGAGGGTACAATCTCAGACTTCCCAGAGGTATACCAATTCCAGCTCGACGGAATGGCGCCAGACCGTGACGACGCCGAGGAGGTGGACAACCATGTCCGGGCGATGCAACTAGGCTTGGAACGCTTACGGCAGTTACCAATGAGTCTTAGGTTAATCCGCGACGTTCATCGGGAACTGATGTCCGGAGCTAGAGGGGGAAATCGCCGCCCGGGAGAATTTCGCACTGGACAGGTCGTCATCGGTGGCCGGCGTGGTATTCAGTACGCGCGCTATGTGCCGCCACCATTTGGTGAAATGACTCCGACGCTCTACGCGCTGGAAGAATTCATGAATTCTTCCAGTACGCTGCCCCCGTTAGTACAGGCGGCGTTGATCCATTATCAGTTCGAGGCTATCCACCCATTCGAGGACGGGAATGGGCGCACCGGTAGAGTTCTGATAACTTTGCTACTGTGTGAACGTGGATATTTGCAACATCCCTGGCTGTACCTCAGCGACTATTTTTCCAAATTTCGACAGGAATACGTAGATTTGCTGCTGGGCGTCAGCCTCAGAGGTGAGTGGGAGCAATGGCTTCAATTTTTTCTGATGGCCGTAGCCGCTGTGGCATCCGACGCATTGGAACGGGTAGAGAAACTTAATCAGATCAGCTCGGACTACCAGGGCAGAGTGCGGTCTCACCGAACAGCCGGCACGGAGTTTCAATTGATTGAATCACTGTTTGAGCAACCTTACATCACTTCACGCCGAGTTCAATCACTCCTGGGCGTTTCCCACACTTCAGCCCAAGGGCACTTGGCAAGGCTGGAAAACGCTGGGATATTGACTCCAGTTGAAGGACGCCGACGGCCCCAGCTCTACGTGGCCCAGGGCATTCTCAACGCTATTGCTGAGGAGCCGGACTTTCGCGATTTCTGATCTCCCCTAGCGCCGCCCGGATCTCGTCGGCGTGGATGGCATAGAAGGTGCCCACCACCTGCCCGCCCCCGGGCGTCCGGCGCGCGGCGGCGCGCGCCATACCCACCACTGCGCCGGCCGCGTTCAGCACCGGGCCGCCGCTGTCGCCGGGATCAATGGGAGTGTCCATCTCCAGGTTGCGGCCGTAGCTGTAGGGGCCGAAGTTGGTGATCTGCGACAGTATCCCGGCGTTGGCTTTGGGCGAACCCACCTCGCCGTCCAGCTTGACGCCGCTGCCGGAGTAGCCCAGGGCCAGCAGGTCCTTTGCGATGTCGTTGATGTCAGCGTCGCCCAGAGGCAGCGGGGTTGCGCCTTCTCCCAGTCGTACCTCGGCCATTCGGTAGCGCAGCAGGGCCACGTCCCGGCGCCGGTCCAGTCCGGCGACGGCGGCGGTGAAGGGAGGCGCGGCGGCTTGCCGGATCACCACCTCCTCGTCGTCGGCCACCACGTGCGCCGCCGTCACGATGAAGCCAGGTTCCAGCAGCCAGCCGGTGCCGTGCTGACCATCCTCCGGCTCGATGTAGAACACGGCCGGCCAGACTCGCCGATAGACCCGGTTCAGGTCAGCCGGAGCAGCGTCGGCGATGGCGGCGTCCACCGCCCGCGCAATCCGCGCCTCCAGCTCCGCGTCTGTGGGGGCGCAGGCGAGGGCGGTCAGGATCAGCAGGGCCGTCGCCAATACTCGCATAGGGGTTCACAACCGAACCGTAGGGGCGAATAATTATTCGCCCCTACTACCAGGCAGACGCTGGATTCCGGCTTTCGCCGGAATGACGAGAGAAGGGACGGAATGACGGGAAGGAGGTCTTTACTGTCACCCTCACCCTAACCTTCTCCCGTCAAGGGAGAGACGACTTTAGATAAACCGCGCCTGCGCCCGCGCCTCGTCGGCGTAGTCGATATAGACGGTGATGACCTCGCTGAAGAAGTCCACCGCCTCCACGCCCTGCTCCCGCTGGCCCACGCCGGACGCCTTGAGGCCGCCGAAGGGCAGATGCACCTCGCCGCCCAGCGTCGGCGCGTTGACGTGAACCATGCCGGCGTCCACCGTGTTGATGTAGCGGAAGGCCCGGGGAATGTCGCGGGTATAGACCGACGACGACAGGCCGAACTTCACGTTATTGGAAATCTCCACCGCGTGCTCCAGGTCCCGGGCGCGGAACACCGTCAGCACCGGCCCGAAGATCTCCTCCTCGGCGATGCGCATATCGGGCGTCACGTCGGTGAAGATGGTGGGTTCCACGTACCAACCCTCGTCGTAGATGCCGCCGGAGAGCGTCCGCCCGCCGAAAGCCACCGTCGCGCCCTCGTCTCTCCCGATGGAGATGTAATCCGATACCGTGCGCTGCTGGGATTCGCTGGACAGCGGACTGACGTCGATGCCGTCCTCAATCCCGTCGCCGATGGTCAGCCGAGACGTGCGCTCGATCAGCTGTTCCATGAACTCATCGTACACGCCATCCTCGACGATGACGCGGCTGGTGGCGGTGCAGCGCTGGCCGGTGGAGCCGAAGGCGCCCTGCACGATGCCGCCCAGGGCCTTGTCCAGGTCGGCGTCGGCCAGCAGGATGACGGCGTTCTTGCCGCCCATTTCGGCCTGCACTTTCTTGAGCAGGGACGCGCCCCGGGTGTACAGGTCGGTGCCTATCTCGGTGCTTCCCGTGAAAGATATGCCGGCCACGTCTGGCGATTCCACCAGCGCGTTGCCCACGCTGCCGCCGGGGCCGGTGATCAGGTTCAGCACGCCGGGCGGCACGCCGGCTTCCTCAAATACCTCGGTCAATTTAACCGCGCACAGCGGCGTACCGGAGGCCGGCTTGAAGATGATGGCGTTGCCGCAGATCAGCGCCGGCGCCATCTTCCACGCTGGGATGGCGATGGGAAAGTTCCACGGCGTAATGATGCCCACCACGCCCAGGGGCCGGCGCACGGTGTAGGCCACCGTGTTGGGCAGCTCCGACGGCGTGGTGTAGCCGAACATCCGGCGGCCCTCGCCGGCGGCGTACTCGATTATGTTCATCGCCCGCTTGACCTCGCCCCGAGCGTCGGGCAGGGGCTTGCCCTCCTCTTCGGTAATGGTGCGGGCGATCTCCTCGGAGCGCCGCTCCATGATTTCCAGGGCGCGGAACAGCACCTGGGCACGCACCGGAGCCGGCGTATCGGCCCAGCCGGGCGCGGCCTCCGCGGCCGCTGCCACCGCCCGCAGGGTGTCCTCCGGGTTGGACAGCTGGAAGTGCCCCAGCAGCTCTTCCTTGTGGGCCGGATTGTAGGTGGAGTAGGTGCGGCCGGAGTCGGAGGGCGTCCACTGACCGGCGATAAAGTTATTGTGCGTGCGAACTTCGGTGGTGGGCATCGTGGCTGAGGCTCCTGTATCCGTCCGCCGACGGCGGCCCCGTATCGAGTACGGGGTGACGTTCTTGCAAGTGGGATGCAGAATACTACCCGGCGCAACCGACGGCAAGCGGCGTGGTCGGCCCAAGGCAGAGTCTTTCGATTCTCCCTTTCCACTTGTGGGAGGGGAATTTCTTGGAAAACCGAAAGACCCCACGGCCCAGGGCAATCGCGAGTCTTCACCGTCGCTCTTGCAAAAGCAGGAGCCCAGGAAAATCACTGACGGCAGAACTTCGGCCGGATACGTCCGCTTGTAGATGACACCAGAAACGGAAGCGATATTTCATCTCTAACCGTTGGTGCTAGTTTGTGTCAGAGGGTGAAGTTAGCGATGGAGCGATGGATGCGTCCGGTTTCGTCAGGTTCCAAGCCATTCCAGTTCACCAATAGGTTGAAGGC
>DAOUJY010000152.1:0-4247 GCA_034421995.1 Dehalococcoidia bacterium | reverse complement strand
GGTGCGGCAAGCAGATGGCCGACATGGGAGCGGACGTCATCAAGATCGAGCCGCCCGGTGGCGAGGCCGCCCGGTCCGTGGGGCCCTTCTACCAGGACCTGCCGGATCGGGAGCGGAGCCTTTACTTCTGGCATTACAACACCTCCAAGCGGGGGGTCACCCTGAACCTGGAGACGGAGGACGGGCGCCGGCTGTTCCGGCAAATGGCGGAGCAGGCGGATGTGATACTGGAGACCTTCCGGCCCGGTTACCTGGCCTCCCTGGGGCTGGGATACGAAGATCTGGCAACCCGTAACCCCAAGCTGATCATGTGCTCGCTGACCCCCTTCGGGCAGACCGGGCCGTGGCGGGACTTCCAGAGCAGCGACCTGCTGCATCTGGCGGCGGGCGGACAGATGGCCCGGTGTGGCTATGACGACGACGTGGTGCCGGGTGCGCCGCCCATCGCTCCCGGAGGAGGGCAGGCCTGGCACATCGGAAGCCACTACGCCTACATCGCCATCACCGCGGCGCTGGTCAGCCGGTCGGTGACGGCGCGGGGGCAGTACATCGATGCCTCGGTGCATGATGCCTGCGCGCTCACGACCGAGGGTCATGTGAACCAGTACATTTACAAAGGAGACGTGGTTCCCCGTAGAACGGGAGGCGGCAACACCAACCTTGGGCCCAACGCCCAGGTCCTTTGCAAGGATGGCAAGTACGTGAATGTCGGCCAAGTTCCCCCGGAGCGAATGCTGACGCTTGCGCCGTGGATGGATGAGCACGGCTTGGCGGGCGACCTGCTGGATGAAAAGTACCAGGATCCGGCGGTCGTCGCCGAGAACCAGTCGCATATTCGCGGAATTTTCGAAAACTTCCTCGCCAATATCCCTCGGGACGAGGCCTACCACGGCTTGCAGCAGCGCGGCTCCAACACGGGGGCGATCCGTTCCCCGGACGAGGTCATGCAAGACCCGCACCTGGAGGACCGGGGATTCTGGACAGATGTGGAATACCCGGAACTCGGCAAGACATTTCGACACCCCGGCCCCGGGGCCATCTTCAACGGCTCACCCTGGAGTATTTCCCGGCGCGCGCCTCTCCTCGGGGAACACAACGAAGCGGTCCTGTGCGGGGAGTTGGGGCTATCCAGGGCGGAGTTGGCCGTCCTGGCTGAGCGAGGTTCGGTGTAACCCCGGCTTTCCTGCCGCTCGGTGTCCCGACTGTGGCGCCCAGTTGCCCGGCGGCTGGCGGCGCACTCGAGAGGTCATCGAGTTGCCCCGGGTTCCGGTGCAGGTTACCCGGTACGCCTATATCGCTCGCGCTTGCCCCAGTGTCAAGGCTGTTGTGCGCCACCAGCGCAGTTGGCGGCGGTTGGTAAAACCCAATTCCCGCGTATGTTAAGAATGCCCACCGACCTGTTGCTTGATTTTGAGTAGGGGATCTCACTAAACTGGCTTCGACAAAGTGCTACTTCACGCAAAATGGCGAATCCGCCCCTCGGCGTCACTTCCTCAATAAGCTCAGATCACCGTTTGGATACGGTATAGACGAGCGTTGCGGCGGCCGAAATGCCGCTATTTTGCCGCCAATGATGGCAGCAAAATCTTTTCTCGGGCCGGACACAGCCGATGGCGCCGGGTCGCACGGTTCGAGCCGCCAGCTTTAGAGATGGTCTCAAAGCACATATTGGAGTTGAGCAATGAGCAAACGTGAGGAACTCAGGCGCAAGGGCAATGAGATACGGGAGCGCCTGCAACACGGCGCCTACCCGGTGCGGGAGAGGCCCCGGGCGACGGCCAGCATCCCTGGCCTGCGAAACTATACCGGCGAGGCTATCTTCGGCTCGGTGTGGGCCCGTCCGGGCCTGGACATCCGCTACCGGATGCTGGCGACCCTGTCCGTCCTGACTTCGCTCCAGCGCCTATCGCAGTTTCAGACCTATGTACACAGCGCGCTGAACCTGGGATTGAGCGCGGAGGAGATCCAGGAAGTGCCAATCCAATGCTCCCTCTACGCCGGGTTCCCCTCGGCAGTGAACTCCCTGGAACTGGTGCACGAGGCCTTCCGAGAGAGAGGCATTGAGGCGCCGCAGACGGAGGTTCCTGAGGTCAGCCTGGAGGAGATGGAGGCGCGGGGGCGCCAGCTTCGGGAACAGCTCTTCGGGGCCGAGGGACAGCAGGGTTACGCCAGCGCGCTGGAGGATCTGGCGCCGGACTTGCGGGTACTCACCTACCAGTATGGGTTTGGGGAAATCTTCTTCCGCCCGGGTCTGGACGTGAAATCCAGGGTGGTGTGCGCCACGGCCTCGCTGACGGCGCTGCGGGCCGACGGGCAGTTGCGGAACCTGCTGCGCGCCGGGCCCCGGGTGGGCCTCTCCAAGGAAGAAATGGTGGAAGTGCTGATCCAGACCGGAGGATACGCGGGCTATCCGGCGGCGTTGAACGCCATCTCCATAGCGGCCGAGGTCTTGAGCTGAGCCAACGGCGGCCCGTCGATCCCTGAAAAATCGGGCTGTGTGGTGGGCCGCGCGACGGTATAATGCGGCCCACTATCACCTTGCAGGGGGCCGCCAT
Organism: Dehalococcoidia bacterium; assembly: GCA_034421995.1. Classification (GTDB taxonomy): domain Bacteria; phylum Chloroflexota; class Dehalococcoidia; order Lucifugimonadales; family UBA3495; genus Bin87. Next base: position 1,692 of record DAOUJY010000152.1, on the reverse strand, counting down.
GATTACCGTTGATTACTCCGTGCTGGACAACCCCGAGACGTCGGCCCGCTCGTTTCATCCGTTGCGGGGCTGGACCGACACACCCCCCGGAGCGATAGACTACGGGGTGACCGTGGCCGACGGGACCACGCTGTCGTGCCGGTTTTTCGCGGTGGGGCGGGAAAACCCCACCGTGCTGTTTTTCTACGGCGGCGGCGAGAACGTGGCCCGCTATGACGACATCGCGCCGCACTACAATGGAATCGGCGCGAACTTTTTTGTCGCTGACTACCGGGGCTTCGGCGCGTCCAGCGGGTCGCCGAGTTTCAACACCATACTGTCGGACGCGCACGCGGTGCTGGACTGGCTCCAGGAGACGATGCAGACGTTGCGGTTCACGGGGCCGCTGTACGTCATGGGGCGATCCATGGGTCGTCACTCCGCCGGGGAACTTGCCATTACCGCCGGAGACCGGACCAACGGCGTCATCATCGAGAGTGGGCGGGCCAACCTGGGACGGATCGCCGAGGGACTGGAGCCGGAGGTGGCGCAGGCGCTGGAGGACGACTACCAGGCCAAGTTCTATGCCATCGACATTCCCGCGCTGGTGATCCACGGGCAGTGGGACGAATCGGCGCCGCTGGCTGAAGCGGTGGATATGTTCAACAAACTGGAAACCGCCCACAAGCACCTGGAAATCATTCCGGGGGCGGGGCATAACGACCTGATGTACGTGGGCTTCCGGGAGTATTTCAACGCCATCAGGGGCTTCATGACGCGGTACGGCGGGGCGATTCCCCGCCGTTAGTGACATCCGGGGGCCTTGCTCCGGCCGGCGCTGTGTTAAAATTTCCGCCATGACGCTCTCCGCGTTTCATCCGGTCATTCAACGCTGGTTTCGCGGCCGGTTCGACGCTCCCACGGAAGCCCAGGCCGTCGGCTGGCCGGCCATCGCCCAGGGGCGGCACACGCTCATCGCCGCGCCCACCGGGTCGGGCAAGACCCTCACCGCCTTCCTCACCTGCATCGATCAGCTGGTGCGGCAGGGCATGGATGCGGAGCTGCCCGACGCCACTCAGGTGGTGTACGTTTCGCCTCTCAAAGCCCTGTCCAACGACATACAGAAAAACCTGGCGACCCCGTTGGAAGAGATAGCAGCCCTGGCCGAGGAAACCGGAACTCCGATACCCCGGATAACCACGGCGGTGCGCACCGGCGACACCCCGGCCTCAGAGCGGCAGAAGCTGGCCAAGCGGCCGCCTCACATCCTCATCACCACCCCCGAGTCGCTGTACATCCTGCTGACCTCGGAGAGCGGACGGCGGGGGCTGAAGCACGTCCACACGCTGATCCTGGACGAAATCCACGCCGTGGCCGACGACAAGCGCGGCGCCCACCTGGCCCTTTCGGTGGAACGCCTGTGCCAGCTTTCCGAGGAGCCCATCACACGCATCGGTCTGTCCGCAACGCAGCGGCCACTGTCGGAGATGGCCCGCTTCCTGGTGGGCAACCGGCACATCGACGCCGACGGCAATCCTGATTGCGTGGTCGTGGACACCGGCAGCCGCCGCAGGGTTGACCTGTCCGTGGAACTGCCCGAGCAGGAACTCGGTCCCATCGCCACCCACGAAATCTGGGGCGAGACCCTGGACGCCATCGCCGGACTCACCGAGACCCACGCCATCACCCTGGTCTTCGTCAACACCCGCCGCC
>DAOUJY010000151.1:0-21325 GCA_034421995.1 Dehalococcoidia bacterium | reverse complement strand
TGAGCAAGGATTACGAAGCATTGTGTGAAACCACCGAAACCTGGATTTACATCTCCATGACCGGCATCCTGCTACGTAGGTTGGCCCACCTTTCCAATTTTTAGACACCCTCTAATCTTGGTAATCCTGATTCTGACGGTTGACACCGGGATGAACTTTGCCCAAGCCCTGGATGACAATCTCCCCGGATTCATTCAGGGAAACCGGATAGGTCACCAGGGCGGGGCAGTCGTTGCCCGCCGGCGCTCCCGTTTCCAGGTTGAACTTGAAATTGTGCAGGGGGCAGATCAAAGTGTCGCCGCCCAATAGCCCGTCAGCCAGCGGCCCCGCCTTATGGGAGCACTCGGCCTGCGTGGCGAACACTCGCCCCTGCCGGCTGCGGAACACCGCGATGGCTGAACCGCCGATCTCGAAGCGACGGCCCTCGCCCAGCGGTATCTGCGCCGCGCTGCCCAGGTTGTACGTTGTTGCTGCGCTCATGTTGGTCACGGAAAATACTTCCGGCGTTTTCGTGATGAGTACCATGCCACTACCTCGCTGCGACCATCGGCTCCGCCGCCGGCGCGGTGACGAACTGGTTGGGATGCACCGGCTCGCCGGCCTCCAGCCAGGGGTCCTGATAGGCGTCCACGGCGGCCTGCATCTCCCGGTCCAGCCGGTCACAGCTGCCCTCGCTGTCCTCAACCAGGATCTGCCGCAGCCGTTCTATCCCCATGCGCTCCACGAAGTCATAGGTTCGTTCCAGGTAGCGGGCGTTTTCCCGGTAGTACTGCATGAACCGCCCCATCATCAGCACGGTATCGTCGTGAGAGTCGGTGACGCACAGCACGTCGCCCTTGCGCACCCGTGATCCGGCCGCGCCGCCGATATAGACCTCCCACCTGCCGCCCTCGATGGCCGTGGCGCCCACGTCCTTGGTGGTGGACTCGGCGCAGTTGCGGGGGCAGCCCGAAACGGCCAGCTTCATCTTGTGCGGGCTTTCAATGCCCTGGAACCGCTTTTCGATCTTCACGCCCAGGCCGGTGCTGTCCCCCACGCCGAACCGGCAGAATTCGGTGCCCACGCAGGTCTTGCAGGTCCGAAACGCCTTGGTATAGGCGTGGCCGGAGGGCATTCCAACTTCCTGCCAAACCTCCGGCAGGTATTCCTTGGGAATGCCCAGCAGGTCGATGCGCTGGCCGCCGGTGATCTTCACCATGCGAGCCTCGTATTTCTCCGCGGCATCGGCGATGCGGCGCAGCTGGTCGGGCGTGGTGATGCCGCCGTAGATCCTGGGCACCACGCTGAACGTCCCGTCGTTCTGGATGTTGGCGTGGACCCGGTCGTTGATGAACCGGGCGTCCCGCTCATCCTCGTACTCGGCGCCCCAGATGGTCCGCAGCAATGACGCCAGGCCCAGCTTACTGCCGGCGTCCTCTCTGCCGCCGGCCAGGGCCGCAAAGACCTGGGACACGCTCTTCAGCGCCATGGCCTTGATCTCGCCCACCAGTTCCGGCTTGGTCAGCGGTATCCCTGGCACGTAGTAGTGGGCCGAGGGGTCGTCGGCCACCAGGCCGTCGGCGGCCAGTTCCAGCACCGCCTGCACCTGCATCTTGCAGGAGCCGCACCCGGTGCCGGCCCGGGTCGCGTCGCAAACCGCCTTCAGGCTGCGGCATCCGCTGTCCACGGCGGCGATGATCTTGCCCTTGGTGACGCCGTTGCAGTTGCAGATCTGGGCGTCGTCGGGCATATCCTCCACGTTGAGGGCCGGCGCGCCATCCCCGGCCAGGGGGAACAGCAGCTCCGACCGGTTCTCCGGCAGGGCCTCGCCCCGGTCGAATGCCTGGAGTATCCGGGGCATGGTCAGACCATCGCCCAGCAGGATGGCGCCCTTGACCTTCCCATCCCGCACGATGACCTTCTTGTACACGTTGCGGTTGGGCTCCACGTAGGTCACCACCTCGTCATCCTCGTCCAGGGGGTCCTTGTCGCCGGCCACCGCCAGTTCCACGCCCATGACCTTGAGCTTGGTGGAGACCTGCGATCCGCCGTATGCGGAGTCTTCATTGCGTCCGGTGAGCCGCTCGGCTAGCACGCGGGCCTGCTCCCACAGGGGCGCGACCAGGCCGTACACCTGGCCCCGGTGCTCGGCGCACTCGCCTATGGCATAAACGTCCTGGTCGTTGCGGCAGGTGAGGCTGTCGTTGACCAGGATGCCGCGGCGCACGTGCAGCCCCGCCATCCGCGCCAGGTCAACGTTGGGCCGGATGCCCGCCGAGATGACCACCATGTCGCAGTCCAGCGTCTCGCCGTCCTTGAACTGGAGGCCGGTCACGTGGCCGTTGCCCAGCACGGCGGTGGTCAGCTTTTCCAGGTGGAACCGCACGCCCAGATCCTCCAGGCTTTGCTGGAGCAGCCGGCCGGACAGGGAGTCCAGCTGCGTGTCCATCAGCCAGCCCATGAGGTGAACGACGTCAACCTCCAGACCCCGGTTCATCAGGCCCCGGGCCGCTTCCAATCCCAGCAGGCCGCCGCCGATGACCGCCGCTTTCCGCGCTCCCTGCGCGTGCTCGATGATGCCGTCGCAGTCGTCGAGGGTACGGAACACGAAAGCTCCCGATTTGAAACCGCCGTCCTCGTCATAGAGGCCATCCATGGGCGGCACGAAGGCGCTGCTGCCCGTAGCGATGACCAGCTTGTCATAGGGCAGCAGCAACCCGCCGGCGCCGTAGGCCATCTTCCCCTTGCGGTCGATGCCGATGGCGCGGACGCCGGCGTGCAGCGTCACGCCGTTCTCGGCGTACCAATCCAGCGGGTTGATGAAAATGTCGTCCGCGTCGTGAGAACCCGACAGCACGCCGGAGAGCAGGATGCGGTTGTAGTTCCCGCACGACTCCTCGCCGATGACGGTGATGTCATAGGCGGACTGACCGCCCAGGCCCACCATCTCCTCCACGAACCGGGCGCCGGCCATGCCATTGCCGATCACCACCAATTTCTGCTTTTCCGTCATCGCTGCACTCCCTTGTTTCATGGTAGGGGCGAATAATTATTCGCCCCTACGCTTGGCAATGAACGTCCGTCACGCTTTCAATCCGCACCGCGCAGACCTTGAATTCCGGCATCCGGCTGGTCGGGTCCAGCGCCGGGTTGGTCAGTCGGTTGGCGGCTTGCCGTCCTCCCCAGTGGAAGGGGACAAACACGGTATCCTCCCGTATCCCACGGGTAACCTTCAGCCGGAAGTCGGCCTGACCTCTGCGGGTGGCCAGCCGCACGGCGACGCCGTCGCCCAGCCCGTAGCGGCGGGCGGTGGAGGGATGCACTTCCGCCACCGGCTCCCGGCTGATCTCCGCCAGCTCGGCGATGCGGCGGGTCTGCGTCCCCGACTGGTACTGGGAGAGGTTGCGTCCCGTGGTGAGAAACAGAGGGTAGTCTTCATCGGGCGTCTCGGCGGGCGCCTCGTGGCGCACCGGGAACATCCGCGCCCGCCCGCTGGCGGTGGGGAAACCATCCGCGAACAACCGGGGCGTGCCCGGGTGTCCGTCGTCCGGGCAGGGCCAGAACACGCCGTCGTTGGCCTCTATCTTCGCGTAGCTGATGCCGGAGTAATCGGCGGGCCCGCCGGCCGACGCGCGTCCCAGCTCCTCGAATATCTCTTCGATACTGCCGTATTCAAAATGGCGTCCCTTGCCCAGCCGGCGGGCCAGTTCGCAGATGACGGCAACATCGTCCCGGACACCCGCCGGCGGGTCACCGGCTTTCCGGCGGAGGATCACCCGACCCTCCAGGTTGGTCATGGTGCCCGCTTCCTCCGCCCACTGGGCCGACGGCAGCACCACGTCGGCCAGCGCCGCCGTCTCCGACAGGAAGAAGTCGGATACCACCAGGAAATCCAGCGCGTCCAGCCGTTCCGCCACGTTGTTGAGGTGGGGCGCGGACACTGCCACGTTGGAACCCATCACCAGCAGCGCCCGCACGCCCTTTGTTTCTTCGGAGTCCGGCCGTCCCAGGCAGTCCAGCAGTTCGTAGGCCGATTTGCCGGGGCCGGGCAGCGACGCTTCGTCCACTCCCCAAACGGCGGCCACGTGCCGGCGCGCTGCCGGGTCGTCAATCCGCCGGTAGCCGGGCAGTTGGTCGGCCTTCTGGCCGTGCTCCCGACCGCCCTGGCCGTTGCCCTGCCCGGTCAGGCAGCCGTAACCGCTGTTGGCCTTGCCCACCAGCCCCAGCGCCAGCGCGAGGTTGATGCAGGCTGATACGTTGTTGACGCCCTGGCTCTGCTGCTCCGTGCCCCGTCCGGTCAGGATCATGGCGGACTTCGCCGCGCCCAGCAGATGCGCCGCCCGCGTCAACTCCGCCTCGGGCACTCCGGTAATGCGTTCCACCCGCTCCGGCCAATAGGTCGCCACCTCCGCCTTCACCCGGTCAAACCCCTCAGTGCGGGAGGTCAGGTAGTCCGTGTCAACCATCCCGTCCCGGATCAGGATGTGCAGCAGTCCGTTGGCCAGGGCGGCGTCGGTTCCCGGTATCAGCCGCAGGTGCAAATCCGCCCGCTGCGCCGTCGGCGTCAGCCTGGGGTCCGCGACCACCAGTTTCCCGCCGTTGGCCCGCTGCTCCTCAAAATACTGCATCAGCGGCGGCATGGTTTCCGCCGAGTTGTCGCCCACCAGGAAGACCACCTCGGCGCGGGCGATGTCCTCTACTGGAAAGGGCAGGCCCCGGTCGATGCCGAAAGACCGGATGCCGGCCGCCGCCGCCGATGACATGCAGAAGCGGCCGTTGTAATCGATGTTGGCCGTCCGCAGCGCCACCCGCGCGAATTTGCCCAGCAGGTAGCTCTTCTCGTTGGTCAGCGAACCGCCACCGAATATGCCCACCGCGTTGTTGCCGTAGCGTTCCTGCACGCTTCGGAAGGCACTCACCACCCGGTCCAGCGCCTCATCCCACGAAGCTTCGCGCAAGGCGCCGCCGTCGTCCCGCACCAGCGGAGTCGTCAGGCGTTCCGGGTGGCTCAAGGTCGCCGCCGCCGTCCAGCCCTTCACGCACAGCGCGCCTCGGTTCACGGGAAATGCCGAATTGCCGGCGATTGCCACGTCTCCGTCGCCGTCCCCGGACAACGTCATACCGCACTGCAACGCACAGTAGGGACAGTGCGTCGCGGTCGCCTCCGGCGACAGGATCAACGGCTTTTGGGTGACGCTGGTCAAAGTTCAGGGCCTCTACAACTATCTTGCCGATAATCGTAGAGGCCCTTTATTGCGCTTCGTTTTCGCAGACGTAAAAGGAAGGTTTCACCAGCATTAAATTTCAATGAACCGGGTGTAAATCGGCGGTAACATACCGATCACTGGGACCAATACCCCGGGGGAAGTGGCCCAACAGCATCCGCTATGCGTTGCTCTTTGGATAGCCCGTCGGACGTTGCCGACCTACTGGTCCTGCTCTGCCTCGTACTCACGGAGGCAATTGACGATCACCTCCAATATGCTTGGGAACTCGTTGCTGGCGAATTGGTTCACTCTGTGATGGACGATTCCGGTGTCCCAATCTGCGCCAAGGTCCGCATCCTTGATGAGCCAGTCCGGCGCCACCCAGCGCATCCCACCGTCATCGTATTCTGTTTCATATTGAAGTAAATCACTGCGCCGGCGGAACGTCTCGATAATTTTCTCCCGTACCACTTTGCCTTTGTTTAGAGCTGGCGCAAGCTCTATTTGAAACCATGCTTTCCCTGTGTCGTCGCCCTTTTCGATGCATCCGAGCTCGAACCACAGCAGATGGTTAGGCATCCACCTGCCGGCCTTGAGAACCTCAAATCCTTCAAGGACATCAGGTTGAAAGCAAATTAGATCGGGAGTGTCATTCTGAGTTACCAATGTCCAGCCTTCTTGCTGTGCGACGGCTTCCTGCAAGCGCTTTTTCACATCATCAAAATAGTTGGGTTTGTGCTTGATAACTCGCTCAACAGCGTCCCGGTGTTCCAGGTATATCCTGCGCGCCAACTGCTGGATTTCGGTGGATTCGGGTATCATGATCTTCCTCAGAATTCTCGCGTAGTGCTGTAAGAAAACTCGCACGTCGTCGCGGATCTCACTAGCGCATTCGTTGATGCTACGTTCGAGTATCTCCAGTATGTCGGTGTAGTTGGCGCATATCCAGTGCGCCCGCTCGTCCTCTGACTGAGGAGACATGCCGGCACGGGTTAGGAACACATAATGCCTGGTGAAATTCTGGTAGCTCTCTTCCAGCGCCCGGCGATAGCGATTCAATTGCCCGTCACTTTCACTATGGAAAACTTTGTTCTCTATGGCGCAAAGGAATTGCTTGCTGGCGTCAACTACCAGGATATCTAACGATCCTCTGGTCCCATCTACTTCGTGCCCCCACTCCCGTTGAGACGTGACCTGGGTCCAGTCGGAGTTGTCGGCAACTTCAAGGGGACAGCCAGTGGTGAGCAGGAATGTTTTGAGGAAATAATCTCCAACGCCGTGATTGCCATTAGGGTCCAACAGCCACGTCAGCACACGGGAATGGGTCTCCTCCCGGTGGTGCCGCTCGAGCAATTCGAAAAGATTGAACTCCGCCGATGCTTGCCGTTCTTCGGCTAGAAGTTGCTTCAGTGGTTCCAAACCAGACCGTAGCCATTCCAACGCCGGGACCATCTTCGCCGTATCCGTATCGCTCATTTGCACCATGGCTGCCAACCCTGTAAAAATAACTGCAAGCAAAATCGGCGGGCAATGCTACTATACCAAAATAAAACACGGCGCATGCCGGAGGGACAACCGCCATGGCCACGATTACCAAAGACACCACCGACCGGGTTGCCGCCCTCATCGGCGACACTCTCAACGGCTGGTTCCAGCCCCATCTCCACTTCGACCCCATCGTCGTCCGGCAGCGCTACGACGACTGGTACGGCGAGGACTACCTCGAAGCGTGGATTGTGTGGGAGGGCGACTACGCTTATATGGACCACTACCGCACCAGTGGCCTACCCTTAGACATTGAGCCGGAGTTGGATGAGCTGGGCGTCAATCTAAGTATTCATCAGCACTACGTCGCCAAATGGGACTGGGAACTCAACAAGGAGCGGGTTCTCAAGTGAATCCGTTGGAGCTTATCGCCCTGGCTCGCGCCTTAGTCAACGGTGTCATCGCGGCCGGCGCGCCGCCTTCTCAAACCGAACTACGCCGCGCCATCAGCTGCGCCTACTATGCCTTGTTTCACACGCTGGCAGCGAGCAATGCTAATGCGCTGACTGGAACATCGCCGGCCGACCAACAACGCTGGACCTGGCAGCAAATCTACCGCGCCGCCGACCACCGACCGACCCGGAACAAGCTCAGCCGCGCCAGCTTGGGCGGCCGGTTCCCCCGGGCAGTCAGCGTTTTTGGCGAAGTGTTCACTGACGCCCAGCAAGCACGCCATTCCGCTGACTACGACCCCCACAGTCAATTCCTCGCGACCGACGCCAGTGGACTTATTGACAAAGTTGAAACCGCTATCGCCGCCTTCAACCAAACCCCCGACGACACCCGCCGCGACCTCGCCATCCACATCCTCACCAACGTCCGCAGCGACTGACATCCCAACCCAACTATCACGCCACGCTCACGGAGGTCCCGCCATGCCCGCCGACTACGCCTATCTCGTCCAGATGGACATTCCCGCCGAACACGAAGCCGATTTCAACCGCGTTTACGACACCGAACACGCCAGGTACATCTGCAACGCCCCGGGCGTCCATTCCTGCGACCGTTACATCCTCGAGTCCACCAACGCGGAGAAATTCGCTCGCTACGCCGCCCTGTATGGCGTAGATGATCCCGGCGTGCCCGCTTCCCAAGGATGGCAGACCGAAAGCGAAAAGGGCGACTGGGCCACCAAGATCCGGCCCCACGCCACCAACCGCACTCACACCATGCTCCAGCGCATCGCCGACGCCGGCGACGAAACCGCCGGCGCCCCGTACATTTTCGTGGTGCGGACCGACATCCCCGGCGACGTCGAGGATGAATTCAACCACCTGTACAACACCGTGCACCTGCCCGGACTCTGCCAGGTGGACGGCGTGCTGGGCGCCCAGCGCTACCGCGTGGAGACCACCAACGCCGGCGGCTTCCCCAAGTATGTCGCGGTGTACCAGATCGCCAGCCCGTCGGTCATCGACTCCGAACCCTGGAAAGCCGCCGCGCAGGACGAATGGGCCGCAAAAATCGGCCCCAAGTGCGTCGGCCTGACCCGAGCGATGTTGCGGCAGGTGGCCCACCATCCCGCCAACTGAACGCCAACGGAGCAGAGCTTATGACAACCGGCACCACGCCTCAACTTGACCAGGGGCAACTGATTGCCAAACGGGTAGCCGAGTTTATCCGGGCGGGGCTGAACCGGCCCCTCTCGGAGGACGACCCCGACATCTTCTATCCCAGTTCGGACGGTGAACCTTTGGCCGAATCCAAGCTGCAATTCATTCCCCTGACCGAAACCGTTCACGTACTGGAACATCGTTACCGCGACCGGGCCGACGTGTTCGTCGCCGGCAACCTGCTGCTGTACTACCGCATGAACGATAACGAAGTTCGGGTTGCTCCCGACGTGATGGTGGTCTTTGGTGTGGAAGACTACCCGCGCGACTCGTACATCGTCTGGCGCGAGGACGGCAAAACGCCCGATTTTGTGATGGAGATCGCTTCGCCGGGCACCTACTCGCGAGATATAACGGAGAAGCGCGCTATCTACGCGGCGCTGAACGTGACGGAATACTGGCGCTTCGACCCCACCGGCCGGCTCTCCTCCCCGGCATTGGAAGGCGAGCGGCTTGTGGACGGAGCGTATCAGCCCATTCCGATTGCTCCGGACGAGGAGGGCATACTGCGCGGCCACAGTTCCGTCCTGGAACTGGACATCTGCGTCCGACCGGAGCTGGAACTGAAGCTGTACGACCCCGCAACCGGAACTTGGCTGCGCAACCTGTACGAAGCCGAAGACGCGCTGGACGAAACCCAAGCCGCTTTGGAAGAATCCAACCGCCAAAACGAAGCCCAGGCCGCCCGCATCCGCGAACTGGAAGCCCAACTCCAGCAACACGGCACCGCGCCGGCGGACCCGCCCGCATGAACGCCGAACCAGCCGTTACCGTCACCATCCACACCGACGGCGCCTGCCTGGGCAACCCCGGCCCCGGCGGCTACGGCGTCATCCTGGAGTACCGCGGACGGCGCAAGGAACTGTCCGGCGGCTATGCGCTCACCACCAACAACCGGATGGAGCTACTGGCCGTCATCCTCGGGCTGGAGGCACTGAACCGTCCCTGCCAAGTCACCCTCTACTCCGACTCGCGCTACGTGGTGGACGCCGTCAACAAGGGCTGGGCAACCAAGTGGCGCCACAACGGCTGGATGCGCAACAAGCGCGAAGCGGCGGTCAACCCCGACCTTTGGGAGCGCCTCCTGAACCTCCTGGATCAGCACGCCACCGAATTCCGCTGGGTACGCGGCCACAGCGGCGACCCAGACAACGAGCGATGCGACAAACTGGCTACCACCGCCGCCCGCCAATCGGGCCTGCCCGCCGACCCCGGCTACCCGCCGGCGAAGCGGCATGGCCTGCCCGTATAGCTGCCGCCCCTTGTCATTGCGAGCGAAGCGCGGCAATCTCGCCATCGGATGAGCCGTTTCTGTCAGTGTGAGGTCCTATGGCCGAGAAAATCTACATACGCAACGCCAGCGGCGAACTGGAGCCCTTGGAGGAGAAGTCGTTTGAGACGGAGGGGTTGCTTCAGGAGTTGATTGGTCAGCATCCCGAATTGCTGGCCGGGGAGCAAATGCGCCCGGACGACCCGCTGCGCTGGATTCTCATCAAGCGCGAGATGCCGATTGAGGGGTGGGCGCTTGACCACCTGCTGATTGATCAACACTCGCGGCCAACGCTGGTGGAGGTGAAACGCGGTTCCAATCGGGAAATCCGACGAACCATAGTTGGGCAGATGTTGGACTACGCTGCTACCGCCGCCGGTGTCTGGTCGGGCGACGAGATGCGCCGCGCATTTGAAGAGGATGTCAGCAAGCGAGGCGCCGGCCCGCTTGAAGAATTGCGCAAACTGCTCCAGCCGGACGACGAAACCGACACCGAGGATTTGGCTGACGAATTTTGGGAGAAGGCTGCCACTAATCTAGCCGCCACTCAGCTGCGCTTGCTGTTCGTGGCAGACGAAATACCTCCCGAATTGGAGCGAGTGGTCAAGTTCCTGAACGAACAAACGCGGGACAACTTGGAAGTGCTGGCGGTTGAAGTCAAGCAGTATCCCGGACAGTTCGGCAGTGCTTTAGTCTCGAAAGTGATTGGGCAAGTTGAATCCAAACAAAGCGCTCAGCGCCCGAGCGTCCGCAGGAGTGAAGTGCGACAAGAAGAAGTGTTTGGACGATGCACGCCAGCGGGGCGCAAAGCGCTCCAGACTCTCCTTGACGCGGCTCAAAAAGCTGGTGCTTACACCAGTTGGGGGAACAACGGACTGACAATCAGCAAGTATAGTTCGTTGACAGGACGTTGGCCCTATGTGGTCCGCTTCAATTGGTGGTCCGAAAACGATAATGCTCCTCTCGCGCTTGTGATGCGTCGACCCGAGATATACCCTCTCCCGCCAGAGTTGCAGGCAGTGCTGCGAAAGTGGACGGATAAATTCAAAGAGGATGATTTCGTCGTACCTTTCACCGAGTTTCCACGCTATGATGTGGGCTGGGCAGTAACGGAAAACGACTTTGTGGAGCATACTGACCTGATCACAAGCCGCTTGATGGAAACTTTGGAAGAGATGAGTACGGTCTAGCGTCGGCGTAAACTATGAACCCTCTCATCGCCACCGCCCTAGACACTGCCCGCCAACGCGGAGCCGAGTATGCCGACGTTCGCCTGGTGTCCAACCGCGAGCAGCGCATCGTCGTCCGCAACGGCGTGGTGGATACGATGACCGCTGACGAATCGGTTGGCCTGGGCATCCGCGCGCTGTACGATGGCGCGTGGGGGTTCGCGTCCACGCGGGAGTTGACCACTGCTGCCGCCGATAACGCCGCCGGCCAGGCCGTGCAGATCGCCCGCGCCTCGGCCCGGCAGAACGGCGCGGGCCTGACCGTCGCCGAACTGCTGGGCGTTCCAGTGACCAGCCGAGGCAGCTACGCCACTCCCATCAACATCGACCCTTTCACCGTGTCACTGGACGACAAGCTGGCCCTCTTGCTAGCTGCGGACTCGGAAATGGCAACCGTACCCCAGGTGACGGCCCGCATGGCCAACGTGGTCTTCATCCGCGAGGAGCGCACCTTCGCCAACACCGAGGGCGCGTTGGTGAGCCAGACCATCTACGAGGCCGGCGGCGGCGTCCAGGCTACCGCCGTGGGCAACGGCGAGACCCAGCGCCGTTCCTATCCACAATCCCACGGCCGCCAGCAGGGTTGCGCCGGCTGGGAGTACGTCGTCGCCATGGACCTTCCCGGCAACGCGCGCCGTACCGCCGAGGAGGCCGCCGAGCTGCTCACCGCCGACCCTTGCCCCACTGACATCACCACCGACCTGATAATCGACAGCAGCCAACTGGCCCTGCAAATCCACGAATCCTGCGGCCACGCCGTCGAGCTGGACCGTGCCCTGGGCGACGAAGCCGCCTTCGCCGGCACATCGTTCCTGACACCGGACCTGCTGCACGATTTCCGGTACGGTTCCGAGCACGTCAACATCACCGCCGACAGCGCCACGCCCACCGGGCTGGGCACCTTCGGCTGGGACGACGAGGGACTGCCGGCCCAGGCCACCGACATTATCCGCAACGGGCAATTCGTCGGCTACCTGATGTCCCGCGAGTCGGCCACCCGGCTGGGTCTGCCCTCCAACGGCTGTATGCGGGCGTCGTCGTGGAACCGCATCCCCCTCATCCGCATGACCAACGTCAGCCTGCTTCCCGGCCAGTGGACGCTGGAAGACCTGATCGCCGACACCGACGACGGCATCTACCTGGAAACCAACCGTTCCTGGTCCATCGACGACCGCCGCTACAACTTCCAGTTCGGCACGGAGGTCGGACGCGAAATCAAGAATGGCAAGCTGGGCCGTCCGCTCCGCAACTGCACCTACACCGGCATTACGCCGGAGTTCTGGCGCAGCTGCGACGCCGTTTGCGGGCCGGAACTCTGGCAGCTCTGGGGCACCCCCCGCTGCGGCAAGGGCCAGCCCGGCCAGATCGCCCACACCAGCCACGGCGCCAGTCCCTCCCGCTTCCGCAACGTCCGCGTCGGCGTGATGCGCTAATGCTCGGCCCGGACCATATTCGCCCCCTGCTCCTGGACGCCCTCCGCCACTGCCCGGCCGGCGCTGACGCCGACATCTACCTGACCGCCAGTGAGCAGGCCCTCACCCGTTTCGCCAACAACCGCATCCACCAGAACGTGGCCCACCAGGACGCCGTGGCCCACGTCCGCGTCGCCATCGGCCAGCGACAGGGCCGCGCCGTCACCAACAACCTGTCCGCCGCTGGCCTGGCCGACGCGGTGCGCCAGGCCGCCGATTTCGCCCGGCTGATGCCCGAAGATCCCGACTTTCCCGGCCTGCCGGAACCGTCCGCCGTCCAGTCCGTGGCCGCCTACGACGACGCCACCGCCTCGTGCGACGCGGAACAACGCGCAGCGGTAGCAGGAATGGTGTGCCGCAAAGCCGCCGAACTCGCCCTGGACGCCGCCGGCTTCTGCCGCACCGGAGCTACCGAATTGGCCGTGGTCAGCACTCGCGGCGCCGACGCCTACCACGTTGGTTCCTTCTCCGGCCTGCTCATCACCGCCCGCAGCGACGACTCGGCCGGCTGGTCCAAGGGCGGAGGGTGGCGCATGGGCGACTTCGACAACGAAGCATTGGCCGACGAAGCCATCGGCAAAGCGATGCGTGGCCGCAACCCGCAGGATCTCGAACCCGGCGATTACCCCGTGGTGCTGGAACATTATGCCGTGGACGATATGCTGGAAGCCCTCAGCTTCTACGGCATGGGCGCCCAGATGGTGCAGGACGGGCGCAGCTGGATGAACGACGTGTTGGGCCGGCCGGCGATGAGTCCGCTGGTGTCCATACACGATGACGGATCGGACCCGTCCGGATGGCCCGTGCCCTTTGACGCCGAGGGCGTCCCCCGGCAGAGCGTGAGCATCGTCACCGACGGCGTGGTGCAAGGCCCGGTTCACAACACCTACACCGCCGCCAAAGCCGGCGTCGCCTCCACCGGACACCAGCGCGGCGCAACCGGCGGTCCCACGGCCACCAACCTGTTCATGCGTCCCGGCGACCAAACCACCGAGCAGCTGATAGCCGCGGTGGAACGGGGCCTCTACATTACGCGGTTCTACTACACCCGCCTCTCTCACAACCGGGGCTGCGTGATGACCGGCATGACCCGCGACGGCACCTTCCTCATCGAAAATGGCGAACTCACCACACCCGTCAAAAACCTGCGCTTCACCCAAAGCTACGTGGACGCGCTGGCCGGCTGCCAAGCCCTCTCGGACACTGCGCACCTGAACCTGAACGAGGCCGGCGTCGCCATGCACGTGCCGGCGGCCTTGCTGGAAAGTTGGCGCTTTACGGGGCAGACGGTGTAATCTGGTATAAGTTGGGTATGAGGTCGGAGCTATGCAGACAACGTTGAACATTGACGAAACCATCGTGGAACGGCTGTACGCGGAGGCCAAGCGGCGAGGCACTACGGCGTCGGCATTGGCGGAGGCTGGGATTCGCCAGATCCTCGCAGAAGTGCCGAGAGAAATGGATCCCGACAAACCGGCAGATCCGTGGCCCGAGTTGCCCAAGTGGAATAGCGGCGGCGAGTTAGTGGACATCACTAACCGGGAAGAACTCTACCGGATGATGGACGAGTATGACGATAAGCCGTTGCCGGAACTGCCCAAGCTACCGCCGGGACCAATGCTGGTTGACATTTCGGACCGAGAGGAACTCTACCGGGTGATGGACGAGTACGATGGTTTTCGATACTAATGTGCTCGTGTACGCTGTACACGAACAATCGGAGTTTTACCAGCCCTGCTTTCGACGTGTAGAGGAAGCGCGGACGGGGCGAACTCCCGCGTTTCTGACTTGGAATATCTGTTACGAGTTCCTGCGGGTGACTACGCATCCACAGATATTGCCTAACCACTGGACAATAATCCAAGGGTGGAGTTTTATCGCCAGCCTGTTGGCGTCACCCGGTTTCCAGCTGCTGTTGCCTACACCAAATCACTTGGCCGAGCTGTACCGGGTAGCGGCAGAAGTGCCCGACATACGCGGCAGCCGGGTTCACGATATGCACACCGCCGTCCTGATGCGTGAACACGGCATCACCCAAATCTGTACCCTAGACAGCGACTTCCGCCGGTTTCCGTTTCTGGAAATCGTTAACCCATTGGAGTGAAATATCGGTGCCACCATGAGCGATCTGAACAACGAAGAAATCCAGGCCCTGGCCAAAGCCGTCGGCCTCACCCTCCAGGAACCGGAGCTGACCCAGGTCACCCACAGCCTGAACGCCATGCTGGAGGAAATGGCCGCCATCAACCCGCCCGGTTTCAACCTGGAAGAGTACGTCGCCGTAACCCTGCCGGCCGATATGGAGGATGCAGTATGACCCCCGCCGAGATTCCCTTCCTCTCCGCCTCCGAACTGGCCGCCACCATCCGCGCCCGCGAGGTATCGCCCGTCGAGGCCGTCGATGCCTACCTGGATCGCATCGACGCCGTGGGCGACCGGCTGAACGCCTACATCACCGTCTGCGCCGACGAGGCCCGCGCCGACGCGAAACGCCTGGAAGATGAAGCCGCCGCCGGCAACTTCCGCGGCCCGCTCCACGGCGTCCCCGTGGGCATCAAGGACCAGATCCACACCGCCGGCATCCGCACCACCGACGCCTCGAAACTCCGCGCTGATTTCGTGCCCGATGCTGACGCCACCGTTGTTGCCAAGCTGAAAGACGCCGGCGCCGTCATCATCGGCAAGACCAACATGAGCGAGTTCGCCCTGGGCGATCCCATCAGCAGTCACTTCGGGCCGGCCCGCAACCCCTGGGATACCGCCCGCAATCCCGGCACCTCCAGCACCGGCAGCGGCTCCGCCACCGCCGGCTTCCTGTGCGCCACCTCCCTGGGCGAGGACACCGGCGGCTCCATACGCGGCCCCGCCGCCAATTGCGGACTGGTGGGCATCCGCCCCACTTGGGGGCGGGTCAGCCGGGCCGGCGTGGACGGCGCCAGCTGGTCCACTGACACCATCGGCCCAATCTCTCGCACCGTCGCCGACTGCGCTCTGACGTTGCAGGTCATCGCCGGCCACGACCCCAAAGACCGCTACAGCCGAACCGAAGCGGTGCCCGACTACCTGGACGGACTGGATGCCGGCGTCCGGGGTATGCGCATCGGCGTGGTGCAGGAACTCATGGGCGGCCACGGCCTCCGGCTGGACGACCTGAGCCGGGACGCGGTGGCCGCCGCCGCCGAGGTGTTCCGAGAACTGGGCGCCGAGGTCGTGCCCGTGAGCATACCCATCACTCCGCAGACCGGCCCCATTGTCCGCACCATCACCAGCACCGAGCGGGTCAGTCTCAACCCCGAGTGGCTCCGCGAAAGGTTTGAGGACTACCACCCCAACACTCGGGTGGCCTTCGCCGTGGGCAACCTGATACCGGGGCAGGTGTACTACAAGGCGGTGAAACTGCGCGCGATGGTACGGCGGCAGGTTATAGCGGCCTTCCGCGACGTTGACCTGCTCCTGCAGCCCACCTCCACCGGCCCGGCCGGCCTGCTGTCCGACGAGCCGCCGGTGGTCAGCAGCAAGGAGATGGCCGCCGCCGCTCTGCGCGAGGGCAGTTTCCGCGGCCTCTATAGCCTCAGCGGCTGCCCCGCGCTCAGCATCCCCTGCGGTTTCACCACCGACGGCCAGGGAGCGCTGCCGCTGGCGTTGCAGATAGCCGGGCCGCACCTGGGAGAGGCCGCCATATTCCGCGCGGCCTACGCCTATGAACAGGCCACCCCCTGGCATGAGCGGCAACCACCGGCTCTGTGATTTCGCCGTTGCTGAAATGGATTCAACGAATAGCTCACACTAGGATGCTCGCGTCGCCCGTGGCGGGAATAGTCCTGGTACTGGCGCTCGCGTGGGTCGCGCTCGGAATGGCTTGCGCCACTGCACCCATGGCGTCACCGTCAAGCCACGATGCCGGAAACGCCGTCACGCTGACCCTCCCCCCTGAACCGCGGCCAGCCGACCCCGGCGTGTACGACGACCGCATCGTGTTCGGACAGTCCGCTGCATTCAGTGGTCCAGCACGACACTTGGGCACGGAAATGCGCCTGGGCATACTGGCGGCGTTCCGCGAGGCCAACCAGGTCGGCGGCGTTCACGGGCGCCGGATGGAGCTTGAGTCCCTGGACGACGGCTACGAAAGTGACGCGGCCTTCGCCAACACCCAGCGGCTGATCTACGAGAGCGATGTGTTCGCGTTAATCGGGGCGGTTGGAACCCCAACGTCTCGCTCCTCGTTCCTGTCGGCGGATTACGCTGGGGCGCCCTTTATCGCCCCATTCACCGGCGCCGAGTTTCTGCGCAATCCCGAACTGGACAACGTGTTGAACCTCCGGGCGTCTTACTACCAGGAAACCGAGGAGATGGTGGCTCGCCTCACCGAAGACCTGGGCATCACCCGGGTTGCCGTCTTATATCAGAACGATGCCTATGGGCAAGCCGGACTGGAAGGAACGCGCCTGGCCCTGGAACGCCGGGGGCTTGAGCCGGTTGCTTCCGGGCATTACGAACGCAATACCACCGCCGTACACGGCGCCGTTTTCCACATCGTTGATGCCGACCCCGAAGCAGTCGTATTGATTGGCGCCTACGCTCCGGTCGCCAACACGATCACTGAAATACGCCAGAGTATCGACCCGGTATTCATGGCAATCTCTTTCGTGGGCGGCGCAGCCCTGGCCAGGGAACTCGGCCCGGAAGGTGAAGGCGTTTACGTCACCCAGGTTGTGCCCTTTCCCGAAGATACCAGCATCCCGGTAGTCGCCGGATACCGGGGCGCACTGGCCGAGTACGATCCCAACGCAATTCCGGGATTCGTGTCACTGGAAGGCTACCTGGCCGGACGCCTGGCCATCGCCGGCCTGGAAATGTGCGGCAGCGTCGTCAGCCGCCGGTGCTTCCTCGACGCCATCCGCAATGCCGGTCCAATTGACATTGATGGGGTTGTCCTCCAGTACGGTCCCGAGGACAACCAAGGGTCCGATACAGTGTTCTTAACCGTGATAGGTCCGGATGGACAATACCGCCAAGTCGATAAGATCAAGGGAACGCCTTGATGAGCGTATTCCGCATTACTTTAGCCTCAAATGCCAGAGCGTCAGTCGTAGTACCTGCAAGGAACTCCGCCCGACGCTGCCAATATGGTACGATGCAGCAAGGCGCTTGTCAAACGGGTTGCGTACTTGGTTGTCAAACTTAGCTATCTCGCCAGGATCTCAGGATGCTTGCATTTATCGATGAGAGCGGGCACCCTCACGCGAACGACCCAAGCACGCGGCCAGTCGTCGTAGCAGTTTGTTTCGAGGAAGGGGATCATCGTTATATAAGCGGACGTATCCATGCGATGAAGCGGGATATCCTAGGCAAGGAGAACGCCGAACTGAAAGGCCGGTCTTTAATCAATAGGACTACATACCGCCGGCAGCCCCAAGCGGTAGCTTTTGCAGAGGAGTTTTTCGATACTTTACGAAATTTCCCGGTAACAATTTTCGCGATGATAATGGAAGCCCCATTCGATATGTCGGAGCAAGGCCCACGTTATTTGGAAAACAGATTCCGGTTTTTGCTCCAGCGTATTGAGTCGCTGGCTGAAGAACAACGCTCCTTCGCCAACATTCATTTTGACGGGCAGCCTAATCTATACGGAGGATTGTCCGGGCGTTTTTCCAGCTACCTTTTCCGTTCTTCGGAAGGCCAGTCAAGTGATTTGATAACCGATACCCCGGCCTTTGTGGATTCTGCATCGAGCATAGGTATTCAAATCGCCGATATGTGCGCTTATGTCGTCAGGATATATCAAGAGAATCGGTTATTCTCGGAGGCGCCGCCTCCTGGCGATCCGTATTTGTACGCAATTCGCCGTTGGTACGGAGCAATACAAAACAGAACAAGGGAGTTCCGCGGTCCCAACGGCGAACCACGCCCCGGCTTGTATTTGATGGCGCAGGGCGACGTATAACACCCCGCGCGTGATGCTGAGTGCCGGGATCAACCCTCGTACACCGTCTTCCCGCCCACAATCGTCCGCTCCACCGGAATGTCCTTGATGCCGAACGGATCTATTGCCGTGGGGTCCGCACCCAGCACCACCAGGTCGGCCAGCTTGCCCACCTCGATGCTGCCCTTCCGGTCTTCCTCAAAGCCGGCGTAGGCGCCGTTCAGCGTGTAGATGCGCAGCGCGTCCTCCACGGAAATGCGCTGGTTCAAGCCCCACTCCCGCCCTTCGCTGTCGGTGCGGGTTACGCAACTCTGAATCCCCATCAGCGGCTCGAACGGCCCCGGCGGGTAGTCGGTGGCGCCGGTGGACATCACGTTGTAGTCCATGAACGACCGCTGGGCAAACATCCATTGCAGGCGCTCCTCGCCGTAGAACTGCATCTTCTCGCCGTGGTAATAGACGTAGGTGCAGAAGGGCGTCGCCACCGCGCCCAGCCGGTTCATCCGGGTCAGCAGGTCGGGATTGACCAAAGTGCAATGCTCAACCCGGTGTCGTGAGTCCGATCTGGGGTAGGCCGCCTGCGCCGCCTCGTAGGCTCGCAATACTAGGTCGATGGTGGAATCGCCGTTGGCGTGGATGCACACCTGGAAACCGGCGGCGTGCATCTCCATGACGTTGCCGGCGATTTCGTCCTCGGTCATGGTCAGGATGCCGTGGTCGCAGCAACTCCCCACGTAAGGCTCCGACAGGTAGGCCGTCCGCGACGCAATCGCCCCATCGGCCACCATCTTGATGCCGCCAATGCGCAGCCGCTCGTCGCCCATGCCGGCCTTGATGCCGGCGTCCCGCAAAGCGGGAAAATAGCGGTGCCACATCAGGGCATACACCCGCAGGGTGAGATCACCGACGTCCCGACCTTCCTGGTAGGTTCGCAACTCATAGTCGGTGACCCGGGCGTCATGAACGCTGGTCAAACCGGCCCGGTTCAGCATTTCGCAGATGACGCGCAGACCCTCCCGCCGCGTATCGGCAGATTCCACCGGCAGCTGATTTTCCCGCAGGTCGTCGGCCGCCCGCTCGTAAATGACTCCGTCCAGCCGGCCCGTGTCAGGATTGCGGCCCAGGCGTCCGCCCGGCGGGTCCGGTGATTCGTCGTGGTAGCCGGCCCGTTCCAGCGCCAGCGTGTTGCCGTAATAGACGTGCCCTGCCCGGTGTGCCACCAGTATCGGATGATCGGTACTGACGGCATCCAGGTCCTCCCGTCGCAGAAAGCGGTTCTCCGCCGTCTTGGTATCGTCAAACTTGAAACCCTGCACCCACTGGCCCGCCGGCGTAACCGCCACCCGCTCCCGCAGCGCGTCCTGAATATCGCCAATGGTGGGCAGCGAACAGTCGGCCGCCATAACGTGCCGAGTGCCGCTGCTCAACACGTGGATGTGCGCGTCAATAAAACCGGGTAAGACAGTTTTGCCCGGCAGTTCCAGTATCTTGGTGTCCGGCCCGACGAGCGTTTCCACGTCGGCATCGCTGCCCACACCGATGAAACGCCCGTCGCGCATGGCAACGGCGGTGGCTCTGGGTTGCGCCGGGTCGATGGTGATGACGTTAGCCCGGCGAATAACGGTATCGGCGTGGTAGGCGGCCATGATAGGATCTCACCGTTGAAACGTCTTGCACAATCATGCGGGCTCAGCAACCTTTCAGGTTGGCCTGAAAATAGTCCGCACGATACTTCGAAAAATAGTAGAGAACCGATCTCTCTGCGATGTCTTTCATAATTGTGCTCATTTCAGCGACAGCCCATCGTTCAGGCCGAAAATAGAAACTCCCACGGTTGAACTTACCCTCCTCTTCGTTGTGGAGGTAGGTTTTGTTCAACTGCCCGAACATCGCCATGGTTGACACTCGGTCTAAAATTGACGAGTCTTCTTCGAAATCGCACCCATACCCAAAGCAAACGAATGGGAAAATGCTCTCTCGCAGTAAGGCAGTACGCAACCCAATCAGGTTCTTGCCAAGGCGTTCAATGGCGTTGCCGCGTGCTTGCTTCTCCAACCCTTCTGCTGCGCGAAGGTCGTTTGTCCCCTTGGTTTTTGACTTCCGAAATCAGTATCGGGTACGCCAAGTCATTGTCGTGACTGGCTTGCATATACAGGAAGCCTCCGTCAGGTCGGATATTGCTTCTGTTGAAGTGGTAGTGAAAATCAACCTCGGGGTAATCCTTCCGAAGTGCCTGGACAATATCGCGCAGTCTCCACGTTTTTTCATGAACGAAGTTCACACCCGGAAATTTTACATCCAGATGCTTGGCTACCTCGTTCAGTGCTTTGATAAGGTCAGTTTCTTGTTGTTTTGCAGTAGCGTTGATTACCGTTCCTGTTCGTTGCGTTCTCAATTGGTTCCGGCGTGCCACGATGTAGTCACCTCTTTTCGACTAGGAACAGTTGCTCAGTAACGTGGATCGAGCGCCCCCGCAGATTACGACTGCCCCGGTAAGTATTGTACTTGATTTCCAACGCGTCCACGGAGCCGATTTGCTGTAGCATCGCCAGCATAGCCTCAGGACTAATGAATCCCTCGTTGTTGAACGATACTAGCAGAAAGCGAGAATCTAACGTGGTGAGCAGTTGCTGCAGCAGGGGCAACGATTTCGCCCGCACATTGTAGCCAGAACGTTGCCAGTCCTTCGGTATGCCTGACACTCGGCTTATATTATCGGGTCGGCGATAGGATAGCAGCAGGTTAAGCATAAAGTAATTGGAACCATAAGGGTGCTGGTTATAGGGCGGGTCAATATACGCCAAATCAAGGTTGCTAACCCGTTGGGCAAGCTGGTTGGCATCGTCTTGGCATACGGTATATTCGCACTCAAACCGGCTCAACACCGGCGTCTCCAGCGTAATCTGTCCCTTGATGCGGCGCAGGGCATCCGATGAGGTGCCGCCGTATTGCCCGATTCCAGTATGCCGGTTCTTGTAACCTTTGGTGCTAGTTTGAGACGATTTTGAAAATGCCACGAGGTTCCCCTATGCTGCGAGTTGAGAACACTCCGCAGCGAGGAACCCCATGAACATCTCCGATTTTATC
>DAOUJY010000150.1:0-2930 GCA_034421995.1 Dehalococcoidia bacterium | reverse complement strand
GACGCAGGAAGATTGCAAAGTCATTGTCAGAAGCAGGATTTGCCGGATTTTGAGATTTTCGGGATGTTCATAAATCCCCAAAATCCTCTAATCCGGCTCATCCTGCTTCTGACAGTTGCCGCCGGGCCGGTCATCTTTTCCGGGCGGCACTTGCGCAGGTTCAGTTGCCGGGATGCCGGACGCCTAATCTTTGGGGGGCGGGGCCAGCTCTATGCCCTCCCGTTGCGGTTCGCTTTCGCCGTGGGAGTTTTGGGCCGTAACCGTTATCCAGTATGCGCCCGGCGCCAGGTCGCTGAACGTGTGCATCCGGTCCGCGGTATCGACACAGTCTTTCCGGTCGGAGCCGTGCAGGTTGATGCACACGTTGTAGGCGGCAACCGGCCCGCCCGTTGTTGGCGCCGGCCAGGTGGCGATGATCTCCTGGTCGGTGGAGGATCCATATAATCCGACGTATGGGACCGGTCCGGGCGGGGTTTGGGCCGGATCCGGCGTTGGCGTTGGCACTGGGGTTGCAGTCGGTACGGGGGTCGGGATGGGGCGAGTGCTGGTGAAATGAATCCAGCCGGTCCGGTGGTAGACGGAAGCGACCTTATAACCTACCGCAATCTCGTAGGCCGTATCGGGCCGTAGATTTTCGATGGTGTAGGACCGCTCCGAGGTGGGCAGATTCGGTCCGTCAACCCACGAAAGATTGTCCTGACCTCCGACTCTATGGCCCACGATATAACTCTCCATCGTTGAGCCGTTCAGGTTGGGTTCAGTCCAGTTGACCGTGATTGAGTTGGACGTGGACGTGGAGAACGAGATGCTGATCCGGTCGGGCAGCCGGGTGGGCATCGGGGTGGGCGTCGGGGTAGCCGTCGGGGTAGCCGTCGGGTCTTCGGTCTGTGGCGCCGGGGTACGGTATTCATTGGGAACGCAGTTATCAACGATGTTGATGAGGATGGCGTTGCTCTGCAAGTTGCGGGCCTGGTTGACGAACTTGATTGACAGCATCTCGTCGCCTTCGGCCTGGTGGTCGCAGCGAGCCCGCACTGTGACGCGCTGCGCCGGGCTTTCCGATTGGCCGGCCGGGACGGTGAAGGCGGTTCCAGGGGGGACGAAGGTCTCGTAGTCATTGTCGTAGGTGGCGGGACTGCTGCCGTAACCGTCCACCGCCAGGGTGAACACGGTATCGGCGGTTTGATTGCCGTTCATCACCGCTTTGATTTTGAACCAGCCGCCGGCCCCGTTGTTTTCATTGATTTGATACGCGCCGTCCGTGACGACTTCCCTGGTATCGGGGCCGCCGTCGGATGCCTGCTGGAAATTTTTCTCCACGATTACCAGCGAAACGGGGGGCACGGCCTGTTCGGGGGCGGGAGCGCTGCCGCTGCCCGGACCGCCGACCACGACGCGGGCGGCGGTTTCCGCGCCGCCGACAATGAGGGCCGGCGCTTCCGTCACGACGGTGCCCTGCACGGCGGCCGGCGCCTTCTGCTTGACGTAGGCGACGTAGCCGCCCAGGCCGCCGCCGGCGATGGCCATGAGGCCCAGGCCCATGACGGCGCCGATGACGACGCCCTTGGCGTGGCGCTTGATCCAGTCGGTGATTCTACGGCTGCCCTGCGCGGGGGGGGGGGCGATTTGGTCGTTGGCTTCCGGCGATGGCTGGGGCTGTGGCTGTGGCGTGGTCATATGCTGCTGCTCTCCCTTCGTATCATGTCATGCCGCGCTGCTGGGCGGCTGTCCACCGGATCGGGGGCGACGGCCGGCGTCGGGCCGGGCTGAGGTCGCGTTCCCTTGCTGCTGCTGGAGGCGCCGGCCCGTCGGGGGCCAATCCTGGGGCGCCGTCACGCTCTGCTGCGGCTGCGCGCCGAATGCTGATCATTACGTCAAGCGCATTGTGCCACAGCAGGGGCGGCGGGTCAAGGGGCAAGCCGGCTCACGCGCGCCCGGTTTCGGGAGTTGGTCAGAAGCAGGATTTACAGAATTATCGAATTGACAGGATTGAGACCATTTGGGGCAGCGCGATCCTGATCCTGATAATCCAGAAATCCGGCGAATCCTGCTTCTGACGATTGATTGCCTACGGTGAGGACTTTGAAAAGGCCCTGTGACGGTATCCCTGATGATTACCCTTGACTTTTGCCTACGGCAAAGGCGGGCGTCCCACACGGTGGAATGCCCGCCGAAATTTGTCTGCCGCCGTGGTGTTTGCGCCTTGGGCTATCCCTAGGCTACTCGGCGGCCTGGGGCATGGTGTGGGCGCCCTTCGTCCGCACCCACTGGCTGGAGTGCTCGCTCCGTTCCGAGTAGCTTTTGCCGGTGAAGGAGCGCACGAAGACCCCGGCGGCGACGCCGTTCTCCAGGCCGGTGATGGTGTAGGACGCCACCCCGCCTTCGACCACGACGCCGTTTTCAGGGGCGCCCGACGGCCCCGGCGGGTTGGCCCACACGCCGGACACCTGGCTCCAGCGCAGCGCGTGGCGAATCTCAGCGTCCTCGACCCCATCCCGGGGCGCCGCCGTCCAGGTAACGGTCAGCTTGCCGTCCCCCGGCGTGACCTGCACGTTGTACGGCTCGATCTGTCCCGGCGTCGCCGCCGCCGGAGCGGTCTCCGCCACCACCAACACGTCAAAGGCGTCGCTGACCGAGTTGCCGTCGGTGTCCTGGGCCGTTACCGTGATGGTCGCCGTGCCCTCGGCCACCCCCGCCACCGTCAGCCGGGACTGGTCCGGCGCCACCGTCACCGTGGCGGTTCTGTTATCGGAGGACGCGGCGGTGATGGTCAGGCTGTCGCCGTCGGCATCGCTGAACACGCCGGACAGGGAGATGTCCCGCGTCGCTCCCACTTCCAGGCCGCTCACGTCGGCGATGGCTTCGGCGATGGCTGGGCCGTCGTCCGCGCCAGGATCCCCTCGAGTCACCGTCAGCGTGTACACGACTTT
>DAOUJY010000149.1:0-6202 GCA_034421995.1 Dehalococcoidia bacterium | reverse complement strand
GTGTAGGCGGCCACCGCCACGGGGCGGCCGTCCCGGGATGCTTCACGCAGGCGGGACAGGGCAAAGCTCAGCCGGTCGCCGATGAGCACGTCGGCGACGTAGCGGGGGTACTGGCCGCGCTGTAGGTCCCAGAAGGCCAGGGTGCCGTCCAGCAGGGCCAGGACGGGCCGGTCAGAGGGCAGGCTTTCGACGGCGTCGGCCAGGCGCTCCACCTCCCGCACGGTGCGCAGCGCCCCCAGCAGCGGTCCGGCGATCAGCGTCTCGCCGGAGGCGCCCTCGGGAGGGCGCAGGTACAAATCCTCGTCGTCAACGGCGAGGCTGGGTACGCTGAACAATTCGCAGGCGGGATCCTTCCCGTAGGTGATGGCGCAGCCGCCCAGGTTGATCAGGTGGCAGCGCAGGGACAGGTGTCGGTCGACGTCGATGTGGGAGCCGTCCACGGAGACGGCGGTCCAATCCTGGGGAACCTCCGGCGGGGCGATGCTGTCCAGCAGGCCCTCGGGACCGGTGCGGGCGGAGATGTAGGGACGGCGGCCCACCGCGGCGGTGCGGAAGGCAGCCTCGGCGGCGGGAACGGAGCTTGCCCTTTCCAGTGTCCGGTCCAGGCGGTCGCCGTGGTCGCGGACCGCGTCGGCCACGCCGTCCATGGCGGACAGCAGTTGGTGGGTGGTGAGGCCCAGGTCCAGCGCCATGATGATGGGATGAGCAAGCCGGTCAGCGCAGGATGCCGATGCGAACTTTCTGTTCGAACAAGGACTGCCCGACCGGTTACCGGACAGCTACCAGCGCGCCATCGACAGCAGTTTCCTGCCGTAGCGGTCAATCAATCTTGGAGATGTTGGCCGGATTGCCGTCAAGGTACTCACGCCGGAATGCCAGGCGAATCAAATAGGTCGGCCGGTGCGTCGCTTCCCGTACCTTGGAAGAACCGGTTGGAAAGGTCAACCCACAGTACAGTAGCAGCTGCGATCATGTCTCTGGCTCGGTCAGCATCAAACCCGCTCACTTCGAAACCATGGGAGATGGCGTTGCGATAAGCCAGCATGTCAGAAAGGTACTTATCATCGTTTTCCGAGATTACTCCCTGATGGACGGCGTGTCCAAGCAGATAGCGAGCATGGGTAACGCGGTCGATCTCAAATCCGGCGGCGGCAAGCGAAGCCCTTAGGGCAGCCTCGCCGGCGGACCAGGCCAGCAAGAAGGCAGCTTCCGAGGATCCGGTATCGAGGAGCATTTTGGCATTCGCAATGCGGAGCATGGCTTGGTTCATTGTGAAGGAGGAACTGTTGTCGGGTGCGCCCTGCCGTTCAGGTTCACCCACCAACTGGAGATCAAAAGTCCAGCCGGGCTTTTCGCTGAGCGCTTCGGCCAGTTTTGCAAGTTCCGGTGTTATCGCCAACTCCGTTCTGGTTTGAACGGCGATTATTTTGGTTTCATCGCCCTTGCGCACGAGCAGATCAGCCCGCAGGTTGGGAAAGAAATCCAGTTCGGCGTCCGGCCAGACCTCATACCCGCGGCTGCGATATTCTGCGGCCTTCTTGTCGACAAATCCTCTTTTGATGATGGCAAGGTCGTTCATCAGAGGTGTTCCTGGCAGATTGGCGCGTCATCTGTGATCACATGCACAAATTCACGGTTGGCAGCCAGTGATCTCAGCAGCGATGCGGTGGGCTTCTGGATCTCCAGATCGCTGTCCAGGCTTCGGCGACGGCAGAGTACGTCGGTCACAATATAGTCATCATCATAAATGAGACCTTCCAACGCGTCCACGATTGGTTTAGCGATGTTGTCAATGTCAGGTTGTTGACCGGAGGGTCGGCTACCCACTGGGTAATAGCACGTCGTGATACCATTGATCCATGCGGAGGAAGCATCGACGGATCCTGATCGCCATCCGCAGCCACCCTGTTCCGTCTGGAATACGCTGGGAGGACGCAATGGCTCTACTGGCTGCGTGCGGTGCGGAGTTCACGGAGCGAGCCGGTTCAGCCATCGAGGTTTACCTCAACAACCAGACGGTGGTGCTGCACCGGCCCCATCCGGGCAACGAGATCGACAAGGGTGCCGTCGCATCGCTGCGCAAGTTCCTGGAGCGGGCGGGGATAGAACCCTAGCCAGGGAGGTAACGATATGGAGTACAAGGGCTACAACGCCGTCGTCACCTATGACAATGATCTGGGCATCCTCCACGGCGAGGTCATCGACACTCGGGACGTGATCACGTTCCAGGGCCGCTCCGTCGACGATTTGACGGAGGCTCTGGAGCGCGCGGTGGACGACTACCTGAAGTTCTGCGAGGAGCGCGGCCGCGAGCCGGACAAGCCCTTCTCCGGAAAGGTGGCGCTGCGCATGGATCCGGAAACTCACCGAGTGATCGTCGGGGCCGCCAGGACCAGCGGGAAGAGCCTCAATACGTGGATCCTGGATGCCATCAGCAACGAGATGCACCGTCCTGACGCACGAACAGGCGACTTCGCCTGGACAATTGAAGAAACCGCGATGGAGGCCTTCCAGGCGTTCCTCCAGGAGATCAGTCTGCATCGCCGCAACCAGGAGCCGGTGAGCCACGTGATCCCAATGTGGTTCGATCTTTCCGACGGGAGCATATGGACCAGTGACGCACGCCCTCCCCACGAAGTCTTCTGCTTCGGCGATCCGGTGAAGCCGTTCCTGACCTGATCAACTTCGCTGACCGAACCATCTGGACCGGGGACAACCTGGACATCCTGCGCGCGCTCAACTCCGCGGAAGAATTGGACATCGCCGCGTGAGAACGCTGGCCAGCGCACGGCGTGCATATCGTTATTACGCAAAACTGAATAAGCGCGGCCGCTGTTCAGTTTTCACGACGAAGTCGTAATAGCACCAGAACCGAATGATTGCAGATCGTGCCACGGGACACTCTGCTGGCAGCAAAGCAGGCTCGGAACGTCATAACCGGCGGTTCTGCTCCCTGAGCACTTGGATCAGCGCGTCGGTGCGCTGCAACACGGCGCGGAAGAGACCGGAGGCGAGGAGGGCCGGACGGCTCAGGCGCATCATAAGCGGCGTCGGCTGACCAACCTGCAGCACCTTTTGGCGGCCTTGGAAACCGACGTGCCGGCCGGTAAGACAAGGTTGTGCTTTGGGTCGAAGCGGTTGTGGCGGAAGCAGCGCCACCTCGAGCAAAATGGCTACGCCAGCCATCAGGAGTAGCTGGCGGATTGGCAGGACGTCCGCAGCGATGAGTTCTTCGTGCTGGGCAGTCGGGACGAGACGGCCGCAGCGTGAAATCGTCTCAGAATGCGGAACCGTCAATCAAGAAGTTATAAATAACGCAGCGCCGGCCCGGCGGTCTCGCTGCGGGTGTAGCGGCCGACCATGCCGCCGCCCTGCTTCCAGCGGCCCTGGCGCTCGATCTCGTGGGTGGGCGCGCCGTTCTGGGCCATGCGCCGGGCCCTGCCGACGCGCCCGCTGAAGAACTCCCAGTCGGGCAGGCCAGCGGCCCTGGCGTTCAATTGCAAAGGATGCTGAGAACAACCTGAGTATGATAGAGATCATCAGTCGGTCGTTGGGCTGAATGCATTGCCCGACATCGTTCTGGGAAATTCATGGCGTTTGGCAATAGCATGAGGCAATATCTCCGGCTGGCGGCGCTGGCAGCGGCAGCGGCGATTACCCTTGCCCTGGTCGCTCTGGTGGTTTTCGCGCCGTTGCAGGGTGCGGCGCCGTCCCAGGGACCACCCCCTCCCGTGACGCCGCCGCCGGTGCCCACGCCCACGCCGGTGGTTCTGGGGGTTCCGTCGAAGGTGGAAGCCATTCCCACCGGCCGTACCGGCGAGGTTTTCGTGGTATGGAAACCCGCGCAAAACGCCACTGTCCACTGGGTCTGGTCGGCGAAGTGGGACAACACCGGCGGCAAATGGACCCGGGGCGATGCGGATTCCGTGGTTGTAACCAGCCTGGAAGCCGATCAGGACTACTGGTTCAGAGTCATCGCCGGCCGGGAGATTCCTGGCAGAACTGCCCAGTGGTCCAGATGGAGCGACTGGGCCAAAGCCACGCCCAAGGACCAGGTGTTCACCATTGAACTGGTCTGTATCAACGTCGTGCGCAAGCCCTGTCAGGAGCTTGCCGCAACCGACGCATCCCCGGGACTGGGCGGGTTCATTGAGCGAGTCAAACATCGTACCGGTGGCCGCGTGGCGTTCAACCTCACCTCCTACCCCGAACTCGGACTGTACGACGACCAGGCCGTAGATCTGCTCCAGAGCGGCGGCGTGGACATGGCGGAGGTCTATCCTGCTCATGTCTCCGGCGACCTGGCGGTGATTGAAGCATTGAACCTGTGGGGCCTCTATCCCGACCTGGAAACCCAATTCGCCGCGGTGGACAAGAGTCGCGACGCCGTCCGCTCCATCATTGAGCGCGCCACCAACGGCGTTGTGATCACCGAACACTACACGGACAGCAACTCTATTTTCTCCTCCCGTCCCTTGCGTTCGTTGGATGACTTCCAGGGATTGCGAACGCGCAGCTACCGTCCTCCATTGGACGAGATGCTGGCCGGCATTGGCGCTGACCCCCATTTCGTAGATTATTTTGACGTGTACGGCGCGCTGGAAGATGGGCTGGTCGAGGCGGCCATCTCCTGCGGGACTTGCGGTTTCAGCCAGCGTTGGCATGAAGTTGCCGACTATCTCTACGGACCCATCAACGGTTCATCCAGCATTTCCTGGGTCGTTATGAACGGTGACCTCTGGGACGAAATTCCGACGGAGTTCCAGGCCATCATCATTGAAGAGGGAAATCGCCATTGGGAGCACGTGGCGAGTTTGGCGGCAGAAGAATGGGAGTTTGACGGCATCATCGGAAGCATCATCGTCGGCATGTATCATTCCACGCTGAGCCCGGAGGTTCACGACGCGATATTCCAGGCCAACCTCGACAGCGTGCTGCCCCGCTGGGTGGAGCGGGCCGGCGGCCCTCACTCGGAAGCGGTCCGCATTTTCAACGAGATCATCGGCCCCATCATCGACGTCCAAATCTACGAAGACGGCTCCATCGCATACCCGGTCCCGCCAAAGGCAATGTCGGGCGTGCCGGGGCCGGTCGACATCAACATCACCGATACCGCCACCGGCCCCGAAGCCATGGCAAACACGCCCTGCGATGGCCCACCGGCCCTCTTCGTTACGTCATTCCACGACGGTGGCAATCCCACCGGATCATCATGCGGTCCAGAAGGCGGCGCCAACTTCAACCATACCCGGTTGGTATCCAGCGGCCACAACTTCAAGATTCCGATGGCCTGCATCAACCGGTCGTCGACGGATTGTGAGTTGGCAGCGGGCGCCTACGATCACATTTGGGACCTTGGCTTTATCGAGAGAGTCAAACGCCGCACCGAGGGTCAGGTGCGATTTGAGGTTATATCCCTCCCTGAGCTGGGTGTCGACGGCCCAGACTCGCTGCGCCTTATTGAGGACGGCACGCTGTCAGCAGCGCAGATCTATCCTCCGTACATCAGGGGCGACCACCCCATCGTGGGCGTCAGCGGCCTGTGGGGCTTGCATCCCAATCAGGCGACCAACCTCGCCGTTATCGACGCCGTCCAGCCCGCAATGGCCGAACTGACCGAAGCCAACGGCGGCGTGCAGGTCGCCTACATGGTGAGTGGCGATTACTATCTGTTCTCCCGGAAGGAGGTCCACGATGACCCTCACGACTGGCAGGGTTTCAAAGTGCGCAGCCACGACGTCGTCTTCAGCGACCTGCTGGAAGGCCTGGGCGCCCAGCCGCAGCATATGGCCTACATTGATGTGTACATGGCCCTGGAGCGCGGCGCGATAGACGGCGCGATTACATGCGCCTCATGCGGATATGAACAACGTTGGTACGAGGTTGCCGATTACATCGTCGGTCCCCTCTTCAACATCTCCCACAGCTGGCTGACCGTCAACCAGGAGCTTTGGGAAACGATGCCGTTGGACTTGCAGAACATCGTCCTCGAAGAGGGTGCGCGCCATGCCTACCTCAACCGCTATTTCCTGCTGACCCACTTCGATCCGGAAGCGGTTCAGAAGAATGATGCTCCTATAGATGTCAATCTGGGCAGTTGACTGACCCGATTGATCTGGGCAGTGCTGGGAAGACCTCCCGAGCAACGTAGCGTTTGAGGCAACGAATGACCTCATTCTTGCTCATTCCTTCGCTGGTGCGC
>DAOUJY010000148.1:0-25596 GCA_034421995.1 Dehalococcoidia bacterium | reverse complement strand
CCCGAGGGAAGCTGGGCATCTTGCACTTGGGTTACGAATACTATCTCGCCACACCCGATCCGCCTGACCACCTCTTCGCCATTCAACGCCACCAAACCGGGTACGCGTGAGGGTTACATTTTGTTGACACCCGGCAGGCTATTCCGTAGCATAGGCCCATATATTCGTCGGAATCGTGTGTCGCGCGCTGGCGCGACCAAATAGTCCCTTACAGGAGGGAGAGCGATGGCTAATCGGGAAGAAATAGCATTGATAGGCCATCTGATGCGACGGGCCGGATTTGGCGCGGCGCACGATGAGCTGCAAGACCGGGCGGAACGGGGATACGAGGACACGGTGGAAGATTTGCTCAACCCGGAGCAATTTGAACCCGTGGACACCGAACTGCTCTACCGTTTTATGCCCGGTTACGAGGGCGCTCTCGGCCCGCCGCTGAACCAGGCCGATTGGGTCTATCGGATGGTCACCACGGAGCGCCCCCTGGAAGAGAAGATGGCGCTGTTCTGGCACCAGCTCTTCGCCACCGGCAA
The DNA here is from genome assembly GCA_034421995.1 of Dehalococcoidia bacterium. Lineage (GTDB taxonomy): Bacteria > Chloroflexota > Dehalococcoidia > Lucifugimonadales > UBA3495 > Bin87. Next base: position 25,066 of record DAOUJY010000148.1, on the reverse strand, counting down.
CTCCAAGGTGGACAACCCGCCGGAACTCACCCAGCAGATCGCCATGTTCCGGCGCGTCGGGCTGGGCAAGTTCCGCGACATCCTGGTGGAATTGGCCCAGAACCCAGCCATGATCTTCTGGCTGGACAACAACGGCAACCACCGGGGCGCCATCAACGAAAACTGGGGCCGCGAGTTGCTGGAACTCTTCTCCATGGGCGTCGGCAACTACTCGGAAGACGACATAAAAGAGGCCAGCCGCGCCTTTACCGGCTGGACCATCGGCCCCAAGATCCCGCGCAACCCCCTGGGCCGCTTCTACTGGAGTTTCGAATACCGCCCCGAAGACCATGACGACGGTGAGAAGACCTTCCTGGGTCACACCGGCAACTTCGACGGCCAGGACATCGTCGATATCGTGGTGAACCAGCCAGCCACTGCACGATTCCTCTCCCGGCACCTCTACAACTTCTTCGTGGCCGACGAGCCTCAGGTGCCCAGCTGGAACATCACGCCGCCCAACGACCCGGACGCCATCGACCAGTTGATCGCCGCCTACGACGAATCCGACGGCGACATTCGGGCGATGCTCCGTGTTCTGTTCAACTCCGACTTCTTCAAGCAGGCCCGCTTCAGCCGCGTCAAGAGCCCGGCGGAACTGGTGGTGAGCACCGTGAAACTGGCCGGCAACTACGATGCGCCGCGCCCCGGCTTCAACGCCCTGGCTTTCGAGTGTGCCTACCAGGGCCAGGAACTGCTCAACCCGCCCAGCGTCGAAAGCTGGCACACCGGCAGCGAGTGGATCGACGGCGGCGCGCTGGTGCGCCGGGTCAACTTCGCCGCCGGCCTGCTTGGCGACCTCTCCCTGCCCGGCGTCCGCTCCATGGTGGACAACCTGCGCCAACGCGGAACCCTCGGTCCCGAGGATCTAGTGGAGGCTTGCCTGGATATGGTCGGCCCGCTGGAAGTCAGCGACGGCACCCGCGCCGAACTGCTAGATGAGGCGCGCAGCCACGGCGCATTGCACTGGGACACCGAGGCGGACGCCGCCGAATCCGAGAAGCGCGTTGGCGTGATGTTGGCCCTCATCGCCGCGTCCCGCGATTTCCAATTTGCATAATCCCACCACGTAGGGGCGAATAATTATTCGCCCCTACCGGATGCGATTGCCATACCGTGTATGGAGGAACAAAATGACGACTACGACGAAAGACCCGGTGGTGGTGGTTCTGCAAATGACCGGAGCCAACGACTACCTGAACACGGTCATTCCCTATACCAACGGTCACTACTTCGATGCCCGACCCAAGGTTGGCATCCCCGCCGACCAGGTTATTCCCATCAGCGACGAGTTGGCGTTCAACCCCCAGATGGGTCCGATGAAGAAACTGTGGGATGAGGGCAAGATGGCCATTGTCCACGGCATCGGCTATGCGAACTCTCCCCGCTCCCACTTCCGTTCCATGGACATTTGGCATACCTGCGAGCCGGACATAGTGGGCACCGAGGGCTGGGCTGGCCGCGTCATCCGCGACCTGGATCCCCGCGGCGAAAACGTGTTGAAGGGCGTCAACTTTGGCCAGGGTCTGCCCCGGGCCCTGGCGCTACGCGGCGTGCCCATCACGTCTGTGTCCAGTTTGGAATCCTATGGCGTCCTCTCCAGTGTTCCCATTGACGCCGAGCGCGACCAGATTCTGGACCGCTTCGCCCGTATGTACTCCCCCACCGTCGGCACCGGCCCGGTGATGGACTACCTGGGCCAGACTGGACGGGACGCCCTCAAAGGCGCCGACATCATCCGCGCCGCGCCGGAACAGTACACCTCCACGGTGGAATACGCCGACACCCCCATCTCCAAGTACCTACGGGACATCGCCCAGGTATATCTGGCCGACCTGGGAACCCAGCTGTTCTACACTCAGCACGGCAGCTTCGACTCCCACTTCAACCAGCCACCGATGCACACCAAGCTGTGGATCGACATGTCCCGGGCCATCAGTGACTTCTTCGATGACATGGCCGAGCACGACGCCGGCGACAACCTGATCATGGTGCTGTTCACCGAGTTCGGCCGCCGCGTCAAGGACAACGGCACCGGCACCGACCACGGCGCCGGCGGCGCGGCCTTCGTCATCGGCAATCAGGTCAAGGGCGGCCATTACAGCGCCTACCCGTCCCTGGCGTCCGAGGATCTGACTCAGGGCGACCTTGAACCCAATTACGACTTCCGCGGGTTCTACTCCACCATCATCGAGAAGTGGCTGGGCTTGGACCCGGTGCCCATCGTCAACGGCAACTTCGAGCAGCTGGACTTCGTGTAGAAAGCCCGGTAGGGTGATCCGCGATGTAGGGGCGAATAATTATTCGCCCCTACCAATAGCAGAGAAGAAGGCGGTTGGACGAAGGAGGATAATCATGCTTACCACAGTGGCCGCCGGCCGGGTCTTCGACTACAACTACTGCATCGGAATGTACGGCATGTCGGGGCAAGGATTCTGGTCGCCTCAGGACTTCGCGTTGGCCGACGACACGCTCTACGTGCTCAGCCGAGGCGCGGAGGAATTGGGACAGCGCGTCAGCCGCGTTACGCTGGACCACCAGTTCCTCGGCCAGTTCGGCGCGTTTGGCCGCGGCGACGGCCAGTTCGTCTGGCCCCGCTCCATCACGCTGGACGACGACGGCAACGTCTATGCTTCGGACGACTTCCTGAACCGCGTGTCCGTGTTCGACCCGGAGGGCGGTTTCTTGTCCTGCTGGGGCGAGTCCGGCACCGGCAAGGGAGAGCTCAACGGGCCGTGCGGCATCGCCTTTGACGGCGACGGAAATGTGCTGGTCGTGGACAGCCAGAACCACCGGGTGCAGAGGTTCACCAAGGAGGGCAAGTTCCTCGGCGGCTTTGGGCAGAAGGGCAAGCACGATGGCGAGTTCAACCTGCCCTGGGGCCTGTGCCTGGACGCCGAAGGCAACGTGTACGTGGCCGACTGGAAGAACAACCGGGTGCAGAAGTTCGACGCCGATGGCAACTTCCTGCTCAAGTTCGAGGCATCCCCGACCTCGGGCGTGGGCGACCTGTCCGGCCCCACCGGCGTGGCGGTGGACTCGGAGGGCGACGTGTACGTCACCGACTGGGGCAACCACCGGCTGCAGATCTACGCGCCTGATGGCCGCTTCATCGCCACCCTGGTGGGCGACGCCCAGCAGCCCTCGCCGTGGACCCAGACCTACATCGACGCTAACCCCGACATCATCAAGGCCAGGCGTCGGGTGGACTTGGAACCGGAATGGCGTTTCCGCCGCCCCGTGTCGGTCCGCGTGGACGAAAACGACCGCATCTTCGTCCTGGAAGCCAACCGCCACCGCATCCAGGTGTACGACAAGGTCAAGGACTACGAGGAACACCCGTTGAACCTGTGAGGTATTCCCACAATTGCAAATCTGTGTAGGGGCGAATAATCATTCGCCCCTACGTTTTTGGACGCTATAATACCGCCCAAAACACGCTGGGATACCAACCGCTGATGGAGGACCGCCATGACACAGCAAGCCACCAAAATCGACGCCGCACGCACCGCCGTTTTGATTATGGACTTCCAGCAGCGCATCATCGCCAACGTGGCCACGGAACCGGCGGCGGTGGTTGAAAACGCCGCCCGCGCGCTGTCCGGCGCTCGGCAGGCCGGCATCCCCGTAATTTACGTGGTGCATCGCGGCGGCCCCTTCGCCGAGTACGCCCCCGACGTGGAATTGCATGAAGGTGTTACACCCGCCGAGGGCGAACTGGTCATCACCAAGGTGCGCCCCGGCCCGTTCTCCACCACCGCACTGGACGTAACCCTGCGGGAGATGGGCAAGGACAACCTGGTCATCATGGGCGTTGCCACCAGCGGCTGCGTCCTCTCATCCGTGCGCTGGGCAGTGGACGTCAACTACAGCTTCATCGTCCTCTCCGATGCCTGTTCCGACGGTGACACCGAGGTGCATCGCGTCCTGACCGAAAAGGTCTATCCCAGGCAGGGCACGGTGATGACCACGGACGAATTCCTGAGTGCTTTGTAGGGGCGAATAATCATTCGCCACTGCGTTAGTGACACCAAAGATCTGGTGATTTGCAAGGAGCGGCTATATGAAATACGACGTTATCGTAATCGGCGCCGGTTCCGCCGGCGGAACCATGGCAACGCGCCTGTCCGAAGACCCCTCCCGCTCGGTGCTCCTTTTGGAAGCCGGGCCGGACTACCCCGATCTGGAGCAGACGCCCGATGATCTGAAGTTCGGCTACGCTCCCCGCGCCTCGGAGATGGGCGCGCCGCACAACTGGTCCTTCGTGGGCACCGGCACTCCCCGCCAGACGGAGCCGGTGAACGTGCCCCGGGGCCGCGTGGTCGGCGGCACCAGCGCCATCAACGGTCAGGTCTTCCTGCGCGGCGTGCCCGAGGACTACGACCGCTGGGCGGAGTGGGGCAACGACCAGTGGAGCTACATCAACGTCCTGCCCTTCTTCCGCCGGCAGGAAACGGACACTGACATCACCGACGACTTCCACGGCTTCGACGGCCCCATACCCGTCCGGCGCCACCGCCGCGAGAACTGGCTGCCGCTGCAAGATGCCTTCGTCCAGGCTTGTACCGACATCGGCTATAACGAGGTGTACGACCACAACCACCCCGATTCCACCGGCGTCGGCCCCTTCCCGATGAACAACCCCAACGGCGTGCGGATGAGCACCGCGCTGAGCTACGTCAACCCCAACCGCCACCGGCTCAACCTGACCATTCGCGGCAACGTCCGTGTGCGCCGCATCCTATTCGAGGCGGAGCGGGCCGTGGGCGTTGAGGTGGAGAGCGGTGGCGAGATCTTCCAGATCGAGGGCGAGCAGATCGTCCTCTGCGCCGGTGCCATCGCCTCGCCCCAACTGCTGATGCTGTCCGGCGTCGGTCCGGCGGAGGAACTACGCAGCCTGGGCATTCCGGTGGTCAAGGACCTGCCCGGCGTGGGCAAGAACCTGCGTGATCACCCCCTGGTGCCAGTGCGCGTCAAGGTGAAGGATGACTTCCCCCTGGACCCTGACGCTCCCCGCATCCAGACCGTGCTGCGCTACACCGCCAGCGGTTCCGACGCTCGCAACGATATGCAGATTTTCCCTTCATCCTTCTCGACGCCTCTGGGTGGCGACCCCTTCGACAACGAAGGCATCCGCATCACCTGCATGATGGAACTGGCGGAGAGCGCCGGCGAACTCACCCTGCAATCCACCGACCCCGACGTGCAGCCCCACATCGACTGTCGGTATCTCGAAGCCGAGTGGGACCGTGAGCGGATGCGGGAAGCCGTCCGCATCGCCCTGGGCCTGCTGGATCACGAGCAGTTCCACAACATCTACGACGGCCTGATCTCGCCCACTGAAGACGACCTGGCTTCCGACGAGACTCTGGACGACTGGATGCTCCGCGAGGTCTGCATCGGCCAGCATCTTTCCGGCACCTGCAAGATGGGGCCCGACAGTGACCCCATGGCGGTGGTGGACCAGTATTGCCGCGTCCACGGCATCGAGTCTCTGCGCGTCGCCGATGCCTCGGTGATGCCCGACGTCATCCGCGCCAACACCAACTGCACCACCATCATGATCGGCGAGCGTGTCGCCAACTGGATCGCGGAGGGGTAGGCAACAAGAATGCTGGTAGGGGCGGGTTTCAAACCCGCCCCTACGACGCAAGGGCGTAAAGTCAAAAAGGAGAAAGCAAATGTCAGTAGGAATCATCGTCCCCCTGCCGGCCTACACCTTGAACCCGGCATTCATCGCCAAGAAGGCCGAAGACCTGGGCTTCGAGTCCATCTGGTATCACGAGCACCCCATCCTGCCGGTGCATAGTGAAAGCCCCTTCCCGGCCACCGGCGGCGAAATACCCTGGACCTATCGCCACTTCTCCGACCCCTATATGGCGCTGGCCATGGCCGCCGCCGTCACCGAGAAGATCAAGCTCTGCACCGGCATCACCCTGGTTCCCGAGCGCAACCCGCTAATCCTCGCCAAGCAGATTTCTGTACTGGACCGCCACAGTAACGGTCGGTTCGTTTTCGGAATCGGCGCCGGCTGGAACCGGGAAGAAACCGAGATGATGGGCGGTGATTTCGACCACCGCTGGACCCAGACCGAGGAAGCCGTGAACGCTCTCAAAGCTCTCTGGACCGAGGATCAGGCCGAGTTCCACGGCAAGTACTACAACTTCCCTCCCGTCTATATGTATCCCAAGCCGGTTCAGGATCCCCACCCGCCCGTCCTGCTGGGCGGTAACGCCCGCAACGTTCTGCGCCGGGTGGTTCGCTACGGCGACGGCTGGCTGCCCAACCGGGCCAATCCCGCCCAGATCGAGGACAGCCGCCAGCAGCTGGACGCCCTGGCCGCAGAGCGTGGCCGCGACCCCCAGTCGCTGACCATCTCCGTGTTCGGGCAGCAGCCCGATACCACCCGCCAGACGGTTGATGACTTCCTCAACGCCGGCGCAATGCGCGTCTGCGTCTGGCCCAACCACTCCGACAGCGAGGAGGAAATGGGCCAGCAGCTGGAGCGCATGGCGGAGGAATTGGTTCGGTAGGTCGATATTTTTCAAAGAAGTGCAACACTGCGCAATCTGGGCAGAATGATGAGGCATGGGAATTGGGTCAAGAAATACGGCTGGTGGATTGTGCTGGCCATTCTAGTGGCTATATGCATACCACTAGACTTGTGGATACTGCCACTTGTCATACTTCCTGTGGCCTTATTCTTGTTCATTCTGTCCCTTTGATGGAAGGGGTAGAGTTAGGGTGAAAATCCCCGGCAAAATGCCCATTCACCCCAGCCCTCTCCCACCAGAGGAGAGGGAGCAGACGAATGTAGGAGGCAACAGAAATGGCAACCTATGTGTATGTAGCGGCCCAGGATGACAACAAGGTATCAATCTTCACCATGGACGAAGGGAGCGGGGCACTGACGCTGGCGGGCGAGGAGGCCGTCTCCGGCGGGCCTTCCCTGCTGGCCATCAGCCCAGACCGGCAGACGCTGTACGCCGGCCACCGCGAAGTTCCCGAAATCACCAGCCACCGCATCAACCAGCAGACCGGCGAGTTGACCACCACCGGCTCGGTTACGCCACCGGGCCAGCCCACCTACCTGGCCACCGACCGCACCGGCCGTTACCTGCTGTCGTCATACTATCCCGACGGACGCGCCGCCGTGCATCCCCTGGGCGACGACGGCAGCGTGGGCGGGGCGGCCACTGCGGTGGTGGAAACAGACGTTGGCGCTCACGCTATCCTGACCGACCGCTCCAACCGGTTCGCCTACGTGCCCCACATCGCCAAGCAGCAGGACAACGTGCTGGAGCCGCCCAAGAATATTCCGGGACCCAACATCATTTACCAGTTCCGGTTTGACGCATCCAACGGCGCGTTGACCCCCAACGACCCGCCCACTCTGGCCCAGGACGACGACATCGGCCCTCGGCACCTCATCTTCCATCCCTCGCTGGACGTGGTGTATTTCTCCAACGAGCAGGGATGCAGCGTGTCGTCCTATACCATTGACGGCGAGGGTAGGCTGACACCTCTGGAAACCGTGTCAACCCTGCCGGCCGGCGTTACCGAGCGCAACACGTGCTCGCAGATCCAATTTTCTCCCGATGGCAGTCTGCTCTTCGTGCCCAACCGCGGGCACAACAGCATCGCTAGCTTCTCGGTGGACGGTTCGGGTCGGCTGACACCGGCGGACCACGTTGCCACCGAGGCGGTGCCCAGCGCGTTCAGCCTGGACCCGGCGGGCCGGTTCGTCTTCGCCGCCGGCTCGGCGACGGGACAACTGGCATCCTACAGCATCAACGCCGACACCGGCGGGATGACCCCGTTGGGAACCTACGCCGTGGGCGAGCGTCCCATGTCGGTTTTGACGGCCACGCTGGGCGACTAGTCGCCGACTAGCCGCCTGCCCTCTGCCCGAACCACCGCCGTCAGCTTCCCCGCAGGCGGCGGATTTCTTCCCGGAGCCGGGCGTTAGCCTGCTCCGGGTGTTCGTATTCCCGCCCGGTTTCCGGGTCGTGGATGGTGAACAGCTCGTTCCCTTGGTAGCGGAAGTTCAGGTTCAGCAGAGGGCTGGTGGAACCTACGACGTCGCCGTCGTAGCGCAGCAGGGGCAGCCGTTGGTACTGCCCGCCCCTGAGCGCTTCGCCGATGATCGCCTGTCCGAACATCTCGCCGCCCGTGGGGTCAAAACGCCAGTACTCGGGGACCCGCAGCATCTGGTAAATATCGCGCTTGCGGCCCGCATCGTTGCGGTAGGTGCTGGGCGAGGCGATTTCCACCACCACGTCCGGCGGCTTGCCGTTCTGTATCGGGTCATACCCGACCCGGCGCCAGATGGCGGGGGCATCCACGTTGAGGGCGATGAGGATGTCCGGACGGATGTTGGGAAACCGGCGAGTAACCGGGTCGCGGTCACCGTAGTAGATAGGGATCTCAGTGCCGATGAGGATATCGGGATGGTGGGGGTAGTGATAGCCTGGAGTCAGCGCGGAACGCAGTTTGACGATCAGGTCTTCCTCGGGCACGCCTTGCTGTATATCCTTCTCTTCTTTTTCCAGGTGGGGATATGGTTCCCTCTGTTCCGTGGTTGTCCGGGTTTTGGCTTGAGGGGTAGTCATCCCGGGTTCCTCCCGATGGCCGCGCTGCGATTAGGTCGATTATACCCGATTGCCGGATCGACCTACTGCCCGGTTGTTGACCGTTGGGTTACTATGGGCGGCAGAATCGACGTCAAATCAAGGGAGGTTGATTATGCGACTGGAAGGAAAAGTAGCCCTCATCAGCGGCGGCGCGCGCGGGCAGGGCGCTGCTGAAGCCAAGCTGTTCGCCCAGGAAGGCGCTGCCGTGGTCATCGGCGACATCCTGGATGAAGAAGGTATGCGTCTAGAGGCGGAGATCCGGGAACTGGGCGGCAACGCCACCTACGTCCACCTGGACGTCACCGACGCCGACCAATGGGCAGACGCCGTCACCGAGGCGGTGAACCGCTACGGCAAGCTGGACATCCTGGTCAACAACGCCGGTATCGGCGGAACCGCTATCGGCGGCCCCAACGCGCCGCGCATCCATGAGGCCCCCACCGAAGTGTGGGATCAGATCATGGACGTGAACGGCAAGGGCGTCTTTCTGGGCACCCGCGCCGCCATCCCGGCCATGCGCACCGCCGGCGGGGGCTCCATCATCAACATCTCGTCCATCGCCGGTATGATTGCCACGCGGCCCGGCTCCGGCGCCGGCTCGGCCTACGCCAGCTCCAAGGGCGCGGTCCGGCTGCTCACCAAGTCCACCGCCGTGCAGTACGCCGGCGAGAACATCCGCTGCAACTCGGTCCATCCCGGCTTTATCGACACCGCCATGACGGCGCGCACCATGGCCGACCCGGAGCAGCGTCAACTCCGCGTCGATTCCACACCCATCGGACGCATCGGTACCGTGGATGACATTGCCTATGGCGTGCTGTTCCTTGCGTCAGAAGAATCATCCTTCATGACCGGCAGCGAGTTGGTGATTGACGGAGGCTATACGGCGCAGTAGGCGGGGGTCAGTCGATGGCGTGGAGCGCGCCGTCCTCGGTGCGAACCAGCAGCCGTCCCTCCGCATACACCGGGTCGGTGCGGACGCCGGCGGAAAGTTGTAGTCGCCAGCGCTCCGTACCGTCGGCCCGGTTCAGGCCGTAGAGCCAACCCGACTTGTCTCCGAAAACCAGCAATTCGCCCACCACCACGGGCGACGCAACAATGCCGTCCTCAGCCCGGAACTGCCACTCCTCCTCGCCCGCGATGGCGTCTATAGCGTACATCTTGCCCACCGTGTCTCCGATGTACAGCCTCTCTCCCGCCACTGCCGGCGCGGAGATGATGCCCTCAGTCCTCTTGAGGCGCGAGGAGTAATCATCGGGGTAGTCCGACCCGAACCGCCAACGGTCGCCCGGTTGGGACGGCGGCGCTGGCAACGGGAAACCCCAAAGCCACAGCTGGGACCAGGTTCGGGTGACGGCATACTGGGCGGGATATTCCAGGGCGTCGGCTTCCATAGCGTGTAGCTGGCGCTGCGCCACGAAGTAAGTCAGCCCGTTGGCGGTCACCGGCGGGGCCGTCAACGATCCCGTACTGCGAAATCGCGCCCGTTCTTGGCCGGTCCTGGCGTCCAGGGCGTACAGGCTCCGGTCGGCGGAGGCGGTGAAAACATGATTGCCGTCCAGGGACGGGGGCGAGCGCACTTCGCCAAGTGATTCATGGAACCAGATGTTCTCGCCGGTAGATGCGTTCAGGGCATAGGTGACGCCATCCAGAGCGCCGGCGTACACGATGCCGTTGGCTACCGATACTGGACCGGCCGTCGAATCGCCCATCTCGTATTCCCAGCGTATCTCCTGGCTGACCGGATCCCGGGCCACCAGCCGGCGGTCCGGCGTCGTGTAATACAGCGTGTCGTTGGCCATGGCCAGCGAGTTTCCCAGCGGTCCGGTGACAGGCATGGAATCCAGTTCCTGCCCCGTTCCGGCATCCAGCACCGCGATGCGGAAGTGCGCCCCCAGGTAGATGCGCCCTCCCGATACGATGGGCGCCGCCAGCGTGGCCTCGCCGGTGTCCGCGCTCCAGGCCAGTCTGCCCTGCGGTCCATCCAGCACGTCCGCAGCGTACCTGGTTTGGCCTAGGTTGCGGCCGGCCATCGTCCAGGCCTGTCCGGTGGACGCGGAGGCGAATACCGTTTCGGGTTGCCGTCCCCATAGAATCACCGGGTCGGGAATGAACGGGAAGTTGAGCCACACCACGAACCCGATCACGATCAGTGCGACTACTCCGATGATGGCGTTGCGGCGGGAGATGAACCGGCGTCGGCGCGGGACCTCCTGGGCCCAATCGGGCAGGACATCCGCTTCCGGTGGACCGGATCGGTTCACCTCCGGCGCGTCGGAAGGATTTTCTGTGTCTGATGGATTGCTGGACATGGTCATAGGTTTTCACATGGAGCGGTATCAAAGAAACGGCGGGATGTAATGATACACCCCGCCGTCCAGATGTGCGGTACTTCGACGGTTTTACACGTTGCGCAGCTTGGGGTCGAGGCGGTCGCGGAGCCAGTCGCCTAACAGGTTCATGGACAGCACGGTCAACACGATGGCCAGGGTGGGGAAGAAGAACAGCCACCAGGCGGTGACGATCAGCGCGCGCCCGTCGGCCACCATCAGGCCCCAGGCCGGCGTCGGTTTCACCAGGCCCGCACCAAGGAAGCTGAGCGTTGATTCAAGGATGATGACGTGGCCAACCTCCAGCGTGGCCAGCACCACCACCGTGTTCACGACGTTGGGGAAGATGTGGCGCATCATGATCCGCGTCGGCGACGCGCCGGCGACCTGCGCGCGGGCTATGAAGTCCTGCTGCTTGATGGCCAGCGCTTCACCGCGCACCATACGGGCGAACCTGGCCCACAGGAGCAGTGCGATGACCAGCACCACCGTTTGGAATCCCGGTCCGCTCACCGCCACCAATACCAGCGCCAGAAGAATTGACGGGAAGGCCAGCTTGATGTCCACGATGCGCATGATCAGGTTGTCAACCCAGCCACCGCCGTAGGCTGCCAGCAGGCCCAGGACGGTGCCCACGCCGCCACCCAGCGCAATGGCCAGCAGGGAGATGGACAGCGAGATCCTGGCGCCATGAATGATGCGGCTCAGGATGTCGAACCCCTGCCGGTCTGTGCCCAGGACGTACTGCCAGCTGCCGCCCTCCTGCCAGGCCGGCGGCAAGAGACGGTCGCGCAGATTGACCTCTACCGGGTCGTGGGGCGAGATCAAGTTGGCGAATATCGCCGGTATGATCAGCATCACCATCAGGATGAGCAGCGGGATGATCGGATACTGGCGGGCGTTGAAAAGCGCTTGCCCTACTTTTCCCCGCTGGGGAAGTAGATCATCGGCAGGTCGTGGGGTTGCGACCGGAGTCGCTGCGGGCGTGGTCATGGCCAAATTCCTTGTGCGGGCGAATGGGCGCGGAGCTCCCCTCGTTTAGTAACGGATCCGGGGGTTCAGGTAGGCGTACATCACGTCAACCACCAGGTTGATGAAGATGTAGAAGGCGGCGAACAGGATGACGATGCTCTGGATCACCGGGAAATCACGGTTACGGATGGCGTCGATGGCCAGATTGCCCAGGCCCGGCCAGACGAATATCGTCTCTATCACTACCGAACCGGTGAGCAGCACGGCGCCGATCAAGCCCATGTAGGTGAAGGGTACGATCAACGCGTTGCGGAAGCAGTGTTTCCAGATCACTTTCCGTTCCGCCATCCCCTTGATCCGCGCTAGCTTCACGTACTCCGTGTCCAGCACTTCCAGCATGGACGAACGGGTGAGCCTCATTACCGCGGCGACGTTGTAGTAGCCCAGGGCTACGCCGGGCAGGATTATCGATTTGAACCCGTCGTTGCCCGAGGTTGGCAACCAGCCCAGGATAACCGCGAACACCCACATCAGTATCAGACCGATTGCAAACGACGGCGCTGACTGTCCAATCAGCGCGACAATTTTGCCGGCCCAGTCGAATGCCGTGTCTTTCTTCACCGCCACCAGGACCCCGATGGGCAAAGCGATACCCGCGCTGATAATCCAGGCGAAAGCAGCCAGGTAAATGGTGTTGGGCAGGCTTCCGGCGATCAACGTGGTGATAGGTACGCCGCCATAAGCCCAGGCTTCGCCAAAGTCGCCGGTAACGAAGTTGCCGATGTAGCGGGCGTATTGGACGTAAATGGGTTGGTCCAGGCCCCATTTCGCCCGGACCTGCTCAACCACCTTTGGACTGGCGTCCTCCGGGAGCAGGATGGCCACTGGATCGCCGGTAACGCGAGCCAATGCGAACACTACTGCGCTGATGACCAGTATCGCGATGATGGACTGGATCACACGCAAAAATATAAAACGCTGCATGGGAGGACCTTCGCCGTCAGGAACGTTTCACGGTGTTTCATGAAGGGGCGACCGGCAGGCCGCCCCTCGACTGCTCTGCTCTACCTGCGGACTACCCTGGTGTATTCGTGGCCCTTCATTCCGCCGAAGTAGCTGTTGTTCACCGAGTACTCGGCAATCACCTCGGGGTTGATGCCGAACTCAGCGAACAGGAACCCCAGCGGAATCGTGGCGTTCTGCTCGTACATATACTGGCCGGCTTCCTTCATCAGGTTCAGGCGTTCTTCGTCGTCCACACTGCTCTGCCACTGGCTGAACAGGTCTTCGGTGAAGGGGTCTTCGTACATGTACACCGCGCCGGCCAGGGCGGGACTGACGAAATAGACCCGCATATTGCGGCCCGCCGGCCAGAAGCCGGTGCGGTGGGTCCACAGCACGCCGTTCATCTCGCGGGCCTTGTAGCGGGTGCGGATAGGCTGGAACTCGCCGATCTGGGCGTCAACAGTGAAGCCCACGTCTTCCAACCAGGAGATCATCGGAACGGCGATCTCGGTAAGCTCGGGCACACCCACCAGCTTGCCGGCCATGAACTCGATACTCGGGCCGGAACCTTCCGCATAGCCCGCTTCGGCCAGCAATTCCCTGGACAGGTCGGGGTTGTATTCTGGAATCTGCCAGGCCGGGTCATAGGACGGGTCGGTGGGATGCCAGCCAGTGTTGGCCATCAATTCCATCTTGTTGTCGAAGAAGGCTTCGTTGAGAGCGTCCCGGTTCATGGCGTGGTTCATGGCCCGGCGCACCAGCACGTTGGTGTTGGGGTCGTTGGGATCATACCGGTCTTCCAAATACTGCCCGCCGATGCCGATCCAGACCATGAAGGCGGGCAGGGTGCTCTGCGTGATGGCGTAACCGGCGTCGATGATTTCGCCCTGGAGTTCCCGGGGTATCTCGGCGATGTCGGCTTCCCCGGCGCGGAGCATGGCCACCCGGGTCAGGTCTTCCTCAGCGAAGAAGAAGGTGAGGGTGTCGAAGTCCGGATTGACCCGCCAGTGTTCGTCAAAGGCGCGTTCGTACTCCAGCTTTGCGCCCTGCTGGTAGCTGACGTGCTTCCAGGGCCCCGTGCCGATTGGGCTGGCCGCATAGGCTTCTTCTCCGTTCTTTTCCCAGTAGTCCAGGCTGTAAATCAGCGGGTCAGTGGTGGCTTCCGAGGCGTAGAAGGGGATCCACAACTCGGGCCGGTTCATGTTCCAGACCATCTCGCTGTCGCTGACCTCGGTAACGGTGGCCGCCTTGCCGATTTCCTCCAGTTCCCAGCTGCGTTGATCGCCCTCGGGCCCCAGGATCTGGTGCCAGAAGTCGCCGAAGCCGGTCTTGGCTTCCGGGTGCGACCACAGCTGGAAGCTGAACACGAAGTCCGACACGCCGAAGGTGTCCTCACCGTGGTGGAAGGGGACGTTCTCCCGCAGCTTTATCGTCCATTCCTTTCCGTCGGGAGAAACCGACCAGGTCTCCGCGAGCATGGGGCGCGCTTCCCAAGTTTGGTAATCCCTCTGGAACAGCGCCTCCTGCATTGGTTGCAGGATGCCCTGGTTGGTGCCGCCCACGCGCCAGCCCAAGAGGTTCTCGGCATAAGGCGGGGTGATGGCAACGCGCAAGTCCGCCTGCACGGGTTCGCCCAGCGTGGTTTCCGGCACGGCCGTGGCCGCCGGAGCGGCGGTAGGCGCGGCGCCGCCGGCGGCCCGGTCGCTCATGCCGGCCGGTTGGGCCAATGCCGCAGTGGCGGTGGGTTCCGCCTGAGCCGCCGCTGCGGGCGCCTCGGTAGCCGCCGCCGGTTGTTGCGGCTGCGCCGGCTGCTGCTGTGCCTGGGCGCCGCTGGCCGGAGCGGCGGGGGCCGCCGGTTCCTGTTCCGCCGGGGCGCCGCAGGCGATGGCAACTGTTAGCGCTAGCGTCATGGCTGCGAATATCGTCGTTCTGATTGATAAGGCTCTTGACATTTCGTCTCCTTTTCACGCCATTGTATGTGTTGATAACACCAAGCGCGTCGCATTCGTCAAACGACTGTTGTCGTTTGAATCGTGCGGGGGAATGTACTCAAAAGCCACCTCAATGTCAACTGGACTGGTCCAAAGAGTCGGAAATCACAATAAATAACAAACGAATTATACCTACAATGTGTCGGATATGTCATCATTTATCGTTAAAAATACTCTGTCACGTCTCGTGTACCGTTATTATTGGCGATAAATTTGGCTGATTGCGGTGATGAGAAAGGCTCCGCATCACCGCAATCGGGTTTGCCTTCGGGATGATGAATACACCCGGTCATTGCCGACGGGTTGGTTTTCTAATTGCGAACCACCCTGGTGTATTCGTGTCCCTTCATGCCGCCGAAGTAGCTGTTGTTCACCGAGTACCCGGCGATCACCTCAGGGTTGATGCCGAATTCCGCAAACAGAAACCCCAGGGGCATCGTGGCGTTCTGTTCGTACATGAACTGGCCCACGTCACGCATGATCTGCTCGCGTTCCGCGGCGTTCACGCTCTTCTTCCACGTGTCATACTGCTCTTCCACGTATGGATCCTCGAACATGAACACCGACCCCTGCTGGTTGGGGCTGACGAAATACACGCGCACGTTGCGTCCCGACGGCCAGAAGCCGGTACGGTGCGTCCACAACGTGCTGTTCATCTCGCGGGCCTTGTAGCGGGTGCGGATGGGCTGGAACTCGCCGATCTGGGCATCCACCTTGAAACCGACCTCCTCCAGCCAGGAGATGATCGGCACCGCGATCTCGGTCAGCTCGGGCACGCCCACCAGCTTGCCGGACATGAACTCGATGCTGGGCCCGGCGCCCTCGGCGTAACCCGCCTCAGCCAGCAGCTGCCGGGACAGATCGGGGTCGTAAGCCGGTATCTCCCAGGCCGGGTCGTAGGTCGGATCCGTGGGATGCCAACCGGTGTTGGCCATCAGCTCCATCTTGTTGTCGAAGAATGCTTCGTTGATGGCATTGCGGTCAATGGCATGATTCATGGCGCGGCGCACCAGTACGTTGGTAGCGGGATCGTCCGAGTTGCGCTTGTCCTCCAGGTACTGACCGCCGATACCCACCCAGACCATGAAGGCCGGCAACGTGCTCTGGGTGATGGCGAACCCGGCGTTCATCACCTCGCCCTGCAACTCGCGCGGGATCTCCGCGATGTCGGCCTCGCCAGCGCGGAGCATTGCCACCCGGGTCAGATCTTCCTCGGCGAAGAAGAAGGTCAACGTCTCAAAGTCGGGCGTAATGCGCCAGTGCTCGTAGGGAACGCGCTCGTATTCTAGCTTCGCGCCCTGCTGATAGCTGACGTGCTGCCAGGGTCCGGTGCCCACCGGACTTTCCGCGTACACTGCCTCGCCGTTCGTCTCCCAGTAGTCCAGGCTGTAGATCAGCGGGTCGGTGGTCGCGTCGGAAAACCAGAAGGGAACCCACAGTTCGGGACGATTAGAATGCCAGATCATCTCGCTGTCGGAGACTTCTTCAACCGCCGCTGTGGCGCCCAGGGTATCAACCTCGAAACTACGTTGTTCACCCTCGGGTCCCAGCAGTTCGTGGAACCAGTCGGTTGCTCCTTTACCCTCCGGGTGCGACCAGAGCTGGAAGCTGAACACAAAGTCGGACACGCCGAAGGTGTCCTCACCGTGGTGGAAAGGCACGCCCTCGCGCAGCTGGAAGTGCCATTCCTTGCCGTCTTCGGAGACTTCCCATTCGGTCACCAGCATCCCCTTGGCTTCCCAGGTCACGTAGTCGCGCTGGAACAGTTGCTCCTGCATCGGCTGCAGCATCCCTTGGTTGGTGCCGCCCACGCGCCAGCCCAGCAGGTTCTCTGCGTAGGGTGGGGTGATGGCGACGCGCAGGTCCGCTTGCACCGGCTGACCCGTCGTCGCCTGGGGAGCCGGCGCGGCGGTTGGAACGGCAGTGGGAGCGGCCCCTCCGGCCTTGGTATCGGCCATGCCGCTGGGCAACGCCAACGTGGGTTTGGCCTCCGCTTGCGCGGGCTGTTGTTGGGATCCCGTTTGTTGCGCCGCCTGTTGTTGAGCCGCCGGTTGCTGAGCCGGCTGCGATTGGGGCGCCGCCTGCTGTTGCTGGCTGGCGGCCGGAGCGGCCGGCGCCGCCGGTTCCTGCTCCGCCGGGGCGCCGCAGGCCAGCGCCGTCGCCAGGGCGAGAGCCAACGCGGCGAATATCGTCGTTCTTATGGAAATGGCTCTTGACATTCTGTCTCCTTTCCGCGCCAATTTATCTTTTGAAAACATCAGGCGCGACGCATTTGTCGAACGACATAATTCGTCCGATTCATGCGGCGGAATCTATTCAAAAGCCATGCTAATGTCAATCGAAATGAACGTAATCGTTTCGGCAATGAGCCAAAGACAGACGAATATGCTTCATTATACAAAACATATACAATCGTTTATCGTTGCTGATGCCGCATGATGCTTTGTGTATCGTTATAAACGGCCATAAATTTGCTGATTGCGGCGGTACCACAATGCGTCGTATCGCCGCAATCGCAGGACGTTCATTCGATTGCGAACTTCCCCGCTCGTTGGGGACGGTTTCAGTTGCCTACCTGCGGACCACCTTGGTGTACTCGTGGCCCTTCATTCCGCCGAAGTAGCTGTTGTTCACCGAGTACTCCGCGATCACCTCGGGGTTGATGCCAAACTCAGCGAACAGGAACCCCAGCGGCATGGTGGCGTTCTTCTCGTACATGAATTGCCCGGCTTCCTTCATCAGGTTCAGCCGTTCCTCTTCGTCCACGCTGCTCTGCCATCGGCTGAACAGGTCTTCAGTGTACGGGTCCTCGAACATATACACCGCGCCGTCCAGGGCCGGGCTGACGAAATACACCCGCATATTGCGGCCGGCGGGCCAGAACCCGGTGCGGTGCGTCCAAAGCACGCGGTTCATCTCGCGGGCCACGAACCGTGTGCGGATGGGCTGGAACTCGCCAATCTGGGCGTCAACCTGGAAGCCCACTTCCTCCAGCCAGGAAATGATGGGCACGGCGATCTCGGTAAGCTCGGGCACGCCCACCAGCTTGCCGGCCATGAACTCGATCTTGGGGCCGGCGCCCTCGGTATAGCCCGCCTCGGTCAGCAATTGCCTGGCGAGGTCGGGGTCGTGTTCCGGAATCTGCCATGCCGGATCGTAAGACGGATCGGTGGGGTGCCAGCCGGTGTTGGCCATCATTTCCATCTTGTTGTCGAAGAAGGCTTCGTTGAGAGCGTCCCGGTCGATGGCATGATTCATGGCGCGGCGCACCAGCACGTTGGTATTGGGGTCGTTGGGGTCCCGTTTGTCTTCCAGGTACTGCCCGCCGATGCCGATCCAGACCATGAAGGCCGGCAGCGTGCTCTCGGTGATGGCGTACCCCGCATTGATGATCTCCCCCTGGAGTTCGCGGGGGATCTCAGCGATGTCGGCTTCTCCGCTGCGGAGCATGGCCACGCGGGTCAGGTCTTCCTCGGCGAAGAAGAAGGTAAGGGTGTCGAAGTCCGGATTGACCCGCCAGTGCTCATCAAAGGCACGCTCATACTCCAACTTTGCGCCCTGCTGGTAGCTGACATGCTTCCAGGGGCCGGTTCCCACCGGACTTTCGGCGTACACCTCCTCGCCGTTCTTCTGCCAATAGTCCAAGCTGTAGATCAGCGGGTCGGTGGTGGTGTCGGAAGCGTAGAAGGGGATCCACAGCTCAGGACGGTTCATGCGCCAGACCATTTCACTGTCGCTGACCTCTTCCACCGTGCCGGCCGTGCCCAGTTCCTCAACTTCCCAGCTCATCTTGTCGCCGCCCGGGCCCAGCAGGGTGTTCCACAGCGGCCCGAAACCGGCCTTGCTCTCGGGATGTGACCAGAGCTGGAAACTGAATACGAAGTCGGAAACACCGAAGGTGTCCTCACCGTGGTGGAAGGGCACGTCCTCGCGCAGCTTGATGTTCCAGGTCTTGCCGTCGGCGGAGACCGACCAATCGGTTGCCAGCATGGGCTGAGCGGACCAGTCGTGGTAGTCACGCTGGAACAGGTGCTCCTGCATCGGCTGCAGGATGCCCTGGTTGGTGCCGCCCACGCGCCAGCCCAACAGGTTCTCGGCGTAAGGCGGCGTGATCGCTACCCGAAGATCGGCCTGCACCGGCTCCCCCATCGATTCCTGAGGCTTCGGCGCGGCGGCAGGGACCGCCGTGGGAGCGGCGCCGCCCGCCTTGGCGTCCGACATTCCGCTGGGCAACGCCAGCGTGGGTTTCGCCTCAGCCTGGGCCTGCGCCGGCTGGGAGGCCGGTTGCTGTGCGGCCGGCTGTTGCGCCGCCGCCGCTTGAGATTGGGCCGCAGGCTGCTGCTGCTGTTGGCTGGCAGCCGGAGCGGCGGGCGCGGCCGGCTGTTGTTCCGCCGGAGCGCCGCAGGCCAGCGCCGCCATCAGAACAAGGGATAGCCCGCCAAGTATCACGGTCCGAATGGAAATGGCTTTTAACATCCTGTCTCACCTCCGCGCCGGCAATCCGCCCAGCGCGATTTGCTGCGACGCATTCACCAACCTGGCAGCGTCGTTTCGCGTGTCCGCCGAAATGTACTTAAAAGCCATTTCATTGTCAACTGGTTCAGTTATAATAATCGCTAATAATAACGAACTAGGACTATTATAATCCGTTTCCTCGATGCATAACGTCTTAACATTTCTCACTGTCCAATATCGATATCCATGCATCATTCGCGAAATCCTTAACCAATAACGACAACGGTGGCGCGATACGATTTCATATCGCGCCACCGCTTGGCCAACCGATGATGTCCCAGGTCGCCCGGCGATTCGTCCGGTGAAGCGCCGGCTTACTTGCGTACCACCTCGGTGTACTCGTGGCCCTTCATGCCGCCGAAGTAGCTGTTGTTCACCGAGTACCCGGCGATCACCTCGGGGTTGATTCCGAACTCCGCGAACAGGAACCCCAACGGCATCGTGGCGGATTGTTCGAACATATACTGCCCCGCCTGACGCATCAGATCGAGACGTTCCGTCTCGTCAACGCTGTTTTGCCACTGGTCGAACAGCGCTTCGGTGACTGGGTCCTCCAGCATGAACACGCCGCCGTCCAGCGCCGGGCTCACGAAATACGCCCGCATGTTGCGACCGGCCGGCCAGAACCCGGTGCGGTGCGTCCAGAGGACGCCGTTCATCTCCCGCGCCTTGTAGCGGGTGCGGATAGGCTGGAACTCGCCGATCTGGGCGTCAACCTGGAAGCCCACTTCCTCCAGCCAGGAGATGATGGGCACCGCAATCTCCGTCAGTTCCGGCACTCCCACCAGCTTGCCGGCCATGAACTCGATCTTGGGGCCGTTGCCCTCTGCATATCCCGCTTCCGCCAATAGTTGCCGGGACATTTCCGGATCGTAAACTGGAATCGCCCAGGACGGGTCATAGGTGGGGTCGGTGGGATGCCAGCCGGTGTTGGCCATCAGCTCCATCTTGTTGTCGAAGAAGGCTTCGTTGATGGCGTTCCGGTCAATGGCGTGGTTCATGGCCTTCCGCACTAGTATGTTGGTGTTGGGGTCGTTGGGATCCCGCACGTCTTCCAGGTACTGGCCGCCAATGGCGATCCAGACCATGAAGGCCGGCAGCGTGCTCTGCGTGATGGCATACCCCGCGTCGATAATCTCACCCTGGAGTTCCCGCGGGATCTCCGCGATGTCGGCCTCGCCGGCCCGCAGCATCGCCACGCGGGTCAGGTCCTCCTCGGCGAAGAAAAACGTCAGGGTCTCAAAGTCGGGATTGACCCGCCAATGCTCCTCAAACGCCCGCTCGTACTCCAGCTTCGCGCCCTGCTGGTAACTGACGTGCCGCCACGGGCCGGTGCCGACCGGGTTCTGTGCGTAGGCGTCCTCGCCGTTCTCCTCCCAGTACTGCAGGCTGTAGATCAGCGGGTCGGTTACCGTGTCGGAGGCGTAAAAGGGAACCCACAGTTCCGGGCGGTTCAGGTGCCAGATCATTTCGCTGTCGCTGATCTCTTCCACGGTGCTCGTCGCTCCCAGGGTATCCACGTCCCAGCTGTGCTTGTCGTTGCCCGGTCCCAGCATGGTGTTCCACAGGGGTCCCCAGCCTGTCTTGGCTTCGGGGTGTGTCCAGAGCTGCCAGCTGAACACGAAATCGGACACGCCGAAAGTATCCGCGCCGCCGTGGAAGGGCACGTTTTCGCGCAGCTTGATGGTCCACGTCTTGCCGTCGGGCGAGACCGACCAGTCGGTGGCCAGCATCGCTTGGGCCTCCCAGGTCTCGTAATGACGCTGGAACAGCTGCTCCTGCATCGGTTGCAGGATGCCCTGGTTGGTGCCGCCCACGCGCCAGCCCAGCAGGTTCTCGGCGTAGGGCGGCGTGATGGCGACGCGGAGGTCAGCTTGTACCGGAGTCCCCTCCGCTTCGGCCTTGGGCGCCGCCGGCTCGGGGACCGCGGTGGGAGCAGCCCGGCCGACCTTGGTGTCCGCCATGCCGGCGGGCTGCGCCAATGTCGGTTTGGCCGGCGCTTGAGCGGCCGGGGCTTCCGTCGCCGCCGGTCGCTGGGGCGCGGCCGGTTGCGGAGCCGTCTGCGCCTGGGCCGCCGGCTGCTGCTGCTCGCCCCCGGCCGGCGCGCTGGTAGCCTGTTGTTCCGCGGGCGCGCCGCAGGCTACCGCCGCCGACATACCCACAACGAGTAGTCCGCAAATTATCGTGCGCAACGTGACGAATTGCTGCAACATAATGTCCCTCCCATCCGGCAAACGAAATAACATTTCTGACAGCGACGAAAACCGCCCATTCTTACCGTTGTCTGCCGAATATAGGTTATTACGCGCCTCCGTGTCAAATGGATTTCGTATATTTGGGCGATTTAGGCAACGTATCATGCGGTTTGATGGCAATTGCTAACGAATATCGTATCCAGATGCGTGGACGGTGATGAAACGGGGTACAAACAATGCGGTCGGAAGTGGCGTATCCAGGCCAAATCCGTTATTCTGTGCGCAATTCGTACCAATAAACTGAGAAATGCCGGGAGGGTTTTCGCCATGACTACCACCGCCACTGCTGACGACCTTTGCACCATTGAACAGGAGCCGAGCCGGTTCAACGACGAGTTTGGCGAGATGAGCGCACGAGCCAAGGTCAAGGTCAAGGGCGAGATGTCCGAATTCGTGCAGAAGTTCATCCAGGCGGCGCCCTTCGTGGTGATGGCGTCCTCCGATCCGGAAGGGAACTGCGACGCTTCGCCCAAGGGCGGCAAGCCGGGCTTCGTGAAGGTGATCGACAATACGCGCCTGTTGATGCCCGACGTGGCGGGAAATCGACTGTTCCAGTCCTACCAGAACATGGACTCCAACCCCCACGTCGGCCTGCTGTTCATGATCCCGGGCGTCAACGACACCGTCCGCGTCAACGGCACCGTCACCATCGTCAGCAAGGAAGAGCTGGAGCGGCAGAAGGTGGAGTTGGAACTCTACTGGACCGACGACAACTCCAAGCACCTGCAGGGCATCATCATCAACGTCGAGGAAGCCTACGGCCACTGCCCCCGGGCATATAACTTCGCCAAGCTGTGGGACACCGACCAGATTGCCGAGAACCAGGCCAACCGGCCCATCCCACTGCGCCCGTAACGCTCGCCGCACCAGCCAGTTTTCCGTAGGGGCGAATAATCATTCGCCCCTACCGTTTTACAGAGGCAGGCCCGTGGCCAGCCGGAACATGAAAAGTGCCGGCGGCAATAATATCTGGCCCAGCAAGTTGATGCCGAAGGCGTAGCTCAGCGCCAGGTTGACGCCGATCAGGCCGATCAGGGGTATCCAGCCGTAGCGTTCAAACTGTAGGTACGGTATATACAGCGACCGGGGAAGTAGCCCGCCCAGGACTTTGCTGCCGTCCAACGGAGGTAGGGGTATCAGGTTGAAGATGCCCAAAATTAGGTTGAAGAAGATGGCGAGAAAGGCGGCAAACCCCACCACTTCGGCGATCCCTGATATGAACACCGTGCTGGTCACCACCGGCAGCAGGTCAAAGCGGAAGACCAGACCCAGCAGAAACGCCAGCACGAAGTTGGATAGCGGCCCGGCGAAAGCCACCCACGACATCCCCAGGCGACCGTGGCGAAGATTGTAGGGATCAACCTGCACCGGCTTGGCCCACCCGAACCCGACCACCAGCAAGAGCAAAAACCCAAGCAGGTCAATGTGCTTGATCGGGTTGAAGGTCAGCCTCCCCATGCGGCGGGCCGTATCGTCGCCCTCCATGTGGGAGGTCAGGGCGTGGCTGAACTCGTGGACGGTGAACCCGATTATCAAACCCAGCAGCCCGATCCCGATTACCAGGATAAAGGAAACCGGATTGTCCCGGAGCAGGTCGAGGCTCTGGAGTATCACGTGGCAGGATTTTCCAGGCTTCCCGGCTGAACCCGGCGGCGAGACGCCGGCTGCGCACGGGGCAAGGCCATCAGGTCGGCCTTTAATGAGGCCATCCCTTCCGCGCCCAAATCGTTGGCCTCGGCTACGATGGCCACGGCGCCGGCCTGCCGTAGGGCCAGCAGTTCGTTGGCGGTGGGCCGAACGCCCAACCGCACGAACTGGAACTTGTCGGTCCGGCTAACAGCGTCCGCTACCTGGGCCAGGTCCGCGAAGGTCCAGGGGCCGGACATCGCCGATTTGTCCAGCACCAGGAAATCCACGGGCGCAGCGGCCAGCATCCGCCAGATGGCGTCGTTTGGTTCGTCCGGGATGCGCAGCCCGTGGGTCATGCCCGGCTGAGCCATGTTGATGGCGTCCACCAGGGCGCTAGATGGTGGAGACACCATGAAATCAGCGCCGGCATCCTGCCAAAGCGCCACGTTTTCCGGCGTCAGAGGCACGCCCCCGGCGCCCCAGACGCGGTCGCCCACGTCAGGCATCGTATCCGGGGAGAGACCGGGAGCGGCGATGACCACGACGTCGGCGGAGTCAGACGCGGCGGCCAGGGCCGCGTCCAGGTCGCCCGAGCATCGTCCGACCAGCGCCATGCCCGGCAGGCGCGCCGATTGCGACGAGCCGAACCCCAGGGACGGGCCGCTGCCCGCTTCGATACGCTCGAGAAGATGGCGGAGTTGGGTCATGGGGTTGCGCAGTCCATCATTGTGCGTGGCCGTATCACCATCAATGGTGTAGGGGCGACCCATGCGCCGCCCCTACTGGTCGGGATGGTGGTATCGCTATAGCGGCTGCCAGACCCGCTTGCCGTCCACGCGGGCGATCTTGCCGATCTGCTTGCCCGGCGGGAAGTGGCCGGCGCAGATGGTCCAGTCACCCTCCTCGGCGGCGTCCAGCAGGCGACTGCGCGAGGCGGCGGACTGTTCCTTGTCGGTGTCCACGCCGGCGCACCATGCCGGCTCGCTCACCTGGGCGATGGTGTGCAGCACGTCTCCCATCACCACGCCCCGCTGGCCGTTGGAGTTGATCAGCACCACCTGGTGACCCGGGGTGTGGCCGGGAGCCGGGGCGATGGAGATTTCGTCGCTGATGGTGTGTTCCGGCTCTTCCAGGATCTGCTGGAGACGCAACCGGCGCAGAGGCATGACCTGGCGGTCGATGTACGGGTACATCTGGCGTCCCTCGTCCGACGTGAAGTAGTCGTAGTCAGGGCGGGACATGACATAGCGGGCGCGGCGGAAGTTGGGCGCGGGCATACCGCCGGAGTAGCGCAGGTTCCAGCCCACGTGGTCGCCGTGCAGGTGCGTGTGGATGATGTAGTTCACCGAGTCGCTGGGGCCGACGTTGGTGTTGTTCACGCCGACGTTGGACTCCAGGTGCGGCCGGAGCTCTTCGTACAGGTTCCCGGTGACATTTCCCCGGTCCGGATGCGGGCCGGGGCCCATGCCGGTGTCCACCAGGATGACGTGCTCCGAGGTATTCAGAAGGAACACGCCGTAGTAAAGCTGGAGCTGTCCGTTTTCCAGGGTGTCCTGGTAGTCAGCCCAGGCGGAATCGGGGACGTCGGGGAACATCGCCGAGGGCTCGCGCGGCGGCGGCACCATGTCGATTACGGCGGTGACTTTGACGTTGCCGATGGTTGCTTGTTCTGCCATTGGGAAATTCCTCCTGAGTAC
>DAOUJY010000147.1:0-3411 GCA_034421995.1 Dehalococcoidia bacterium | reverse complement strand
TACACTCCGCATCGTCCATCTCACCGGCTTCAGATCCTCGCCAGCCCGACTCCTGGTCCCTCATCCCTCGTCTGACCGCCGCCGCCATATTCCTTCGGTGGATTTGGGCTAAGTGAAACGCGTCGCCATAACCTCCATGCCGGCGGACGGCGACCACTACACGCCCGGCGAGCAGGTCTTGATCGCGCTGACCTTCGACCGGTCCGTGTCCATCGAACCGAAACCCGCCATCAAATCTGCCAACGCTCCAGCATGCCTCGGTTAGCTCGGAGTCAACGAAATCATTCCCCGTCTCCGGCACCAGGTGGAACACCGGGTCAACGGCGTCCTGCCCACCGTTGTCGCCAGCGAGATTGTTTCGGACCCGGCCAGCGGCGACGTGTACGGATATGGCGAAACCATAGAGATTGCGCTGGAGTTCGATGAAGCGGTGGACGTTGTGGGACAGCCGTCGGTCACCATACTACTGGATGACAACGACAACCCCGAGCGCAGCGCCATCTACAGCCGGGGAACCGTCACGGACATCTTGGTCTTCGCCTACAAGGTGCAGTCTGCGGATCTAGACCTTGACGGCGTTGCGCTTCCCGAGCGTGACCAGGACGAATTTGGACCGATGGGGGCTCACGTGTACCAGGCGGAGACCGAAAACGCTGTCACCGGGCACATTGTCGGCTTCGACGACGCGATTGATCATCAAGTCGATGGACGTCCCCAGGTAACCGCCGTTGCCGTAACGTCCACCCCGGCCTCGGGAGGCGTTTATCGCGCCGGGGAGACGGTTTCGGTTTCGCTCACCTACGACCGCCCGGTGGTCGTCGAGGATACGCCGTCGCTCGCCTTGGAGATCGGCGACCACCACGTTGAGGCGACTTACCGCAGCGGTTCGGGGACGAACACCATTGAGTTCGGATACGATGTGCAGATCCACGACCATGATCTGGACGGTTTCGCCCTGCCGGCCGGAGAGGGCCAAGGTTTCCACGACGGAAGCATTTACTCGATGGGACGAGAAATCGAACTGGAGGCGACGTACCCTGGGTTTGCCAGCCAGGAAGCCCACAAAATCGCCGGACAGGTGTACGTCACCGGAGTCTCCATGGGTTCCGACCCGGGAGATGACGACACCTACGAGCCGGGGGACGCCATCCAGGTGTTGGTCCGGTTTGATGTAGAAGTCACGGCGACCGGTACGCCGCAGCTTTCCCTGAACCCGGGCCGTTCCACCGTGGCGGCGGACTTCCAGGGTATTCACAATCCGGGCGACGCAGTTTCGCCTTCCACCGGGGAGGTCCTGGCCTTCGAGTACACGGTGCAGGGTGGCGACGAAGACGCCAACGGCATCATCGTCGCGGCGAACTCGCTGAACCTGCACGGCGGCTCCATCCTGGATACCGCTGGCAACGAGGTCCTCCTGCGCCACGACGCCGTTACATTCGATGGCCATTTGGCGGGCGTGGTGCCGCCCGTCCTGATCAGCGCACAGACTTCCCAGGATGGCCAGGAGGTAACGCTTACTTTCAGCGAAAACGTCCACGTTCGACACGACATCCGCACTCTGAGCTCTTTCGCCGGCGTTGCCCTGAGTTCCTACCCGCGGATTCTGATCGACATTTTCGTCGATGGACATCGGGCTTACACCCATGGGCCGATGTTTGCCGGCGCAGAAATTGTCATCAAGATGGACACGTTCATCAGGCCGGGCCAGCAGGTCACCGTCAGCCACGACGATGTGTTCGCCAGGGACCTGCCCGGGATACTGGTCGATGACGACGGGAACACCCTGAGGCGCTTCGATGAGCAACCGCTCAACGCTGAGGGCAGACGCATTTGAATTGTTGCCGGTCCTCAGCGCGTACAGCCTCACCATTGCAGAGGGCGGGACCGGTTCCTACAGCATCGTACTGGGTTCCCAGCCTGATGAGAACGTTGTGGTGACGCTTTCGATTGCACCGCCCGGCCGTCTCACGGCCAGTCCGGGGGAAACTCACGTTCACGCTGACCGCCGGAATGGACGATGACGATCTCAACTTCTGGCAGGAGATACTTCACACCTCCGATACGGACGGGTTCGTGGTCGGACACGTCAAGGTACTCGTGGAAGACTGAAACTGTTCGCCTCCACAACTGGTGGCGGCGAACAGCGAGGCGTTACACAGGATCAGCCCCCATCTACCGCAGCCGAACCGCTGTCCAGGGCCACAACGGCCACGTACATTCCCTGCGACGCGGACCGAGCCGCCTACGTGCTCACCAGCCGGGCGTCACGCAGAGCGAATTTCCGAACCCATCGCATCGTGCGCATGATCTCATCGCCGTGCCTGAGCATTGCTTCCCGGCTCATCATTGCCCTTGACCATCAATTGCGGCTGCCTTCCCCGAGGATCGTCACGCGTCGACCTCAATCAAAATCCGGCAATGGTAGCTGGCTCCCCACTCATCCACGCCGTTCAGCGCCCACGCTCGCACACCTCGGTGAACCCCCGCGATGCGAAAACGTAGTCCAACTGGTTCTCGGCGGTGGCCGGCGATCCCCGGGCCGTGCGGTAGGTGGGAACGTTTTTGGTGCCCTACTGGACCCTTCGCGGCGGAGGATCCGCTAAACGCCCATTGGGGGTCTGAGGTCCCACCAATTCCAACCCCAGCGCGTCGAAGCTCGCGAATACGCCGATGTCGCGCTGGCCCCAGGCCAGGGGGTTGTCCTCAGTAATCCCGTAAACGTTGTTCAGGTCGCCGGCCGCCAGGATCCGGGGCTACCCAGGATCGTCATCTCCAATGAACGCCGACAGGCCGGACATGATGTGGTGTGCCGCCGCAACGCGGTCGGATAGTTTTGCCACCACCGACCGGAAGCCCCAGTGCTCCGTGGGCTATGGTTCCCAGGGATCCTGAGGGGTGAGCACGACATTACGGCCGGTGCCGGCCAACTCCTCCAGGATGCCAATACCTACCTCTTGCAGGAGGGCAATGTCGGCGTCCATGTCCAGCAACTCGGCAACCGTCTGGACCCGCTGGGCGACGTTCCAGCAAACGACCTTGATCACCACGGCCGAGGCACGACGTCGCCGGTTCCAGACACGCTGTAATCCAAGGTCAAGCGACCGAGCACATTACCGACATCTCTCATCTGACCACGTTGTCCCGCAACCCGGATATTGGAAAGGCCGATGGTCCGCGTTTGGCGGGCAATCGGCCTACGCATCAACCTCGCGCCTCGGCAAACCGAGGGCCGTAATCCCACAAACTGGGCTGCATGAGTCACGGCACTTTGTGGCGTTTGGTGCAGCGCTGATCTGCCTGATAACCTTTGGTGCTAGTTTGAGACGATTTTGAAAATGCCACGAGGTTCCCCTATGCTGCGAGTTGAGAACACTCCGCAGCGAGGAACCCCATGAACATCTCCGATTTTAT
>DAOUJY010000146.1:0-13004 GCA_034421995.1 Dehalococcoidia bacterium | reverse complement strand
GGATGATGGTTCGACAGGCTCACCATGAGCGGGGTTTTGGATCGGGAAGGCAGGATTTTCCGCCAGCGGCGGACCTTGCGGCACTTCGTTGTCAGCATACGGCCGGTTTGGGTTACGCAACTATTTTTCCCTACTTTTTCGTGTACTCGGCGCGCCAGAGGCGCGCCTGCGCGCGGGCACGGACAGTCCCGGTGGCCCAGCCGGCAATCATGGTGAGGTGGTCGGGTCTAACAGAGCCTTGCCGAGTGCGACCGGTTGCGATTTGGAAACTGACGGGGGTTGGCCGTCGAAGTGAAATCCTGCCTTCATGGATGATGAGATTGGATAGAAACAGCTGTTTGCCTAGGTGTGATTAGGATATATGTTCTTGCAGCGGGAGGTCAAGGGGAGATTGTCAGAAGCAGGATTTACCGGATTGATGGATTGGCCGGATTGGGTGGTAGCGGGTAGGGCCGGGGGCGAATGATTATTCGCCCCTACGGTGGGAAACCACCTGATGCGGAATGTTGCCGAGGGGCAGGGCCTTACTAAAGTTAATCCGTTATTCTCGCGGAAGCAGGAATTCCAGGAAGTCGCTGTGCTCGGAATGTTCTGGATTCCGGCCCCGTATCAAGTACGGGGTGACCCCGTGTCAGGCACGGGGCAGGCTGTTCTTTCGCCGGAATGACGGTTCGGGGTGAAAGGCCACCAAACGGGACTTTAGAAAGGCCCGGCGAGGGCGGGCGGGTGGATTGTCGCCGACCAGGCTGGGACATATCATCGGGACACACTTGAAATGCAACGGAGAAAGGTGATGGACTATCGACCTCTGGGCGGCACTGGAATCAACGTGTCTGAGATTGGGTTTGGCTGCGGCAACGTGGGTGGCTTGATGATACGGGGCGAGCGCGGCGATCAGGTGAGGGCGGTGGCCCGGGCCATGGAGCTGGGCATCAACTACTTCGATACCGCTTCTTCCTATGGCGACGGGGTTTCGGAGACCAACCTGGGGCGGGTATTGAAGGAGTTGTCGGCGGAGGTTTACGTTGGCACCAAGTTCCGGGTCACCACCCACGAGCCGGGCCGTATCAAGGGCAACGTCATCGCGTCGGTGGAGGAGAGCCTGACGCGGATGCAGCGGGAGCAGGTTGACCTGATCCAGATGCACAACCACGTTGCGTCGGTGGCGGAAGGCGGGTCAGTCTCTCCAGAAGAGACGCTGGGCGAGGTGGCGGACGCGCTGGGGGAGCTGTGGGATCAGGGCAAGGTGAGATTCTGGGGGATGACCGCGGTGGGAGAGACCGCCGCTCTGCACCGGGTGATCGACGCGGGGATGCTGAACACCATCCAGTCGGTGTACAACCTGGTCAATCCCAGCGCCGGAACGAGCGTGCCGGCCGGCTTCGATATGCCCGACTATGGAAACCAGATTGAGCGCGCTGCCGCCAAGGGCATGGGGGCGCTGGTAATACGGGTTCTGGCGGCCGGCGCGTTGAGCGGGGAGGCGGCGCGGCATCCCGTCGCCGTGCCCAGCGTCGCGCCCATCGGTTCGGGCCGGGACTACGACCAGGACCGTGCCCGGGGCGAGGGTTTTCGGTTTCTGCTGGAGGAGGGATACGCCGACAGTCCGGTGGAGGCTGCGCTGCGGTTCGCCCTGGGCAACTCCGGCGTGAGCAGCGTGCTGGTGGGTTATTCGAGCCTGGAGCACCTGGAACAGTCCGTTGAATACGCCGCCAGGGGGCCGCTGGCGCCGGAAGCCATAGCCCGGCTGCCGGAGGTGTGGGCCGGGTTCACCGGATGATAGGCAGGGCCGGCTAACGCCGGCCCCGCGCTCACTCGGTGGGCACCCGGGTCCGGTAGAGCCGGCCGTACTGCACGAAGGCGACGATGGCGGTCGCCGCCAGCGCCAGGCACAGGACGTCGATAATCGTCAGCGCCGCCATGATGCCGCCGCCGTGGTCTGCCGGCTCACGGCCAAGCAGGCTGAATGCGGCGGCGATGATGATGCGGACCGCCACCAAGGCGGCGGTCGCTCCGGCAATCCACCAGCGGCGGAGGGCGAGGGCTCGTTTCACGGGGCTATTGATGATGGACCGATGTAACTGTTCAGATTTGATGAGAATACCGATCAGGAACTCGTCATTCCTGCGAAAGCAGGAATCCAGAAACGCAACGCATCAGTCAACGTGAATAGGGCAAAGGTTCCTGGATACCGGCTTTCGCCGGTATGACGGATTTGGCGTTAGGACGGCGCCTCAAGTCTGAACTGATACCGACCGACTGGCCTACAGCGGCGGGCGGGTGTTGTACCAGCCGGCGTGCTGTTGGTAGGTGTAGGCGGCCTGGATGACGCCCGGTTCGTCGAAGGGCTTGCCGGCGATCTGCATACCGATGGGCAGGCCGCTTGCGGTGAAGCCGCAGGGCACCGAGATGGCGGGCAGGCCGGTGACGTTGAAGGGAGCGGTGAAGCTGCGGCCCCGCACGGTGCTGGTGGGGTCGTAGTCCTCAAAAGCGGCGGCCGGCTGGGTCATGGTGGGCGTTACGAGGAAGTCCACGGTCTGCATGACCTCGGCGAACTCGCGGCGGGCGAGGGTTCGCACCCGCTGGGCTTGCAGGTAGTCGGCGGCGGACATCAGCGCGCCGATGCGGAAGCGGCCCCGGGTGATTTCGCCGAAGTCCTGGGGGCGGGCCTTCAGGTTGGGTTCGTGGTAGGCATACGCCTCGCTGACCATGATGACGGAGTTGGCGGCGCGGACGTGGTCCAGGCTGGGCAGGGAGACCTCCTCCACGATGGCGCCCAGGCTCTCCAGCTCGCCGATGGCCTTCTCCACGGTGGCGACGACCTCGGGGTTGACGCTGGGATCCGGGTCGAAGAAGTAGTGCCGGGGCAGGCCGAGCCTGACGCCGCGGATGCCCTCGCGCAGGGACAGGGAGTAGTCGGGCACCGGCGCGCGGCTGGAGGTGGGGTCCTTGGGGTCGTGGCCGGCGATGGCCTGGAGCATGTAGGCGGTATCCTCCACCGTCCAGGTCATCGGTCCGGCGTGGTCCTGGGACCAGCTGAGGGTGACGACGCCGGCGCGGCTGACGCGGCCGTAGGTGGGTTTGAGGCCGACGATGCCGCAGAGGGAGGCCGGGCCGCGGATGGAGCCGCCGGTGCAGGAACCCAGGGCGCCCAGGGCCTGGCCGGCGGCCACCGACGAACCGGAGCCGCTGCTGGAGCCGCCGGTGATGTGGGCCAGGTTCCAGGGGTTGCAGGCCGGCTCGAAGGGAGTGGTCCAGTCGGGGCCGCCCAGGGCGAACTCGTGCATGGCCAGCTTGCCCAGGAGGATGCCGCCGGCGGCCTTGAGGCGGGCGGTGGTGGTGGCGTCCTCGGCGGGCACCCGGTCGATGTCAACGCGGGAGCCGGAGGTGGTGCGGACGCCGGCGGTGTCGTAGAGGTCCTTCAGGGCGAAGGGGATGCCGTGCATGTGGCCGCGATAATCGCCGCGCAGGATTTCGGCCTCGGCGACGCGGGCCTGCTCCAGAGCGTCGTCGGCCAGCAGCAGGATGAAGGAATGCAGGCGGTCGTCGGTGTCGGCGATGCGGTCCAGGCAGGCGCGGGTGAGTTCTACGGGGGAGAGCTCGCCCTTCCGCATCAGCTCGCCGGCCTGGTGGATGGTCAGATAGTGCAATTGGGTGTCGGTTGTAGCCATGCGGTTTTCAACTCCTTGGCCTAATCCTCCGGCCAGTCGGGGTGGTACTCCACGATCATTTCGGTGGCGCCGAGGTCGATGTCGTGGAGATCGCGGGCGTAGGCGGCGTAGAGGTCGTAGATGGGTTTGAGCTCTTCGACCTCCTGCCGGCTCATGCCGAGACCGGCGCGGTCGGCCAGTTGCTGGAATTCGTCGAGGGACATCTCGGCCGGGTCAGGCATATTGGCACCTCCGGGCTGTGACGGTTATTGAGACGGGCTGATTATACATTGCCGGAGGGCGATGTATTCCCCACCGATACCAGCATTGGCAAGGTTCAGCCCCGGCTCCGGGCCACGAGGAGATAAGTGGCCAACATTCGGCGTGGTCGGGCCGGCAGGTTGTCGAAAGCCTGCGTCACCGCTTCGGCCCGGTCAATCAGGATGGCGACCCGTGAGCGCGTGAACACGCTGCGCGGGTTGTAGTCGGCGTTAAGACGATATGTTTGCAAGTCGCCGAATAAGTTGGCGAAATTGCGGATTTCCGGCGCTGAACTTTGCTGCCGGTACGCAAGCAAGCGATTTTTTGCTTGGCCATGGTCCAGGGCGCGGTAGGTTTGCACCCAGAGTTCGGCATCTGGACCAGACGCTGATGTCCCAACCAGAGCGTTGGCGTTGCTGGCGCAGAGGGCATCGAACATCGCGTAGTACGCCGTGCTTACCGCCCGCTTGAGCATGGCTTTCGCGGCCGGCCCGGCGTAGTTGCGCTGCCGGACACGCCGGCCAGGATCCTTGCCGCGTCGATTAGATGCTGCCAGTCCAAGGCTATTCGTACTCCCAGGGCCTTTCGGATTGGGACATCTCGAGCCACTCGGGATATTCATCCTTGGCGATGTAGGAATCCAACGACAAGTTGTGGAACCCCAAACCGTACAGGATGTCATCCAGTTCCGAGGATATTCTGTTGAGCTTGTGGGGGTCGAGCAGCGCGTAGTCGCCGTCAAAGACAACGATGATTTCGAGGGCGTCCTCGCCGTAGTAATCGACGATAGGTTCGACCGTGATCGGGTCAAAGGTTATTGTCCCCTGGAAAGCTTCTTCCAGGAGCCGGCTGATATTGTCTTTGGCGGCCTGAACTATGGTGGCAGGTACGGTCATGATGCCAAATCCTTCTTGTGGTGAATGCGCACTTGGCCCGATTCGGGCCAAGTGCGCCATTCTATGTTACCGCAGCCGGCTACTCCCGGAATATCTCTTCGCCGCGGTGGAGGCGCAGGGCGATCTGGTAGGTCTGGCCCACGGCGCGGGAGGTGGGGGCGTGGGCGGCCAGGTAGCGGGCCATGCCGATGAGGACGTGGCGGCCCGATTCGGCGCCGCGCCGCTGCCGGTACTGGCTGAAGCCGGCGTCAACGATCTGGAAGGAGTGGAAGCCGGCGTCTTCGTTCAACATGGCCCGGCCCAGGGCGGCCACCAGGGCGTCGGGTTCGCAGGAGCCGGTGAGGTAGCGGGACACCAGGTGGGACACCTCTTCCACCTGCTGGCGGACGTCCATGCGCTCGCGGATTTCAGCCAGCAGCTGCGGGCCGTCGGCCGGGTCGCTGCCGGTTTCGGGGATGCGCTGGGCCGGCATATTGAGGAAGCGGTCCAGGTAGATGCTCATGGCGACGTCGAAGACGCCGCGCAGCAATTCCGGGGAGGGCGCGCGCTGCAAGGCCCGATGCAGGGCGTTGGCGGCGGTGAGGGTGTTATGCACGGTGTCCCAGTCGCCGAACTCGTTGGAGATGTGGAAGTGGGCCATGCGGAGGAAGGCGGCGTAGGCCACGGCGGAACCCAGCTGTTCGGCGGTTGCGCCGGACTTTAGGGCCGTCTTGATGGCGTCCAGGATGTCGGAGGGAGACTCGCCGAGCATCTGCCGGGCCAGAGCGTCCTCGTGGTCCCAGCCGGCGGCGTGGCGGCCCTGCTCCAGCAGGGCCGCCAGTTCCTCGCGGGCCTGCCACACCAAGGATGCCAGGTCGATGGGGTGCCGCCACGCGCTGAGTTCGTGGCTGCGGCGGGCGCGGGCCATGCCGTGGACCAGGCTGGTCAGGGTCTGGCTGGCGTGACCCCAGCCGATGTGGTCCAGCAGCTCGAAGGCTTTGTTGGCGAAGTCCAGCGTGTGGCCGGCGTCCAGGTAGATGTGGTCGGTGGACGCGGCGAAGATCATGTCGGCGATGTGTCGGGAGGGCAGGCCCAGCTCGATGGCCGTCCGCAGGCAGCGTTCGGCAGCATCCTCGGCGCGCACGTCGATGAAGTCGCGGAACCACTGCTTGAAGACCTCCGGGCGGGTTTCCCCGGTGGGCAAGGGCTCGACGACGAAGCGGGGTGGCCGGCCGGCGCACTCCCGGGCCACGTGGAGCAGTCCCTGGTACAGGGCCACCGGGCGGTCGTCCGCATCCAGGCGGGGCAGGATGTTGGCGGTGCTGGTGAGGATGGTCATGGCTGCGCCCCAGCCGGCGGCGGTGTAGGTCGTGCCGAAGTCCGCGCCGATGCGCAGGGGCACGCGATAGTCGGCGCCGGCGGCGTGGAGGCCCAGCACCGACTTGGCGGTGACCAGGCGGATGTTGTGCTCCATGCCGTCGCGCAGGCGGGCGGACCAATGCTGCGTTTCGTCGCGCTGGGCCGGCTGCGGGTCCACCCAGACTTGCCCGTCCACGACGGTTACGGGGAAGCTGCGCACGTCGTCGGCGAAGGGGTTGAAGGTGCCGCCGCTGGCCAGGTCGAAGCGGGCGTTATGCCAGTGGCAGGTGAGGATGCCGTCCTTGACGCTGCCCCGGTCCAGGGGGAACCCCATGTGCGGACAGCGGTTGTCCACGGCATAGACCCGCCCGTCGTGGTGGAAAACAGCGATGGCGTGGCCGCCGCCGGTGACCACCCGGCTGCCGCCGGATTTCAGTTCGTCGATGCTCCCGACCCTAATCTGTTCTGCAATCTGCGTTGCCATGATGCCGCCCTCCTTGTTGTGGTTACTGGTGCATGAGCGCAAAGATACGCCTCACCACCCCGGTGAACTCATCCTGCGCCATTGTTCCGATGTAATCTGCCATGCGTTCTGCTGACAGGGTCCTGATCTGATCCACCAAGACCCAGGACGGTTGAGCCGGCATTTGAACCGATTGGATTTGCATTGAGTGCGGGCGGTTGATGTTGGCTTGCGACGCACTGATCAATGCCACTATGACGAGACTTGACGTAGCATTGAACCTATCGTTGCTGAGGATCAGAGCAGGCCGACGATTCCCCTGTTCGCGTCCTCTGACCTGCGCTACAGGGTCTATGTCTGCCCATCGGATCTCGCGTCTCAGTAAGGGGGCCATGTTTTGGCGTCCTCGGCGAGACCCGCTTCCGCCAAAGCTATCCCCTCTGCCACCTGCTCAGGGGTCATATACCAATCTACGGCTGGCTCCGTCCGTGTTTCACGCTGCATCCTCTCGAATGCAATCGCGCCGTCAATGATGCGCGCGAACTGGCCCAACGCATAGCACATTGCCCCAAAGCTGTCTGGAAATTCCGCGCGGGCAATGAAGGCGGATAATCCGTCTCGCGGTACTCTTTTCAGCCAATCGGCGACGATTTGTTCAAGCGCAGCATCATCGGACAAATCTTCGACAGCCGCGAGCCGCCCCGACAGTCCGTCAACGTCAATTTCGCCAGTCCATCCTTCGACCAGCGCATCGAGCGTTTGAACCTGGACATCGGTGAATCCAGCAGCCACGAACCGCCGACGCCATCCCGGGTAGTCCAAGTTGACCAGCTCGGATACTGTGGGCCTGAGTCGGGCTTCAAAACCCAACTTCTCGTTTGCCTCCGGCGAGTCGACGAGATGGTCGATGATGGGCCGTTCCATTGACACCATAAGGCGCTCCTTCTTTCACCGAAGAGATACCACGCGCACAACCGCCATCCCTACTCCGTCGATCCGCCGGTGGCCGGAGCGGCCCCGTCGCTCCCGGCGTAGCGGGCCAGGAAGTCGCGGATGGCGGTGAAGTATTGTTGGTAGCCGACGTACATGAGGTCGTTGTGGCCGGCGTTGGGGATGATTTCCAGGTGCTTGTCCTGGGTCTTGAACTTGTCGTGCATATCCACGGCATCGGCGACGGGGGCCAGTTCGTCCCATTCGCCGTGGATGACCAGGGCGGGGATGTCAATGGAGTAGAACTTGGCGTGGTAGTCGTCCTCCAGCATCTTGATCACGTCGGGGGCGAGGCCGTCGGCGAACCGGCCCAGGTTGGGGCGGCCGCTCTCGATGATGACGCCGTTGAGCTGGTCGGACTCAGTGACGGCCAGCTCGCCGGCGGCGTGGCGGCCCATGGAGCGGCCCATGACGTACACCGGGCCGGCGCACTGAAGCTCCGCCATGGCCTCCTTCACCCCGTCCAGCACCACGTGGGCATCGGCCAGCATGGTGTTGAAGGTGGGTGAACCGCCGGATGCGCCGTAGCCCCGGTAGTCGGCGACGAAGAAGTTTGCGCCGATCTCGTTGTAGTGGGGCGCGATGTGGTCGTAGCCGGCGGCGGTCTCGCCGTTGCCGTAGAAGAACAGCACGGTGGGATAGGCCCGGTCCACCGCGTGGAACCGGCACGACAGCCGCACGCCGTCGGCCACGTTGACCGCGAAGTCCACCGCGCTCTCCGGGGTCTTGGTCCAGTGGCGCTGGGGGTAGAAGGAGCGGCCCGAACCCTGGGAGTTCTCCAACACGGAATAGTCAACAGTGGTCATAGCAGGCCCTCCACGGCGAATAATTGGGATTATACTACGGGATAATGTTGCACAAGCAGACGCCACCAGGAGGAGTATCGGCATGGCCAAAATGGAGATCGGGATATATGACGTGCTGGATCAGGCCCAGATGGAGTCCCATCCGGTGGCGGCGGACGTGTACGACGAGCACATTCGCGGGGCGCAGGAAGCGGAGCAGATGGGGTACAAATACTACTTCTCCATCGAGCACCAGAGTTCCGACGTGAGTTTCCTCAGCTCGCCCAGCGTCTATCTGACGGCGTTGGCCCGGGCCACCAGCGCGATGCGGTTCGGCGTGATGATCTACCAGCTGCCCTTTCACCATCCGGTCCGACTGGCCGAGGAGGTGGCGATGCTGGATCACCTGTCCCGGGGACGGGTGGAGTTCGGGGCCGGCACCGGCGTCACCAGCCACGAGTTCCTGCGCTGGAAGGTGGACTTCGACCGCCGGCGGGACATCAGCCGGGAAGCCCTGGACATCATCCTGATGGCGTGGAAAGAGGGCAGCGTGACCTACGAAGGGGAGTATTTCCAGTTGATGAGGCGTTGAGCACGCCGGAGCCGTTTCAGAAGCCCCACCCGCCAGTGTGGTTTGGCGCTCACAGCGCGGCCAGCTTCGAGTACGCTGCCGAAAAGAACTTCAACGTCTCGCAGAACATCGACACCGACCAGGTGATCGCCGACAAGTTCGAGACGTGGCGCGACCGGTGGCGTGAGGCCGGCCACGACACTGCCATGCCCAAGACCTTCCTGACGCGGCACGTCCACGTGGCCGAAACAGACGAAAAGGCCCGCGAGCAGGCGGAGCCTCACCTGGCCACCGCGGCCTTTCCGTCCGCGGTGCCGGCCGGCAAGGGCCATGACTACATCGGGTCCACCCGCGTCGGGTACGGGCCTTTCGGGATGCGGGGTGAAGACCCGGGGACACCGGAACGGGCGGAGCTGCGGCGCACCTTCCGGGAGCGGGCGCAGTCCTACGACTTCTGGATCGACAACGGCATCGCCCTGGTGGGCAGCCCGGAGACGGTGGCGAGGCGGCTGAAGGAACAGCACGACCTAATCGGCCACGACATTTTCTGCGCTCGCCACCTGTTCGGCTATATCGCCCCGGAGCACGCCCGGCAGTCGATACGGCTGTTTGCGGAAGAGGTGATGCCGGCGTTTGGGTAGTCCAGACCAATTGACGCCAATGGGTTAGGCCGTGTTGACATTTAACCGCCATTTCCGCGAAAGGCGGAGCATTGATCGAGGTAAGGGGCGGTGATACCATTCCGCCATACCGCCCGGCCTCAAGTTCGGCGTGTCATGCGGAGCAGTAAATTGATACGCGATCTATTTTCACATCAGTCTGCCGGCTCGGATTTGTCAGATGGCGCCCATCGTTCGGGTTCAGTGATCGAAAACGACGGCACGTGCAGTCTGACGCCTCGTAGCGGATACCACCAGGTCGAGTGCCGGGACAATCTCGAGTTTATGGGCAACTTTGATGACGGGCAGATAAAGTTGGTGGTCACCTCACCGCCCTATAACCTGGGCAAGACGAAAGAGAACCGGATGTCGATTGACGCCTATCTGGAATGGCAGGAACAGGTGATCCGGGAGTGTGTGAGGGTCTTGCATCCGAAAGGGTCAATCTGCTGGCAGGTGGGCAACTATGTCCACCGTGGCGAGATCTTCCCGCTTGACGCCCTGTTCTATCCCACATTCAAAAAACTCGGTCTCAAACTTCGGAAT
This sequence comes from Dehalococcoidia bacterium, assembly GCA_034421995.1. Taxonomy (GTDB): domain Bacteria; phylum Chloroflexota; class Dehalococcoidia; order Lucifugimonadales; family UBA3495; genus Bin87. The sequence continues at coordinate 2,845 of DAOUJY010000146.1, read as the reverse complement.
CGGATTGTATGGCACTTCGGCCACGGTATGCACTGCTCGAAACGGCTGTCGGGCCGGTACGAAACCATAAACTGGTGGACCAAAAGCGACGATTACACCTGGAACCTGGACCCCATCAGAGTGCCATCCAAATACCCGAACAAACGCCATTTCAAAGGACCAAACGCAGGCCGGTTATCCGGCAACCCCAACGGCAAGAATCCCACCGACGTATGGGAAATCCCCAACGTGAAGCACAACCATCCGGAGAAGACGATACATCCCTGTCAGTTTCCGGTTGAGCTGGTCGAACGACTGGTCTTGTCCATGACCGACGTATCGGATGCGGTGCTGGATCCTTATATGGGCGTCGGGTCCACCGTCATTGCCGCGATAATGCACGGGCGCGAGGGCTATGGGTGCGACACTGATCCTGATTACGTGGCCATCGCCCGTGAACGTATCGAGCAATGGGAGAAAGGAACGCTGCGCACCCGTCCCATGGGGAAGCCGATTTATGATCCTGCCAGCCCGAACGGCGGACACTGACGGCAGAGTGAGGCTGACGCCGGTGTGGAGATCGTACCATCGTTCCGTCTGACCCGTGATATGTCCTCCGGCGTTGGTCGTGGTGAGATGCTGGTCACCGACATTATGGGCCTCCAACGGAGCTTTCCAACCTTTCCGGTGAAGATCATTTTCATCGAACCCTGAGGTAGCCTCGGCTTTGATGCTAACGGGTTGACCCCACGGAGTTGCATCCCAATGTGCGGAAGAATCAGCCTGTTTGCCGAGCTGGGGGATTTGGCGTCCCAGTTCCGGTTCACCCCTGACGATATTGGCGATGCTTATCAGATTTCCTGGAACATCGCGCCCACCGCGGCGGTGCTGGCGATTACCGCCGGTGGGGATATGCGCCGGGCCGCCGTCATGCGCTGGGGATTTGTCTTCAACCGCCAGGGCGGCAGGTCAGGGTCGTCGCGGCCGCTGTTCAACGCCCGCAGCGAGACTATTGAGGAGCGTCCCGCCTTCCGCTCGGCCTTTGTCCGGCGTCGCTGCCTGGTGCTCATCAACGGGTTCTACGAGTGGCGGGCCAACCCGGGCGGCGGGAAAACGCCCCTGTGGATACACCGGGCGGATGAGCGTCCCTTTGCCCTGGCCGGCATCTACAACGTCGGGCCGGAGCCGGCGGCATCCGTCATCACCTGCGCGCCCAACTCGCTGATGGCGCCCATTCACAACCGGATGCCGGTGATGCTGGACGATGCGGAGTACGACGACTGGCTGGACCCGGAAGCAGATCCGATGATGCTACATACCCTGCTGCAGCCGCGGGAGTGGCCGGAGATGACCGCGCGGCCGGTGTCCACGGCGGTGAACCGGGCCGGCTCCGACGGGCCGCACCTGGTCGCCCCGGCGGACGGCGGGACAGCGCGACTGCTGTGATGCCTGATGCCGGTTGAACGCCATCCGGTTTGCCGCTCCCGGCGTGGTGCGCTATACTCCCTGCGATTTTCCCCTATCATTGCCCGGGAGGGCCTACTTATGGACATGGGACTGAGCGAGATTCAGCAGATGCTGAAGAACTCGGCGCGGGAGTTTCTGGCGCAGGAATGCCCGCTCACGCTGGTACGCGAACTGGAGAACGACCCTACGGGTTTCAGCGAGGACATCTGGCGCCAGGTGGTCAACCTGGGCTGGACGGGCATACCCTTCCCCGAGCAATACGGCGGCACCGGCGGCTCCTTCCTGGACCTGGCGGTGCTGGTTGAAGAGATGGGCCGCGCGCTGCTGCCGGCTCCCTTCTTCGCCACCGTCGTCCTGGGCGGCCTCACCGTGCTGGACGCCGGCAGCGACGAGCAGAAGCGCGACCTGCTCACCGGCGTCTGCGCCGGCACCGTGCGCCTCACCCTGGCCCTCACCGAGCCGTCGGCGACTACCGAGGCGTGGGGCGTGGAGACCCAAGCCAGCGCGTCCGGCGACGGCTACGTTATCTCAGGCACCAAGCTGTTCGTGCCCGACGCTCACGCCGCCGACACCATCGTCGTGGCCGCCCGCACCATGCCGGCCGGCGACGATCCGGAGCAAGGCATCACCCTGTTCCTGGTCCCGTCCAACGCCGCCGGCGTGGAGGTGGAGCAGATCAGCACCATCGGCAACGAGCGGCTGTGTGAGGTCCGCCTGAGCAACGTATCCGTCGGCGCCGGGTCCGTGCTGGGCGAGGTCGGACAGGCCTGGCCGGTCATCGAGCGGACGCTGGCCAAGGCTACCGCAGCCCACTGCGTGCAGATGGTGGGCGGCGCCGAGGCCGTGCTGGACATGACCGTGGAATACGTCAAGCAACGGGCCCAGTTCGGCCGGCCGGTGGGCAGCTTCCAGGCCGTGCAGCACCACTGCTCCAACATGGCCACCGACGTTGAGGGCGCGCGGCACATCGCCTACCAGGCGGCGTGGGCCCTATCAGAAGGCGAATCGGCCCGCCGCGAGGTCGCCATGGCCAAGGCCTGGTGCAGCGGGGCCTACCAGCGCGTCTGCTCGCTGGGCCACCAGTGCCACGGCGCCATCGGCTTCACCATGGAACACAACCTCCAGCTGTACACCCGCCGGGCCAAGGTGCAGGAACTATCCTACGGCAGCGTCCACGACCACAAGGAAGTGGCGTTGCAGGAGATTGAGGCGACATAGTTGTAGGGGCGAATGATTACTCGCCCCTACGCATCCCAGGAGCGTATCTCTCGATTGAGGAGAAAACAATGACCATGACCCCCGCCCGCAGTTCGCCCTTTGCCGCCATGGCCCGCGACCCGCTGCATCCCGACGTGATCTACCGGGACGAGCGCTGCTTCGTGGTGCGCGACATCAACCC
>DAOUJY010000145.1:0-18998 GCA_034421995.1 Dehalococcoidia bacterium | reverse complement strand
GTCAGCGCCGACGGTTTGGTGTACACTTTCATCCTCCGCGAAAACGCTACGTTCCATGATGGCAAGCCGGTAACCGCTCACGACGTGAAATGGTCCATCGAGCGCGCCGCCGATCCGGCCACGGCGTCGCATACCGCGGAGACGTACCTGGGCGATATTGTTGGCGTTACAGACAAACTGTGTACGCTGGATCAGGCAGCCGAGGGCAAATGCACCAAGGCCAATGCAGTGCGCGGGGTTCGCGTCATCGACGACCGGACTGTTGAAATCGAAATCGACGCACCGAAATCCTATTTTCTCGCCAAGCTTACCTACCCCACCGCCTATGTGCTGGACCAGGACCAGGTTACGGAGGACAGCTCCTGGCTGGAACAGCCTAACGGAACCGGCCCGTTCAAGTTGGGAGCCTATGAGGTTGGCGAGCTGATCGTACTGGAGCGCAACGAAAACTACCACCTCGGCCCGCCCCACCTGGAAAGCATCCAGATGATCCTCAGCGGCGGCTCCGCGATGATCATGTACGAAAACGACGAGATCCACCTGACCGAAGTGGACCTGGACGACCTCCCCCAGCTGCTGGAACCCAGCGACCCGCTGTATCCACAGCTGCATCGTTCCCCGCCGGATTTCGAAGTCTTCTACATCGGCCTGAACGTGGCCGAGCCGCCTTTCGATGACCCCAAGGTTCGCCAGGCGTTGAACTACGCCATCGACCTGCAAAGCATCGCCGACAACGTGCTGGACGGCCGGCTGTCGCCGGCCCGGGGCGTGATACCTCCCGGCTTCCCTTCGTACAGGCCCAACCTGCGGAGTTACGAGTTCAACCCCGACCTGGCGCGGGAGCTCATCCAGAGCTCAACCTACGGCGACGCGCTGGCCGCCGGCGAATTCCCCCGTATCACTCTGACCATCTCCGGCAGCTTCGGCGCCGCCATACCGACGTACCTGGAAGTGATACTGGAACAGTGGAAACAGGAGCTGGGCATTGAAGTTGACATCCAGCAGACGGAATGGGCGACATTTCTGGCGGACGTGAATGACAAAAAATACCAGATGTTCTCCCTGGGTTGGATCGCCGACTACCTCGACCCGGAGAACTTCCTGGACCTGCTCTTCCACTCCGACAGCACCAACAACCACACCAGCTACGACAATCCCGAGGTTGACCGCCTGCTGCAGGAAGCAAGGACGGAACGGGACCGGGACCGCCGCTCCCAGATTTACAACCAGGTGGAGCAGATGATCCTGGATGATGCCCCCTGGGTGTGGACCTGGTTCAGCGGCGAGGGCTACACCCTCATCAAGCCGGAGGTCTCCGATTACTTCCTGCTCCAGATGAACATACCCAAGTACCGCTACATCTACTTCAAATAGTCATAGGTAATTTGTCGTGGGTGCGATTGCAGCTGACTCACAACTTGCCCCTGAGGCTGAAGGAGGCTTGACGCTGGCGCTGGCCGGCGGCGTCGGCGGGGCCAAGCTGGCCCTGGGCTTGTCGAAAATCCTGCCGCCGGAGCGGCTGGTCATCGTCGTTAACACCGGCGACGATGAGGAGTTCCACGGCCTCCACGTGTCCCCCGACCTGGACACCATGACCTACACCTTGTCGGGCTTCTACAACCCCGAAACCGGCTGGGGCATCGCCGGCGACTCCTTCGATACCCTCCAGATGCTCAACCGCCTGGGCGCGGACACCTGGTTCAACCTGGGCAGCCGCGACTTCGCCATGCACATCCGCCGCACCGACCTGCTACGCCGGGGCGCAACCCTGTCCGAAGTAACCGCCCGGCTGACCGCCACCCTGGGCATAAGACACGCCATCGTTCCCATGAGCGACCAGCCCGTCCGCACCGTTCTGGAAACCGGCGCCGGCGCTCTGGCGATGCAGGAGTATTTCGTCAAGCATCGCGCCGAGCCGGTGGTGCGTTCCATCCGCTACGACGGAGCCCCGGACGCCCAGCCGTCCCCCGCATTTGCCGCCGCCCTGCGGGACGCCGCTGCCATCGTCATCTGCCCATCCAACCCGTTCCTCAGCGTCGCGCCCATTCTCGCCGTCCCCGGCGTCCGCGACGCCATCGCCAATCATGGCGGGCGGCGCATTGCCGTCAGTCCCATCGTCGGCGGGGCCGCCGTGCGCGGCCCGGCGGGGAAGATCATGGCCGAGCTGGGCGCCGACGTTTCCGCCGTCGGGGTGGCTCGCGAGTATCGCGGCGTCTGCGACGTGCTGGCGCTGGATTCCCAGGACGCCGGTCTCGCCGACGCCGTTGCCGCCGAGGGGATTGAGCCGGCGGTGATGCCCACTATAATGGAGACCGACGACGACAAAATCGCGCTGGCGCGGCAGGTCTTGGAACTGGCCGCCCCAGCAGAGGCGACCGCATGATGATGGATTCCGAAAATCAGTCCAACCCCACCGTTGTGCCGCTGGTTCCCATGAAACCGCTGGCCGACTGCAAGACCCGGCTGTCCCGCGTGATGACCGTGCAGGACCGGGAGGACCTGACCATGGGAATGCTCCGCCGGGTGCTGCTGGCCATCCGGGGCGCCGGCGCCGATCCCTTCTGGGTGGTGGGCGGCGACGACCGCATCCGCAACCTGGCCCGCACCTTTGGCGCCAACTGGATGGAGGACCTGGGCCGCAACCTCAACGATACGATTACCAAGTCATTTGAAAACGCCCGGCTGCGCGGCGTGTCGGCCCTGTACCTTCCCGGCGACCTGCCCTTCATCAAGCCCAGCGACATCCACCAGCTGATCCGCAGCGCCCAGCACCAGCACAACATCACCCTGTCTCCGGCCCGGCGGGACGGCGGCACCAATGCCATCCTGGTGCCCTACGATCTGATCCCCTACTTCCGGCCGGAGCTGGGCAACAACAGCTTCCGCAAGCACGTCGCCACCGCCGCCCGCATGGGGGTATCCGTGGCCTTCTACTACAGCTCGGGCATGGGTTTCGACCTGGATGACGGCTCCGACTTGGATGAGTACGAGCACATGGAACCCGGCCTGCTGGAGCGGCTGATGGGCCGGAAACCCGGGAACATCAACCGTCAACCCCTGCAATTGTGACCCACCTTACCCTCGTCATTCCGGCTTACCCACGTCATTCCGGCGAAAGAACGTCACCCCGTACTTGATACGGGGCCGGAATCCAGGAATCCACCAATCAAAAAAATCCCGTCCATACGCCAACGGCTGTAATTATAATGACCGCAAACACTCAATTAGGCTGCCTGCTGCCCACCCGGGGCCTGCTGCTGGAAGACAGCAAGCCCACCGACGCCGAATCGGTGCTGCGCCTGGCGACGTGGGCCGAGGAGGCAGGCATCGACTCGGTTTGGGTCGGCGACAGCCTGACCGCCAAGCCCCGGCTGGAGGCCATGACCACCCTGGCGGCCATCGCTGCCCGCACGTCCCGCGTCCGGCTGGGCACCGCCGTGATGCTGATGGCCCTGCGCCATCCGGTGCTGCTGGCCCAGATGGTGGGCACGGTGGACCTGATTTCCGGCGGCCGGCTCCAGCTCGGCGTCGGCGTGGGCGGCGCGTTCAACGCCATGCAGCAGGCGGAGTGGCGCAACGCCGACGTGAACCGGCGCACCCGTGCCCCGCGCCTGGAAGAAATGATGCAGGTAATCAGGGGCCTCGGCTCCGGCCAGCCCTACACCTTCGACGGCCGGCACTTCCAGCTGGACGATGTGGTGATGGAACCCACGCCGGTGCAATCCAACGGAGTGCCGGTGTACCTGGGCGTCCACTGGCATGGCCGGGGCGACGGGCAAGGAGCGCAGCGGGAACGCCAGGCCCGCCGCGCCGCGCGACTGGCCGACGGCATCATCTCCATTTCGGCCACGCCCGAAGAGTTCGTGGAAATGACCGGCACCGTGCGCGACTACTACGCAGAGTACCGGCGCGACCCGGACGATATGTCCTCGGTGATGTATATGACGGTGAACCTGGACGAGGATGTCGCCCGGGCCGAGGCTGAGGCTGAGGACTGGCTGCTGGGTTACTACGGCGCCAACATCTGGGGCGACCGCTGGGGACCCTTCGGCGACGCCGAGCGCGTCCGCGAGCGCATCCATGCCTACGCCGAAGCCGGCGCCGACCAAATCGTAGTCCGCTTCGCCAGCTATCGCCAGGAAGAACAGATGCAGACCTTCCTGGAGCAGGTCGCGCCGGATTTCAGGCGCTGACGCCACCGGATTCCAGCGCTGCGTTGGGGCGATAATTTGTCAGAAGCAGGATTTTCAAGATTATTGGATTGGCAGGATTGCCGGAACGTAATCCCGAAAATCTTAAAAATCCTGTAAATCCTGCTTTTGACGATTAACGAGGTAACTTCGTGTATCCCATCGACTTGACCGGCCGCAATGCGGTCATCTTCGGCGTGGCCAATGACCGCAGCATTGCCTGGGCCATCGCCCGCACCCTAGCGGATGCGGGAGCGCGCATCGCGCTGACCTACCAGAATGACCGCCTCAAGAGCCGGGTGGCGCGGTTGGCCGAAACCCTGGACGACGCCCTGATCTTCCCGTGCGACGCCTCCGACGACGACCAGATCCAGGCCGTGTTCGAGGGCGTGCAGGCCGAGATGGGTTCGCTTTCCGTACTGGTGCACAGCATCGCCTTCGCCAACCGGGATGATCTGGCCGGCCGGCTGGCCGACACCGGACGCGACGGCTTTCGCCTGGCCCTGGAGATCAGCGCATTCACATTGCTGCCCATGGTGCGCCACGCCGCCCCCCTGATGACCGATGGCGGCAGCGTCATCGCCATGACCTTCCACGCCTCCAGCCGCGTTTATCCCGGTTACAACGTCATGGGAACGGCCAAGGCCGCCCTGGAGCACGAAATCCGGCAACTGGCTTACGAATACGGCGGCGACAACATACGGGTGAACGCCATTTCCGCCGGCCCGGTGGATACGCTGGCAGCCCGGGGCATCAGCGGCTTCCTGGATCTGCGCCGCGCCCACGCGGAGAAGGCTCCCCTGGGCCGCAATATCACCGCCGACGAAGTGGCGAATACGGCCCTGTTCCTGTGCAGCGACCTGTCCAGCGGTGTAACCGGAGCGGTGCTCCCGGTGGACGCCGGCTACCACATCATGGCCGTCTGAACGCCCAACCCGTCATTCCGGCGAAAGCCGGAATCCAAGCTGCCTAAATCGCTTCCAGCTGCTGCCGATCCGCCGCCGCCTTCTCGTTGAGCCCCAGTTCACTGTACGCTTTGGCCCGGTTGGCCCAGGCCTCCCGATAGCGCGGGTCCAGGGCGATGGCCTTGGTGAACTGGTCCACCGCCTCGCGCACCCTCCCCTGGTTGAACAGGGACAGGCCCAGTTCCGTCATACCGGCGGCGGTGAGCGGTCGGGTTATCTTCAGCGGGGCTACGGCGAAGGCCGGCGCAGGTTCGCCGCCCGGCTCCGACGGCTGTGTGGGGGACGTCGGGTTCGCTTCCGGCGTTGGTTGAGATGCCAGCGCGGGTTCGGGTTCCGGCGTCGCGGTGGCCTCGCCGGGCGCGGCGGTTTGAGATGGCAGCGTCGCGCTGGCTTCGGCAGCGGCTTCCGCAGAGGAAGCCAGCGTTGGCTCCGGCGCGTCAGCCTGCTCACCGCCGGCGTCGGCCGTGGCGTAGGGGCGGGTCATTTCCCATCCGCAGTTGGTGCAGAAAGAGGGACCGGCTTCGTGGCTGTGCTGGCAGCGCGGGCAGGATACCGTAGTGTCCTGCTCCCCATCGGTGGCGACCGGCTGGCGCGCCCGCATGAACACCAGGGACAGCATCGGTAGCATGCAGAAAACCGTCAGCCACTCGTAGAAACCTGGGATTAGGCCCACTGCTGGGATAGCCGCGGCTCCGGCCCACAACAGCGGGTTTCTACCTTTGTTGCGGGCTAATCGCGCCGTCCAAGCGACTACGAATAGCAACGACAGTATTTGAAGAATCTCGTTCATTTCTACCCGATTACGGATATTTCCTTCGTTATTATAACTGCAAAATCGTAAGCGGGGCAAACCTGGCGTCGCGATTGGTAGCGTTCCGTTTTAGGTGGCCAGTAGGGGCAACCCTTGTGGTTGCCCCGGTTCTTGGTTGTTCTCACACAGCCAGGGCGACCATAAGGTTCGCCCCTAGGTTCAAACCACCTGAATTGCAGCGCTACCAGGCCGTCGCAAATTGACAGTTCAACCGCCCCGGTGCTATCGTAACCTTGAAGAACAACGCACATTGGAAGCATTGTACCGCGCCAGCAGGCGTCCCCGGCTCGCTGGGCGCTGGAGGGAGAACTCAGATGGATTTGACGATTTCCGTGCTCAAGGCCGATGTCGGTTCAATCGGCGGCCACACCAGACCGTCGGAACGCATGATGGCCGCCGTGAACGCCGCCACCGAGCGGGCGATCCAGGATGGCCTCCTCATCGATGCCTACGTCGGGCATACTGGCGACGACATCTGCATCACTTCCACCCACACCCGGGGCGACAACGACGAGGCGGTCCACCAGTTTGCCTGGAACACCTTCCTGGAAGCCACCGACATTGCCCGTGAGTACGGCCTGTACGGCGCCGGACAGGACCTGCTGGTTGACGCTCCCTCCGGCAACATTCGCGGCGCCGGCCCCGCCGTGGCCGAGATAACCTTCGACCACGACCCGATCAAGACCAACCCTATACGCCCCGCCGAGTCTTTCTTCGTCCTCGCCGCCGACAAGTGCGGCCCCGGCGCGTACAACCTGCCCATGTTCCTGGGCTTCGCCGATCCCATGTACTGCGCCGGCCTGATGCTTCCCCGCCTGGGCGACGGCTTCACCTTCAACATCATCGATATGGATAACACCGATGGCGACAGCATCATCTCGCTGAACGCTCCCGAGGACTATTACCGCATCACGGTGCTGTTGCGCGACAACGAGCGGTTCGCCATTGAGAGCATCACGTCCCGATACAGCGGCCAGACTGCCGCCGCCGTGTCCGCCACCCGTCTGCACAATATCGCCGGCAGCTACACCGGCAAGGACGACCCGGTGGCCATCGTGCGCAACCAGGGCATCTTCCCCGCGCCTGAAGAGTTGATCTCCCCCTACACCAAGGCTCACTACATCGGCGGCGATGCTCGCGGCTCCCACGTGATGCCGCTGATGCCGGTGCCCATCAACACCGCCGTGACCGGTATGTACTGCCTGCCCCTAGTGTCCTGCGTGGGCTTCAGCATCAACGGCGAGGGCAAGTTCGCCGACTCCTCCACCGACTTCTTCGACAACCCGGCCTGGGACTACACCCGCCAACTGGCCCAAGAGAAGGGCATCGCCATGCGCTCCCAGGGCTGGTCCGGCGCGGCCATGCTCCCCTACGGCGAGCTGGAATACTCCGGCTTCCGCCAGAGCATCGGCGACCTGGTCGCCCGCTTCGCCATCCGCGCCAACGGCCACCAGCCGGCGGCAGAGGCGGAAGCGGTTGCTACGGGTGACGACGACTAATCTGCATACGGTTGAAGCGCTAGTGCCGGGGCGGGTCCCAAAACCGCCCCGGCATCACGTTAACGAAAGCTCGCTTATCCAGCATGCTGGTGGGAGAAATAGCGAATGAGCTGGCCACGGATAATCGCAAAATGGTCGGCCATCGCTGCGATGTTCGCCGCTTTTGCAGTGGCAATCATACTATGCCTCCGTGTAGGCCTGACTGCGGCGGAAGGGCTGGACGAAGGCACGAGAACTTTGCGCAATGTGACGGTTGCAGCAATTGAGAAAGCTGATGCCAATGACCTGCGCGCTATCGTGACAACTATAGCCATTGCCGCCGGCATCGCCATCGCCTGGTACAAGCTGGACATATTCCGGGAATTCGAGCCGTATCTAACTATCACTCAAACGGTTTTATCGCGGACAATTAGCGCTTCCTATGCCCTTGTCATAGTCACCGCTACGCTAACGAACAGTTCCAAAGTGCAAGTAAAGCCGCGTCAAGGTTACTGCCGGCTGGCGCAGACATCACCTCTCAATGACGGCGAAGTTGTTGCACTATATCAAGAAGCGCTTGCGCGAGATAACACAACTGAACTGGAGCAGGTTGATTGGCCAGAACTCTACGAAATCAGGCAAAACTGGCAGAGCGGCGACATTTCCATAGAACCGGGTGAACAATACCAGGAAACTTACCAGTTCATCATAGCCAGGAGCACTGAGTCAGTCGTCGCTCTAACCGTCATCTATAACCCGCTATACGGCAGAGGCAATCGTAACCGCGCAGAGTCGTGGCGGTGCTATACTTTTCACGATTTACTCCGTGCGTAAGTAGGGTGCAAACCGCAGGGGGACGATATGCAATCGCAAGGAACGCCGGATGTTGTGACCAACACCGAGCGGGTTATCCTGCTGGAGGGGGCTCGCGACCGCAAGCCGGGGCCAGAAGCTCACGTTGACTGGCCGGACGGACTGCCCCCAGGTGGACCATTACCCCGGGAAAACGACAGTCCGCCGCAACCCCAACCTGATCGGCAAGACATAAGCGCGAACCCCTACCGGAAAAGGTTCCTGATTAAGGTCGCCGGCACCGGCGATCAACTCGGCGAACTAGATGAGGAACCGCTCACGGAAAAAGTGTTGGCGTGGCTGGCCGCCGAACTTAACCGGGATGAAACCCCTTTGATGATAAACTCGCCCGGCGCCGGCAATCGTGGCCCCAAGAAGGCTGAGCTGAGCATTACGGAACTGGCCGGCTTTGTCGTCAAAGACAGCGCAAAATTTTACGACCAAGGACCCGATGGAGCCGGGCTGTATGCCGAAGTGGAAGTGATGCCGGGCTGGATTACGCTGGTCGGCGCGATGGTCAATTCACCGGCCGGTATTGATTTTACGGCATATCCACCCAACTCCATCAAAAGCGTGGACCTAGTTGTTCGACCTCGCGGCACTGGCAAAGTAATCGTGGAACTCAAAGCCTGACGCCTTTCGTACCGGATGTTCTCGGTTATCTAGCGAATATCCCGTTCCGCTCGAAGATATTCGCCAGCTCAGCGACGCCGGCTGAGACGGTTTCCGCCGTGGGGTGGCCGAAGCAGAGGCGGGCCATGTTGGCTCCGTTTCCTTCGGGCGAAAACATGGTGCCGTTGTAGTAGCCGACGCCCTCCCGGAAGGACTGCTCCTGGAAGCCGGCCAGGTCGGTGCCCTCGGGCATGGTCAGCCACACGTACAGGCCGCCTTCCGGACGCGACCATTGCGCCCGGTTGCCGAAGTGCTCGCCCAATGCGGCCAGCATGGCGTCCCGCTTGACCCGCAGCGCCTGGTTCTCCTCGTCGATGTGCTCGTACATCTCGCTGCGCAGATATTCGTTGATGGCCAGCGCGGCGAACTGGTTGACTCCACCGGACTTGAAGCTCAGCGCACGCTCCCGCACCGCTTCCGGCGCGACCATGTAGCCCATGCGCACGCCCGGCGCGATGATCTTGGACATGGAGCCGACGTACAGCACCTGGCCGCTGTCGTCCATGCTGCTCATTGAGGTCACGTCCTCGCCCTCGAAGCGCAGGTCAACGTAGCAGTCGTCCTCCATCACGGGGACGCCGTGGCTGGCGCAGACCTCCAGCGTCCGACGCCGGCGTTCCAGGGTCATGGTCCAGCCCAGCGGGTTCTGGAAGGTGGGGATGGTGTAGAGGAACTTCACCCGCCGGCCGGCCGCCGCCTGCGCCCGGATGGTCTCGTCCAGCGCCTCGGGGATGATCCCCTCGTCATCGCACTTGACCCCCACCACGTTGGCGCCCCACAACCGCATCTGGCGCATGGTGCCCAGATAGACGTACTCCTCGGTCAGCAGCACGTCGCCGGGGTTGGTCAACGCCTGGATCAGCATATTGATGGCCTCACCGGAGCCGGAAGTCAGAATGATGTCGTCGGGCGACACGTCCATCTGGCGGTCCCGCTGTAGCTTCTCCGCCACCAGTTCGCGCAGGGGCGGATAACCGGCGGATACCGGATAGTACGCCAAATCACGACCCTCCCGCTCCAGCGCTACCCGCAGCGCGTCGGCGAGGCCGGTCAGCGGCAGCGTGTCCGGGTCAGGATAGGCTACGGCGAAGTCGTAAGTGGCGTGACGGTTCGCGCCCCTGGTGGTGATTGGGGCGTGCGCGGCAAAGAGCCCGTCGTAGTTGAACTGCGTCATCTTGCGTTTCCTCCGATGGGGGCAGCGTTCAAGGCAACCAGCGTTCGGCGAGGGTGATGATTCTGTTGACGTAGGCTAACCCGTCTCTTCTACTCAACAGGAAATCTGTGGGCGCTAGATTGCCATGGTAAAAATGAGTGTGCAGCAGTGTTTGATTGTTGTCCAGACAATCCTCCAATTCGGAGACCGTCAGGTCAGGGTTGGCAATGCGTTGGGCGGCCCGTCGGAAACTCCACCTCTGGTTGGGGGCAAAGTGGCCGCTTGCCTCGTGCTCCGGGTCAGCCGCGCTGATGGCGGCCACGGTTGCGCCCCAAATCATTTCGGCTACGGCCTGGCTTTGACGCGGCGCCGTCTCCAGTACTGTCAATGCGATCAGGAAATCGCGGGCCGATTGCAGATGTTCACTACGGTTCATTGGCTGCCGTGGGTCCATTCTTCCGACGCTAACAGGTCAATGAACTTTTTGACCTTGGGCAGGCTGCGATCATAGTCCTCCGGTTCCCAGAACGTAACCGCCAAGGTTCCATCAGGGGACGTTGTAGCGCCGTGGTACTTGAATCCAATCACGGCGATGAACAGTCGCGAGTACACCGGGGGGGGATCATTTATGTGATCAGTGGCGTACTTGAGGGCCTCTGCCAAGGATTCTGATGGCGGTTCCCTGCCGTCGAGCCGATAGATCATATTATCGGCGTCTTCGTGGGTTTCGCAGGGCCAGCCTCGGCGCCGGGCGACCTCGCGCAGGGCGGCGAACGCAGCCTGATAGACCGCGGCGGAGCCTTCCCGATACCGACCGGCAGCGATTCGGCATTCGCCTTTTGCCAGCAACGCGGAGGGAGTGACGCCCGGTGGGATATTGACGAGTTCCTGGTACGTTAGCTGCTCAGTCATGCCGTTACTCCCGAAGCGTGGCTGACTTGAATTGTAGCACGCTGGGCGATTTGGCTTGGCTCTGCGGCTATTCCACTACCCGGATGGACAGGTCGCGCAACTGACTGGAGTCCACCGGGGCCGGCGCGCCGAAGAGCAGGTCCGAGCCGCTCTGCGTCTTGGGGAAGGCGATCACCTCGCGCAATGAATCCGCGCCGGCCAGTATTGCCACCAGCCGGTCAATACCCGGCGCAATCCCGCCGTGGGGCGGCGCACCGTAGTCAAAAGCCTCCAGGATGTGCCCGAACCGTTCGCTCACCTGGTCCGGCGAGTAGCCCAGGATGCCGAAAATCCTTTCCTGCATCTCCCGCTGGTGAATGCGGATGCTGCCGCTGGCCAGCTCGGAACCGTTGCACACCAGGTCGTAGGCCCGCGACGGAATCGACGACAGGTCTTCGCTGTTCAGCATCCCCTCGCAGCCCGGCGCCGGCGCGGTGAAGGGGTGGTGCGTGGAGTCCCAACGGCCCGAATCATCGTTCCACTCGAAAAGGGGGAAGTCGGTGACGAATGCGAAGGCCAGCACATCGGGGTCGGCCAACTGCATCTGCTCCGCCAGGTGGTCACGCATGGCGGCCAGCCACTGGTTGGCCTGCTTGGGCGGACCGGCCATCAACACGATCAGGTCGCCCCGGGATGCGCCGGCCCGTTCCGCCAGCCGGCGTACCCACTCCACCGGCATCCGCAGGCCGGACGAGAACAGGGTGTCGCCGTCCGCCAGGGTTTCCAGCGAACCTTCGCCCGTGATCCGCACGTGGCTCATGCCGGCCGCTCCGAACTCCTTGGCCATGTCTTCCATCCGCCGCATATCGGAGCCGGTGCGGCCGGCCTGTCCCGGCGCCGTCATCGCCTTGATAATGCCGCCGTTATCCAGGATGCCGTGAAAGACGCGGAACTCGGTTTCGGCGGCCAGGTCGCTGACGTCCGCCATCTCCAGGCCGAAACGCAAATCCGGCTTGTCGCTGCCGTAGCGGGCCATGGCGTCGTCGTAGGACAGGCGAGGGAATGGAGTTTTGACCTTGAACTCCGGGGTCAGTTCCCGGACCATCCCGGCGTACAGTCCCTCAATCAGGCCCAGCACGTCCTCCTCGTTCACGAAGCTCATCTCCAGGTCAAGCTGGGTGAACTCGGGCTGGCGGTCGGCGCGCAGATCCTCGTCGCGGAAACAGCGTGCAATCTGGAAATATTTTTCGACGCCGCTGACCATGAGCAGCTGTTTGAGCTGCTGGGGCGACTGGGGCAAAGCGTAGAAACTGCCGGGTTGCATCCGGCTGGGGACCAGGTAGTCGCGGGCGCCCTCCGGCGTGCTCTTGATGAGGATTGGAGTCTCGATCTCCAGGAAACCATGTCCGTCGAGATAGTCGCGGATGTACTTCACCACCTGGTGACGCAGGCGCAGGTTGTTCTGCATGGCGGGCCGGCGCAGGTCCAGGTAGCGGTAGCGCAGGCGCAGGCTTTCGTCGGCGTCAACATCATCAGTGATGTAGAAGGGCGGAGTGAGCGACTGGTTGAGCACGGTAACGCGCTGCGCCATCACCTCCACGTCGCCGGTGGGCAGCGCCGGGTTCTCCGAGCCGGCCGGCCGCATCCGGACTGTCCCCTCCACTTGGATGCACCATTCAGAGCGCAGCCGCTCCGCGGTTTCGTAGTCTTCGGTGGGGATCTGTTCGGGATTGAAAACCACCTGCACGAAGCCGGAACGGTCTCGCAGGTCGATGAAAATAATCCCGCCGTGGTCGCGCCGTCGGCTGACCCAGCCGGATAGAGTGGTAGCGGTGCCATCGTGGGCGGCGCGCAGTTCGCCGCAGTCTTGGGTCTTCAGAGCATCAACTCCTGTTAAGTACCGTCATTCCGGCGAAAGCCGGAATCCAGTAGCGTTTTCTGGACTCCGGCGAAAGCCGGAGTAGTGGGGTGATGGTTTCATATTCGATTGCCCTGAACCATTACCCCAGCAGGTCAAGCACGTTTTGGAATGGGCTTTCCGCGATTGCACCGCCCTCCTGCACCGCCGCCGCAAGCTCCGCCGGGTCGGTTACGGGTGGATAGCAGACGGTGTCGAGGCAGACGTGGGCCTGCGCCGGCGCGTCTCCATGGGACGCTTCGGCGAGTTTGATCAGCAGATGAGGATCGGATAACGAAAGCGCAGCGGCCAGCATGGCGTCGGTATCGGTCCGGCCCGGCCGTCCTTCCACCGTAACCTCAACCACCGGGTTCAGGTATTGGTCCACTGCCACGGCGTAATCGGCGGCCAGTTCGCCGTAGTCGCGGTTGGCGTCCACGTAGGCGCTGAGGGCGTGGTGGGCCGCCTGCCGGTAGCGCGGCTCCAGCGTGGCATGGTGCAGGCGCATCATCCCCACGGCGGCGGATACGTTCTCCGCCAGCGGCTTCTCCCGCGCTCGCAGATAACCCAGGCGTTCCGGCGTGTTCTCGATGTCCCAGAACCCGCCGTTCGGGCCGTCCAGGAATCGCTCCAGCAGCGCTTCGGCGGCGTTTTGCGCGGCGGTCAGATAGCGTTCTCCGCCCACTGACACCGCGCCGTAACCATCCAGCGCCGCCGCCAGAAAGCGGGCCCAGTCAACCAGCAGATCACCTTCTTCCTGGGGCATCGGGTCGGCGTCGGTGTACGTGTGCGGCAGCCGGGCGTCCTCGGCCATTGCCGCCAGGCGATCCAGAAGCGAAACGGCGATTTCAGTGAGTTCGGGCCGGCCCAGATGCCACGCCGCCGAGAAGAACAGGGAAACCGCCTGGGCGGTGATGGATACATAACAGTACGGGTCAACGTCCGGCGCCGACAATTGCGCCCGCATCGGGGCGGATTGGCCGTAGTATTCGGAGTGCGCCCCCTGGCTGCCGCGCACGCCAACGGCTGTTGCATCGTAGAGCGCGCCGCACAGGTAATCGACGGTTTTGCCGGCGATTTTGGTGTAGTCGGGCCGCTCCAGCACCACGCCGGCTTCCAGCAGGATTCCGGCCAGAGCGATATTGTCCTCCGCCATCTTTTCGTGCTGGGCCTGCGTCCAGTCCGCGCCGGCCACGAAACGGAAGAATCCCCCATCCACGTCGTCATGCAGTGCGCCGCCGGTCATGGCGTCTAGGCTTTTCTCCAGCATGATGCGGAAGAACGCCTCGCCGGTGGTCCGATAACGGTGCAGCAGCAGGCGGAGCATCGGCGCGGAGGGGAACTTGGGTTCAACGCCGAAGCCGCCGTTGCTGGGATCATAGGTTCCGGCGACCCGGCGGGTGATGGCGTCAACGACGGCGGCGTCCGGCTCCCGGCCGGCGGCCACGCGGCCGGCGTGTTCCCGACGCTGCCGCAGGATGTCGTTGGCCTGTTCGTACAGCTCCGGCTTGCGCTCGGCGTAGGCGCGGCGCACCTCGTCCAGCATGGCCAGGAACTGGTCCGGCGGCAGGTAGGTCGCGCCGGCGATGTAGCCGCCGTGGGGCGTCAGGAAGGACGTGGTGGGCCAACCGCCCACGTTGTAGCGGGCGTTGACGTCGGGCCGGTGATCGGTGTCAACGCGGATGGGCGTGAAGTGCTCGTTGACGAAGCGGGCCACTTCCGCATCGCCGTAGGTGCCGCGCGCCATCTCGTGGCACCAGTTGCACCAGACGCCGTTGATGGACAGCAGGATGGGGCGGTCGCGCTGCTGGGCGGCGGCAAAGGCATCGGCGCCCCATGGCTGCCAGACGACCGCGTCAGTCGTTACTGATAATGACACTGCCAGTCCGTCCCTCGTATGCCATGTTGAAGTGCATCAGAAATGTGCGACCGATGAGCGCGTAATACGGCTGACCGCTGCTAGCCAGATTTGCGCTGTCGAATGGCCCCTCGATGGTGAAATCCAGTTCCGGGATGTAGATCTGCGCCAGATATACGGTTGTCTCGAAAAAACCGCCGGCCCCGGCAATTTGGCCATGCCCCAGCACCGGTAGGTTCAACGAGTCGGCCAGTTCCGCGTCTATCGCGCTTTCCATGGCTCCGGTATCCACCAATGCCCGCCACTGTTCCGGCGGCAATTGGGCTCGCCGTCCCGGGTTTGGCCTATAGTTGGGATCATAGCCGATCCGCACGTCGATGGTTGGGCCATACTGGATCAAGTCATAGGGGTTGTTATACCCGGAATCAGTCCTTGCCATGTTGCCTGCGACGCTCTATTGCGGCGGCCAAGTGCTGCCGCTTCTTTTCCAGATTATGCTCGCCGACTACCCTGATGAGATACGGGTCGGTCCCGAACCGTACCAATGATTCACGGCGGGCCTCCAGGCCATCATCGTAAATTCCCACCAGTTCGCCATCGTAGAAAACCGCCCAATGGAGGAAGTACTCATCTTCCAGGTAGTCCTTCATCTTTTCGTAAGCGGCAACGTTCTCATCCCAAGTAGCAGGCATCTTGCGCCTCCTCTCCGGCACGCGGGGCATTGGGCTATACACGATTATAGGATACGCCCCACAGCCGGGCAAGAATACCGCCGCCGCTGAACCGGTCTCCGGCAATCACCGTACCCGTGGGTTAAAGGCGTCGTTCACTGCGTCGCCCAGAATGTTGAAACAGAAGAACAGCACCGTCACCGTGCCGATGGGGAAAAGGAGGAGATGCGGCTCGTTGCGCAGCACCTGGATGCTGCCGTTCTCAAACATCATGCGGCCCAGGCTGGGCACCGGCGGCTGCACGCCGATGCCGATCCAGCTCAGCACCAGTTCCGCGCCGGCCACGCCGGCCAACCCCGCCGATATCGACACGATCAGAGGACTTAGTATGTTGCGCAGCATATGGACCCGCAGGATGCGCGCGGTGGACGACCCGGCCACCAATGCGGCCTCGGTGTACTGGCTCTCCCGGGCCTGTAGCACCTGGCCCCGCACCAGCCGGGCCATGCCAAACCACCCGAAGATGGACAGGGCGACGGAGATAATCGCGTAGTCCAACATGCCAAGGCGGATTATCCAGTCGATGCCGGTGGCGTCCTCGAACTGTTGGACGGCGGTCACCAGTCGGGGCCGGAGCGCGGCCACGAAAATCAGGAGCAGCAGAATTTCCGGAAACGCCGAGGTGACTTCTCCGGTGCGCATGATGACCGCATCAACCCACCGTCCCACGTAGCCGCTCAGCAGGCCCAGAATGACTCCCAGCACCAGCGTGCCGCCCAGCAGCGACATAAGGGTGATGATGACCGTGGTGCGCAGACCGTAGATGACGCGGGTCAGCATATCCCGTCCCAGTCGGTCGGCGCCGAAGGGATGCGCCAGAGACGGTTTCGCGCGACTCTGGGACAGATCTTGCGCCGTGTATTCGTAGGGCGTGATCACCGGCGCCAGCAATGCCCCCCCGTACATCAGGACGATCAGCGACAGACAAACTACCGCCAGCTTCTTCCGGACCAGCCGGCGCGCGGACAGGCCCCAATAGCTATGCCCACGAGCTGGCCTTTCGTCCAGTTCTAGCAATTGGCCGCCGCCCAGCTCGTTTTCCGACCAATCCCGCCGCTCCGCGTCGGCGTCAATACTCTGGGCGTGGCCGTGCTCCCGGGGGGGTAGGCCGGAACGGTCAGGCAACATTACCGGCTCCCAGGCGTATTCGTGGGTCCAGCAGCGGATACATCAGGTCAACCACCAGATTGGCAAGGACGAACAGGGATGTGCTGATGATGGCGAAGGCCATGATCACCGGGTAATCCCGCTGGAACAGCGACTCGATGGCGAACAGGCCCACACCGGGTATGCCGAAGTAGATTTCAACGATAAACGTGCCGCCGGCCAACCCGGCGATGGTGAACCCGAAGCTGGTTGCCAATGGGATCATGGCGTTACGCAGAATATGGCGTCGGCGGACGATGATTTCAGGCAGCCCCTTGGCCCGGGCCGTGCGGATGTAGTCCTGCCCCAGCACATCCAGGACACTGGCCCGCACCAGCCGCACCACGATGGCAATCCCTGGAACGCCCATCACCACGGCGGGCATAACGATGTGGGGCGAAAAGAAACCCTCAAAACCGTTGGTGGGCAGCAGATCCAACTTCAGGGCGAACACCAGCAACAGGATCGGCGCTGTGATGAAAACGGGCAACGATTGCAGGGCCAGCGCAATCGCCACCACTACGTTGTCCACGCCCGTGCCTTGTTTCAACGCAGCGTACAGACCCACCGGAATGCCGATGCCCAGAGTGATGATGATGGCGGCCAGGTTAAGTTGCAGGGAAACCGGAATCTTCGCCGCCAGCAGCTCCCCTACCGGCTTGCCCCGATAGCGGAAACTCTCGCCGAAATCCAACCGCGTCACCACGCCTTCGACGTAGCGGACATATTGCACCACCAGCGGATCGTCCAGGCCCAGCTGGGCCCGGATGCGCTCCCGCACCTCGTCGTTCTGGTGCTGACCCAGCCAGACCTGCACCGGGTCCCCCGGCCCCAGCCGGAGCAGCGTGAACGTGATAAACGTCACGATGAGCAGCAGGAACGGCAGCCAGATCAGGCGGCGCACTGTGTAGGTTCCCATTTGTAACCGTCCGTTCTCCGTAGGGGCGACGGGCCGGTCGCCCCTACCAGTGGAGACCTTACTGGTTGAAGTACACGTAGCGGTACTTGGGTATGCTCATCTGGAGCAGGAAGTAGTTCGAAACCTCCGGTTTGATGAGGGCGTAACCCTCGCCGCTGAACCAGGTCCACACCCAGGGGGCGTCGTCCAGGATCATCTGCTCCACCTGGTTGTAAATCTGGAAGCGGCGTTCCCGGTCCCGCTCGGTCCTTGCCTCTTTCAACAGGCGGTCAACTTCAGGATTGCTGTAGTTGGTGTGGTTGCTCTGGCTGTCCGAGTGGAGCAGCACGTCCAGGAAGTTCTGCGGGTCGGGGTAGTCGGCGATCCAGCCCAGGGTGAACATCTGGTATTTTTTGTCGTTCACGTCCGCCAGGAATGTGGCCCATTCCGTCTGCTGGATGTCAACGTCGATGCCCAGCTCCTGCTTCCACTGTTCGAGGATGACTTCCAGGTAAGTAGGTATGGCGGCGCCGAAGCTGCCGGAGATGGTCAGCGTGATGCGCGGGAAATCTCCGGCGGCCAGCTCATCGGCGTAGGTTGAACTCTGTAGCAGCTCCCGCGCCAGGTCGGGATTGTATTCGTAGCTGCGCAGGTTCGACGTGTGCGATGGGAAGCCGGGAGGTATCACCCCCGTTGCTGGTGAAACCCTGCCGTCCAGCACGTTCTCCGCGATGCTCTGCAAGTCTATGGCGTAGTTCATGGCTTGGCGAACCTTGGGGTCGTCGAAAGGCGGCTCAGCCACGTTCAGGCCGATGTAGAAGACGTCAAAATCCTGCGGGGAGCGATGCAGTTGCGGGTTGAGCGGATCGCTGGGTTCCAACAGCCGGGGCAGGTCATCCAAGCCTACGCCAGTCAGGTGGATCTCGTCGTTCTCGTACATGATCATCGCGGAGCCGCCGCTGAGGATCATCTGGATGCTTTCCAGGTGGGGCGGGCCAAGATGATAGTTTTCGTTGCGCTCCAGGACAATCAACTCGCCGACCTCGTAGGTTCCCAGCTGGAACGGGCCGGTTCCATTGGGCTGCTCCAGCCAGGAGTCGTCGTTCGTGACCTGGTCCTGGTCCAGCACATAGGCGGTGGGGTAGGTAAGCTTGGCGAGGAAATAGGATTTCGGGGCGTCGATTTCGATTTCAACCGTCCGGTCGTCGATGACGCGAACCCCGCGCACTGCATCGGCCCTGGCGCATTTGCCCTCAGCTTCCTGATCCGCCGTACACAGTTTGTCTTTAACGCCAACGATGTCGCCCAGGTAGGTCTCCGCGGTATGCGACGCCGTGGCCGGGTCGGCGGCGCGCTCGATGGACCATTTCACGTCGTGAGCGGTTACCGGCTTGCCATCATGGAACGTAGCGTTTTCGCGGAGGATGAAAGTGTACACCAAACCGTCGGCGCTGAC
>DAOUJY010000144.1:0-5862 GCA_034421995.1 Dehalococcoidia bacterium | reverse complement strand
GAACTCACCGTCACCGGAGAGCGGTTGCGGCGACTGTGCGAGCAGGAGAACGCCCGGCTGCTGGTGCTGGACCCCCTGGCGGCCGCCTACGCCGCCGACGAGAACGCCCGGGGACTGGTGCGGGCCTTCGTGTCCCACTGGGACGCCTGGGGGCAGGCCAACAACTGCGCGGTGCTGATTCTGGCGCACCCGCCGAAGTCGGCGGGGCTGACCTATGCTGGGTCCACCGACTGGCAGGGCGCGGCCCGGGCCTTGTGGACGCTGCAGGCGGAGATCGACAAGTCTCCGGAGCCCGGGCCGCGGACCTGGAAGCTGGAGTTCGTCAAGGGCAACTACGGGCCCAGGCCGGATCCGCTGCAGCTGCGCTGGAATGCCAGCGCCGGTTTACGATGGGAAGTCACAGGAGAGACCGGCGATGACACCGGGGACGTGAGGTATGGAGTTGATGAGTGACAGGAAACCGGCGATCACCGATACGCTGGAAGGTTTGATAATCGACTTGGCTAATACCCAGAAAGCCAACGAGGTGCTGGCCCAGGGACGGGGAGAGCGCCCCACGGCCCAGGACCTAGCCCAGTGGCTCAACGGCGACGATTGCGCGCCCGACACCATCGACGCCGTGTGCGAGCGTCTATCGCCGTTGCTTGGCTATGAGATCCAGCCGCCGCTGGAGCTGTGCGACGGGGTGATCACATCCGGCGAAACAGCGATTTCCATCGGGGACCTCTGGGATGTGTACCGCAGCGCGGTGGACGCCGGTGAGGATGTGCGCTGGCCTATGGCGCCCTTGGTCAATGCCTGGCAGCAGCGTCCCCGGCCGGTGGAGCCCAATCGCCGTCTGACCGACCGGGTAATACCGGCCCGCCTGGCCATGGCCAACATCGCCACCAACCCGCGGCTGCTGTTCAGCCCGGCAGCGCACACTGAGTACGGTCCGGACGGTAAGCAGTTGGTGATGCCCGGCTTCTCCAACGCGGATACGCCCTCTCCCGCCCTGCCCCTGGCGCTGTATGACCTGGGTGCCGGCCCCACCATCAGCCCGGGCCGGGGCGCTCCCCTGGCGCTTCGGATGTTCGTGGAGTCGGTGCTGAGCGTGCCCATGCAGGAACGGGAACGGGGCCAGCCGGTGGCCATGTCGGTCTCGCTGCGGGAGTTCCTGAAATGGCTGTATCCGACCCGTACGCCGAGCCCCGCTGAATACTGGCCTAGGCTGATGGCCGCGGTGGAGGCACTGGACAGCTGGGACGCTAGGGTGCCCCTGTACGACCCCCAGACCAAGCGCAGCGAGCTCCGAAGGGTCGTGTCCGTGGGCGGCATACCCCGCGGTCCCGGCGCGCTGGACGAGTCGGTGCGCATCATCGTTGACCTGCCCCCCGGCTCCGGCAACGGCCCCCAGGTGTCCGACAACCTGCGCCTGTGGGGGGTGAAATCCGCCCCGGCCTACCGGCTGCTGATCAATCTGGCCTACCAGTGGCACAACCCAGGGGTTACCAAGATTCCCATCGGCAAGGGAAAGGCGCGCCGATGGGTGCAGGTGGACGATCCGGAACGGTATCCGGTGATCAAGGATGACGATCTGGTATTCCTCACCTTCCCGACCATGTCCAGCAGGTCGGAGCGCAGGAAGCCGGGGGAGGCGTGGGGATATGTGAGGCAGTTGGAGAAATCCGGTGAACTCCGGGTTGTGCACGGGAAAATCCTGCCTCCACTGCGCGGAGAAGAGAGCGGCGACCATCGTTAGCCTGCCCGGAATGGACTGCAGCTCGTGTACGAGGCTGCGAGGATCCTACTCAAAATGAGCGCGCGGGCAGGTCAACAAAGGCCTGAGATGGTTTCATCGTCGTTAGCCTGCCCGGAGAACCGGGTTTATCTGCCCATTTTCCCCGGTTAGCCTGCTGCTATTCGGGATCAACTACAACCTAACCAGCCCGCCTCACGGGCACAGTCAGAACAGGGGCTGACCCGTTGACGCTTCAATGACCGCCGCCGGCATAGCCGGTCTTACACGGTCTCCACGTCCTGACACCGGGAAGCTCAAACCCGGCCACTTCGCCAAATTCTCTGCCGCGTTGGCGTCGCGGTCGTTCAGCACACCACAGCCATCACACCACCACTCCCGGTCGGAGAGGGACAGGTCTTCGTTCTTCCAGCCGCAGTGGGAACACAACTTAGACGAAGCAAACCACCGGTCCGCCTTCATGTACTCTGCTCCATACCAGATGCACTTGTACTCCAGCTTCGCGAGAAAGGACGACATACCCGCGTCCGCGATGGCCCTGGCCAGCCTTCGGTTCTGCATCATTCCCATCACGTTCAGAGTCTCCACCACCACTCTGCCCACCGACTTGGCTATCGCCGTCGTTGCCTTGTGATGATTGTCATTCCGAATGTTGACCACACGGGCATGAAGCCTACGCCGCTTGGCGTACAGCCGCTCCCTGCGGTTGGAATAATTGTTCCTGCCATGGACGTTTCTGCTCCGGGCAATCGTCTTGTCCAGACGCCTCAGGCATCCCAGGGCATCAGTCAGAGCCTTCGGGTTGGCAACAGTGGTCCCATCCGAGCAGAGGGCCATGGTGCCCACGCCCACATCCACGCCGATGGTCGGACCATCTTTCACCGGTGGCGGCTCCTTGCTGTCCTCAATGCAGAAGCTGGCAAACTAGGTCCCCGCCGTTCGGTTGATGGTCACCTCGCGGATGCTGCCAGCAAAGCGTAGGTATTCCACCATCTGGACTGGACCGATCTTGGGCAGCATGACGACCTTGCCATCCACTCTCACGGTGTCCGGCCCGTCGTCGGCCCGAAAACCCTGCTCATGCTTGCGCCGCTTGAACCTGGGGAATCCCACACGGCGGCCTGCTAATTGGCCCGCCTTCACTTTGCGGTGATACTCACCCCAAGCCTTGGCAGCCTGCCCCAAGTCGATGATGGCGTACTTGGCCGCGTTCTGGGACAGATCATGCCCCCAAGGGGCGATCATGCCCTTGATCTTGTTCCAGCGTGGCCGCAAGGTGCGATCAGTCAGCCACTCGCCAACATGTAACCCAGTCTGGAACTCGCCAACCGCCCAGTTGTAGGCGAAGCGGGAGTAGCCAGCGTGTTGCGCAAACAGTGATTCCTGCTCGGACGAGGGCTTCAGGGCGACGCGGTGGGATCTCTTCATAACTATCACTATAAACCCATGGAGGAGTAGTCATACCGGCTCGAGCGTCATCAATACTGCGGCACACCATCAGTTGCTTTCAGCCAACGGATAACATCATATCCCCAACTGACTGTTACACATCCCTGAGCCGGGTTTGTCTGCCGCTGCATCCCGGTTAGCCTGCCGCAGCAGCCGGGTTTGTCTGCCCATTTTCCCCGGTTAGCCTGCCATTTTCCCCGGTTAGCCTGCCATTTTCCCCGGTTTGTCTGCCATTTTCCCCGGTTTGTCTGCCCGGCAGCCCGGTTAGCCTGCCCGGATGAGGGAGATTTCCTACTCAAAACTGCGTGGACAAGAGCGGTTGTCTTTATCCTCTACCCCCTACCACTACAGTGGTGGGGGGTGGAGGAGCGGTAGGGGCCCTTGAATCCCTACCGCTCCTCCCGGAAAAATCAACAAGAACATCGCCAATGAAAGCCGCCGGCAATCGACATGCCGCGGCGATGTCCCGAAAGCCGTTACTGCCGTCACCACTGAAAGGCATCCCGGACCGCGATCGTAACGTCCGGGAATGCGGTGGGAGAGAGGGTGCCGTCCATGCCCACACGTCGAACGTTGGTGTAGACACCATCGCGCGGCTCCGTATGTATGTCCACAACCTTCGCGTTGACGTCAGCCAGCCAGGCCTCAGGGATGCCGAGACGGGCATACAACGGCATCTTCTCCTGGCGGTCTTTGTCAATTGTAGTATCCGACACCTCAATCAACAGCAGCACATCCTCAGGCCGAGGATGGGAGTCTGCGTAGGATGTCCGGCGCACCAGAGCAATGTCCGGCTGAACTTCCGTACCATCGTTGAAAAACACAGGATTCTGTACTCGGACCAGCGCATGTTCTTTTACGGCCGGAACAGTGGTCTGGTCATTGAAAAAATCTACGCAGAAGGCATGCTTGCTGCCGATTGGGGCCATGAGGATTATCTCTCCATCCAGCAACTCAGTCCTCTCGTCCGGGGACAGGATTCCAACCTCCGCCATACGGCAGTATTCGTCGACGGTGAATTTCCGGCGAGGGCTCTCGTCCCGAGCTTCCTGAACCAACTTGTTCACGCTGTCTGATGCCTCCCTCACTATTCTGGGGCGGATGTGCATCTCCACTTTTCCGGGCCGGACCGGATGCTCCGCTAGAGCAATATCCTCCTGAGGAACGGTTGCGTCGGCAGGTCCTGGCCCCGGGTTGGGCCGCAATGACCTTGACAGAGCGAGCGGCACGAGGACGAACCCGTCATGCAGGATGGCGTCCTCATCCCGGGACACGATGCCCTCGCTCAACATCGTTTGGAATTCCTCTTCGGTAAAACGGCGACGTTCCGAATCGTCCTTATCAGTGGACATGGCCAACCTCCGCAAAACGCCTCGGGATTAGGATTGTCTCTTCCGAATACCTTTTCGCTAACTGACATTCAAAACGTTAGTTGCGATGCACGCTGATTGCATCAGCGAGGGGCCTATTCATAACCACCACTGTAACGACGACGACCATCCCACGTCCCGACCACGACGTCACCAATTTGACGGCGCGGCTGCCGACCCCGCCAATCATCTAACAACAGATTCCAGCCAACAGTTGCCAACTCGTCTCACTGGGCCACCGGATCCGGCACGACCTGGGTTGACCTGCTGATCAGCGGCGTCATCGTGGCGGTGGCCATCGTCATCGCCATATTGCCCAGCGTCGATTTCGACGTGAAGACGACGGCCGCTGCCCGGCCGCCCTTTGCAGCATTCACCGTGCTGTCGCCGCCGCTGGTGCAGGTTGTGGTGATGGATATCTGGGAAATAGCTCAAACCCGCTTCCCATTCCTGGTGCACGACATATCAGTCGTGCGTAAATTTCGGCCTTGGAGTGGGCTTTCATACACTCCGCTGCGGAGGCAATGAATCGTGAATCCCCGCCACATTTTGGGGTTGTTCATCATGGGAGCGTTGGCGCTGGCCGTGTCAGGGGTAATCCAAATGAGAAACAACGGTTACAGAGCCAGACTGAGACGGGTGTTGACCGCTGTCCTCGCCTTGGTTCTCCCTTCATCCGGGGCAGTTTCACCGGCGATGGCATCATCGCCGGCCAGCGCTCCCCCGTCCAGGAGCATCACATCCTCGCCTACCGCGAGTAGCGCAAGTTTACCCAGATTGCGAGCTGCATTCTCGTTGCGGTCGTGAATGACGCCGCAACTGGGACAGGACCACATGGGTTCCCGGCCCAGCGCTGCGTTCACCACGTCGCACGCCGAGCAGGTCCTGCTGCTGGGATACCATTGGTCGGCTTCGATGATCTCGGTGCCGTACCAGTCCGCCTTGTAGCGGATCTGGCTGAGCAGGCCGGACATCCCGGCATCGGAGAGGGCCTTGGATTGCAGACCGGCCCTGATCATGCCGGCAACGTTCAGGCTCTCTATACCCAGGGTGTGGTACTTTCCGACCAATGCCCGGCTGACGTGATGGTGGGCGTTGTTCCTGAGCCCGATAATGCGGCGCTGGGTGGCGTCGATGCGCCGTTGTGCTTCCCACCAGCCGCGGCTGCCCGGGGTACGGCGAGCCTGGGCCCGCTGCCACCGGCGCAGTCTCCCCAGGGCGCTCTCCAGCGCCTTCGGGTTCTCGTAATGCACGCCGTCGCTGTCCACCGCCAGAGGGTTGATGCCCACGTCAACGCCGCCCACC
>DAOUJY010000143.1:0-35839 GCA_034421995.1 Dehalococcoidia bacterium | reverse complement strand
GTCGGCTCCCATCCGGTCAGCGCGTTGGTGAGAAAGACGCCGGCCCGTTCGTCGCCGTCGCCGGAGTTCCGACCATCATCCGACAGCGGCGCGCCCAACTCCTGCATGGCCAGCCCAACCTGCAAGTGGGCGACGACGTAGGGGGCGGGCATGATCTCAAAGCCGAACACCCGCTGGGTGGCGGCCTGCTTGACCCGTGCGCCGGCCAGCGCGCCCAGGCCCTTGCCGTCCAGGTTGGCGGCGATGCGGCGCAGGGTTTCGGCCAGATAGGCGCCGGTGCCGCAGCAGGGATCGAGCACATAGACGTTATCGGCGGCCAGCCCGTCGGGGATGTCCAGGTCGTCTTTCAGGGCGCGGTCAACGCGGGCCACCATGTAGCGCACGACTTCGGCGGGGGTGTACCAGACGCCAAGCTGCTTGCGGAGTTCGGGGTCGAAAGCCTGCAAGAAGGGTTCGTAGAAGTAGGGCACGGCCTCGCCCTCGCGGAACCGGGCGAAGAAGTCGGCGCGGTTGACCCGGTTGAGCGCGGCGGCGGCCCAGTCCAGCACTTCCACTAGGCCCAGCGGTTGCAGCCGTCCGGGGTCGGAAAGCTGCTGGAACAGGGCGCGGAGCACCGGGGCGCGCAGATGCCACACGGCGATGCGCCAGTCGAACCCGCCGGACGGCGCCGGCGTCTGCCGGGCCCACAACGCCCACGCCGAAAAGACGCCGTAGAACAGGGTCTGCACCAGGGTGGAGCGGAAGAACGCCGCGCCCCGGTCGCCCTCAAAGCGCACGCCCAGGGATTCCTCCAACGCGGCGCGCACGGCGGCCAGCGACGCGGGATCGCCGGCCCGTTCCACGCGGGCCAATCCGTCCCGCGCGTATGACGCCAGCAGCCAGGCCAGATCCTTCGGCTCCGCCAGCGACGCGGCGTTGGACAGGGCGCGGCACAGGTATTCGCCCAGGCCGACGCCGACCTCGTTGGCAAAGGCGCGGGGATGCTCCAGGCGAGCGTTGAAATCGGCGGCGGAATCGGCCAGGCGGAAGGTTTCCAGACGGACGGGCTGGCCGTTGGCGTCCTCGCCCACCATCACGAAGTCGCGGGTGTTGGTGACCAGGACCTGGCGGTAACGCTGCCAGTAGCGGCTGACCTGCTCGCCGTCGGCGGTGAGCCAGGCGTCGTCAGCGGCGGACTTGACCTCCACCACGCCGCGCTCCGGGAGCTGGCCCCGGCGCTGACTTTGACGCTGACCGCCGCCGCGTTGGGTCTGGCGCGTGGTGTAGAGTCCGAAGTCGGGATGGCCGGCGCCCTGGTCCGCGAGTTCAGGGACGCAGAAGACCTTGGGTCGCAGGGTCTCGCCCACCGAGTTGAGCAAGTCGGTCAACGCGCCGTAGGCGGAGCGTTCGCCGGTTGCGCCGCCGGATGCCTGGATCCGCCGCAGTTCGGTGAAGTAGGCCGCGACGGCCGTTATTGCTGTGCTGCCCGCCATGGTCTCCTCGTTATTCGGCCCCTTGCGGTTCGGGCAAGATTATATGGCATAGCACTATGGCCAAGGCGGCGGGATGCTAGAATATCGCAGAGTCGCAATCCAGCCCGAGGGTATATCGCCATGAGCACACCGTCATCATCATCGCAACCAAAGCCAGCATCGTCACAGCGCGGTGAGCGGGTTGACGCCAAGCATGGCAGCTCAATGGACGTAGAGCCGGCCGACCGCGAGCGCTTCAACGAACTGGCCGACTGGTGGCGAGAAGAAACTTTCTTCCATTCGAACTCGTCCATCAAAAATGCGCACCCCGCCCTCCAGGAAATCATCAGCATTGGCCCACCGATGGTGCCGCTCATTCTTGAGCGAATGCGCTCCCAGGGCGGGCACTGGTTTGAAGCGCTGCAACAGATAACAGGAGCCGACCCAGTATCGCCAGCCGACTATGGCAAGATTGCAGCGATGCAGAATTCCTGGCTGCAATGGGGCGAACGCAATGGCTACGTCTAGGTGGCTGACCTGGCTCAATGTGTCATTCCCCAACCTTCGCAGCGAAGGATTTACCGTAGTGGATCCATTGTCGGAAGTGTACAACTGCATCGCGTATGCCGCCGGGGATACGAGCCAGTGGTGGAGCCATATACCCGGTAGTTACTGGCTGCCCTACGCCACGCGGTCGGATAGTATCGCAGGCCTGCTGGAAGTGTTCGCAGGCTTGGGATACGAGCAGTGCGACGGCAGCTGTGTTGAAGATAGTTACCAAAAGGTCGCGTTGTACGAAACACAAGGGGTGTGGACACATGCGGCATTGCAAATGCCCAACGGAGCATGGCGCAGCAAAATGGGCGAAGGCCCGGTCATCGAACACCGCAGCCCTCAATCACTTTCGGGCGGGCCGTATGGCGAAGTCTATTGCTTCATGCGCCGACCGCTTGGCGCGTAAGGGTTATGACCCGAGGCAGGCGCGATGCTAGAATGGCGTATCCCAGCAATTCGGGTCGGGAGTGTAACCCATGAGCACACCGTCATCATCATCGCAACCAAAGCCGGCATCGTCCCAGCGCGGTGAGAGGGTTGACGCCAAGCATAGCGGCTCAATGGACATTGAACCCGCCAACCGCGAACGTTTTAAGGCATTGGCCGACCGGTGGGAAATCGAAACCGTGTTTCTGTCGAACTCAGACCGGGCAGCGGCGCACCCGGCCCACCAGGAAATCGTCAGCATGGGCGAACGGGCCGTGCCCCTGATTCTGGAAAGAATGCGGTCGCAGGGGGGACTCTGGTTCCACGCGCTGCGTCACCTCACTGGCGCTAACCCGGTTGCCCCCGAAGATCGCGGCAAGACAGACGCAATGCAGACATCCTGGCTGCAATGGGGCGAACGCAATGGCTATGCCTAGGTGGGCGGACCTGCTCATATGAAAGTCGTCAGAATCAGGATTTGCCGGATTTATGGATTAACGAGATTGGACTTATGCAGTTGGATGCCCTTACGTCCGTCATTCCAGCTTTCGCGGGAATGCAATGCAGGGACCGAAATCGTTGACATTGTTCCCGGTTCGTTCACCATAAAGCCTCTGGATTCCTGCTTTCGCAGGAATGACGGGTTGGTAATATCAAGGGCGTAACTACTATAGGATTGGGAGCGCTCTGCCGCAAATGGTTTCAATCCTGCCCATCCTATAATCCGACAAATCCTGATTCTGACATTACACCCGCACCCGGCTGATCATGGCCGCTGAAATCAGCCGCGTGGCCGCCATCACCAGGAACACGATGGGCCATCCGCCGGAGGCGGACTCGGTCATGTCCAGCAGAACGCTGAAGATCAGCGCCTGGGCGCCGGCGTACAGGTAGCCGTGGGCGTCGAGGACGCCGGCGCCGGTGCCGGCCATCTTGCGTCCCGACAGGTCCACGGAGATGGTGGAGATGAGCGACACACCCATGCTGACGCCGCCCCACAGCATCAGCGCCGCGCCCAGCCAGGCGTTGGACGGCGGGGCAATGGCGATGACTACCAGCGCGGCGGCGGACAGGAAGCAGGACGCGAGCACCAGCGGGCGGCGACGACTGCCCAACAGCTTGTCGGAGATGAAGCCGGACATGGGCGGCGCGATCAGGTAGCCCAGGGGCAGCAGGAAGGTGATGAGCACCGTCTGGGTGATGTCCAGGCCGCCGGCCTCGAAGTAGTACAGGGGCACCCAGGTGGTGAGTCCGTAGCGGGCCACGTTCTCCAATCCCTTGACGTGGCAGGCCAGCTGGAAACGGGAGTTGGTCAGCAGCAGCTTGTAGGGGCCGAAGCCCTTGAGTTCCTCCTCGCTGAACGATTCCGGCGCGGCGGAGATAGCATCCTCCTCAATGTACTCCGGCAGGCCGGCGTCCCGGGGGCGGTCGCGGGTGGCGAAGTAGAAAACGATGCCCAGCGCCGCGATCATCAGCGGCGGGTAGCGGAAGGCGGCGCGCCAGCCCCATTCGGCGGCGACCCAACTGCTGAGCCACCACATTAGGAGCATCGCTCCTCCGGCAACGGTGCCGACGAAGCCCATGGCGATGCCACGCTCGCGTCGGGGCCACCACTGGCTGATCATGCTGATGGCGGGAGACCAGCAGGCGGCGTTGACGAATCCGGCCAGGCCCCAGGGGATGGCGAAGGTGAGGGCCGATGTGCCGAAGGACGCGCCCCAGTTGAATACGGTGGTGAAAATAGCGCCCAGCGTTACCCACAGGCGCAGGCCGTAAGCCTCGGCCAGCCGGCCATGCACCAGGTCGCCCAGCATGAAGCCCCACAGGAGCATGGCGTTGATGATGCCGATCTCAATGTTGGTGAGCTGCAGGTCGTCCTTGATCAGCGGCGACGTGGGCCAGAAGTTGAACCGCCCGGTATAGACGAAGAGGTAGAAGGCGCAGAAGGAAATCAGCACCTGCCACTTCCAACGGTGGTACCGCCGGGGCAGTTCGTCGTAAGCTACCGGGCCGGTGGCCTCGGCAGACAATGGTGTGGTGGGTTGACGTGACGTCGCCATTGGCGGCAATCAGGCAAATGACAAACCGCCGCTGCCGACGCGCCGGCAACGGCGGAATGTGTTGAGTTACGCAATCTAGCGCTTGGTGTGCAGCAGTTCCTTGGCCTCGTCAAGCAGCTCTTCGTCGCTGCGGGAGAGGTCCAGCGGATCGCCGTGGGGCTGGGGAACCGGGAAGCCAGTCTTGTAGTACAGCTCGATGCGGTTGCCCTCGGGGTCAAAGAAGTACATTCCGAAGGCGTTGCCGTGGCTGACGATGCGGTCGATGGTCAGGTTCTCCGCGTCGATGCGCGCTTTGTAGTCGCGCATATCCTGGATGGAGGGGACGGCGAAGGAGATCTGCTGAATAACCTTCGCGTCGTCGGAGGTGACGCGGCCTTCCATCAGCACGAACTCGTGGTGCTCGGCCACGGGATCGGAACTCATGAACACCATGCGGCGCTGTTCCAGGTCTTCATCGGCGATCTTCAGCCCCAGCACGCGGCTGTAGAAATCGCGCATCTTCATCAGATCGGTGGCATAGATGCCTACGTGTCCAAGTCCGGCAATCTGGGCCATGTCAGTACCTCCTGAGAGTAGTCGAATATTGGGGCAACGGTAGTTTAGCGCGGCGGGTATGTCAAGTGAAGGGAGCGCCCCGACCGGCCGGCGTCAGCGGTCCAGACCCAGCCGGCTCCGGCATTCGTAATAGACGGCTTCCAGGAACCCGCCGGCGTAGTGCTGGTGGCTGAAGGTGATGCCGTTGGCCGCTGCGTCCGACCGGGCGGCTTCGTACAGCTGCACCGCCGCCGCGTTGTCGTAGGGGAAGGGTATCGGCCCCATGTAGTGCTCGAAGTCCTCAATGTCGGCCCAGGCGACCAGTTCGTGCATTGCGGCGTCGTTGCGCGCCCAGCGCTCTCCGTCATTCTGGCCCCGCATCAGGCACCAGGCCAGCAGGTCATCCGGCGGCTGCAACCCTTCCCCCAGCGACATTATCCCAGCACCTGTTCCGCCAAACGTTCCAGCTCGCCCAGTCCGTCGGCGCCGGCGTCCGGCGGCAGGGCCACGGTGACCCGGTTGGCTCCCGCTTCCTCGTAGCCGGCGATGACCTCGCGGTTGGGCTGCACGTTGGTGACGATGAGCTGTATCGTGCTGGGGTCCCGGCCGGCGGCTTCGGCCAGCTCGGTCATGGTCGCCCGGCCTTCCCGGACCTGCTCTTCCGTCACGCGCACCGGCATCCAGCCGTCGCCCCAGGCCACCACGCGCTTGAACACGTTGGCGGCGTAGCCGCCCAGGAACACCGGCGGGTGCGGCTTCTGCACCGGCTTGGGCGAGCACTTGACCGGCGGGAAGTCGAAGAAACGCCCGTGGAACTCGGCTTCCTCCTTGGTCCAGAGCTCCTTCATCGCCAGGATGGCTTCCCGGGTCTGTCCCCAGCGGCGCTCGAAATTGCCGCCCATGATCTCGGTCTCTTCCCGCAGCCAGCCGGCGCCGATGCCAAACAGGAACCGGCCGTTGGAGAACTTGTCCAGGGTGGCAATCTGCTTGGCCTGCATCAGCGGGTTGTGCTCCGGCACCAGGCTGATGCTGGTGCCCAGCTTGATGGTACTCGTGGCCGCTGCCGCCATGGACAGGGCAATCAGCGGGTCGCCGATGTCGGCCATGGACGGCGGGATCGACCCGTCCGGCGTCCCGCCGTACCGGGATGTGGTATGCACGGGAAGGATCGGATGCTCCGGCAGCCAGAAGGATTCAAAGCCCAGATCCTCGGCCCGCTTCGCCAACTCAGCCGGGTCAACCGAATCGCTGGAAGCCCGGGCGCTCACTCCAATATCCATATCAATACATCTCTATGAAATTGGGCTGATGATACCATTGCGCGCTGACGCATACCCCTCGGCACCGCGAACTGTCGGAATCAGGATTTACCGGATTACCGGATTTTCAGGATTGTTGCCGTCCCG
This sequence comes from Dehalococcoidia bacterium, assembly GCA_034421995.1. GTDB lineage: Bacteria > Chloroflexota > Dehalococcoidia > Lucifugimonadales > UBA3495 > Bin87. The sequence continues at coordinate 29,407 of DAOUJY010000143.1, read as the reverse complement.
TCATAACGAACTCAATCCTGCCAATCCTAAAATCCGGCAAATCCTGATTCTGACAATCCATCCCGCGCCCGTTCCTGTAGTTCGTACAGCTTGTTGATGGCCTCCAGCGGGGTCAGGTTGGCAACGTCCATTTCCAGCAGCAACTCGGCGAGCCGGTCGTCGCCGGGGGAGAACAGCGGCAGGGCCAGCTGGGGAGATGCGTCGTCGCGGCGACGTTTGCGGTGGTTCGGCCCATTGCCGGCAGCCCGGTCCTGCTCCAGGCCGGTGAGCAGTTCCTGGGCGCGGCTGACCACCGACGGCGGCATACCGGCCAGCATGGCGACGTGGACGCCGTAGGAGCGATCCGCCCCGCCGGGAACGATGCGGCGCAAAAAGGCGATTCGGCCCTCCTCTTCAGACACGGCGACCCGGTAGTTGCGCACCCCGGGCAGCGTGGCGGCCAGTTCAGTCAACTCGTGGTAGTGGGTGGCGAAGAGCGTCTTGCAGCCCAGGCGCGGGTTGTTGTGTAAATGCTCCACCACGGCGCGGGCGATGGACAGGCCGTCGTAGGTGCTGGTGCCCCGGCCGATTTCGTCCAGGACGACCAGAGACCGCCAGGTGGCCTGGTTCAGAATGGCGGCGGTCTCCACCATCTCCACCATGAAGGTGGATTGCCCGGTGGCCAGGTCGTCCTGCAAGCCGACGCGGGTGAAAATGCGGTCAACCAGGCCGATGCTGGCCGACGCGGCCGGCACGAAGCTGCCCACCTGAGCCATCAGGACGATGATGGCGACCTGCCGGATGTAGGTGGACTTGCCGGCCATGTTGGGGCCGGTGATGAGCATAATCTGGGCGTCCTGGGCATCCAGCGCGGCGTCGTTAGGGACGAAGGAACCGCCGTGATTGGTCAGGGACTCGTTCACGCGCTCCACCACCGGATGCCGTCCGTCGGCGATGCGGATGGCGGGGCCATCGTTGAGTTCCGGGCGGACGTAGCCATGTCGGACGGCGACATCGGCCAGGCCGGCGAACACGTCAGCGCGGGCGACGGCGGCGGCCAGCCTGGAAATCGCCGGGCCGTGGTCGGCGATCTGGGCGCAGACCTGCCGGTACAGCGCACGCTCCAAATCCTCCAGCCGCTCGCGAGCTTCTAAAACCTGGCTCTCGTATTCTTTCAGCTCCGGCGTGATAAAACGTTCGGCATTGACCAGAGTCTGCCGGCGTTGGTAATGGGGCGGCGCCGCGCTCACGTTGGATTTGCTGACCTCGATGTAGTAGCCGAAGACCTGGTTGAATCCGACTTTCAGGTTGCGGATGCCGGTACGCTCCCGTTCCTCCGCCTCCAGACCGGCGATGAACCCCCGGGCGTCGCTGGCCAGGGTGCGGATGCGATCAAGTTCGGGCGAAAAGCCGGCGCGTATGACGCGGCCCTCGCCCACCGACCCGGACGGTTCCGGGTCAATGGCCTGGTCGATCAGTGTCGTTACCTCGGGCAAGGGACGCAGGCGGTCGGCCAGCCAGGCCACCGGCTCGCTGCCCGCGCCGGACAGCGCCTCACCCAGCCGCGCCGCGGCATCCACGCTCTGCCGCAGGGCCAGCAGATCCCGGGGCGGCGCACTCTGCGTCTGGATACGGGTCAGGATGCGTTCCAGGTCGGAGATTGCGGACAGCGCGGCGGCGGCATCGCTGCGGCGGAAGGCGTCGTCGTGGAAAAACTGGACGGCGTCCAGGCGACGTCCCAGCCGTTCCAAATCCAGCAGGGGTTGTCCCAGCCAGCGCCGCAGCAGGCGCGCGCCCATGGGAGTTTTCGTGTCGTCCAGGGCCGACAGCAGCGACAGGTCCTGGCTGTCCCAGCGGCCGGCGGTGAACAGCTCCAGGTTCCGCCGGGTCTGGGGGTCCAGCGTCATGTAGGACGCGGTGTGGTACACCGTCGGGGATGCCAGCGTGGGCCGCTCGCCCTGCCAGGTGTAGCGCAGGTAGTCGAGGATGGCGCCGGCGGCCCGCGCCGCCAGGGGCAGGGTCATCGCGCCGTTGGATTCCAAACCGTAGGCTTCCAGCGACAGCACGCCGTAATATTCCAACAGGGCGCGACGGGCGACGTCCGGGTTGAAGGCGGCGGCGTCCAGGGCAGTCGTCGGGATCGAGTTGCCATCAGCGCCAGTGAAGTCCGGCCGGGTTTCGCCGTCCGGCGTCAGCAGTTCCGAGGGTTGCAACCGGGCCAGTTCCAGCGGTAGCCGGTCGCTGGGAATTTGGGAGACGGCAAACTCGCCGGTGGTGACGTCAACGTAGGCCAGGCCGGCCTGCTCGTCGTCCCGATACACGGCGGCCAGGTAGTTGTTGGCGCGGTTGTCCAGCAGCGCCGCTTCCAGCACCGTGCCGGGGGTGACCACGCGCACGACGCCGCGTTCCACCAGTCCTTTTGAGGTGGCGGGATCGCTGAGCTGTTCGCAGATGGCTACCTTGTAGCCCTGCTTGATGAGGCGGGCCAAGTTGGCGTCCAGCGACACGGCGGGAACGCCGGCCAGGGGCACCCGGGTGTCCTTGCCCATGGTGCGGGAGGTGAGGGCGATTTCCAGCGCCGACGCCAGGGTGTGCGCATCGTCGTCAAAGCACTCGTAAAAGTCCCCCATGCGGAACAGCACCACGGCGTCCGGGTAGGAGTGCTTGATGGTGAGATACTGGCGACGCACCGGGGTGAGCCGGCCGCCGGCGGAGGTGGTCATGGGGCGATTTTACCCTACGGGACGGGCCAGAGCAGTCGGCGCGGCGACCGAGATTTGATCATTGCGCCCGGCGCCGAGCGCGAGCGTCTTCAGGCGAGTTCGGCGGTCGGAATGGCGGTGGCAAGCAGGCGCATGATCCGTTCCAGGAACGCGGCGGCGCGTTGGCAAGCGTCGCGTCCGTCGTCTTCGGAGAATATCTCCTCAACTTCGTAATCCGCATCGCTGCGAAGGTCATACAGCGCGCCGATTTCGTTTCCCCACGCTGGTTCAACCTGTTGCGTCAGCACAATCAACTGGCCGAACTGATTGTTCGTAGCGCGGTGGGTCTCGGTTTTCAAGCCGTCGGAAAATTGCAACGCCGCCCTCGCGGCGTGCAGGACGGCGTAATAAGCGCGCGAAATGGCATCAGCGTAAAGCCCGTTGTCGTGACACAATTGAGCGGCGCGCATACTGGCGCCGGCGCGACGCCATTCCGCTATGGCCATGGGGATGTTCACAATACGCTTACTCCCTCCCGTTTTATGGCCTCGTACAGCATGGAACCCGCTTGCTTGCGCCGGGCCCATTCCGCTTTGGTGCGAACGCTAACGGACGGCGCGACAAAATAGCCCGTCAGATCCAGCTCATAGCCCAGACGATGAACCTCGGTTTTCTTTTGTCGGTCGCCTTCATTGATAACGACCAGGACGTTGAACTCCTGCTCCGGGTCGTCGTTGCCGCGGGCGCGGGGACCGTAGATGGCGATGTCTTCAATCTGGCCGGGAAACTTTTCCAGCAACTGCGCCCGGTATTTTTCCAGCCAGGCCAGTTCGTTGGGCAGCAGAGCCAGACCGTGCGCCGCCGGCGGTTCCGGGCGGGCGATGCGAACCGGAACCTTGCCCCCTCTCGTGGTTATGTAATCGGTCATTGAGACAGCCTCCGGTTGCAGAAATGCCGGGAACATATACCCAGCCAGTGTAGCACGACGGCGTCCGGGCCTCACGACCGTGGCTAATCATATGGCGTATGGACTCCAGAGGATTATGCGGCATAAATCTCTTGGGCCTCCGCCAGTGCCTGCGGCCAGAAATCTGAGCGCATCCCGCCGGGGGAATGTAAGTCCACGCTGTGGCCGATGATTTTCCCCAGTTCGCGTTGCATCCGGAAGAACGCCAGGCCGGGAATGTGCTCCGGGTCAAACTCCACCAGCACCTTGACGCGGGTCTCACCGGGATAGTAGTCCGGCACAGCGTCGCCCAGCAGGGCCAGGTGGGTGATGTGGTTGCGGCGGCAGAACTCGGCGATTTTATCCTCCGGCAGGACGAATGCAGGTTTCGCGGGGCCGCTGTTTTCCATGGCGTAACGCTTGCCCGTTACCGACGGTTCCAGGGACAGGTGGCGTCGGATGATGGCCACCGTTTCGTTGTCCAGATCCAGAGCGTTGACCACGGCGGTGTCCAGGGCACGGCGCGCGTCGCAGGCGTCCATGTTGGGGAGGGGCAGCAGCGCTCGATTGGCGAATGCGTCATACGCCCTGGCCAGGTGTGCGGTAACGTCCTCGCCGATGGCGGCGAAGTTGGGCGCCACCAACTGCCGCATATCGTCAATAGAAAATCGCGGGTAGGCCGGTGTTGTGTTGGAGCGATTTCCCAACAGGGCAAGGATGCCCATCGTTGAGTTCAGGTAGGCGCAGATTGCCTTTTCCAACGTTTCGGAGCCGGGATTGCAGGGCACCCAGGCCGAACCTACCGCCGGCATATCCAATCTGACGCTCAAGGCTCTGACCGTATTCAGGCGTACCCTTTGCGGCAAAAGCAGCCGGCTGCGCTGCTGCCAGTAGGTTTCGGCCAGATGCGCCAACCCCGGCTTGGCGACGATGTGCGTGTCCGCTCGGACCGCCATGCTCTGCGTTACGTCGGTGTCGTGATTCCACAGGGCAGCGCGCCCCTGCGCGTCGGGCATTGCCGACTTGGCGTAAGCGTCCCTAATCCGCTGTCCGGCTGGTCCGATGGCGGCGATGCTGCCCAGCGGCGTCGTTCGGAAGTGTGCGCCATCGCGCAACCGAGTGAACTGTTCGCAGAGATAGGGCGAGAGAAATTGAACCGCGCCCCAATCGCCGGCGGCGATTTTGCGCTCGGGCCACTCCTGAACGGTACAATAGTCGCGCCGCATGGTTATCGTGCCGTCCGCGATGGCCCAGCCGACGCTGATGGCCTCCGCCGGCGTGTCGGGATTGACCGCCAGGTTGACCACCTGCGTCGGCGGTTTCGGACCCTTGCCTATTGGTATAGGATCCGAAGGCCAGCGGCGGCAGACCAGCAGCATTTCCCCGATGCTGGTGTTTTCGGAGAAGTAAATGCGCTCCGGGTCGTGGGAGGTCACAATGGTTTCAACGTGATACCTGGCCGCCAGGTGGCGTCGTATGCCAAGGGCCGATGCGTTGGTGGCGGTCACCAGCGGCAGCACGGCAGCGAGGGCGCCGGAATCAGCCTTGTTGATATAGTCGGCCAATACCAGGAAAGCGTTGCCGTTGCTGGAGAGATGAACCGGTGTGTTGGCGAAAATGGCCTTTTCCCGGTCTTTGATCTTCTTCTCCACGTCTTTGCTGAACTGGTCATGGCGCAGGCTGTCCCGGGTGAAGGGCGGGTTCATAATCACCAGGTCGGAGGGTTCCGGCTGGGACATCTCCGCCGCGGTGTCAACCTGGGCGATGCCGGTGGGCCACGCCAACAGCGGCAGTTGTCCGTCGGGACCGAGCATTTCCAGGGAACCCAGCTTGACCTCGCCAGCGTCATTAGGCCCCAGCGTTGCCCGCCCGATTTTCATGTTCTCGAAACGGGTGGACGGCGACAGCAGCCCCAGGGTGGTGGCCGCCATGTGTGTTGCGGTGAGATTGACATCAAAGCCGCTGAAGACCTGCTCGATCAAGGCGCGGGCGACGGTTTCGTCATCCCGCCACTGTGGAGCGAGCTCCCGGATGCGCTCGGCGGCAGCCATCAGCAGGGTGCCGGTGCCGCAGGCAGGGTCAGTGATACGCAGCCGGGCGATGGCATCCGGGTCCCGCCAGTCGCAGAAGTCCGCGCCGATGGCCAGGGTTGCCAGCAGGGTGGCGGCCGGCGTGGTCGTGTAAAAGGAGCCGTCGTAGCGGGCCGTATCCAGCACCGTGTGAAAGATGCGGCCCAGCAAGTCGTGACGCAGTCCGGCAATATCGCCCACCACGGTTAGAGCGGCGCGAGAGGTATCGCGGATGGCGGCAGTGAACGCCGGGTCCAATGGGCAGGACAGTAGGGCGGCGCGTCCGGTTTCAAAAATGGGTTTGTAGTCCAGCGCCAGTATCAGGTCCCAGGCGTCAACAAAGGCGGTGATGGGGTCAGCTGAGTTGGCGCACTGTTGCGCCATGGCCGGCGGCCAGTCGCCGGCGAAGGGTTCCGGAGGGTTGGTGCGATTGTCGTGTTCAGGCCGCAGATCCGTCCAATGACTATCCAACCGGGAATGAAACATTACGGCGGTAGCAACCACCAGCAGCGCGCGTTTGGCCGGCGCGTCCCAGGGGTTGCGCACCGGCCGGCGATTGCGGGTTTGCTGCGGTAGGTCCAGGGCGCGGGCCAGTTCTCGCTTCTGACTTTCGCTGAGGCGATGCACCGCCCCATCCAAGCTGCTGGACAAAGCAGCGGAGGTGTAATCCGGATTGCCCAATTGCGCTGGTGTAAGCCGGATTACCGCGGCCAGTTGTTCCAAATCGCCGGTTGTCCAGTCGGCCGCGGACGCCGGCGTTGGGTGGTCAGTAGAATCTCGCACCGTCCATTGCATATCGGCGGACGCCAGAGTTTCCCGAGTAGTGTCGTCGGGATAACAAACGGCCACCGCGCATTGCGCCAGCCCCTGCTGCAATCGGGCATCAGCGTCACCGATGGCCTCGGCCTTCTTGGCGGCGCTCTGGCCGTGTTCCGCTTCCACGGCGACCACCACCGGACCGATACGCACTTCAACGTCAATCCGCCGCCGGCCCGGCTGGGCTGCTTCCGGTCTGGCGCTGAGGCCCAAAGCGCGCAGCTCGTCGGCCAGCTGAACGTTCAGGGTTTGTTCGTGCTCTCGCGTCGTCATGTCGGGCTCCGCTGGCCGCTGCGCTGGATCGGCAGCCGTTGCCGGCCAAATATAGCATGGGGGCAGGACGGCAGTTTCGACAGCGCTGCTATGATAGAGTGGGAACGCAAATAACCGACGGTCATAGACTGGAGACCACAATTATGGACCTGCGCGAACGCATCGTCGCCGACCCTGACATTCTGCTGGGCAAGCCGGCCGTGCGCGGCACCCGGCTTTCCGTCTCTTTCATACTCAGCCTGCTGGCCGGCGGATCCGGCGAGGCCGAAATCGTCAAGTATTATCCAAGCCTGACGGTTGAGGACATCCGGGCCTGCTGCCTTTACGCCAGCGAGAACCTGGCTTGGGACAAGCCGGCCTGGATGAACGAACCCAGCTTTTTGGACACCGGCGATTGGGAATGGGTAGAAGGAGGCCCGGAGACGGTCCAAGGAAAGTCTGACGCGACAGGCATCGGTGGTTGATGCAGTTCGTCATTGACGAAAATATGTCGCCTGTCGTCGCTGCGCTGTACGTGTACACACTTTTTAGTAATCGTCAGAATCAGGATTTTCTGGATTTTAGGATTGGCTTGATTGAAGTCATTTGGTGGTAGAACATTCTCAATCCTGAAAATCTTCTAATCCGGCAAATCCTGATTCTGACAAATTTGCGAAAGGGTGTACACATGAGATTGATACCATATTAGCAGAGGCGATGCTATCCCGCTTGGAGAAATGAACGGGGGCGAATGGATATTCGCCCCACGGTTGCCTGATTCGGATTTGCGTTGGGAACTATTCCTTCCAAAAACGTTCTTCAGTCCAGCGCCAGCCGTCGGCGGTTACGATTTCCCGGCTGGCCTCGATCATCCCGGGGTGGCCGCAGGCGTACACCAGCGCCTCGGACTGGTCCAGGCTGAACCTTTCCAGCTGGGCGGCGACGATGTTGTTAAGGCGGCCGGTTTCGCCCTCCCAGCCGGCGTTGCGCTCCTCGGTGGGCCGGCTGATGGCCGGCACGAAGGTCACCACGTCGGGATGGGCGGCGGCCAGGTCGGACAGCTCGGCGTCGTACACGAACTCATCCAGGTATGACGCGCCCTCGACGACGTAGAAATGGTGGCCGGAGCGTCCGTAGTGCAGGTGGTCGCGGACGATGCTGACGAAAGGCGCTACGCCGGTAACGGTGCCCAGCATCAGGTGCTGGGTGGCGGACGGGTCCATCAGGAAAATGCCCTTGGGTCGGGGACGGATCGACATGGTGTCGCCGATGTCCATGCGCCACATTCGGGGGGTCAGTTCGCCTTCCGGAACCAGTTCGACGAAGATTTCCAGCAGCGGCTCGTGAGGCGCGGAGACGATTGAGTAGGCCCGCTCGATGCCCTCCAGCCCCAGGGTGCAGTATTGGCCGGGCTTGAAGTTGAAATCGAAGCCCTGGGGTTCCAGCTTGATGACCATCAGGTCTGCGGTGTAGTCGATACGCTCGACCAGTCGCGCCCGCGGCAGGTTGACGGTTCGGTCGCGGGTTGCACGGGCGGTTTGGGTGGTGGTCATGTTGTCTCCGTGTACTTTATTGATGACGCTATGCCAACGGTTCCACGCGGCAAGGTTCCAGGCGCAGGCCGGGCACCCGGGCCATGGGGTTGATGTCCTCGGACATCTGCAACTCCACCGCCAGCTGGCCGAAGAGGGTGGTGACGGCGACGACGCCGGTTGGGATCGCCGCGCTGGACGCCGCGATCCCGGTAATGCGACTGCCGGCGGTGGCGACGGCGACGGGAGCGCCGTCGGCGATACCCCAGGCCGCCGCGTCGGCCGGGTTCAACTGCACCTGTTCGTCCCTTACGATGTGGTTCAGGGCTTCTTCTTCTATGGACATCTCCCGGTCGCGCTGGAGCAGAACTCGCCCCGGCGCCAGCAGGAGCGGCAGGTCAGGTTCCGTCGGAATCGCGACGGCCCGGAAGAAGGGCGCGCCCGGCTCGGCTCGGCCGTTGGGAAAGCCGCCGGCATACAGCACCGGAGACGACGGGCTGTCGGCAGCGGGACAGGGCCATTGGATGCCGCGCTCTTCGCGGGTGGTGTAGAGCAACTGGGTGGGTCGTGGCGCTTCAACCCCGGTCTGCATCACCAGGGCCGTTTCCCGGGCCAGGCGCTCGTAGCTGACGCCGCCGTAAGTCGGGGTGATGGCGGCGATCTCATCCATCACGGCGGAGGGATCATCGTAGGCAATGCCCGCGATGCCCAGACGCTCCGCCAGTTGGGCCAGCGCCCATCCCTCCGGCATGGCGTCGTTGTTCCGGACGGATATGGCCGGCCGGACCCGCTGGATGCGGCGTTCCAGATTAGTGAAGGTGCCATCCTTTTCGGCGAAGGTTGCCCGGGGCAGCACCACGTCGGCGATCTGGGCAACGGGGGAAAGAAAGGTATCCATCACGGCCAGGAAGTCCAGCCGCTCGAATGACGCCAGGCTGTCTCCCAGCAGGCCGTTGGAGAAGTTGGCGCTGTCGCCGATGACCAGCATGGTTTTGATGTCATCGCCGGCGGCTTCCAGCATCGCCGCCACGCCCCGGTTGGAGAGCGGAGGCAGCGTTATGCCCCAGGCAGCCTCGACGCGGGCCTGGTGGGCAACGTCAAAGAGGGGAGCGCCGCCGGGCAGCCGGTCGGGAAGGCATCCCATGTCGATGGCCCCCTGCCCGTTGGCGCCCTGGCGCATGGGGAAGACCCCGCCGGCGGGCCGGTTAACATTGCCGGTGAGTACCGCCATATCAGCCAGCGACACCACGCACTCCCGGGCAATCTCGGATGGAACGTTGTCCAGCCCGTACACGATTGCCGACCCCTGCGCCCCGGCGAACATACGGGCGGCGCGGGCGATGTCGTCCGTGGCTACGCCGGTGGCGGCAACGGCGTCGGCATCCACCCGCTCCAGTTCATAGGCCAGGGTGTCGTGGCTGTCGGCGTTTTCGCTCAGCCATTCAGCGTCAATCAGGTCCCCGTCCAGCATCACCTTCAGGATTGCGCCCAGCAGCGCCAGTTCGGCGCCGGGCACGGGACGCAGCCACAGGTCGGCGTAACGGGTCAGTTCGACCTCGCGGGTGTCAATCACGATCAGCGGCGTGCCGTTGCGAGCGGCGCGCTTGATGGGAACGCTGACCACGTTGTGGCTTTCCGTAACGTTGGTATTGAACACCAGGATGCAGCCGGCCTTTTCCAGGTCCCAAATGGAGTTGGTCGCCCCCGGGTAGCCCAGCACGTCCTCCAACGCGCCGGTCAGGGCGGGCTGGGTGTTGCCGGAGTGGTCCAGGTTGTTGGTGTTCATCCCGAAACGGGCGAACTTCTGGGCCAGGTACAGTTCTTCGTTGGTGCTGTCCGCCGCGGCGATCAGGCCGAAGCCGTCGCCCGACTGGTGCGGGCGCAGTCGTTCCGCAATTAGGTCCAGCGCCTCGTCCCAGGTGGCCGTTTCCAATCGCCCGTTGCGGCGGATCATGGGACGGCGCAGCCGCTGGCCGCTGGTCAGGTGTCCCAGGCCGAACTTGCCTTTGTAGCAGGCCTGGCCCTTGTTGGCTGGGGAGTTCAACTCGGGTATGGCCCGGATGACGCGACCCTGGTCGTTGATTTCCAGGTTCATCTGGCAGCCCACCGGACAGTGGGTGCAGATGGTGCGCTCCACCCGCGCCGCCTTTTCCCACTTGCCTTCCCGCTCGGTTAGCGCGCCCACGGGGCAGACGTCGATGCAGGCCCCGCAGAACTCGCAACCCGATTCCAGCAGGGATGCCCCGAAGGAAGTGCCCACCAGGGCCTTGCCGGAGCGCTCTGTGAAGCAGATGGCGTTGTCGCCGCGCATCTCCTCGCAGGCGCGGACGCAGCGTCCGCAGGTGATGCACAGGTTGTAATCCCGGTCGTAGAAGGGATCGCTGACCTCCAGCGGGATGTCCCGGTACACGTAGGTCATGGGCGATTCCAGCTCCATGCCCAAGTACCGGACGGTGTCCTTGAACTCGCAGCGCTCGTTTTTGGGACAGGTGACGCACCGGTCGTTGACCGATACGTGGCGCAGGCACACGTCGGCGGGACCGCAGATTTCCACCCGGTGGCAGGTCAGGCAGCCGTTGGGATGCTCGGCAATGAGCATCTGCATCACGGAGCGGCGCACCTCGTTGACATCGGGCGTCTCGCTCCACACCACCATGCCGTCGGTCGCGGCCAGGGTGCAGGCGGCCGGGAAGCCCGGCACTCGGCCCCGCTCGTTTTCCGCGACCACCACGCACATCCGGCAGGCGGCATAGGGCTTCATCCCGGAGTGGTAGCACAGGTAGGGGACGTAAACGCCGGCGTCAATGGCGGCTTCCAGCACCATCTTGCCCGGCTGGGTCTTGATTTCCACCCCGTCGATGGAGATGGTGATGTCGTCAGGCATAGCGGCTCCTCCTTGAATTCACTGCAACTGTACTCTTTGGAAGTGGAGGTCGCCGTTACGGAGCTCAAATTCGACATACGTAAGCGGGTGTATGTTCGGGTTGTCCCGGTTGAATTGTCGAACGGATTGAATGAAATCATTGAATTTGGGACCGTTTCTCTGGCGCTGAGTAGGCACCTTCGCAACCAACACAGGACGGATGTCGCTCGGCCGATTGGGTAAGTAATACTGCTCAATCCAGTCGACATATCGCTGAATTTGACGCGCATTTTTCGCTTCAGCCGTACCTGCTTTGAGTTCCGTCGGGACCAGCATTCTCTGACCGTCGATGTTGACCTCTGCCATCACATCGATCCTTTGCATCCCAACACCGCACGAGACCTCGTTGCCAAGCCATTCGACTGGAACTGCATTAATGATGGAATTGTCCAGACTAACGTTCAAACCTCTCCCCAAACGCTGAGTGATGTACGCTTGCAGATGCGCTTCAAACGCTCGATTTAGGTTATATTTCGCCTCCAAGCGCGGCAGAATATTTATCGCTATTTGGCGACCGGCATACCTCTGTGGTTGACCATTCTGAACGACAATGCGCTGGTTTTCTGTATTGAACGACACGGAATGACCGGCAGTCGCTAGACGCTGCCTGCCGTTCTTGTTTCTTATCAGATGGACCAGACGCTCCGCCTCGTAGGGAGTTATCATCGTATTTCCACGATTGCCTCTGAGTTTACGGTAGATGAGGCTCCACAACATTTGATATGGCGCAGCGATGTTCCTGATTTCGTCCAGTGCTTCCCACTCTGTGACGCCTTCGGCATACACAGTATCAGGCTCAATCAGGGCGCGGAAAGTGAGCGATTTGCCCAACTCTGCTCTCAGAAATTGCCCGTCGGTGTTGTCGTCCAGGAACACGCCATTCTCACGGGTCCTGAAGACGCCAAAGAACTTGCCTTCCGAAACCCTCGGCTTTGCACTCTCTTGCAAATAGAATATTACTTGATCTCCTCGTCGCATCCTCGACCCGTCGGCCATCATAGACACCAGCACATTCTCGGTCTGCGGCCCGTGACCAGTATTAGCGCTGTTATTGAAATCAACCTTGTCTTCTTGCTTGCCGGTGCCGATGAAACCGTGTTCCAAGTGCAGCCGCAGAGTGGTGGCATCAACGATGAGAATGTGAGTATTCATGATTTCTTGAACACCAATATGTATTCGTGCTTGAAAATGTAAAATCCGTGAGCCAACGCTCGGTATCTCCACAGGTTTTCTTGATTGAGTTTAGCACGGTTGTTGACCATGTTTTTGACCAGGATACTCTTTAATGTCAAAGTGGGGTCACGCTTTAGCGTTTCGTTCATCAGGTAAAAGCCAAGTGGCACCCATTCTCCACCTGTGTACTTGTCGCCAATTACCACCGCGAGATGACGCCCTTTATCCAAAAGGCTAGAAAAGTTTTCGACGACCTTGCCGAACTGCTCAGTGAATGCCTCCACTGACGGAGCATTGCATAAATTGTCAGGCGTGTCGCCGAATGATATGATGTCATGATAGGGTGGATGCAACAGTATCAGTTGTACACTTTGGCGCCCCATATCTCGCAGGGTATTTATAACCTCCGTGCGTGTCGTTTCCTTTACGCTGTTACCAATCAATATCTTAGCGATTCCGCCTCCGCCTAATGGAATTTGGCGCATGTTCTGCGACGCGGCGGCGGCGGCTTCGGATTCCAAATCTATTCCAATGCTGTGCCGACCCAAGGAATTGGCCTCAATCAGAGTGGTGCCGTGTCCCACAAACGGGTCTAGAACAACATCTCCCGCTTTTGTGAAGCGACGCATCAGTTGGTTCGGGATTTGGGGCACAAAATTGCCGTGATAGGCATTGTTGTGCGCCCCTGAATTGTCTCTCTCCCCGATTATCCAGAGGCTGTCGGTGAGGATATCGTCGTACTCTCGCCATCGTTTGAGGTCAAGGTCGTTGATGCCGGGCATGATTCTAAAGCCTTCTTACCGTTTTTAGTGCGAGCGCGGAGGAATATCCCTGCTCATGATTGAAGTCAGCGCCGCGTCAACCGGGGCGAAAACACCCGCTCCGGGCAGTCCCCAGTGTGGCGCTTTTCCAGGATGTGGGCCTCGAACTCATCGGGGAAGTAACGCAGCGCGGAGGACACCGGGTTGAACCCCAGCTGCCCGTGGCCGCAGAGGGACCCGGCCTGCATATTCTCGCCGATGTTCCGCATCAGGGCCAGGTCTTCGTCGGTCCCCTCCAGGTTGTGGATGCGTTCCAGGACCTCCAGCAGGTGGCTCATCCCCATGCGGCAGGGGAAACACTTGCCGCAGGACTCGTACTGGCAGAAGGCGATGAGGTTTCGCGTCAGGTCAACGACGCAGGTATCCTCGTCGGCCACGATGATGCCGCCGGAACCCAGGATTGCGCCGGCCGCGCGAAACACGTCGAAGTCCAGAACCAGATCCAGGTTGGTGTCGCTGGCGGAGAGCACGCCGCCCAGCGGCCCGCCGGTTTGCAGCAGCTTCATGCGCTTACCGTTGGGCACGCCGCCGGCCATGTCGAACAACACCTGCCGGAAGGTCATGCCCAGGGGCACTTCGATCAGGCCGGGGTAGGTGATGTCGCCGGACAGGCACAGTATGGCGGTGCCGCTGCTGCCGTTGATGCGATTATCCGGATCCGGCTGGGTGCCGATGCCGGCGAACCACTCGCCTCCGTTGGCGATGATCTCCGGCACGTAGGCCAGCGTCTTGACGTTGTTGATATTGGACGGCATACCGAACACGCCCACCTGGGCCGGGAAGGGCGGGCGGTAGCGGGGCATGGAACGCTTGCCTTCGATGGCTTCCATCAGCGCCGTCTCCTCGCCGGACACGTAGGAGTCGCCGGTCAGCGCCACCTCCAAGTCGAAGGAGAAATCGGTGCCCAGGATGTTCTGACCCAGCAGGCCCAACTCATAAGCCTGGTCGATGACGGCGCGGGTGCGGTCGATGGGCTGGTTGTGGCCGTGGCGGATGAAGATGTAGCCCCGGTTGGCGTTGCAGGCGTAGCCGGCGATGGTGATGCCCTCGACCACCGTGGCCGGGTCGCTCTCCAGGATGCCCCGGTCGTTGAACGCGCCGGGGTCGCCCTCCTCGCAGTTGCAGAGGATGTACTTGTTGGGGTCGGGGTTGCCGGCCAGGAAGCCCCACTTGATGCCGGCGGGGAAGGCCGCGCCGCCGCGTCCGCGCAGGCCCGACGTCCGCACCTCGCCCAGGGTATCCTGTGGGGTCATCTCGGTGAGGGCTTTGTTCAGCGCGGAGTAGCCGCCGTTGGCGATGTACTGGTACAGGTCGGAGGGGTCGATGTTGCCGGCGTTGCGCAGGGCAATGCGCTGCTGCATCGCCATCATGGGATGGTCGGCCAGATTGGGAATACCGTCGGGCGCAGCGTTTCCGTCCCCCAGGTATCCGATGGCATATCTGGCTATCGGCGTCCCGCCGGCGACGTGCTGGTTGACGATGATCTCGGCAATTTGCGGCGTGACCCGCTGGTAAAACACCCGGGGGCCGCCGGGCGTCTGCACGTCCAGCAGCGGCTCGGCGAAGCACAGGCCCAGGGTGCCCACTTCCGACACGTTGGCCGCCACCTGCCGCTCGGCCAGGGCGGCGTTCACGGCGCTGACAACCTCGAAGCCGCCGGCGGCCTCGCCGGCCAGCCCGGTTCCGACGCGGATCCAGGGGCGGTCTCCTGCGGTCAGATCATTCCAGCGCCGTTGCGCCTCGGCGAGGATAGCGGCAAATGTCGCAGATGCGCCTGGGCGTGGGGCTTCGTTCTGAGCGGTCACGGCGAAAACCTGAGATTCAGTGGGCCGCCGGGGCGGCAAGAGCAGCGGCGATCCTGTCCCTGGCGGTATCGGGCGTGATGCGCCCGGCCAGGTGGTGGTCAATTGCCATGACGGGAGCGTGGGCACAGGCCCCCAGGCAGGTGTTGTAGCGCAGGGTGGCCTTGGCGTCGGGGGTGTCGCCCTCGTCGGACAGGCCCAGGGCATCCTGGGCGGCGGCGATGATGGCCGTGGCGCCCATCACGTGGCAGGACGGCCCCCAGCAAACTTCAATGCGGTGTTCGGTGGGAGGGTCAAAGCGAAAGTTGGGGTAGAAGGTGGCAACTGCCCAGACGTCGTTGATGGTGGCGTCCATGCGCGCAGCAACCGCTTCCACCGCCTCCTGGGGTATGTACCCGATGGCGTCCTCAACAGCCAGCAGCGAGGACAGGACGGTGACGGTGCTCTGCGGCTGATTGTTAACAGCGGCGTCAATCAGGTCGCGGGTAGCGTCGTCCATTTGTGAAATCCGTTACAAATGCGAATTGGAACGGCGCCAGTCTAGCACAGGCAGCGGCGGGCGGGCAATGTGAGCCAAGAGACGCTACTCTCGGATAATTCGGTTGACTTCCAGAACAATGTCGGGAAACGCCTGGGGAGCAATAGTTTCCCCAGAACCAAAGTAACGTACCGTCGCGTACTCGTTGCCGGATGGATCAGTGTGGGCTTCAATGCGGCCGGCCGGTCGGTTGACAATCCACAATTCAGGGATGCCGGCCTGGGCATAAAGCGGCAGTTTTTCGTTCCGGTCATAGTCAACGGTGGTGTCGGATACCTCAATCAACAGCAACACGTCGGCCGGTCTTGGATGCCCGTCCTGGTAAAAATCATCGCGCCACCGCAACAACATCACGTCCGGCTCGGGTTCGTTGCTATCGTTCAGGCGCGTCGGGTTCTGAATGCTTACGACGGCTCGCCCCTGCAACTGCGGCGGAAAGACGTTTGTGAACAAATTGACTTTGGCGGCGTGCCAGTCTCCAATTGGCGGCATAATTATCAGGTCTCCGTCCAGCAGCTCAACGCGGTCGTTTTCCGACAGGATGCCGGCGTCGGCCATGGCGTAGTACTCGGCCACGGTGAAGCGCCGGCGGGTTGGCCCCGCCGGCGCTTTCGCCGGGGATGCGGACGGAGAGGATGTTGCAACTGTCGGCGTGGTCACGACGGCCCGCCTCTATCCCTCGGCGGCGGCGCGGTTCTCCAGGGCCTTGTCCATCACCCGCTGGAAAACCTCGTAGGGTTGCGCGCCGGTGAACAGCAGGTTGTCGAAGACGAAGGTGGGTATCCCCCGGATGCCATAGCCCAGCGCCTCGTGATACTGGTCCACGACCTTCTGGGCGTAGTGGCCCGACTCCACCCGTTCCTTCAGCTCGGCGCCGTCCAGGCCCACGCTGGCGCCGATGTCGGCCAGCACTGACGTATCGCCCAGGTCGGCGCGCTGGTCCCAGTAGGCTTCGTAGGCGGCGTGGTGGTACTCCATGAACTTGCCCTGCTCCTGGGCGTACTCGGTGGCTTGCAGGGACTTGAGGCTGTTGTGGGTGTAGCGCGGCGGGCGCATGATCAGGTTGGCCTCGCGGGCGTGGGCGCGCAGGGGGTCGGAGAGCTCGTCCTCCGATTCGCCGGGGCGCGCCTCGCGAACCCGTCCCTCCGGAGGGGTATCCGGGCGCAGCAGATAGGCCCGGCCTTCAACGGTGATGTCGTATTCTTCAGCCAGTTTGTCGACGCGTTCCAGGCCGACATAGCACCAGGGTCAAACGTAGTCGTACCAGACGATGACGTGAACCGGGTTGGGATCGTCGGGATGGCTGTGTGCCGGCGGTTGGGTGGTCATGTCAGCGCCTCCGGTGGGTTGTGGGTTACGGGTCGATCCCGAATAATGCTTATGGTTGGCCGCCGGCCGGGCAGGACGCCAGCCGGTCCAGCAACGGATACAGTCCCTCCAGACTGTCGATGTGTTCGCAGCCGGTGACGTTGCTGTGGAAGCCGCCCCGGTCGATCAGGACCGGGTGCAGGCCGGCTTCCCGCGCGCCTTCAACGTCAGAGCGGGGTTGGTCGCCGACGTGCATCGCCCGGTCCGGGCTTACGCCCATGCGTTTGAGACCGGCTTCGAAGATGGCGGTGGCCGGCTTTTCGCCGACCTCCCGGCCCGTGATGGAGAACTCCAGGTACTGGCGGATATCCAGCTGTTCGGTGAGTTCGTCCATGTCGCGCCGCAGATTGGTGAGCACGGCCAGCCGGTAGCCCCGTCGCTTCAACTCGGCCAGGACCGGCCGAGTTTCCTCGAACTCCACGAATTCCTTGGGCACGGAGATGGCCATATCCCAGATCTGCTTGGCCATGCGCAGCGATACGGCTACGCCGGCTTCTTCCAGGATGATCTGCTCGTAACGGGCGAAAAACTCATCCCGTCCGGCGGCATCCCGTTCGCCCAGGGGCAGACGGTGGTTTTCCTCGTTGAAATACAGGTCGGCTATGGCGTAACCGCGCGCCAGGTTTTCCGGGGGCACGCGGATGCCCAGGTTCTGGCAGGCGGCGTGCTGGATCTGGGGCAGCGGCGGCCAGAACCGGACCAGAGTGTTGTAAAAGTCAAAGAAAATGGCCTCAATCATGGAAGTCGAAACAGCGGCGCAACGGAAGACTGGCCTTAATGACCCAAGGTTGCCGCCGCCAATGATAGCACAAGTGCGCTTGCCATTCGTACGCCCGGCTTTAGTTAGGCCCGGCAGCAGGCTGATCGACAGATCGCAAGGCCGTAGAAACAACTCCGGCAGAAGCAGACCCATGCTGTTTTGGCGGCATTCGCCCAATCATCTCCGTGTTCGTGTTCGTGCTCGTGTCCGAAGAAGTTTTCTCTGCCCTCCTTGATGAAGAACGGGATCAAAATCAGAGACGCCACCGGGTCGGCCCACCACCAGGAAAGCAGCACGTTGAACCCCAGCCCGATCAGAACGGCCAGATCCTGAAGGTCACAGAACAGGCTTTCCACCGCCTCCGCTCGCAACGACCGAGACTGCATCCGAGCGGCGACGCGCATCTTGGCCACGTACAGGCCGGTCATGACCACGGCGCTGACCACCGCAATCCCAACGCCAACCAGGCTCGGTTCCGGCCGCGGCAGCCACCCCAGCAGGCTGGACCCGGAATGGACCACGACATAGGCCGCCAGCAGAAAGAAGGTTAGGCCGATCAGTTTCTGCGCTTTACCTTCCGCCTCCTCGTCATCCATGCCGTCCTGCTCCCTGGACAATCGCCAGACCATGACCCCACCGGCGAACAGTTCGATGATGCTGTCCGCCCCGAAGGCCAGGAGAACCACGCTGCCGGCCAGAGCGCCCGCCCAGAAAGCAACCACAGCCTCGGCCAGGTTCCACACCAGACCGACCAACACCAAAATGAGAGCCGTTCGGCGCAGGGAATCTTGTTCAGGCATCAGGGCTAGTTCCTCTTTGGAATTCGTCATCCGCCAGAGGCGGAAGGATTTACCGGATTTCAGGATTTTCGGGACTATCTTCCCCTAATCCTGACAATCCGGCAATCTTAAAATCCTGATTCTGACAATTCAGCCAATGCTTGGGTAACGTCCGCCGGCGTATTCAGTCGCCAGCGGGCGCACGTGTCCGCATCAACCGGACCCACGAAAACCCCGGCCCCGGCCATGTCTTGCGCGGCCCGGAATGCGTCCTCGTCGGTGGCGTCGTCGCCAATGTAGATGGTAAAGGCATCGTGAGCCGAACGAGAACGGATCAGCAGCAGCGCCCGCCCTTTGTCCCAATCCACTGCCGGCCGCAGTTCCAGGGCTGATTTCGCGGTGGTGACCCGGCACACGCCCGCGGACACCAGCGGCTGCGCAGCGTCGTGGAAGATGGAGGCCACGGCTTCGTGATATTCCTCGGGCGTCAGTCGGTAGTGGACCGTCAGCGTCAGGGTCTTGTTCTCCACGAACGCGCCGGGCATGGGGGCCAGGGCGGCGTGCATCTCCCCCGCAGCCCGGGCGATGGCCGGCAACGCCGCCTCAACGTCAGGGTGCAGGTATTGCAGGTCAGGGCCGTCGATTTCCAGGCCGTGATTCCCGGCGTACACCAGACCTCGAACCCCGACCTTCTGGGATACATCGTCCAACGCGCGGCCGCTGATCACGCCTACTGTGCATTTCGGATGACTGACCAAACCGTCCAAAAGGGCCTTGTTCCCCGGACGCAGGACGGCCGCCTCCGGGTTGGGCGCTATTTCCGAGAGCGTTCCGTCGAAATCGAGCAGCAGGAGTAGGTGTGGATGCGCTGCGGCCAGACTGAGCAGGTTGGCGCCGGTCTCAGGCATCGGATAGGAAGTTACGCCGTGGTCGCGGTGGTCAGGCGGGCGTGGTCGGGAGTGCTGGCCTGCATCAGGTGCATCATGATGCGCCCGGCCCATTTGTAGATGTTGTTCTCCTGCACCGTGTTGCGCATCTGGCGCATCCGGATGCGGCGTTCCGTTTCGTCCATGATGAGCGCTTGGTGGATGGCGTCAGCGAACTGCTCGGTAGCGTAGGGGTTGATGATGAGCGAGCCGGTAAGCTCCTGGGCGGCGCCGGCGAAGGCGCTGAGGATCAGCACGCCGTCCTCGTCCACCCGGGAGGCCACGTACTCCTTGGCCACCAGGTTCATGCCGTCGTGGAGGCTGCTTTCGGCGCAGAAGCTCGCCAGCCGGCGCAGCGCCGAGAAGGTGGCCGACGGCAGCGACGTGGGCCAGTACAGCACCGGCTGCCAGCCGTCGTGGCCGAACCGCTCGTTGATGCGGTTGACGGTGGCCTCGATGTCGATGGTGAGCTGCATATAGGAATCGATATTGGTGCGGCTGGTGGCGCCGGCTTGCAGGAACACCAGCCGGCCCCGGTACTGGGGCCACTTCTCGAAGAGCCGCTCCACCGCCCGCAACCGGTGGGGTATGCCCTTGGTGTAGTCCTGCCGGTCGATGCCCAGCCCCAGGATGCGCCCCCGGTTCAGTCCCAGCTCGCGGGAGAGGCGTTTCATCTCCAGTTCAACCTCTTCCGTTCGGGCCTCGGCGTCCAGATTGTCGAAGTCGATGCTGATGGGGAAGGGCCTAACCAGAGTGGTCTCGTTGCGGTAGTCGATCAGGCCGTACTCCGGGTCCGCCTGGGCGTCCAGGTTGGCGTCAACGCAGCTGATGAAGTTCTGGCAGTCGCCGGAGAGGTGGAAGCCCAGCAGGTCGTTCCCCAGCATCCCGTCCAGGATTTCGTCCTGCCACGGGCAGATGCGCAGGATGTCGGGATTGGGCCAGGGGATATGCCAGAACTGGCCGATGATGGCGTCGGGATTGACCTCGCGGATATATCGGGGCAGCAGTGCCAGGTGATAGTCCTGGATGAGGACGATGGCCGGGTCGTCGCTGATTTCGTCTAGCACCAGGTCGGCGAAACGTCTGTTGACCGATTGGTAGAAGCCGTAGTGCTCCGAGTCGAACACCGGCTCGGTGTAGGCGATGTGGCACAGCGGCCAAAGCCCTTCGTTGGAAAATCCGTAATAGAAGCCGTTGTTCTCCTCTTCGCTGAGGTTGAGCAAGCGCATGGAGTAGGCGGGCGCGTCGGATGGAACGGCGATGCGCCCTTCATCGTCCATGGCGGCGCGGTCGTCGGGTCCGCTGCTCTGAGCGATCCAGGTGCCGCCGCAGGCGCGCATCAGGGGGTCAATGGCGGCGGTGAGTCCGCCAGGGGGCATTTCGCCCTTGGGCGCTCCGTTCTCAATCCTGAAGACATAGGGCTGCCGGTTGGAAACCACAATCAGCCGATAGTCGCTCAATTCCCGGCTCACCAGTCGTTGTAAATCATCGCCAGTCCACATAATGGGCAACCTCCCTCGGCGGGCGCGCCGTCCGGCATCAAATCAGATGCAACCGCTGCCAACTGAAATTCATTACTGACGCCTGCCCTGCGCGGGCCAACCGTCCGGCGTCAATCGGATACGGCCACTTGCCGAATAATGATTATCATGCTGCGACAATTGTGCCACAGGATTGCCGGCAGGTCAATGGAAATGCGCCGCGTCCGGAGCCTTCAGTTTGCCGCTCCAAAACCCCGGTGCTATACTCGCTCAATACGATGCTGCTGGCGCGGTTCCTACGGTACGTGTTGGGGCAGTATCGCGGAGGGCACCCATGATACAGAGCGCCGTTGTGCAGCAGCTTCGCCAGGGAGGCGTGCGGGTTACGCCCCAGCGATTGGCAATAGCCGAGGCCGTGCTCAACTCCACCGACCACCCTACGGTGCAGCAAATCCACGAACGCGTGCAACAGCATTTCCCGTCCATGACCCTGGCCACCGTCTATTCGACGCTGGGGGTGCTGTCCAAGAGCGGGTTGATCCAGGAACTGCCCTTCGCCAAGCAATCGCGCTACGAGAGCAACGTGCTGCCCCACGTCAACCTGGTGTGTTTGGGCTGCGGCAACATCGCCGACGCCGACGACAGCAGCGAGATAATTGTCCGGCTGCGTGACCAGGTGTCCAACGAGACCCGCTTCCAGGTGATGTGGCAGCGGGTGGACTTCCACGGCTGGTGCCGCGCCTGCCAGCCCGCGGACGAATAAACGCCGCGCCTCCTGAGTCGCACCGCTGTGATCACCGGCATCGTTGGCATCACGCTGTGGACTGACGACCTGGACCGGATGCTGCGGTTCTACCGGGACGTGCTGCGGCTTCCCCTGCACTCCTTCCACGAGGACGAGGGTTTCGTTGCCTTCCAGCTGGGCGAGTTGCGGTTCAACGTGGGCCGTCACGGCGGAGTCAGCGGCGCGTCGAAAGACCCCCTGCGAGTGATGCCCCACCTGGGCGTGGACGACATTCATGCCGAACACGCCCGCCTGGCCGCGGAGGGCGTGGAGTTCATCCGCGTTCCGGAGCGGGAGCACTGGGGCGGCTGGGTAGCCACCCTGAAAGACCCCGACGGGAACGTGCTGCAACTGCTGGAGTTTCCCAAGTAGGGAGGGCGCCGGGGTTGCGTCAGACGTTGTCCGAGCGGTCGTGCAGCCTTGCTTCCAGTTCTCGGATGCGGGCCTCGGCGTCCAGCCGGGCGTTGCGCTCCGCGGCCAACGCTTCTTCCACCAACGTAAAGTCGCACAGGTAGCGGCCCGTCTTGCGGTCGTAAAACCGCAGATGGCTTTCGTCGTCAACGTCCCAGTCCCACGCCGGATGCCAGCACGGGCACAGGTCCAGCGTGGGGCTGTACCCCCATATCATCCCGTCGGCTTCCGTTGTCAGCGGAATTTCCTCCCACTGTCCATTGACCAGCCGGTCGCCGGCCAACGCATAGCCATAGAAGTCGCCGCCGGTGGGGTCAACCCGCCAGTACTCGGCGATGCCGTGGGTGGCGTACAGATTGCGCTTGAAACTGGTATCCCGGTCGTGGGTGGACTCGGAGGCCACTTCCAGCACGAAATCCGGCGGTTTGCCCACCTCCCAGATGATGTAACCGTTGCGACGCAGGATCGGCTCGGGCTCCACTGCGAACGCCACCAGCAGATCGGGTTCCACCCGCTCGTTCATGTCGAACGGGTCATAGTTCAGCACGCAGGGGGCGCGCACCAGCGTATCGGGCTGCCCGGAGAAATGACGAGCGACGAAGTACCCGGCCTTGTTGATGGTGGGGCTTTGAATCATTTCACGCGGCTCCGGGTCGGGACAGCGGTAGTCATCGGGCAGCGCGACGGGAACGCGCCCAGGTTGCGGCTTCGTAACCATCTCAATCCTCCGTGCGCTCCGGCAATTGCCCTTGACCGGGGAGGGCTTACGCCCGCAGCTTGCGGGCCAGCTCGGCGTTGGAAGGTTCCACCAGCACGGAGCCGTCGGGGAAGACGATGGTGGGGATGATGAGCCGGTTATCGTTGACCTGCTTCACATAGGTTTGGGCGTCATCGTCGTTGTCAACGTTGATGTACTCGTAGGCTACGCTCTGGCTGTCCAGGTAGTTGCGGGAACGGTGGCAGTCGGGGCACCATTCGGCGCCGTAGAGTTTGATGGCGGGGTCGGCGGTGGTCATGTTGCGCTCCTTATACAGGTCTAATCGGCGGCCTGTTGTTCTTCCTGGGGGGTGTACACCGGGCGGACCAGTTCGTACACGTCGTCGGTGTGGCAGTACATATTGCCGGCCAGACGGCCCGTGGGCTTCAGGGCGGCGTGGTCAATGCGGAGGCCGTTGGGACCTTCGTAGAGTATGTCGTCGCGCAGGTGCATCCGAAGGATCTCGCCGATGACGATGCCGTGGGAGTGGGGCTGCTCGCCGATGTTGACCACCTGGACCAGGCGGCACTCCATGTTGACCGGCGATTCGAGGACCCGGGGCGGTTTCACCATTTCGCTGGGCGCTTCGGTGAGGCCGGCGATGTCGAACTCGGACACGTCGGACGGGTATTCGGCGGCGGTGGCGTTCATGGCGGCGGCGATGTCGTCCACCACCACGTTGACCACGTACTCGCCGGTCTCCTCGATGTTGGTCAGGGTGTCCTTGCGCTTGTCCTGCCAGCCGGGGGCGCGGCGCGACGACGAGAAAATCAGCGTGGGCGGGTTGTAGGCCATGGCGTTGAAAAAGCTGAACGGCGCCAGGTTCACCACGCCGTCGGTGGACCTGGTGGAAACGAAGGCGATAGGCCGGGGCACCACCACGCCGGTGAGGATCATGTTGAAACGGTCGAAATTCTTGGGGTCAATGAGCATGGTTGACGGCTCCTGGGCATTTATCGGGATGGACCGGACGAACTGGGTTTGGCCGATTATACATCGTTGCGGCCCGCTACCAGCCCAGGCTCTCCGGAATGAGGAGCATGGTGATGCGCCCGACCACCGGCTCGTGCTCCATCACCAGGTACTTGCCGATGGGAGCAGGCGCCGCGCCCCGGCCCTCCAGCCAGCGGTCGTGACGCTCCAGGGTGAAGCCCCGGGTGCGGGCCTCGGCGTCTGACAGCGTCGGGCAGATTTTCTGCGTGCCGGCCACGAGGATGACCCGCCGGGCACCGTAGGAGTAGGCCCCGATCTGGCTGCCGGAACCGCTGGCGACGACGATCTCGCCGGTCTCGGCGATGGCCTGGACGCTGCCCACGAAGTAGTCGGCGGTGGTGGTGGTGCGCCGAAACTCCCGCTGGGACGCTGCGTCGGGCTGGGCCAGCATCCGGTCATGGAGGTTGATGTAGCGGTCGTTGCCGTGCATGTACTCCGTGTAGCCGATGGTGTCCAGCGTCTCCGACGTGCTGACGAAGACCTCGGAACCTTCGGGCACCAGTTCTTTCAGCCGGACCAGGGCCGCCTCTCGGCTCGCCACCAGGACGGCGTCCACGTTGCGGGCGGCCAAGGCCGCGATGGTCCTGCTGATCGATTCAGCGGTGGCCGGTGTGTAGGGGCTGGCCGAGGACATTTCTGCGTCTCCTGTAAGTTGCTCCGCCACGCGCATCCCGCCTGTCATTGCGAGCGGAGCGTGGCAAACTCGCATGGGTCGGGCAACTACCCGCCGGGCCGCAGGCTGGGCATGACCTCATCCACGAACAACCCCATGCACCCCATCACCTGCTCCGGCGTCAGGTCGCCCCAGGCGAATATGGGGCAGAAATAGTTGATGCCCGTCTCGTCAATGGCCCGCTGCACCCGCTCCCGGACGGTGGACGGCGTGCCGACGATGATCACGTCCTTTGCCTCCAGGGCGTCGAAGTCCCGCATCGCCCCCAGGCGGTCCAGGCCGTTCTTGGCCCACAGGTAGTCGATGTTGTGAAACCAGGTCCGGTACGCCGCTTTGGCCTCCGCCCGGGCCTGCTCGTCGGTGTCGGCGATGTATATGTGACGGACCAGGCCCAGCTTCGGGATGGGTACGTGGCTGTTCAACCCGTCGGACATGCGCTCGGCGTTCCAGACCCGTTTGTACAGGCCATAGTGTTCCCTGACGCCGGCGTTGTCGGCGAAAACGGTGCAGGTGTTGAAGCCGTGCTGGGCCATCCAGGGCACCGTTTCGATGTTATTGCTGGCGTACCACAGCGGCGGATAGGGCTTCTGGTGGGGCGCGATCCAGAGTTCGATGTCCTCGTACTTGTAATGCTTGCCCCGGTGGTTGAGCATTCCGGTGGTGAAACCTCTGGTGAACATCTCCATCTGCTCGTTGAACATTTCCCAGCTGATTTCCAGATCCACGCCGAACTCGGCGGCCTCCACCGGCGACACGCCCCGGCCCACGCCCAAATCCAGCCGTCCGTTGCTGAGGTTATCCAGCATACAGATTTCGTGGTACAGCCGGATTGGGTTGTAGAAGGGCAGCAGAAACACCAGCGGCCCCAGGCGCAGCGTGGTGGTGCGCTGCGCCGCCGCCGCCAGGAACACCGCCGGCGAGGGCGACACGCTCAGCGGGGTGATGTGGTGCTCCGCCAGATGGTAACTGTAGAACCCGTTTTGATCGGCGAACTCCAGCATCTTGAGCCGGTTTTCAAAGATCTCGTGGGGCGCCGACGTGTCCCACTCAATCCAGTCGAACAGGCCGAATTCGAGGGTATCGTTAAGCGTAGCGGCCTGCGTCATGGCTTACCTCCTGATCTGCGCCTTTTGGGTAGTTTCCGTCCGTAGGGGCGAATAATCATTCGCCCCTACCCTCGGGTGAGAAGGTGTCTGACAAAACGTATCTCCCCTACGCCCATGGTTCGACAGCCTCACCATGAGCGGGGGATGTAGCATCAGTCCGCCACCAGCGGCAGCGACGGGTCGGCGGCGTACTCCGACATGGAAGCGTCGTACACTGCGACGTTTTCGTAGCCCAGCATGGCGAGGACGAAGGCGTCGTTGGACGCCGGTGAGGCAGGCGCTGCCGTCGTGGAACTCCGCGACCAATACCCTGATGAGTACCTACGATACTACCATACGATAAAGTGGGTTTGCCCCGTCGGGTTCCCTCACGCGTGCCCGGTTTGGGGCCATGGTATCGTCAGAATCAGGATTTGCCGGATTGGGTTGGTTAGCGCGCAGGCGGCGGCATCCTGAAAATCCGATAATCTTGTAAATCCTGATTCTGACAAACTACCGAAAGTGGGTACGCGTGAGCGGTATTCCGGGGCATTGTGTTCCTGGAACCCCGGTAAGTCACTTGCAATGGCGCTGGAATTGGCACAAGGAGATTGACAGTGGCTCCACTGGACATCGGCCCGGATTTTTTGCTGAAACTCGTCGGCTCGTTGGCCCTCATGTTCATGGTCGGTCCCATCGCGCCGGCTGCCATCACCGGCTGGCTCTGTGGATACACCATGACTGGCATCAGCCGGAAACGAGGAGTGCTATACGGTTTGGGCGCCGGCGTCGCAGCGGGGCTGTCAACCATACCGTTGGTTGTCGTCCTGGCCATACTACAGGCACCGCCCTATCCCACGACGCTTTTCATAACGCCGCCCTTGGGCATCTACGTGACTTGGTTGATTTGCCGGTCGAAGAGCCGGGGCTAAATCGTGTCTTGTGGCTTCAGTGTACTTTCAGCCCGGCAGGGCGGTGGCGGGGAAGGCCCGGCAACCCTTTGTGGCGGCCCTTGCGCAATGCTAAACTGCCTGGGCAACGTACATCCCCCCAATCTTGGACTACAACAGCATTCGGAGGCAAGCATGGCTACCCACACTGAAACCGCGGTCAACGATCTGCAACGGACTGCCCTGGAGAACCTCTGGGTGTACCTTCGGGAACCCAGCGACATGGCCGAAAAGGGCGAGCCCCAGATCTTCGTGGAAGGCAAGGGTTGTCATGTCACCGACGCTTTGGGCAACACTTACATCGACGCCATGTCGGGCCTCTGGTTGAAGAACGTGGGCTATGGCCAGAAGGAAATCGCCGACGCGGCCTACGAGCAGATGCTCAAGATCACCTACATGCCCATGGGTACCACCACCGAACCCACCGTCATGCTGTCGGAAAAAATCGCGTCCATGATGCCGGGCGATCTCTCCCGCTGTTTCTTCACCAGCGGCGGCTCCGAGTCGGTGGAAACGGCGCTGAAGCTGTCCCGCGCCTATTTCAAGCGCATGGGCGAACCCCAGCGCACCAAGTTCATCAGCCGCAAGGACTCCTACCACGGCGCCACCATGGGCGCCATGGCCCTGGGGGGCAACTACCTCTACCCCAGGGAAGACTACGAACCCCTGATGCCGAACACATTCCACGCTCCCCAGCCCAACTTCTACCGCTGCGAGTTCAACAGCGAAACGCCGGAGGAATGCGGTCAACGGTGCGTGGACGCCATCGAGAGCATCATCCAGTTCCAGGGACCGGAAACCGTCGCCGCGGTCATCGCCGAACCCATCTCCAGCCCCATGGGCGCGGTGGTGCCGCCGGACAACTACTGGCCCCTGCTGCGGGAAGTTTGCGACAAGTACGGCTGCCTGCTGATTGCCGACGAGGTGATTACCGGATTTGGCCGCACCGGCAAGTGGTTCGGCTGCGACAACTGGGGCATCGTGCCGGACATGATGACCGTGGCCAAGGGCATCACCAGCGGCTACATCCCCATGGGGGGAACCATTCTGCGCAAGCATATTGCCGACGCCTTTGTGGGTAGCCCCCGGGCGGCCTTCCGGCACGTGATCACCTTCGGCGGGCATCCGGTGGCCGCGGCGGCCTCCCTGAAGAACCTGGAAATCATGGAACGGGAAGGGATGGTGGAGAATTCGGCCCGGATGGGGAAATACCTGCTGGACGGCCTGGAAGAGCTGAAGGAAAAGCACTCCATCATCGGCAACGTGCGCGGGCTGGGCCTCATGTGCGGCCTGGAGTTGGTGCAGGACCGGGAGAGTAAGGCGCACTTCCCGGCCGAGGCCGGTCTGGGTCCCCGGCTGACCCAGGGCTTTGCCGACCACGGCCTCTTCCTGCGCGGCGGCGACCTGATGAACGTGATGCCGCCCCTGTGCGTGACGCCCGGCGAGGTTGAGCAGATCGTGTCCACCATGGACCACGTGATCGGCCAGGCAGCGTCGGACCTGGGAGCGGCGTAACTGGTGAAATAGTTGGCCCAGATCCTGGCTATCGGGCGCAAGCTCCAGACCTTCCGCGCGCTGCGGCACCGGGACTACCGCTGGTTCTGGATCGGCGCGAACGCCCAGGCTCTGGGCCGGGGAATGCAGTTCCTCATCCTGGGCTGGTTGGTCCTGGAGCTGACCGATTCCGCCGCCCGCATGGGCTTCATGATCTTCCTCTACGGGATGCCCACGCTGGGCTTTGTGCTGTTTGGAGGAACCTTCGCCGACCGTTTCGACCGGCGCGGGCTGCTGCTGCTGACCCAGGCTCTGGTTGCGCTCCTGATCCTGGGCCTCGCCGTGCTGGAAACCGCCGGGTTGGTTGCCCTGTGGCACGTGTACGCGGCGGCTTTCGTTCTCGGCGCCCTCCAGGCCATCAACACCCCGGCTCGGTTGGCCATAGTCCGTGATCTGGTGGACCGTGACGACCTGATGAACGCCGTCGTGCTCAACTCGGCGGTGATGAATTCAGGACGCATCCTGGGTCCGGCCCTGGCCGGAGGCGTCATCGAACTGACCGGAATAGCTCCGGCGCTCTACCTGGCCACCGGCTGCTTTTGCGTCGGCACCGCCACGCTACTGATGATCCGGCGGATGCCGCCGGCGGTTAGAGACCAGCGCTCGGGTATCCTTTCCGAACTGTGGGGCGGGTTGCGGTACTGCTGGTCCAACCCGGTCACTTTCACCGTCATCGGTATCGGGTTCGCCTTCGGCTTCTTCGCCATGCCCTATGCCCAGTTGCTGCCCGCCTTCGCCAAACTGGCGCTGGACACCGGCGCCGGCGGAGCCGGACTGCTCATGACCGGCGCCGGCATCGGGTCCCTGTCCGGCACGTTCATCATGGCGTCGCTGGGCAACTCATCCCACAAGAACTGGCTGCTGCTGGGCTGCATCTTCCTCTTCGGCATCGCCCTTTTCTGCCTGGCCTGGTCAAACTGGTTCTGGCTGTCGTGGGCGATATTGTTCCTGGTCGGGATGGGCAGCATCGTGCCCATGGGGACGACCGTGCTGCAACTCTCCGTGCCGGGGGAGTTCCAGGGCCGGGTGATGAGCGTCTGGTACGTTTCCGCCGCGCTCATGTTCATCGGCTCCTATCCGATGACGCTGGTTGCGGAATACATCAGCTGGACCGCCGCCTTTGCGGGCGGGGCCGCCATCTACCTGACGGTCGCCTTCGCGCTGGGGGTCTGGCGGCCAACGCTGCGCCGCCTGCGGGTGTAGCTTTCCCGTTCCCCTGAGCTAGGCTTTACGCAATTCAAGCCGCGTAAGCGAGGGAATCCACCATTCGGTGGTACAGGGTGACGGGAAGTTCTCGTACATCAGGGTCGCCGGCTGACAGTGATAAACCCTC